>QHUM01000045.1 GCA_003222135.1 Gemmatimonadota bacterium | reverse complement strand
TGGCGTTGGGGCGGAACATGAACCAGGGGCCGGCGCAGCCGACCTCGGTGTGGTGGGGCCGGATTCAAGCCTGGAATCAGAATCCGGGGTGGTAATACGTAGGCGAGAATCGGCGTGACGCACGCGGCTCCGTTGCGACCGCGCCGCAGACGCTGAGACAGGCTGTGGGGTATATCCGTGGCTGATCATGAACGTCGCCGCGCAGGTTACCGCCACGGCCACACTCCTGTTGGCCGCGACCGTCCCGCTTACGTCCACCGGCTTGGAGCCAGCGGCCCCGTGGGTGGAGGAGGATTTCTCGTCGTACGCCGGCACGAGCGACTTGCTGGCGAATCGTCGCGGGTTCTACTCCGTCCCCGAGGATGAGGGCACGGCCCGCATCGCGCTCGACACCACGAGCGGCTACGGGACGTCGCGCAGTAGCATGCGGTTCACCTTCCCGGATCGCAGCAACGATCTAGCCAACCGCTGTCACGACTACACGATCGGCCGGAACATCGATCTGCCGCGCGCCGTGCGGGAGGTGTGGGTCGAAGCGTATGCGCGGTTCTCCGCAAACTTCCATACGATGGCCCCACGCACCTGGGGCTGCAGGTCCGGTGCGGAATACAAGTTCATCCTCGGGCGGACCCACGGTGGGTCGCGCTTCAACCTGAACGTCGGCACCGGCGGGAGTGGGTGGACCTTCGGCATCCCGTTTGACGAGCAGGGCGACGGCGGTACGCCACCGAAAGTCGTGCCGGGCGCCACGGCGGTCTGGGACGGGCTGTGGCACCAGTATCGGGTGTACTTCAAGGTGTCTTCGGCGCGCGGCGTGCCGGACGGGGCGGCGCGGTTTTATTTGGACGGCAGACTCATCAAATCGTTTGCCACTGTGGTGATCGATGCCACGGACATCTATGGCGTGGCGTTGGGGCGCAACCTGAACCAGGGACCGGAGGAGCCGATGTCCGTGTGGTGGGGCCGGATTCGGATCTGGGAGCGAACTCCGGGCTGGTAGGTCGGGCCGCGACACAACCCGCCGCCGGTGTGGCATGCGCGCCACAGCAAGCTTTGTCTCTCCGCCCGCGCAGAAGGGTGAGCGAGCCGCTGGCACGTGGCATGCTCGTTGCGCCTGCGGCCTCGCATGGAACCCACGCCATTCATCTCGGTTGTTGTGCCGGTCTTCAACGAGGAAGGGAATGCTCCCGTCCTCGTGCAGGCCGTGCGCGATGCCCTCACGGCATCGGGAACGTGGGAGTTAATCCTGGTCGACGATGGTAGCTCGGATCGGACGGGAGAGGTGATCCGCGCCTTGGCGGCTGCCGACGCACGTGTTCGCATGATCCCGCTCGCCCGGAACTACGGGCAGTCGACTGCGATGCAGGCGGGCTTCGATCACGCGCGCGGGGAGATCGTCGTGAGCATGGACGGAGACCTGCAAAACGATCCACGGGACATCCCGCGGCTGGTGGCCAAACTCGCAGAGGGATACGACCTGGTCGCTGGTTACCGCGTGCGGCGTCGCGACAAGCTGGTTACCCGAAAGGTCCCCTCCTGGGTGGCGAACCGGCTGATCCGGTGGGTCACCGGCGTGGCGATTCGCGACAACGGCTGCTCGCTCAAGGCATATCGCCGGGAGCTGTTGGAGCGCGTGCGGCTGTATTCGGACATGCACCGGTTCATACCCGCCCTGGCCGCGGCCGTCGCCGCGGCCCGCATCACTGAACTTCCGGTGCAGCACCATCCGCGCCTCCATGGATCCAGCAAGTACGGCTTGTCGCGCATTCTAAAAGTGGCGGCCGACTTGCTCACCGTGAAGATGATCCGATCGTTTCGGGATCGGCCACTCTGGATGTTCGGCCTCGCCGCGGCAGGGGCGACGGCGTTGGGATTTGCCTTCGCGCTCGCGACCGTGGTGGCGATGTTGTGGTTCCGTCCGGTAAAGGCGCACGCCCTCATATTCCCCGGGGCCGCTTTGCTGTGGTTCGGCTTGGGATGCTATCTCCTGATCCTGGGCCTGATCGCCGAAGGTGTTGTTTCCGCACGGGAAGCCGTCGAGCCCGAGCAACCTCCGTTGTTGCGTGAGGAGCTGCGATGACGACGCTGGTGGGAGCCGCCGTGACCCCGCGGTCGGGCGCTCGAGACGCACGGAGCCAGGACAACGCCGTGGCGGTGTCCGTCATCGTGCCGGTGAGCGAACGAGCCGATGATCTGGTCGGCTTGTATCGCGAGTTCGCCGCGCCCCTCGCCGCGATGGGTCGGGCGTTCGAGCTGGTGTTCGCGCTGGAGCCTTGGCACCGGTCTCACGCCAAGGCGGTGACGGAGCTGGCCGCGCAAGGCGCGCCGGTTCGGGCTCTCGTAGCGGGACAGGCGTTGGGAGAGTCGTCGCTGCTGCGCGCGGCAATCACCCACTGCCGAGGCGGGATCGTCGTGACCCTGCCGGCGTACCGGCGGGTCGAGGCGGCCTGTTTACCGGTGCTGGTCGACCGGATCGCCGCCGGGGCGGATCTGGTCGTCGCCACGCGATCCCCGCGACGCGATCCGTGGTTCAATCGGCTGCAGGCCCAGGTGTT
Source organism: Gemmatimonadota bacterium (assembly GCA_003222135.1). Lineage (GTDB taxonomy): Bacteria > Gemmatimonadota > Gemmatimonadetes > Gemmatimonadales > GWC2-71-9 > 20CM-4-69-16. The sequence continues at coordinate 91,459 of QHUM01000045.1, read as the reverse complement.
TCATGTGCTGCTTCGCTCAGCGACCGGAACGCGGTTTCACGACCTGGGCTGTGGAGTCCAAGCGGTGCGGCGGGAAGTCCTGGAGCAGCTTCCCCTGCACGGCGACTTCCTGCGGTTCCTGCCGATCTTGGCCACGCGCCATGGATACCGCGTCGAGGAAATCGCCGCCCAGCAACACGCCTCGGATCGGGGGTCGCGGGTGTATGGACCCGGCACGTATCTGCGTCGTCTCATCGACGTCCTGGGCCTCTACTTTCTCGTCCGCTTCACCGAGAAGCCGCTCCGCTTCTTTGGACTGGTGGGGAGTGCGGTGTCGCTGACCGGGGCAGCGCTCCTCCTGCTGCTCCTGATACAGCGCTTGCAGGGCAAGGGGCTTGCCGACCGGCCGCTCCTGCTGCTGGCCGTCCTGCTCGTGGTGTTAGGCGTGCAGGCCACTGCGCTCGGCCTCGTCGGGGAGATCATCGTTCACTTCAGCGCACTGCACCGGCGGAGCTACCGGCTCACGCCGGCAGCCCTCGTCCCACCTGCCGAGTCGTGAGGCGCGTGGGCGTCTGGCTCCGGCTCGGGATTGGGGCGGCGCTGCTCGCCTGGGTCGTGCGGCGAGCCGACCTGCACGAGCTGAGCATCCAGGTGGGCCCCCGACTCGCACTGGGCGTGCTCGCGGCGATCGGTCTCTTGGCAGTCGCGCAGGCGCTTGCGGCGCTGCGCTGGCGCGTGATCCTCGGCGCCAGCGCGCCGGCGTGGAGCTACCTGTTCCGGCTCTATCTAATCGGATTGTTCTTCAGTCTGTTCCTGCCCACGTCGGTCGGCGGCGACACCGTTCGCGCGGCCGCGGCGTCGGCGCGGCGGCGTGGTGACGCCGGCTTAGCGGTCGCGAGCGTCCTGCTGGACCGGGTGGTGGGGGTATTGGCCCTGGTGTTCTATTGCGCGGTCGGGATGTTCGTGGACACGAGCTCGGTCGCGCAGCTGGCGAAGCAGGTCGCATGGAAGCGTCCCGCGACTCCCGTCCTGGCGCTGGCAGCGGCCGCCGCCGTCGGTGGGCTGGCACTCGTTGTCGTGGTGTTGCGGCGCTCCGCCTCCGTCCGATCGGCGGTGGCACAGGCTCGCCACCTCACCCTGGCCTTCGTGAAGTCCCCCGCCGCGGTGATCAAAGCGATGGGCCTCGGGCTCGCCGTCCAGGCGGCCTACATCCTCGTCTGGGCGGGTCTGGGGCAAGGTCTGGCGTGGCGTCTGTCGCTCGGATTCCTGCTGTTCGCGGTGCCGTTCGTGAGCTTGTGTGCGATGGCACCCGTCACCATCTCCGGCCTGGGTGTGCGCGAAGGGGCGTGGCTGTTGCTCCTGGCGCCGTTGGGGATTCCGGCAGCGCACGCCGTGGCCTACGGCCTCCTGTACTTCCTCTGCGTCATGGCCGTCGCCGGGATCGGCGGCCTGCTGTTCGCGCTGCGCGGACTCGGGGCCTAAGGGAAGACGTGTCTCTGCTGGAATGGGTGAAGCAGCACCTGCCGCTCGATCTCGGGCAGGGTACCCGGCGCGCCACCACGAAGGGGAAACACGTCGCCCTAGAGCTCGTGCCGCCCGGTGCAGGACGAACGGCTTTGGACGTCGGGTGCCGCGAAGGAGACCAGAGTCGTTGGCTCGAGCGCCGCGGATACATCGTCACGTCGATCGATGTCGAGTGCGTCTACGACAAATGTCAACTGGTCGATGCGAACAAGGCGTTGCCCTTTCCAGACGGATCCTTCGACCTGATCTGGTGCAGCGAAGTCTTGGAGCACCTCGCCGATCCGGGCTTCGCCGCGCGGGAGTTCCGCCGCGTGCTCCGGCCGGGTGGCCAACTCATTCTGACGACCCCGAACAGCTACTGCCTGTTGTTCCGATTCATCGCCCTCTTCGGCTTGACGCCGCGCCGCATCCAGCGTCGGGACCATCTCCATTTCTTTGATGTCTCGCGGATGCGGGCGTTGTTCCCGGGTGCAGTGTTGTACGGGTACTTCCCGTACGCGGTGTTGAAACTGACCATCAGGCGGGGCGTGGGCGCCTTGTCCCCGACGTTTGTCGTAAACGAGCGCAAATCTTGAAGACCGGGCGGACCGAGACCACCGTCATGGTGGCGGGGATAGTCGCACTCGGCGCCGTGTTGCGGTGCTACCAATTGGGCGCTCGGCCGCTCGAGGAAGACGAGCTGTACACGCTGCGCGACGCGTTGGACTTGGGCGCCCGGGCGGCTGCAGCCGGCGGACCGGGCATCCGCGGGCGGCCGCTGTACTACCTGCTGCAGCACCTGCTGCTGCCGCTGCACGACCCCACGGCCGCCTTCCTCCGGTTGCTGCCCGTCGTCTTCGCGCTGTTGGGCTTGTGGGTCACGTGGAACTTGGGACGCCGGGTGTTCGGCCCGGTCGCCGGCGGGGTGGCCGCCCTGCTGGCGGCAGTGGCGCCGTGGCTGTTGTACGAGAGCCAGTTTGCCCGCTACTGGACGCTGATCTATCTGCTTGCCGCCCTGGCCACGCTGCTGCTGCTCGAAGCGACGGCGGCGGATCGACGGCGGAGCTACGCGCTCGCGCTGCTGACGCTCGTCGCCGGGGTGGCGACGCACCCCACCTTCCTCTTTCCTTTGACCGGTGTGGTCCTCGGCTTGGCACTGGTCGGGCCCGACGGTGCGCTGGGCTGGCGCTGGCCGACGCGGACCGCCTGGAGCACGTTGTGGGTCCCGTTTCTTGCGACGATCGCGTTGGGATGGATCGCGCTGCAGGCGACCGGCGGCCGGGCCGCGCTACAGAACAAGGAGTCGCGTGGGATGAGCGCCACGCTCACCCTCGTGCCGGCGATCGTACAATGGCTCGATCCGGTCATCGTTGTGACGGCCCTGCTGGGGGCGCTGCTGCTGCTCTTGGCCCCGCGGGCGAGTGGCGACCGGCGTTGGGCGGCGCTCGCCCTGGGCGGCGGGTCGTCCACCATGCTCTTGCTATTCGCTGCGTCGCTGCGGACGGCCGTCTACGCCGATTACGCGACTGCGATGCTCCCGCTCGTCTTCGTGACCGCCGGCGGCGCGGTGCAGCGCCTCAGCGAGTCGCTCACCCGCGGGGGGCGAGCGTTCGCCCTGGGAGCGACTGCGGTCCTCGTTGCGGCCGTTCTGCCCGGGATGGCGTCGCACCTCTCCGACGGCACGCGCTTCGATTATCGACCGGCCTACACGTACGTCCGGAGCGCCGGTGGGCGGGGGGGGGGTCTCTTGGTCGGTTCGCCCGCGATCGTGGCGCGGCATTACGCCCCAGATCTGTCGTACCGTGAGTTGCCCTCAAGCGTAGACACTTTGAGCAACTGGCTCGCCGGTGTCGACAATCTGTGGGTGATCGCTCCCTACCACCGGAACGGCCTGGTGGCCGACGCTCCGGGGCTCGAGGGCTGGCTGTTCGCACACTGCCGTCAAGTCTTGCGGTCGGAGCGGCCGCGGTTTGACTACCGTGTGTATCGGGTCGACCTGTACCGATGCGCCGGACCGGGCGCAGCCGCGTCATGAGGCCGTTCGGGGTTTGGCGCGTGCGACGCGCCTTGCGTGTCTGGACGCCCTTGGCAGCGGTGGGTCTCCTGGGAACCTGTCGGCACGAGGCCTCCGGGTCGAACATCCCTGTGGGGGGGGAGTGCGGTTCGCTTCAAGCGGCCTGGATCTGGTGCGACGATTTCGAGTCGGACCGCCTCGGCCGGTACTTCGAATACGATAGTGCCGGGTTCGCTCGCGTCCGCGGTGCAGGCTTGAATGGGTCCACGGGGATGCGCGCGCGGTGGACCGGGGGGCAAGTCTCGGCAGGGTCGCTCCACCTCGCCTTCGGTGCCACGCCGCAGGCCGGGATCAGACCGGTGGACGCGGGGACGGCGAAATACCGCGAGGTGTACTGGCGGCTCTACCTGAAAAACCAGGCGGGCTGGACCGGCGGCGGCGGAGATAAACTGTCTCGCGTGCAGATCCTGGCGAACTCGGCCTGGGCCCAGACCATGATCGCACCGGTGTGGAGCGGTGACCAGCCCTCCAACCGGGAATACCTCCTGCTCGACCCCGTGTCCGGCACGGACAGCCTCGGGAATCTGCTGACGAGGGGGTATGGGGACGTCGCCCACCTGCGCTTCCTGGGGGCTGCGCGCAGTGGCACGGCGATCTTCTCCACCGCCAATGCCGGCGTCTGGCGCTGCATCGAAGCCCACGTCCGCTTGAACGACCCCGGCCAGGCGAACGGTGTTTTCGAATTGTGGATCGACGACGTGCTGGAGGCGCAACGGAGCGGGCTGAATTGGCTGGGATCCTACAACGATTACGGCATCAACACCCTGTTCGTCGAGAACTACTGGAACGCGGGCGCCGCGACGGCAGAGGAGCGGTACATCGACAACCTCGTGGTCAGCGCCCAGCGGGTCGGCTGCCTATGAGCGGGCTCGCGCAACGGGTCTATGAACACGCGCCGAGCTGGCTCCAGACCGTCTTTTTGAACGCCTACGCCGCGCGCATCCATGCCGAGCGTTATGGCTCGGTCTTCAACGCGCTGGAGTCGGAATGGGAGCGGAGTCAGTGGTGGGAGCCCGGTCGGTTGCGGGACTGGCAGGCCCAGCGGCTGCAGCTCATGGTGCGCTTCGCGTACGACCAGTTGCCCTTCTACCGGCGGCGATTCGACGCGTGCGGCGTGCGCCCCGAGCAGATCGTCGGGCCGGAGGACTTGCGCCGCCTGCCGGTGCTGACCAAGGCCGAGCTGCGCGCCGCCGGGCCGGCGCTTCTGACCCGGGAGCCGAGCGCCTTGATCCACGGGCACACCAGCGGCACGACCGGCTCACCGCTCAGCCTGTGGTACGATCGCGCGATGTGTATCGCGAACAACGTCGCTGACTGGCGACAGAAACGCTGGGGGGGAATGGGGCGGCGGGATTGGTGCGGGATGCTCCTCGGACGGGTGGTGGTGCCGATTGCCACGCGGCGGCCACCCTTCTGGCGGGCCAACTATCTCCACCGCCAACTTTGGTTTTCGTCGTTCCACATGAGCGAGTCGAACTTGGGCGCGTACGTCCGGGAGATGCGTCGCCGGCGGCTGCAGTTCCTCGAAGGCTATCCCTCCACGCTCTACATCCTCGCCTCCTACTTGCAGCGCCGTGGAGAGCGGCTGCCGCTTCGCGCGGTGTTTTCCTCGTCCGAAACGCTCCACGCGGTACAGCGGGAGGCGCTGACCGCGGCGTTCGAGTGTCCGATCTTCGACTTCTACGGCCTGGCGGAACGCGTCGTGTTCGCCGGGGAATGTGAGGCTCACGAGGGCAAGCATCTGTTCGATGAATACGGCATCGCTGAGGTCGTGGACGACGCCGGAGAGCCCGTACCTCCGGGGCAACGCGGGTGGTTGACCGGAACCACGCTGTGGAATCGCGGCATGCCCCTGCTGCGCTACCGTACGAGCGACATGACGGCGCTCTTGCCCGAGCGGTGCCGGTGCGGTCGGGGGCTCGGGCGGCTCACGCCGGTCACGACCAAAGCGGAGGACATCGTGGCGACTCCCGACGGGCGCTATATCTCGCCCTCGGTCCTGACCCACCCCTTCAAGCCGTTCCCGCAGCTCTTGAAGTCGCAGCTGATTCAGGAAAGCCGCGATCACCTGCACCTGAAACTGGTCGCGTCGGACGCGTTCACCGCGGCGCATCGCGACGCGCTGCTCGCCGGCCTGCGACAGCGCCTGGGCGAGGGGATGCGGATCGACGTCGAGTTGGTAGAGGACATCCCGGCGGAGCCGTCGGGCAAGTTCCGCTGGGTCATCTCCCAGGTCGAGCACGGCTGCAGTGTCCCCTGGGAAGGCTGACCCGCCGTCAGTCGCCTCGGTTCCCCCACAGCTGGACCTCGTGCCAAAGATAGACGTTCGCGAGCAGCCACAGGACCTCCCCGTGGTCCTGATCGCCGCGCAGATGCTCGGCGAGCAGCCGATCGAGCGTTGGGCGATCGAATGCCGCCGCGGCGGGATGGCGAGGGTCGCGCATCCGGTCGAGTAGCGCGCTGAACGCGGGGTCCTGAAACCACCCCTTCAACGGAATCCCGAACCCCGACTTTGCGCCCCGGGTGATGCGAGGGCTCAAGTACCGCTCCGCCAGCCGCTTCACCACACGCTTGTTCTCCCTGGCCCGAACCTTGAGCGCGGAGCGCAGGCTCGTCGTCCATTCGACGAGCGGCAGATCGAGGAACGGCACGCGCCCTTCCAGTCCGCTGGCCATGGACATGCGATCCATGCGATCCAGCGCGCAACCGAGGTAGGTCGCGAGCTCATAGCGGGTCATCGTCGCGACCGCATCGCCGGGCACGAACGCCTGTGCCACGAGGTCCCGGCGCTCGGCCACTGCGTCATCGATCGGCGCGCCGGTGAGACGAGACACCAGCGCCGGAGACACGTAGGCCGAGTTGTAGATCACCGCGTCTTCGTACGAGAGGGGCAGCAGCTCGGCGAGTTTGGCGGCTCGATGCCCCGGCAGCCGGCGCAGTGCACCCGCCGTCAGCGCTCGGCTCCATTGCGGCAGGTGCGCCGTCGCGTGACGCAGCCGCGTGATGTGATACCGAGGGTAGCCGCCGAAGAGCTCATCGGCGCCTTCGCCGGTCAACACCACCGTCACGAATTGCCGCGCGAAGCGACTCAGCAGATACAGCGGGACGGAATTCGGGTGGCTGAGCGGTTCGTCGTGGTGCCAGATCAGTCGGTGCAGCGTCGCTTGAAAGGTGTGCGGGTCCGCCCGCAGCACGTGGTGGCTGGCGCGGGCGCGGGTCGCGGTGTCCTGCGCCAGCGCAGTCTCGTCCCATGTCCGCTCGGCGAACCCGACGGAGAAGGTGGCGAGCTGGCGGTCGGCGTGGCGTGCGGCATAGGTCGTGACCAATCCGGAGTCCACGCCGCCGCTGCAGAACGTTCCCAGCGGGACCTCGCTCATCAGCTGGGAACGCACCGCTTCTGCCAGCAGCTCTTCGAGTCGATCGGTCGCCTGATCCAGTGTGAGCCCGGTCGAGTCGTTGTGCGCAGCGGGTCCGGGGGCCGTCCAGTACCGCTGGACTTGCAGCCGGCCGTCTTGCCACACGGCCACGTGTCCCGGCGGCAGGCGGTGCACGCCGTGGAAGAAGCTTCGACTCCCCGCGACGTACCGGAATACCAAGTACTCCTGGAGGCTCGCGAACTGCAGCCGGGGCGCGCACCCGCTGCCGGCCAGCACGGCCTTGATTTCCGATCCGAAGAAAAGCCCCTCGTCGGTGACGCTGTAAAACAGCGGCTTGATGCCGAGATGATCGCGGCCCAGCACGACGCGGCCGTTGCGCACGTCGTGAAGGCCGAAGGCGAACATGCCGTTCAGACGCTCCACGAAGTTGAGACCCCACGTCTCGTAGGCGTGCACCAGCACTTCGGTGTCACTGCGCGTCCGGAAGGTGTGCCCGTGGGACTGGAGTTGGGCGGCGAGCTCCCGGTAGTTGTAGATCTCGCCGTTGAACGTGATCCAGATGCTACCGTCCTCGTTGGCGAGCGGCTGCTGTCCGGTCGCCACATCGATGATGCTGAGACGGGTGTGTCCGAGCCCGACGCCAGCTTCGCGGCGCTCTCCGGCGCCGTCCGGACCGCGATGTGCGACCGCCGCCCGCATCCGCAGGAGACGGTCCAATTCGACGGGGCGGGCCGGATCGACGTAGGCCAGGCCGCAGATTCCGCACATCAGCTGGGACGCCGGTCCGGGGAGCTGGGCATATGACGAGCTGACTCTAGGACAAGGGTGAAGAGGCGACGCAACGCACCGTAGCGCTCGTCGGCCCGCCGTGGATCAAGTTTGATGCCGTGTCTGGCCGCCGCACCGTTGCGCGCACGCCACAGCAACGATGGGCGCCGGAGAGGTGGCGTCGCGGGGCCGGACCGGCGGCGGGGGCGGGGCATGGCATACGAATTGCCCCTCCCCCTGCCGCAAGCATCTGGCGATCGAGGGGGTACGTTGTCGCCCGCACCGTGGACATCCGGCGCTCGGCCAAAATTGTTGTTTCTGTGTCAAACACTCCCCTATCCCCCCGACGGCGGCGTGTCGATTCGCACGTACCACGTGATGCGCCTATTGGCGCACGCGTTCGACGTGACTGCGCTGTGCTTTTTCCGCGCCAGCGATCGGCCCACCTCTCGGGACGTCGCGGCCAGCGTTACCGGGCTGAGCGAGTTCGCCACCGTGCAGGCCTTCCCCATCCCGCAGGAACACGCAACGGGGCGGCTGCTGTGGGACCACGCGCGCAGCCTGCTCCGAGGCCGCGCCTACACCGTGTTCGCCTACGAGTCGCGCGCCTTCCGAGCTCGTCTCGAAGAGCTGCTGGCGGACGAGTCTTTCGACCTCGTGCATATGGACAGCCTCGATCTGTCCGGGTATCTGCCCGCGCTGCGGCGATTGCCGATCGTCTGCGTACACCACAACATCGAAGCCACCTTGTTGCAGCGCCGCGCAGGGCTCGAACGCAGTCGCTGGCGGGCGGCGTACATCCGCCACCAGAGCCGCCTGGTGGAGCGTGAAGCGCGGCGCTGGTTAGGCCGGGTGGCGCTCAACGTGGCCGTCTCGCCGGCGGACTGCGACGCCCTCATGCGGCTCGTCCCGGGTGCGAGGTGCGCGGTCGTGCCTAACGGGGTCGATGTGCAACGCTTTCAGCCGGCCGCCGCTTCGGGCACTGGCATCGTCGGTGTCGGCGGCATCAACTGGTTCCCAAACCACGATGCGCTGATGTATCTGGCGACCGAACTGCTACCTCGATTGCGAACGCGGCAGCACCCGGTGGTGCGCTGGGTCGGTAGAGCGAGCGTGGAAGATCAGCTGCGCTATCGCGCCACCTACGACATTGAGCTGCCGGGGTACGTCGACGACGTGCGGCCGTTCGTGGAACAGGCGGCGTGCTTCGTGGTGCCGTTGCGCGTGGGAGGCGGGACACGGCTGAAAATTCTGGACGCCTGGGCGATGGGGAAGGCGATCGTGAGCACGTCGATCGGGTGCGAAGGGCTGGCGGCGGTGGACGGCGAAAACATCCTGATCCGGGACACAGCGGACGGTTTCGCGGAGGCCGTGGCTCAGGTGCTCGCGGATATCCCGTTGCGGGAACGCCTCGGCCGGGCGGGCCGCGCGACGGTGGAGCAGCAATACGGCTGGGAGTTGATCGGCCGACACATGGTGGAACTGTATCGGGAGGTCATAATGTCAGGCGTTGCAGAAAGCGCCTCCGTCTTCCCAGCGCCGGGGGGCGCGTATTAGCTTGGGGCGGCATGCGCGGAAGAGGTCAGAGCTCGCGCGCCCGTGCGGCGGTGCGGCTGGTCGCCTGGATGCTGGCGCTCGGCTCGTTGAGTTGTCTCGCGGTCGAGGACAATCGCGCGCCGGGCGTGCGGCCGCCGCCTCCGCCGCCTCCGCCGCCTCCCCCGCCTCCGCCTCCCCCAGCGTCTGGAGCATGGTTCCAGGAAGACTTCTCGAGCTACGTGAGCACGGCGGACCTGCTCTCCGATCCGCGGGGCTTCTATACGGTGTTGGAGGACGCCAATCCAGCGCAAATTGCGCTCGACCAGACCACCGGATACGGCGGTTCGTCCAAGAGCATGCGCTACACGTTCCCGGACCGGTCGGCGGACACGACGGGGCGCTGCCACGACTACCCGGTGGGGCGGAACATCGCTTTACCGGCTCATGTGCAGCAGGTCTGGATCGAAGCGTACGTGAAGTTCTCCGCGAACTTCCGCACGCTGGCCCCCGGTTCGTGGGGCTGCAAGTCGAATGCGGAGTACAAGTTCATTTTCGGCCGCGTGACCGGCGGATCGCGCTTCAACCTCCTTTCCGGGACGTATGGATACGCCTGGACGTTCGGCGTCCCCTTCGACGAGCAAGGGGACGGCGGATCCCCGCCGCACGACATCCCAGGAGGAGACGTGGTGTGGGATGGCCAGTGGCACCAGTACCGACTCTATTTGAAGGTCTCGAGCGCTCCGGGACAGCCGGACGGCGCGGCCAAGTTTTGGCTCGACGGCGCGCTGCTCAAGGAGTATTCCCGGTTCGCGATCAACGCCTCCGACATCTACGGCGTGGCCCTGGGGCGGAACATGAATCAGGGGCCGGCCCAGGAGTCGTACGTGTGGTGGGGGCGGATCAGCGCCTGGAGGTCGGACCCCGGGTTCTGACGGCGCCGGTCCGCGCCGGAGCTCGGGCGTGAGGGTCGCCAGCACGGTTGCAGCGCCGCTTCCGCGGAGGGCGCGGGCGGCTCCCTGGAGCGCGCTACAGGTCGCGCTTGCCGCTACCCTGTTATGCTCGGTCTGGCGCGTGCAGGATCTCTTGCCGATCCTCGGCGTCCTCCAGATCCCCCTCCTGAGTTCGCTCGCCGCCATCGCGTTGTTCTTCCTGGCCCGCGACGTTGAGCGCTCATTGCTGGTGCTGCGACACCCTATCGTCCGGCTGTCGCTCGTGCTGCTGTTGCTCATGGTGCTGAGCGTGCCGGGCAGCTTGTATCCGGGTCTCAGTGCAAAGTTCATTCTCAAGGATCACTTCCGGACGGTCCTGCTGATGCTTGTCTTGGCGGGGAGCGTGCGCCACTTCCGCGACCTCGAGCGCTACGCCGCCGTCCATGTGGCCGGGGGCCTGTTTTTTTGCGTGATGGTGTTGACCAAGTTCGCGGTCGACGCCAAGGGGCGTCTCGGGGTGCTCGGCTACTACGACGCCAACGATCTGGGACTGCTCATGGTGTGCGTCACTCCCCTCGCGGTGTACTTCCTGCGCGGCGGGGCGAGACCCCTCCAGCGGTGGTTGGCCTTGGCGGCGCTGGCGGTCTTCCTCGTCTCGCTCGTCAAGACGGGATCGCGCGGTGGCTTTCTCGGGCTCATCGCGGTCGGCGGCTTCATCGTGTTCCGCTTTACGTCCTTGCCACGCCGCATCCGGCTCGCCGCGGTCGCCGCCGCGTGCGTGGTCCTGGCGTTCGCGGCTAACGACCGCTATTGGACCATGATGCGCACCCTGCTCAATCCCCAAGCGGACTACAACTGGTCCGGCAATGAGGAGGGCGGGCGGATGGAGGTGTGGAAGCGCGGCGTCGGCTACATGACGACGCATCCCTTGCTGGGCGTGGGGGTCAGCGCGTTTCCGGTTGCCGAAGGGACCATCTCCCCGCTCGCCGAGCGGCAGCGGCTGGGCATCGGGCTGAAGTGGTCCGCGGCCCATAATTCGTTCGTACAGATCGGGGCGGAGTTGGGTGTCCCGGGACTGATCGTCTTTCTCTGGCTGCTCTGGGTGAGTCGCAAGACGCTGCGCCGGATCGGGCGGCTCCCGCGCGGGCCGGACGGCCGCACGGTCCCGATCGCGGCCCTGGCGCAATCGCTCACCGCTGCGCTCCTGGGGTACTGCGTGGCCGGCTTCTTCTTGTCGCAAGCCTACTCCGCTTTCCTCTATACTCTGTTCGGGATGATCGCGGGGATGGGCGTCCTGGCTTCCGCCCCCGAGTCGCTCGCCGCACAGGGTGGCGGGACGCCCCGACGGGTGGGGTGAGCCCGCTCCGCGTCCTCCACGTAGTGCTCGACCTGGACGCGGGTGGGCTCGAGCGGCTGGTCGTGGACATCGTGCGTGGCAGCGACACCAGGCGCTTCGAAAGTCAGGTCCTGTGCCTCCGCGCTCCCGGCCGCCAGGCCGCGAGCCTGGACGGGATGGGACGGGTGCATGTAGCCCCCCACCTGTCTCGCTGGTCGTGGCTCCATCCGGCCCCGCTGATCCGGCAGATCCGGGAGATCGCCCCGGACGTGGTTCACACGCATAGCGGCGTGTGGTACAAGGCCTCGCTGGCGGCTCGTCGGGCCGGGGTGCCTCGGGTCATTCACACCGATCACGGACGCCCGTGGCCGGACCCATGGTCCGCCTGGGTGGTGGATCATCTCGCCTCCCACCGGACCGACGTTCTCGTCGCGGTCTCCGAACCGCTCGCCCGATTCCTCCGAGCGCGTCTGCACGTGCGCCCCGGGCGGCTCCGGGTCATTCTGAACGGCGTGGACACGGCGCGTTTCCGACCGCGGCCCGATCCAGGGACGCTGCGGCAGGAACTCGGCCTCGCACCGGACGTCCCGATCCTCGGGAGCATCGGACGGCTGGACTACATCAAGGGGTACGACGTGATGCTGCACGCACTGGCGCAGCTATCCGCCGAGCGGCAGCGCGACCCTCTCCCGGTGCTGGTGCTGGCGGGGGATGGACCCGAGACGAGTCGGCTGCAAATGCTCGTGCGGCAGCTCGGCCTGGGGCGCCGCGCCTTCCTGGTCGGCTGGCGTCAGGACGTCGAGGCGCTGCATGCCGCGTTCACCCTGTTCACGCTGGCCTCGCGCAGTGAGGGGACGTCCGTTGGTCTACTCGAAGCTATGGGTGCGGGCCTGTGCCCGGTCGTCACCGACGTGGGCGGGAACGCCGCCGTGCTCGGTCCGTCCCTCCGGCACCGCCTGGTGGCTGCCGAGAACCCGGCGGCGCTGGCTGCCGCGTGGCGCGACGCGCTTGGCGATCCCACGCGGCGATCGGCCGATGCGGTCGCTGCGCGGCAGCGGGTAAAACACGCGTATGACCTGCGGACCATGGTGCGGGCCTACGAGCGACTCTATGTCGGGGAGGATGCAGGCGCGTCGCTCACCTGAGGGGCGCGCTCAGCAGGGGGCGCCGCTCAGCCGCGCAGCTCGCGCAGCAGCGTCCACAGGGCACGCACCCGCGGGCGGTGGCAGCCGTAGAGCACCGCGGCATACACCACGGCTCCGGTCACGACGTGCGCCGCGAGCTTCACACCGGGATGCCACGGGTCGGGCGTCGCCAACCGAACCGCCCAGACGGCCGCGGCCATTGCCAACGTAGTGCTGGCGGCGGGCCACAGCGATCTCAAGTACGCCGGAAGCGGCAGTCCGGTCAGGCGCAAGGCGTAACTGAGGTAGAGCGGCATCACCAGCAGGGGATGGCCCACCAACCACGCGGCGGCCACGCCCGCGGTACCCCAGCGGCTTCCGAAGTAGAACAGCACCGGCAGGACGAGCGCAGTGACCAGCGTGAGCTGCATGTTGCCCTTCGCATGGCCCCGTGAGACGATGATTTGCGGCAGCAGCGGGCTGACCGATCGCAGCGCGGCGGACAGCGCCAGCAGCTGTAGTGGAGCGACGGCGGACCGCCACTGGGTCCCGAGCACGAGCGGCACGAATTCGTCCGCGATCAACGCCATACCTATCGCGGCCGGAAAGGTGATGAGCGCGAGTGCTTCGGTGAGATTCTTGAGGTAGCGTTGCAGCGCCGGGGGGTCGTGCTGCACGGCCGAGAACACCGGCGGCGTCACGCTCGCGACGAGGGCGGTGATGCGGTCGACCGGAATGCTCGCGAGGGTCCATCCGATCGTATAGGCGCCGAGCGCGGCCTTCCCGAGCAGGCGCCCGACGATCGTGAAGTCGGCATTGCTGTACAGGTACCACGCGAGCCGCGAGACGACGAGGTGCCAACCGAAGGTCACCGCACCGGAGATGGTGCCGAACTGGCGCGGCCAGGCTATGGGTTGGGGGCGCCAGATGTTGACGAGCACCGTGCTCGTCAGGCGTCCGGCGAGCGGCCCGAGGACGAGGGCCCAATAGCCTATTCCCAGGGCGGCGAGGGCGAGCGTCGTCAGCGCAGCGAGTACTGCTTCGGCTCCGTCCGCCCACGCGAGCCGGCGGAAATCGAGATCCCGGGTGAGCAACCCCTGCGGCACGACTTGCAGCGCGCTCGTCAGGAATGCGAGGCTCGCGACGGGGATGATCCAACGGACGGTCGGCTCGCCGAAGAATTCGGCGACGGCACCGGACACGAGCGCCGACACGACGACAAATCCCACGCCCAGCAGCAGGGCAAACCCGGCGAGCCGCGCGAGTTGATCGGCGGCAAGGTCGCGGCGTTGCACGATGACCGCGCCCAGCCCGAACTCGTTGATCAGGTGGATGAACCCGAGGTACACCATGGCCATCCCGACGAGCCCGTAGTCGGTGGGCGCGAGCAGCCGGGCGACGATGAGCGTGGACGCCCAGCCGAGCAGCTGGGTGGCCCAGCGCATCGCTCCGGTCCACGCGATGCCGCGGATGAGGGAGCGATCGAGCTCACGCCCGCCGTACGGCGGCGCGGCCGTCGCCGGCGGCGCGACGGGAGGCGGGAGCGCGTCCGGCACTACGAGGCCGCGCATGCGAGCGTGGGCTCCTCGGCGGTCTGCGGTGGGGCGCCGGTGATCGCCTCGATCGCGCTGAACAGCCGGGTCGCCTGTTCGCGGCGGCTGTAGCGCGGATCCTCGGCCAGGCGCACGGGCCACTCACCGCGCAGATGCTGCAGGTAGCGGAGATGGAGGAGACCGGCGATGGTGTCCACGGCATCGGGCGGCACGACGTCCGCGCTCGAGCCCCGCAGCAACTGTTCGGTGGCGCTGCCATCTTCCGCCAAGGCCAACAACCACGCATCAAACTGCATGTAATCGAAGATCTTCGCCGGGATGGCCATGTCCGAGTCCTGCGGCAGGATCACGAGCATCGTGGCCTGCGCGAGGAATGCGAGCGCTTCGGCGCGCGGTCGAGGAGGGTGCGTTCGGACGAACGCTTCCATGCCCTCTTCCCGGGCGATCTGCTCGATCGGTACGCCGTCGAAGGTGCGCACGTCGCCCATGAATTCGATCCCGAACTCGCTCGGGGAGAGGCCACGCTCGATCACGACCTGAGCCGCCGCGCGGAACAGGGGGCGCGGGTCGCGGTCGAGGTAGATCGAACCCGCATACGCGACCAGGAAGCGACGCCCGTGCCGTGACGCGGGCACCGTCTCCTCGTCGCAGCCGTTGGGCACCGCGATGATCCGATTCGCAGCCGATCGGTACACGCCGCGCATCACGTTGCGCAGCGGGTCGGTGTTGGCGACGATGAGGGACGCCTCTGCCACCGCGCGGCGCTCGTAATACGTTGCGAACGCGAACCACACCGGACTCGCGATCCCCTCGGGAAGGCGCTGTACGAGGGTCCACGGGTCGCGCATATCCATGACGAACGGAAGGTCAGTCCGGCGCGCGACGAGCCGCGCCGCTTCGTGGGCCATATGCGGCGGGCCGCAACTGATCACCGCGCGGTGCACGCCGGGCTCGATGACCTGTATCGCGCGGCGCGCCGCGGCCCGGGCCCAGCGCCCGGTCCGGATGTACTCGAGCCAGGCGAAGTAGGCCCGCACCACGTCGCGCGGCTCCGACGGCCGCCACCGCACCTCCCGCCGGGCGAGCGACTGCCGCTGGGCGACCGGACCGAGGGCCCCATCCGCCGACCCGGCCAGGCGATGCGGCAGGCGGCGCGCCGAGTCGTACGCGCGCCAGGCAAGCTCCACCATGTGTTCCCAGGCCACTTGGGGCGGGGCTAAGGTGTACACTCGGATCCCCGGCGGGAGGTCTCCGAGGCGGCTCGGGTCGGTGACGGCGATGCTGGCGGGATCGAACGTGATCACATCGAGGCCCCACCCGCGCTCGGCCGCGTAGCGGGACAACTTCTGCCACCGCAGCGCCCCGACCGCGGCGTCGGGTGGGAAGTGGCAACTGATGAGCAGCAGCCGTGCGCGCGCCAGCGAGGTGCCGGTTGCATGCGATGGCGTCGGTCCCGGGCGGCGCGCGCGCCACAGATCCACCACGTGCGTCGCGACTCGCGCCATGCGTGCGCGGTGCCCCACCAGCAGGACGGCGAGGTACGCAGCCGCACCCGCGAGCACTTCGATACCCAGCTGCAGCCAGCCGGACCACGAGTCCGGGATGGTGGTGCGGAGCGCGAAGACGACAACTGCGATGCCCACTGCTGCGCTGCCGGCGGGCCACAGGGCAAGCAGGTAGTCGGCTGCCCGTATGCCCAGGATACGCAACGTGTGCCGGAAGAACGAGGGAATCGTGATGAGCGGGTACCCGATAACCCAGCCCAACGCCACGCCGGTGATTCCTGCCCACCGCGCGCCCAGATAGAGCACCGCCGGGAGCGCGACCGCGGTGAGCACGTTGAGCTTCATGTTGAGCTTGGCGTGGCCCGTGGCGATCAGCATCTGCGGCAGCAGGTTGATGATCGAGCGGAACCCACCGTACAGTCCGAGCAACCGGAGCGGCACGATGGCCGGGCGCCACCGCTCGCCGAGGACCGTCAGAACAAACACATCCGCCACCAACGCCAGGCCGACGGAGACCGGGAACGTGACGAGCGCGAGCCCCTCGGTCAGCCCGAGGAGGTAACGGCGCAGCGTGCTGGGGTCGTCCTGTGCGGCGGAAAACACCGCAGGCGTCACCTGCCCGACCATCGCGCTCACGCGATCGACCGGGATGCTGGCGACGTCGGAGCCCTTGGTGTACGCACCGAGCGCCGCCTTCCCCAGCACCCGCCCCACGATCGTGAGGTCGGCGTAGCTATAGACGTACCAGCACAGTTGGGAGATGACGACGTACCAGCCGAAGTTCACCGCGTCGGCGATCGACCGGAGGTCCCGAGGCCAGGCGAGCGGGTGGGGCCGCAACACGCACAACACGCTCATCACCGCGAACCCACTCACGACCGTGCCCCATACGAGCGCCCAGTAGCCCAGACCGAAGTACGCACCGGTCAGCGTGACCGCGCTCCACGCCATCGCCTCGCCCGCATCCAGCCACGCCAGCCGGCGAAATTCCAGATCGCGCGCCAGCAGCGAGCGGGGCACTACCTGCACGCCACGCATCACGAACGTGAGGCTGAGCGCGATGATGATCCCCTGAACGCTCGGCTCGCCGAAAAACACCGCCACGGGCCCCGCCAGGCTCAGCGACAAGACGAAGATGACGACGCTCGCCAGCACAGCGAGGCCACCGAGCTGAGCGATTTGCTCCGTGGTCAGGTCGCGGCGCTGCACGATGGCCAGGCTCAGTCCCAGCTCGTTCACGAGCTGGACGAAGCCCGCGTACACCATCGCCATGGCGAACAACCCGTAATCGGTGGGCGTGATGAGACGCGCCACGATGAGCGTGGAGGCCCAGCTCACGAGCTGCGTGAGCCACTTGATGCCTCCGGTCCAGGCGATCCCCTGGGCGAGGGAGCGGTCGAGATTGGATGGGGATTGGCTCATCTAGTAGCGGCGAGACTAGCAAGAGCAGGGCCACGTAGCACGCGCCCCCGCCACGCCGCGCGCCTCCAGCTAGGTGTGGCGACGCCGCAACGGGTGAAGACCACCCCGCAGGCCGCTTGCGTCGTCGACCCCACTGGAGGGGCGGGCACAGAACTTGTTCCGAGACAGGGCGAGGCCTGGTCAATGCGGCCTGACTCATCATCGGAGCGCTCGTGACGCTGGCAGTGCTCAACCACTATATGCCCGGCCCGTTGAAGCAGGCCGCGCGCACCGCCTGGCAGCGGCAGCAAATGCGCCGTGCCATGCGACGCCTCGTGGCCCTCCCGCCTGGGACGACGCCGGAGCGCCGGCTGCTCGACGAGCTACGCGCCGCGTGGGACAACGAAGGGTTCACGGCCGACATCGACTATCTGGCAGAGGTCGCGCGCCATGCGGCGCAGACGCCGGGCCCGGTGCTCGAATGCGGCAGCGGCCTGACGACGCTCCTGCTGGGCGCACTCGCGGGCCGCCGCGGCGTCGAGGTGTGGGCGCTGGAACATGACCCGCAATGGCGACGCCGCGTCGGGACGGCGCTGCGCGACCACGTCGCCGGCCAGGTGTACCTGTGGTTGTCCCCCCTCAGCGATTACGGGGCGTTCGACTGGTACGCGGCGCCGCTCCCCCTCATGCCCGAGGAATTCCGACTCGTGGTGTGTGACGGGCCACCCGACGACACGCGCGGCGGGCGTTTTGGCTTGCTCTCGGTCATTGGCGACCGTCTGCCCCCGGGGGCGGTGATTCTGCTCGATGATGCGGCGCGCGAGAGCGAGCAGGACGCGGTGCGCCGCTGGACGCACGCGATGCCGTTCAGGGTCGCGCTGCGGCGGCTGCCGGGCGGAGCGCTGGCCGAGATCACACGATGCTGACGGCTTCCGTCGCTCTGCGCGGATCGGCTGAGCCCAGCATGGCACCGCCCGACACTCCGCCCGCTCCGCCGTCCTCCGCGCTGTACGACCTCCGGTGGATCACCCGCGCCGCGTGCCCAGCGGACTGGTGGGCGCACGTCGAGCGCTGCGGTGGGGGTTTCTTTCACACCCCGCCCGGGCTCGAGGCCGGCGCGCCGGCGGGGGAGGCGGTATTCGCGCAGCTGCTCCACGGCCAAGACGTCGTCGGAATCGCCGCCGGGGTGCGCAGCCGGTGCCGCCTCGGTCGACGGCCGCGTCACCTGTACTTCCCGACGGCGCCCGCGTTCCGCGGTCTCCCCCGTCCGGACGAAGCGCTCGGCGCGCTCGCCGAGGCGTTGCGTATCGAAGGGGCCGCGGAGGTCGCCGTGGACTCGTTCGACGCCGGCTGGCAGCCCGATGTCACGCCAGGTCGCTCCATTGAGACGCGGGATCGGGTGGAGTATCTCGTACCGCTCGACCGGAGTCCCGACGAGCTGGTGCGTGGCTGCAGCAAGCACCATCGGCGGCACTTACAGAACGGCATACGGCAGGATTGGAGCTTCCAAACTCTGGACGGACCGGAGGCCCGAGCCGTGATCGCCGCCGTGCAGCACGCGGCGGCGGACCGGGCGGCGGAGCGAGGCGATCCATTCCAGGCGACGCTGCCTGCCGCGGCGGGGGCCGCGACCGACGGCGGGGCGCCTTGGGGCGTGACGACGTTCTCCGTGTGGGAGAAGGGGGCGCCGCTCGCTGCCGCGCTGGTGGGTTGGGCGAAGCCCCGGGCGTACTATCTAGTCGGCGGCTCGACGCCGACGGGGTATGCGTGTCACGCGGCGGTGTGGCTGCACTGGCGCATCATGTGCCATCTGGCGGGCGCGGGATTCACGACCTACAACCTCGGCGGCACGCCGGCAACGGCGCGCCAGCCGGACGATCCGCAGCACGGGCTGTACCGCTTCAAGAGCGGCTTCGGGGCCGACATCGTCTCCCGCCGCAGTGTGCGCTGGACGCTCCGTCCCGTGCACGTGGCGACGCACCGGCTGGTCAATTGGGTGGCGACCCGCCTTCACTCATAACCCGGAGACGTCTCTCGTTGACTCAAGCTCTGCCGCTGCCGATCCCTCGCCTGACACGGGTGCTGGAGGCCGGTTTGCAAAAAGTGCGCGCCCATCCGATGCTCAACCCAGTGGCCCTCGAGGAGCTCTGGCGCGAGCGCGCCGGGCACGCAGTGGATCCGACGCACGGGCCACATCTGCTCGCCGCGCTCGACTGGCTGGCGCGTGCCCAGGCCGCTAGCGGCGATGGCGGCTTCGCGCGCGGCTACAGCCTCGCCTGGAATCCGTACTTCAGGTCACGCGGGTGGCAGCCCAGCTACCCCGAGACGACGGGCTACATCATCCCGACGTTCTACCTGGCGGCGCGGCACCTCGGCCGTCCGGAACTCGCCCAGTGCGCCGAGCGCGCTGCTCACTGGGAGGTCGAGGTCCAGCTGCCGTCCGGCGCGGTGCGGGGCGGAGTGATGGGAGAGCATACAGCTCCGGCGGTGTTTAACACCGGCCAGGTCCTGTTCGGCTGGCTGGCGGCGTTTGGGGAAACCGGCTCGGGAGTGTTCGCGGGTGCGGCGCGCCGGGCGGCGTGCTTCCTGCTGGCCACGCTGGACGAGGACGGTCTGTGGCGCCGCGGCAATTCCCGCTTCGCCGACGCGCGGGCGACGCTCTACAACACGCGCACGGCGTGGGGGCTCGCAGAAGCGGGGCGGGTCCTCGGCGCGCCCGAGTTCACGGCGGCTGCGGCGCGGAATCTCCGCGCCGTCGCCCGGCGGCAGCACGACGATGGCTGGCTGCCGGACTGCTGCCTCAGCGACCCGTTCCGACCGCTGCTCCACACAATCGCCTACGCGATCCGGGGTTTGCTCGAGGGCGGGCGCATGCTGCAGGATGCGCGGCTCATCGCCCGCGCCGCCGTAGCGGCGGAGCGGATCGCGGCCGCGGTGGAGCCGGATGGTCGGCTCCCGGGGCGGTTCGCCGCCGGCTGGAGGCCCGCCGTGGCCTGGAGCTGTCTGACCGGCCAGGCTCAGATGGCGAACATCTGGTTGCGCCTGTTCGAGATCACAGGCCAGCAGAAATGGCTCGAACCCGTGGGGCCGGTGCTCCGCTTCCTCAAGTCGACGCAGAACCGCACCAGTCGCGACCTGGGGCTCCGGGGCGGTGTGAAGGGCTCTTATCCGCTCGGCGCGGAGTACGGGCCGTACCAGACGTTGAACTGGGCGACGAAGTTCTTCGTCGACGCGCTCATCCGGCACGAGCGGACCACGCTCGGCATCGGCAAGGAAGCCGCAACCGCGACGTCCGCCGCCCTCGCTTAAGCGCGCGATGGTCGTCCTGCAAATCGTCGCGCCCGCGGAATTCGGGGGCCTGGAGCGGGTCGTTCATGCGCTGGCGCAAGGACTCCACGGGACCGGCCATGAGGTGCACCTCGCGACCGTGCTCGACCGTCCCGGCGAACATCCCTTCCTGACACCGCTCGCCCAGATCGGTATCACGACGCATCAGCTCGTCTTCCCCGGGCGCGCGTACTGGCGGGAGCGCAGGGCGATTGCGGCGCTCTGCCGCAGCGTCCGGCCGGATATCGTCCACACGCACGGCTATCGACCGGATGTCGTGGACGCGAGCGTGGCGCGCCGACTAGGGATTCCGGTGGTCACGACGGTGCATGGGTTCACGGGCGGCGGCTGGAAGAACCGCTGCTACGAGTGGCTCCAGCGCCGCGCGTTCCGACGCTGCGACGCGGTCGTGGCGGTGTCCCGGCCGTTGGTGGAGCGCCTGGCCCGGGCTGGCGTTCCGCGGGCGCGGCTGCACGAAGTACCGAACGCGTGGTGCCCGACTGCAGCGCCGCTCGATCGCACCGCGGGGCGGCTCGTGCTGGGGCTTCCCCGGGACGCGTTTGTGGTCGGCTGGGTCGGGCGTTTGAGCTCCGAGAAAGGCCCGGACGTGCTGCTCGATGCGGTGCGGTGCGTCTCGGATCTGCCGCTCGTCGTGTCCGTGGTGGGGAGCGGCGCCGAGCGGAGCGCGCTCCAAGCCCGGGCACGCAGCCTGCGGCTCAACAAGGTTTTCTGGCACGGCACCCTGCACGACGCGGCCCGGTTGTTCCCGGCGTTCGATGTCTTCGTCCTCAGCTCGCGCACGGAGGGCACTCCCATTGTGCTGTTCGAGGCGATGGCGTGCGAGGTGCCCGTAGTCGCAACACGGGTCGGCGGCGTGCCGGACATTCTGTCAGCCGCCGAGGCGGCGCTCGTGCCCCCGAACGACCCCGTGGCGCTCGCCGCGGAGTTGCGCGCCGTGTATCGTGACCCGGCGCCGGCGCGGGCACGCGCCCGACGCGCGCGGGCGCGCCTGGAGCGCGATTTCAGCCTCGGCCCGTGGCTGACGCGCTACGAGCGAATCTACGCGCAGGTGGGCCGAGCGGCGCCAGCCGCGTTGGTGGGATGAGCAACGCAGCCGTCGTCTCACTCGTCGTCGGGCTGGGTTCGTGCGTGTACAGCTACGTCGGCTACCCCGCGCTGCTGAAGCTGCTGGCGCTCGGCCGCGCGCGCCGGCGGGCAGCGCCGCCCTTCGAGGAGTGGCCTTCCATCAGCATCACGATCCCGGTGCACAACGAAGCCGCGGTGATCGCCGGCACGCTGGAGCGACTCCTCGAGCTCGCCTATCCAGTGGAGCGACGCCAGATCCTCGTGGTCTCGGACGCGTCGAGCGACGGCACCGATGACATCGTGGCCCGGTTCGCCCCGCGGGGCGTGGAGTTGTTGCGTCTGCCGGAGCGGCGCGGCAAGACCGCGGCGGAGAACGCGGCCCGCGGGCAGCTGCGCGGCGACATTATCGTCAACACGGATGCCTCGGTGCGTATCGGTCGGGGGGCCCTCAAACCCCTCGTCGCCGAGTTTGCCGACCCCACCGTGGGGGTGGCGTCCGGGCGCGACGTCAGTGTCGCGCGCGTGGACGCGGAGGCGAACGCAGGCGAATCGGCTTACATCGGCTACGAGATGTGGGTGCGGGATCTGGAAACCCGCGTGGGCGGGATCGTGGGAGCGTCGGGATGCCTCTACGCGATTCGAGCCGCGCTGCACCGGGAAGCAGTTCCCGAGGACCTGAGCCGGGACTTCCGCGCGGCTCTGCTTGCCCGGCGCCGCGGCTATCGCGCGGTGTCCGTGCCTGAAGCGCTCTGCTTCGTGCCCCGCAGCGCCTCGCTGCGCCAGGAGTATCGCCGCAAGGTGCGCACGATGGCGCGGGGCCTGCGCACGCTGTGGGCGCAGCGGGCGCTACTCAATCCGCTGCGCTATGGCTTGTTCGCCTGGATGCTCGGCAGTCACAAGCTGTGTCGCTGGCTGGTGCCGTGGGCGGCTCTCTTGGCCCTGGGCGCGGTGGGGGTGCTCGCGCCGGACGCGGCGTGGGCGCGAGCCGTGCTGGGGGCCGGGGTCGGCGTCGTGGCACTGGGGGCGGTGGGGTGGTGGTGGCCGGTGCGGGGAGGACGGAACGTCCCCCGAATCGTCGCTCTACCGGCCTATGCCGTCTCCGGCAATGTCGCCGCGCTGCACGCCTGGCTGCTCGCCCTGAGCGGGGTGGGAACCGCGGTGTGGGAGCCCACGCGCCGCGGGACGACCGCTGAGACCGCCTGACTGCCAGATGTGAGGGGGTAGTTACCAGCCGCCGCGGCGGAACACAATCACCGGAATCGTCCGCAGCATGATCCGCAGGTCTTCTATTGCCGACTGACGCCGAATGTACTCGAGATCGTAGGCGACCTTGCGTCGTACATCCTCGACCGACTGGTCGTATCCTTGATTTATCTGTGCCCACCCTGTGATGCCCGGTCGCACCCGTTGACGGCGCTGATATCCCTCGATCTGCTCCCGCAGGTACACGAAGATCGCGGGTTGCTCGGGGCGCGGGCCGACGATATTCATGTCTCCCCGGAGCACGTTGAAGAGCTGCGGCAGCTCATCGAGGCGAAACTTTCTCAGCACTCGCCCGATGGGCGTCACGCGGGCGTCGTCCGGCTGGGCCCACACCTGCGGGTCCCGGTGGGCAGACGCGACATACATCGTGCGGAACTTGTACATGGTGAACGGGTGCCCGCCCTGGTCGAGCCGCCGGCGGGTGTTGCCGCCGGCGCGCGACAGGGCGCGCCGGTCCAAGCCGATGCGCGTCTGCCGGAACAGCACCGGACCGCGCGACGTCAGCCGGATCAGCACGGCGATCAGCAGGAGTAGCGGCGACGCCACGACGAGCGCGACTGCCGCCACTGCGGTGTTGAGCAGGCGCCGCAACCGGCGTTCGCGGCCGCGCGGGCGGCGCGGCTCCGCGTGAACCAGGTCGATGCTCGGCCGAGCGGTTTCGATATTGAGAGTCGTCGCCATGGCCGCTGCGTTGGGCAAGCCGTGTGCGCGGGCCGTGGGCGAGGCCACCTTGGTTAAGCCGTTGGGGGTCCATCGGTTGGAATGGCGCCGTTGGACGCCCCGTGGCGCCGTCATGTCGCGCTCGTTCAGCGCGTGTGGGATCGCCGCGACGCCCCGCCGCATGGTCATCAGAGGGTCGCCGGCGGGAGCTCGAGCTCGAACGAGAACCGCGTGCCCCAGTGGGGCCGCGTTTCAATCCGCAGCTTCGAGCCCATGGCATGGACGAGCTTGCGGCAGATCGCGAGCCCGAGCCCCGCGCTGGAGAAATAGTAGCGCGGTGCCGCCGACGGCTTACGGAATGGCTGGTACAGGGTCGGCAGCACAGCGGCGTCGATGCCCTCTCCTGAGTCACGGACCGAGAACTCGAGGCGCGTCGCTCCCAGCGGCCGGGCGGCGATTTCGACGAACCCGGCATCAGTGAACTTGACGGCGTTGGTCGCGAGATTGAGCAGCACGCGTCCGAGAGCGCGGGCGTGGCCGATGCGTCGCTCCGGGACCGGATGGACCAGCTGGACCTCGAGCCGCTTCTCCTCGGCGAGCGGCAGCACCATACCGCGCACCGAATTGAGGATTTCGACGACGGAGAACGGCGCGGGTCCGCGCTCGAGCAGTCGGTCGCCCCCGCGGGCGAGCTCGAGTACGTCGCTCGCAGTCGCGCACAGACCGAGCGCCGCACTGTAAATGAGCCCCAGCTGGCGGCGCTGGCTGTCGGTGACGGGACCGTTTTCCGCGTTCTGCAGGGATTCCGCCAGGAACAGAATCGCGGTGAGCGGGGAGCGCAGGTCGTGGGCCATCTCAACCACGAGATCTTGCCCATTCGGTCCCGCGAGGCACGCCGCCAGGTCTTGCGGCTCGGGCTCGACCTCAGGAACCGTAGCGGTCGCCGGCGCCTGCCACTCGAGCCGTTCGGCGGTGCTCGTCTTCATGCGTGTGCTCCCTCGAGACTCACGGGGTTAGCTCGCCGCCGTCTCCCACCGGCAGGCTGGGCTCGGGTATGGCCGGCTCCCGCTCGATCACCCAGCCGGTGCTGGGACTGCGCTGCAGGCCGTGGCGCTCCATCAGCCGGTACAGGGTCGTGCGGTCCACCCCGGCGATGCGCGCCGCCTTGGACATGTTTCCGCCCGCCCGGTTCACGAGCCACGTGAGATACTGCCGCTCGAACTGCGCAATGACGCGATCGCGCGCGGCGTGGTAGCTCTCCTCCAGCAGTGTGGAGATCAGTGAGGCGGGATTCGCCGTGGCCGGGGATTCCCCCTCGCCCGTGAGCTGTAGGTCTTCGGGCCGGATCTCCGTGCCGGGCTCGACAATCACCGCGACGTGTTCGATGGCGTTTTGCAGCTCGCGCACGTTGCCGCGCCAGCCGTGACCGCACAGGGCCCGGATCGCCGCGTCGCTGAGCTTCGGGAACGGCGCGCCCTTGTTACGGTGCCGGATCCAGTACGTGGAGAGGAAGTACTCCGCGAGCAGGGGGATGTCCTCCGGCCGGTCGCGCAGCGGGGGCACCTGGATCGGGACCACGCGGAGGCGGTAGTACAGGTCTTCCCGCAGGGCGCCCGCTTTCACGGCCGCCTCGGCGTCGGTGTTGGTGGCGGCGATGAACCGCACGTTCACGACCGCGTCGTTCGTCTCGCTGCCGACCCGGCGCACCACGCCGTCCTGAATGACGCGCAGCAGCTTCGCCTGGATCGGCTTGGACATCTCGACCAGCTCGTCCAGGAACAGCGTGCCGCCGTGAGCGGCTTCGAGCAGGCCGGGTTTGTCGCGGACGGCACCGGTGAACGCGCCCTTCCGGTGACCGAACATCTCCGATTCGAGCAGCCCCTCGGGGAGCGCAGCGCAGTTGATCGCCACGAACGGCCGGCTCGAACGCCGACTGTGATGGTGAATGAATTGCGCGATCATCTCCTTGCCGCTGCCGCTCTCGCCCGTGATGAAGACGGAGGCGTCGGTCGGCGCCACCTTGCGGGCCAGCTCGATCGCCCGGCGGAACGCCGGCGCCGTGCCCAGCAGGGTGATCTTGTCGCTGTGTGCGTGCCGCCGCTCCAACTCCTCCTGCTGCTCCCGCGTTTCGCGGGCCACGGCCAGCGTGTGCACCGCCCGGCCGATCAAGACCTGGAGGTGGGAGGCGGAAAACGGCTTCGGGAGATAGTCAAATGCGCCCTGCCGCAGCGCCTCGACGCTCGACTCCACGCTGGGATTGCCCGTCATCACGATCACGATGGTGTCGTGATTGGTAGTGAGCGCCGTGCGGAGCAGCGTCAGGCCGTCGACCTGCGACATGTACAAGTCTGCGATCACGATGTCGAACCCACGCCGCTTCAAGAGATCGAGGGCTTCCTGGCCGCGGCTACAGACCGTTACGTCGTACCCATCGTGGCGCAGCACCGTCGCGCAGCTTTCGCGCAGCGTGTGCTCATCGTCCACCACAAGGATGCGAATCCGCGCCTTCGCATCGGCCCCGATCGCCAGGAGCGATGTGACGTCTTTCGATTCGTCACGCGCTCCGGGCCGGGAGACGTCGTTCTGTGCAAGTGGCATGGACATCGGGTTCATTCCAGCTTGGGTTTGGCGGTCCCTTACGCAGGGTTCGGGCCAGACTGTCGCGACCTCGCAGCGTGCCGGATTGTCAAGCGATTCCGGCACGAATGCGACGTCACGCCGGGGCGGACGGAGAACCGTTCGCACCAACCTGCATCCGCGGCCGTGCCTCCTGTGCACCGATTTGCGGCATCGCCTGCGGGTCGGCGGCGCAAGCGCGGCGCAGTGCGCGGTATCGGACTTGCTGTCGTGACGGCGCGACGGTGGTGCGGCACGTCGCTGCGCGACCGAACCACAGACCGAACCGTATAGGAACGCCTCGATGACGATCAGCAACCTGCCCGCCGCGCTCGTTCCACCCGCGGCCACCCCTCCCGCGCTCCCGCAGCGCGGCGTTTCTCCATTCGACCTGGACGGCCCTGAGGGCGGGCTCGACTGGCGACGGATCCTGAGTGCGTTGCTGCGCTTCAAGTGGCTCATCGCGACGTTTACCCTCGTCGGCACCGTCGCGGGCGTCGGCGCCACCCGCTTCATCAAACCCGTGTATTCCGCCCAGGCCAAAATCTGGATCGATGTCGAAGGACGGCGGAGTCCGGACCGCAGCCTCGCACCGATTCGCCCGGGTCAGCTGCTCGATGCGGAGTCGTGGGTGGATCTGCTGCGGTCCTATGTCGTGCTCGACCAGGTCGTGCACGACCAGCGGCTGTTCGTGGGCAGCGCGGCGCGCGCCGACACCCAGGCGATCGATCGGATCCGTGTCGCCGACCAGTACCAACCCGGTGCGTACCGGCTGAGTGTTGACCGATCGGGGCAGGGCTATACACTCAGCACGGCAGACGGCGTCGAGCTGGAGCGCGGCAGTTTCGGAGACTCCGTCGGAACCCGATACGGGTTGCGGTGGGCGCCCGACGCGAGCACGGTGCCACCCGGGCACACGGTCGAGTTCACGCTGACCACGCTGCGTGATGCGGCCACGAGCCTGGCCGACGCGTTGGATACCTGGATGGACATCGATGGCAACTTCCTGCGCATCGAGATGCGCGGACCCGATCCCGTGCGCATCACCACCCTCGTCAATGCCGTGGCGCAGCGCTACGTCACCGTGTACGCCGACTTGAAGCGCCAGAAGCTCATCGAACTCACCAAGATCCTCGGGGAGCAGCTGCAGCACTCCCAGGACAATCTCCGCAGCGCGGAGGCCGCGCTGCAGCGGTTCCGGGAGGAAACGATCACCCTGCCCGGGGAGCGCCCGGTCACGGGGGGCGCGTCGGTAGCGGGGCCGGTCGTCGCCGGGGCCGCGCCCGGGACCGGACCGGCTGGAGCGCGGGATCCCTTGTTCGGCAGCTTCTTCGAGATGCAGATCTCCCGGGAAGAGGCGCGGCGTGACCGGGATGCGCTGCAGCGGCTGCTGGCGCAGCAGGGCGACTCGGGACTCTCGGTCGAGGCTCTCTCGGTGGTCGGGTTGGTTCAGCAGAACCCGGAGCTGTCGCAGGCGCTGACGGAACTGAACAACAAACAAGCCGAGCTGCGGTCGTTGCGCTACAAGTACACCGACGAGTACATGCCGGTGCAGCGCCTCCTCGGAGAGATCCGGACGCTCCAGCGCCAAACGATTCCGACGCTCGCGCGGACGCTGGCGGGTCAGCTCGCGGCCAAGGAGGCGGAGCTGGGTCGTCGGACCGATGCCGACTCACGGACGCTGCGGCAGATCCCGGCGCGCGCCATCGAGGAGGCGCGGCTGCGCCGCGACGCAGGACTCGCGGAGAACCTCTACACCGGCCTGCAGGCGAAGTACGATGAGGCGCGGCTTGCCGAGGTGAGCTCGCTGTCGGACGTCCGCGTGCTCGATTCCGCTGTGGTGCCGCGCCGACCCGTGAAGAACACGGCGCCGCGGGTCATTCTGCTGGCGTTCTTCGGGAGCTTCGCGCTGGCCGTCCTGGGGGCGGTCTTGATCGACCGGATTGATCCGCGGGTGCGCTACCCCGATCAGGTGTCACGCGAGATGGGCCTCACCATCCTGGGCGCGGTGCCGCACATTCGCCCCGGCGCCCGGCCGGAGCGCAGCGGACGGCGCGTCCGGCCGCCGGAAGACGTGGCGGTCGTGGTCGAGGCGCTGCGCGGCGTGTGCCTGAACCTCGTGTACACGCACGGCGCGGTGGCTCCGCTGGTCGTCACGATTACGAGTCCGGGCGCGGGCGACGGCAAGTCGTTCCTGGCTGCCAATCTCGGGCATACGTTCGCCGAGGCCGGTCACCGCACCCTGCTGATCGACGGGGACCTGCGGCGCGGTGTGCTGCACCGCCGGCTCGGCGCCCGGCGCCGCCCCGGAGTCAGCGATTTCCTGCGCGGCGAAGTGCCGCTCGAGGCGATCGTTCAGGCGACGCCGTATCCGTCGTTTTCGCTGATCGGCTGCGGGACCCGTGCCTACAACGCGCCCGAGCTGCTCGGCTCGCAGACGATGTCACAGCTCCTCACCACACTACGCCCGAGCTACGACGTCATCCTCGTCGACAGCCCGCCGCTCAGCGCCGGGGTCGACCCGCTGATCCTCGGTACGCTCACGGGGCATCTCGTCGTGGTGCTGCGGACCGGCTTCAGTCACCGCGACGTGGCGTCGGCCAAGCTCGAGGTCTTGCAGCGGCTACCCGTGCGGCTGCTCGGAGCGATCCTCAACGCGGTGCCCGCGGGCGACGCGTATCGCTACTACTCCTACTATCTGCCGGGCTACGAAGCGGTGGACGAGGAGGCGGAGCAGGCGAGCGGTGGGAAGGGTCAGCCGTTCGTGATCTAGGGGGCGGGGGGAGTGGCGGCCCCGTCGTCGAAGCGCCGGAGCCAATTGCCTCCCTCTGCCCGTCCGGTCCGCAAGGCGGTGGAGGCACGTACCAGCAAATCGACGGGCTCGATGGGAGCGTAGCCGACGTTGGCGACGGCCTCGTAGCCGCAGCGCACCCGCAGCGGCGGCGACGGCTGGGCTCCGGGGTCGGCGGCCGGCGCGGGCACAGCGCTGGCGCTCGCCTGCACGGTGCTGGCGAGGCGCTCGGCCAGACGGCGCGCCCCCGCCGCGTCCGTCCCGGGCGCGAGCACCGCGAATTCCGTGGGGCTGAGCCGGCCGACCACGTCCGACAGGCGCGCCGACGACTTGAGCGCGTGGACGCAGCGTACCACCAGGTGTCCGGCGTTTTCGGTCCCCGGCGCCGCGGGCTCGACGTCGAGCGCGATCACGACGCACGCCAGCGCGCCGTGCTCCCGGAACGCCTGGGAGCCGAGCTCGCGAGCCCGGCGCGCCAGACCTTGGCGGTTGTAGAGCCCCGTGAGGGGATCGAGCAGGCCTTCGGCACGCGCGCGGTCCGCGTCGAGCTTGGCACGGACGTAGGCGCCGATCTTGAGCAAGATTTCGTCCGCTTCGTGCGGCGGGGCGATGCACTCCCAAGCACCGGCGCGCAGCGCCGCGGTGCGCTGCTCGCGCGACGCGTGCTCCCGGAACGCGAGCAGGAGCGGCGTGCTGCTCGAGACCCGCGGGTCGGCGCGCAGCAGCCGGCACAGCTCGACTCCCGCCATATCGGGCAACTCGGCGTCTACGATGACGACGTCGGGCTCCGTGCCCCGGGCGCGCTCCAACGCGTACCGCCCGGAGGGCTCCCGCAGCACGGCATACCCCGCCGGCTCTAGCAGACTCCTAAGCCAGTGGGTGTCTTCCGGAGAATCACCTGCGAGAAGCACCAGGGGCAAGCCTGCCCGTGGCGTCTGGTCACTCATGCGGTTCCCCCACATCGGTTTGCGTATGGATGTCGACGTTCCCCTCTGCAAACCCGGGGCCGCGAGCGGTCGCGCGCGGTTCCGGGACCGGGCGGGCGCAATGCGCCGACTCGGCGCGCCGGAAGTGCCGCGTGAGCGCAACGCGCCGGCAGCGGCGCCGCAGGGTTTCGCAGGCACGGGTGCGGCAGCTAACGCGTTGCGGTGTCGAGCGCTGCCCGAAGGCGCGCAGGAGGCCGCGACGGCTCGGGCCTCAAACTTGAAGCGGGTTTCCCGCATGAACGCTGCGTCCTGCGGAGCACTGTGAGACTCGAGGATCCCGCATGTTGTGCAAATCGTGCGAAGACCGGATTCCGGGTGGGTCAATGACGCGGCGACCCCGGTCCGCTTCCTGCGTTACCCCGTGCGAGCAATGCGGCGCGACGATCGTCACGCTGAAGGGCGTCAGACTGGGGGTGGGGAACGCCACACTCGCCCAGCTCGCCCGGTTCGGTCTGGCTGTCACGGGAGAATCTTTGCTCGAACCCAAGCGCGGGAGCACCTGAGCGATGTGTGGCATTGTCGGATACGTCGGACCTAAGAACGCCGTTCCGGTCCTGCTGGACGGGCTGACGCGCCTGGAGTATCGCGGGTACGATTCCGCGGGTGTCGCGGTGCTGAACGGCCACGGCCTCGAGCACCGCAAGCTCGCCGGACGCGTCCAGGGGCTGCGCGACCTGCTGGGACGCTCGCCCGTGCGCGGCAGCTGCGGGATCGGGCACACGCGCTGGGCAACCCACGGAGCGCCGAACGACTGCAACGCGCACCCGCACCTCGACTGCACCGGCACGCTCGCGCTCGTGCACAACGGAATCATCGAGAACGCGGATCTGCTGCGCGCGCGGCTCACGCAGGAGGGTCATCGCTTCGCGACGGAAACGGATACCGAGACGCTCGCGCACCTGATCGAGGATTCCCCCGGGGCGACGCTCGAGGAGCGGGTCATCGCCGCGCTGGGGCACGTTGAGGGCACGTACGGCGTCGCCGTGATCGCGGAGACCGAGCCCGGGAAGATCGTCGTCGCGCGCCGCGGCTCGCCGGTGCTGCTGGGAGTCGGAGACGGCGAGTTCCTGGTCGCCTCGGACGCGAGCGCGGTATTGGCGCACACCCGTTCGGTCGTCTACCTGAACGATGGTGACGTCGCCGTCGTGACCTCGGAGGGCTACCGCGTGCTCGACCGGGAGGCACGGGAGCAGGATCGCGCCGTGGACGACATCGAGTGGGATCTCGAAGCGCTCGCCCTTGGCGGATACCCGCACTTCATGCTCAAGGAGATTTGCGAGCAGGCGGAGACGGTGCGCAGCACGTTGCGCGGCCGACTGCTGTTCAGCGAGGGCACCGCGCGCCTGAACGGGCTCAACCTCACGCCGGCCCAGTGCGCGCGCATTCGCCGCATCGTGATCGTGGCGTGCGGCACCTCGTGGCACTCCGGTCTGGTGGGCCGCCACGTCATCGAGGAGCTCGCCGGCATTCCCGTCTCGGTCGAGTACGCCTCGGAGTTCCGGTACCGGCGCCTGCTGCGCGTGCCGGGCACGCTGACGATCGCCATCTCGCAGTCGGGCGAGACGGCCGACACACTCGAAGCGCTGCGCGTGGCGAAGGGAGCCGGCTCGACGGTCGTCGGCATCGTGAACGTGGTCGGCTCCACCATCGCGCGCGAGTCCGACGGCGGCATCTACCTGCACGCGGGGCCGGAGGTCGGGGTCGCTTCCACGAAAGCGTTCACGTCCCAGCTCGTGGCGCTGGTGCTGCTCGGGCTGTACCTGGGGCGGCAGCGCGGGCTCGCGGCGGAGGAGGGGCGGCGGCTGGTGGAGCAGCTCGCCGCCCTCCCGGATCTGGTGGCACGCGCGCTCGAGCTCGAGGGCGAGGTGGCGCAGCTCGCCGAGCGCTACGCCGATGCGACCAACGCCCTCTACCTCGGCCGCGGGGTAAACTTCCCCGTGGCGCTCGAGGGCGCGCTCAAGCTCAAGGAGATCTCCTACATCCACGCCGAGGGCTATCCGGCGGCGGAAATGAAGCACGGCCCGATCGCGCTGATCGACGCGAACATGCCGGTGGTATTCCTCGCGCCCAAGGATGCGGTGTACGCCAAAGTCGTGTCGAACATGCAGGAGGTGCGGGCGCGCGGTGGTCGAATCATCGTGGTCACGAGCGAGGGAAACGGGGATCTGCGGCACCTGGTGGACCATCAGCTGTGCGTGCCCGCCGCGGCGCCGCTGCTCTCGCCGCTCCTGACCGTCATCCCGCTTCAGCTGTTGGCCTATCACATCGCTGTGCGGCGGGGGTGCGACGTCGATCGCCCCCGCAACCTGGCGAAGAGCGTGACGGTGGAATGATGCTCCAACGGTTCGTGGTGCGCCTCGCGGCGCTAGCGCTGCTCGCAGGCCCGCTCGCGGCCCAGAACGCCAAGTCGAGCCCGGCAGGCGGATTCCTAGTCGGTGACCAGATCTCGCTCCAGGTGGAGGGGGACACGCTGTTCAGCAAGATGTTCACGGTCGGGCAGGGGCCCGCCCTGACGCTGCCCGGGATCGGGGCGATTCCGCTCGCCGGCGTGCCGCGCGTCGAGGTGGAGACCTACCTCACCCGGCAGCTGGGGCGGTACTTGAAGAACCCGACCGTGCACGCGAAGGTGCTGGTGCGGCTCTCGATTCTGGGAGAGGTGGAGCACCCGGGTTTCTATGCCGTCCCGGCGGATGTCGTCATCGGGGACGCGCTCATGGTGGCGGGCGGCCCGACGCGCGACGCCAAGGTCGGCGACTGGCGCATCGAGCGGAACGGCGACCGGGTCTGGGCCGGCGATCCGCTGCGTCAGGCGATCGCCCAAAGCATGACGATCGATCAGATGAACCTGCACACCGGTGACCAGATTTTCGTGCCGCGGGACCGACACGACCCGGAAGGGACCTGGCGGATCATCGGCATCCTGGTGACGCTCCCGGCCGCGATCTACGGCATCACCCGGCTGATCCACTGACGGCGATGCGCATCCTCTCCGTCGTCGGGGCGCGCCCCAACTTCATGAAACTGGCGCCGGTGGATCGAGAGCTCGCCCGGCGCCGCGACGTCGAGCACGTCATCGTGCACACCGGCCAGCACTACGATCCGGAAATGTCGGATCTGTTTTTCGAGGAGCTGTGGATTCCCGCGCCCGACTACCACCTCGGCGTCGGATCCGGCTCGCATGCGCAGCAGACCGCGGCGGTGATGCAGCGGCTCGAGCCGATCCTCACCGAGCTCCGTCCCGACCTCGTGCTGGTGTACGGCGACGTGAACTCCACGCTCGCCGCGGCTCTCGTCGCGTCCAAGCTCGGCCGGCGCGTGGGGCACGTGGAGGCGGGGCTGCGCAGCGGCGACTGGTCGATGCCGGAGGAAATCAACCGGGTCGTGACCGACCGGCTGTCGGACCTGCTCTTGACGCCCTCCCGCGACGCGGGCGACAACTTGGTCGCCGAAGGGATCTCCGTGGATCGCGTCCATTTCGTCGGGAACGTCATGATCGACTCGCTGTGCTGGGCCCTGCCGCAGGCGGCGAAGCGCGATGTCGCGTCGCGATACGAGGTCCGGGGCGTCGGCTACGCGGTGGTCACACTGCACCGGCCCGCGAACGTCGACGATCCCGCGGTGCTGCGTGAGCTGCTCGAGGCGCTCGACCAGATGGGCCGCACGATGACGGTGCTGTTCCCCGTCCACCCACGCACGCGCGAGCGCGTCCAGACCCTCGGTTTCCGGCCGGACCCGAGGGGCGACCTGCGCCTGCTCGAACCGCTCGGCTACCTCGACATGCTCGGGCTGGTGGCGGCCTCGCAACTGGTCATCACCGACTCGGGCGGCTTGCAGGAGGAGACCACGTTCCTGGGTGTGCCGTGCGTAACCGTGCGGCCGAACACGGAGCGCCCGGTCACCTGTACGCACGGGACCAACCGTCTGGTGGCGCCACGGCGGGACGCGATGCTCGGCGCCGTGGAGCGGGCGGTGGCCCGCCGCTCGCCGGCCCGGCCGCTGATCGAGCGGTGGGACGGCCACGCGGCCGAACGGATCGTCCGAGTGCTGTGCGACGGTGAGCTCGACGGAGCGGCGTCACCGCCACACCCGCCGCGACGCGCGCGCGCCATGCCCCAGCCGCTCGCGGCGGGTTGAGTTTGTGGTGCGAGATATGCGTTGCTGAGGAGCATCGCGGACTCCACGAGGCGCGGTCGGAAGCGCGGTGGCCAGCGCCGCTGTGGGGGAGCCGCTGCAGGCTGTGCGCCGGTCGAGCTGACCGGGCAGAGGATTTCATAACACAAGGAGGTATGCCGCTGAAGGAATTCCAATGCCCGCGGGGAGTGGACCGCACGCCGCTCCCCGCGGCGTCCGCCCGCTGCGTCACGCCCACAACCGTTTCCTCGTTGCTGCGAATCCGCGACCCGCGCGTCATGGCATCCCACTTGCTCTTTCTACGAGTCGGCATCCGATGTGCGAGGGAGGTGGCAACACCGGGGAGATCGGGCCGACGAGTTGACCATGCGCGGATTGCGTCCCTCCTACGTGAGAGCGGGGTGGGGCCCCCATGGTGGCCCGACTTCCCACGCCCTCTTTCGGTGCGGCGGCGAGTCATTTGTCGCCCCAATATGCTGCGCTGACGCCGCAGGACGCGGCGCCGCACCTTTCCAACATCTTTCCCGGCAATAGCATACGCCGCCTCATCGTGGGCGGTATTTTGGCACTAGCCTTGCTGTTGCGCCGCGGCAACATTCCAACCTCAAGGATTCGCCGCCATGGCTGCAAAAGGGAAGGACCCCCAGGCCCCGTCGCCGCTCGATCCGCAGGCCCAGTCGGAGTCCACTGCGGCGCTGCTGCGTGAGCTGGTCGCGCACCTTCGCCAGAATCGGACGCAGCTGCGCGAAGAGTGGGCACGCCGCATCACGCGGGCGCAGCTCCTCACGGCCATGACGGAGGAGGAAATCTTCGCCGAAGCGACCTCGGTGTACGACAACTACGTGGAAGCGCTCGAGACAGGGACATTCGAGGCGTTGCAGGCGTACGCCCGCAACCTGTCGGAGCGTATCATTCCGCGCGGCGTCGAGACGCACGAGGTGGTCGGTATCGTGTTGCTGTTGCGCGACGTGCTGGCGCGCTCGCTGTTCGGGAAGTACCACGAGGACTTCGACAAGCTGAATCGCATTCTCGACGCGTACGAGCCCGCGGCCAACCGGGTGGCGAACACCGTGGCGGTGGGCTTCGTGCAGGAGCGCGAGCGTATCATCCGGCAGCAGCAGGAGGCGATCCGCGAGCTGTCCACGCCGGTGCTACAGGTACGCGAACGGTTGCTCATTCTCCCCATCATCGGCGTGATCGACCCCCAGCGGGCGCGCCAGCTGACGGAGCAGCTGCTGCGTGCGATTCGCACCAACCGCGCCAAGGTGGTCGTGATCGACATCACCGGTGTAGCGGCCATGGACTCGAACGTCGCGAACCACCTCGTGCAGACCGTCGAAGCGTCGCGCCTACTGGGCGCGACGGTGATCGTTACCGGCCTCTCGCCCGAGATCGCGCAGACGCTGGTGACCATCGGCGTCGACCTGAGCGAAATGGCCACGGTCGGCGACCTGCAGGGTGGCATCGAGGAAGCGGAGCGGCTGCTCGGCTACAAGGTCGTCCCGCTGGAAGAGCCGGTCCCGAAGCCGTGACGTCGCACCCCACTTCGTAGACGGAGGGCGTGGTGGAAGTTCCGATCCTGAAGCAGGGGCTCTATCTCATCGCGTCCATCCAGTCGGCGCTCACCGACGCCGATCTGTCGGCGTTACGCGAGGCCCTGATCGAGCGCGTCGGGAAGTACCGCGCCCGCGGTGTGATCGTCGACGTGACCGCGCTCGACGTCATGGATTCCTTCGCCGTCCGCACGCTGCGCGACATCGCGCACATGGCGCGGTTGCGCGGGGCCGAAACAGTGATCGTCGGCATCCAGCCCGAGGTCGCGTTCGCGATGGTGCAGCTCGGCCTGACACTCAAGGGCGTCTCCACAGCGCTCGACCTCGAGGAGGGGCTCGCCTATTTGGATCGGCAGGGCCAGGAGCGCCTCGAGCGCGTGCGGGGCCGGGTAACCCGTGGCTGAAGAGCTGCTCGTTCCGATCACATCCGACGTCGATGTCGTCAGCGCCCGGCAGAAAGGGCGGGAGCTCGCCGCCGAGGCGGGGTTCTCGAGCGGCGACCAGACCGTCATCGCCGCTGCCATCTCCGAGATCGCCCGCAACATCCTGATGTACGCCAAGCGGGGCGAGATCGCGCTGCGCACGGTCATGAACGGGGACCTCGATGGCGTGATCATCGTCGCGCGCGATCAGGGGCCCGGGATTCCCGACGTCGCCCGCGCGCTGCAGGACGGGTACTCGACATCGGGGGGGCTGGGTCTGGGGCTGCCGGGGGCGCGGCGCTTGATGGACGACTTCGACGTCGTGTCCATTCCGGGCAAGGGGACCACCGTGACGATGAAGAAATGGCGCCGGCGGCATGCGTGAGGCGTCGGTGGACGCTCCTCCCGTGATCGACTGGGGGGTGGCCACGCTGGCGCACGCCGGCGAGAAGGAATCGGGTGATCTCCATCTCGTCAAGCAAGTGGGGCGTGGCGTGCTCGTCGCGGCGGTGGACGGGCTGGGGCACGGTGCGGAGGCGGCCGCCGCCGCCCGCGCGGCCGTGGCGGCGCTCGACCGGTACGCGGAGGAGTCCCTATCGCCGCTCGTGCGACGCTGTCATGAGGCGCTCGCGGGCTCGCGCGGGGTCGTGATGAGCCTCGCTTACCTCGGCGGCGTCCAGCCGTCGCTCACTTGGCTGGGCGTGGGGAACGTCGAGGGTCTTGTGCTGCACGCGGCGCCGAATCGGCGCCCCGCGCGCGCCTCGCTAGTGACGCGCGGCGGCATCGTCGGGGGCGCCGAGCTCCCGCCGCTGCGGACCGATGTGGTGCCGATGGCGCCCGGGGACCTCCTCATCTTCGCTACCGACGGCATCCGCGGCGGATTCTCCGAGGGCCTCCAGACCGACGCGACCCCGCAACAACTCGCCGACGAGATCCTCGCCCGGTATGGCAAGGGCACGGATGATGCGCTCGTCCTGGTCGCGCGCTACGCGGGGGGCGGGCAAGTCAGGGCATGACCAGAGTGGTACCAAGCGGGTCTCCCGCTACTCCCCCCGCCGCACCGCGCGATGAGGAGCGGCAGGTGTTGCGGATGCTCGCCGTCGGCGCCGAGGGCAGCGGCAGCGGAGGGCTGCTCCACAGCATCCGCCAGTGGGTCGGGGAAGGCGGCGCCGAGATCGAGGCCGCGGCCGACCTGCCGCGGGCCGTGCGTCAACTCGGCACCGGGCGGTGGCACGTCGTGGTGGCCGTGCTGGGCGAGCACGCGGACGACGATCTCGCCTGGTGGGTGGATACGCTGCGGGGCGTGACCGCCGCGCCGCGCCTGATCGCCGTGGCGCACAGCCCGTCGATGGGTCTCGTGCTGCGTGCCGAGAAGCTGGGAGTACTCGACGTGCTCTCGCTCCCGGTGCGGCGAGAGGATTTCCTGCGCGCGCTGCGTCGTGCGCGTCCGATCACCGAAGCGGCCGTGACGCTGCCCGCCGTCGAACCGCACGCGGTCGGACCGTACGCGCTCGTGGGCCAGAGCGCGGCGATGCTCGACGTGTACAAGCTGATCGCACGGGTCGCCCCGAGCACGGCCACCGTGCTCGTGCAAGGCGAGTCGGGCACCGGCAAGGAAGTGGTGGCCCGCGCCGTCCACGTCAACGGGCCGGTGTCGTCGGGAGCGTTCGTCGCCGTCAACTGCGCCGCGATTCCCGAGAACCTGCTTGAAAGCGAGCTGTTCGGGCACGAGAAAGGCGCGTTCACCGGGGCGGTGATGCGCAAGGTTGGTCGGTTCGAGCAGGCCGGTGGCGGCACATTGTTCCTCGACGAGATCGCGGACATGAGCCTCGCGCTGCAGGCCAAGATCCTGCGGGCGGTCCAGGAGCGGGAGATCGAGCGCGTGGGCGGCACGGACACGATTCCCGTCGACGTCCGTCTGATCGCGGCGACGAACCGCGATCTCAAGGAAGCGATCAAGCAGGGCCGGTTTCGCGAAGACCTGTATTATCGGTTGGCCGTCGTCCAGATCCGTCTGCCGCGCCTCGGGGAGCGCGGGGACGATCTCCTCCTCCTCACGGCGTACTTCGTCCGTCAGTTCGCCGAGCGGTACGGGAAACAGATCCACGCGATTTCGGATCGGGCGCTCGAGCTGCTGCGTAACCACGCGTGGGTCGGGAACGTCCGCGAGCTGCGCAACGTCATCGAGCGGGCGGTGATCGTGGCCACCGACGACGTGCTGCGCGCCGAGCACCTCCCGGAGGAGTTTCGCGGGGAAGAAGCGACACTCCCCGACCGGCCGGAGGGTGCGCTGCTGACGCTCGCGGAAGTCGAGGCGCGGCACATCACGCGCGTGCTCACGCACACCAACGGCCAGATCGGTGCGGCGGCGGAGATCCTCGGGATCCACCGCAATACGCTCACGCGGAAGATGAAGGAGTACGGCCTGTGACGCCCCCGCTGCCGCCGGTGCGGGTCGAAAAGGCCCTCGCACTGCTTCCCGATATCGAAGCGCTCGGCCCGTTGCGGGCCCTGCTCGTCTCGATCTCGCGGCCCGACGAGCGCGCGTTGTGGTCGAGCTCCGGCCCGTATCTCACGCTCGGCAAACGCGGCGTCCAGCCGGAGGAGCTGCGGCACCACATGCCGCAGGCGTTCCACGTGATCACGGAGCATCTCCAGACGCTGTATCGGGCGTACGTCGAGGCGCTCGAATGCCAGCAGCGGGGAGATGGGGCCGGGGCGGTCGCGGCGCTGGTCCGCGCCGGCCGTGGCGAAGAGCGCGTCGCCCGGCTCAGCCAGGCACGGGCGTGGTACGACGTCGCGCTGCGGATCTCCCAGGCCCTGCAGGACCGGCGCCCCGAGGTGGAGTCGCTCCGCTCGCTCGGGGAGCTGTTTCTCCGATTGGGTCAATACGCGGAGGGTGCCCGTCACTTCCAGCGGGCGCTGGCGATTGCGGAAGCCGAGTTCGATCAGACGGGTGCCATCGCGGCGTGCGAGGGTTTGGGCGACGCGGCGCTCGCCCAGAGCCAATGGACGGGCGCCCAGGCGTGGTACGCCCGCGGGCTGCGGCTCGCGACCGCGGGCGGCGACCAGCGGCAGATCGGCCGACTCGAGCGGCACCTCGGCGTGCTGGCGCGCCATCAAGGGGACCCGACGGTCGCCGGTGAGCATCTGCGCCGGGCGCGGGAATGCTTCGACGCTGTCGAGGCCGCCGAGGAGATGCCCGAGCTCCTGAACACGCAGGGGCAGCTCGAAGCGCAGCTGGGCCGTTCCCAGGTGGCGTCGGGGGCGTACCGGGAGGCGCTCGCGTGGCTGCAACGCGCCCCGCGCGACGCCGGGCTCGAAGTCTCGATTCGCTTGAACCTCGCCGAGCTGCACCTCGAGGCGGGGCGCTTCCTGGACGGCGAGGAGGAGATGCGACGTGCCGAGCAGGTGGCGATCGGGGGCAACCTCACGAGCCGCCTGGTACAGATCTACACGCTGATGGGGAAGTTGCGGGGCCGGCAGCTGGACGAAACGGGGTTCGTCTTCTTCGAGCAGGCGATCGAGCTGAGTCGCATGCTCGAGCCCTCCCCCACCACCGAAGCCCAGGTGTACGTCGAGTACGGCTTGTTCCGTGAGCGCCTGGGCCAGCGCGAAGAGGCCCGCGCGTACCTGGAGCGTGCTCGGGAGCTGTATGGCAGCGCTGGGGATGCCGCCGACCGCCGCCGCGTGGAGGCGGAGTTGGAAAAAATGACGGCGTAGCTCGGGCTACACCAACCCCAAGCGCTTTTCGATGT
Organism: Gemmatimonadota bacterium; assembly: GCA_003222135.1. Classification (GTDB taxonomy): domain Bacteria; phylum Gemmatimonadota; class Gemmatimonadetes; order Gemmatimonadales; family GWC2-71-9; genus 20CM-4-69-16. The sequence continues at coordinate 51,781 of QHUM01000045.1, read as the reverse complement.
GTCCCTTGACGGTGGGCGTGATGATGCCGCGCTGCAACGCGTCGGTGAGAGCCTGCGCGACGGCGCCGCGGTCGGCGTCCAGCTTCTGCTCCCGCAGCTCCCGGATCGCCCGGGCGAGACGCTGATCGTACTCGCTCGTCTTCAGCTGTCCCGCGTCCATTTCCGTTTTCAGCGCGTCCAGCTGCTTGATGAAGCGCTCCAGCGAAACCGGTGCCATCGGATCACTCCTTGGGGTGTGGTACGTCGTCATCAAGCAAGCTACCCTTGCGCGGGCTCTCGCACGAGCGGGCGGGTCGCGGACCGGACGCCGGAATCAACCCGCGGCCACGAGCCGGCGCAGCTCGGCGTGCCGGTAGCACGTCACGAGATGGTCGTTCACCATTCCCACCGCTTGCATGAACGCGTAGCAGATCGTGGGTCCGACGAACCGGAAGCCGCGCTGGACGAGCGCGGCGCTCATCCGGTCCGATTCGCGGGAGCGGGCCGGGAGGTCGCGCAGGCTGCGGCGGCGGTATTGCTTCGGCGCACCTCCCACGAAGCTCCACAGCAACGCGTCGAACGAGCGGTCGCGCTCGACCAGGTCGAGAAACGCGCGCGCGTTCGACACGGCGGCCCGCACTTTCTGCCGGTTGCGCACGATCCCGGGGTCCCGGAGCAGCTGGGCGATCTTCTGCGCGTTGTAGCGTGCCATGCGCTCCGGGTCGAACCCGTCGAAGGCCTCCAGGAACCGCGCCCGCTTGTGCAGGATCACCGCCCACGACAGGCCCGCCTGGAAGCCGTCCAGGATGAGCTTCCCGAACAGCTTGCGGTCGCCGTGCAGCGGCACGCCCCATTCATCGTCGTGGTAAGCCAGCATCAGCGGATCGTCGGTTCCTGCCCAGCAGCGTCGCTTCATAGCGGCGGTTAACATAACCTGAGACACGTAGCACGAAAACCGTAGCACGAAGGCGTAGCACGAAACCGTAGCACGAAAGGCGTCACGCGAAGGCGTCATGAAACACCTGCATGTGACGGAGCGCGACGGCCGCTATCTCAGCGAGCTTCGGGAGATCGATCCCCCCGTACCGCAGGCAGGGGAAGTGCTGGTGCGGGTGGCAGCCTCAGGCCTCAACCGCGCCGACCTCTGGCAAATCGCGGGACACTATCCCCCCCCGCCCGGAGAGCCCGAGATCCTCGGGCTCGAGGTCGCGGGAACGCTGCCGGGCTCGGACGAGCGGGTGTGCGCGCTGCTCGCCGGCGGGGGGCACGCCGAGTACGTCGCCGCGCCGCGTGGGCAGGTGTTCCGCGCGCCGCCCGAGCTCGATCTCGTGGCCGCGGCGGGCATCCCGGAAGCCTTCCTGACCGCCTTCGTGAACCTGGTGGTGGAGGGCGGCGTCTCGTCTGGTGACGGCGTGCTCATCCACGCGGGCGCGTCCAGCGTGGGGCTGGCCGCGATCCAATTGGCGAAACTCGTCGGCGCCCGGGTGGCGGCTACCACGCGCACGGCGGGCAAACTTGTCGCGCTGGCGGCGGCGGGCGCCGACTTGGCGCTGCTCGGCCCCGACGCGGTGACGGAGATCGAGCGGCACTGGGGCCAGGACAGCGTGGCCGTCGTGCTCGATCCGATCGGCGCCGCGACGCTGCCGGGAGATCTCGCCGTGCTGGCTTCCGGGGGCCGGATCATCAGCATCGCCACGCTGGGCGGGGCCGGCGCAGCCCTCGATCTCTCCCTGCTCATGCGGAAGCGCGCGCGACTCATCGGCTCCACCCTGCGGGCGCGCAGCCGCACGGAGAAAGCCGCGCTGGTTGCGCAGTTCCGGCGGGACATCCTGCCGGCGTTCGACACCGGGACCCTGCGCGTGACGATCGACTCGGTGTTCCCGCCGGCGCGGGCGGCCGGGGCGTTTCAGCGCATGCGCGACAACGCGAACACGGGCAAGATCGTCATCGATTGGCGTTAGCCGGAGCAGCCGGCGCGGCGCGGGCAAGGTAGATCCCATTGAAGAAGAGCTTGAACGTCCCGTGCGGCTGGCCGCGGTTCAGGATCGCCGGCCCGAACAGCAGCAGCTTCCCGCCTTTGTCGCCGATCGGCGCCTCGATGGCCGCGACGCCATCCTTGAGATACTGTTGGCCCCACGCCCAGCCGCTGCGCAGCGGATGGTCCGAGTCGAACCACGCCACCGGGCGCAGGCCGGCGACGGCCGCATCGGGACGGAGATCGAACACGGGGCTGTTGTCGAAGAACACATCGACTCGCCCCGGGATGCCGTAGGCGAGCGGGCGCGTCGTGTCGACGCGTGCCTGGAGCAGCGAGCCCGGCACGTAAAACCTGGAGCGCGGGAGGGGCTTCCCGTCCAACACCAGGTGGCTGGCGAGCGGGAGACCGATATGCTGACCCAGGCTGGTTGCGCTCCCGAGCGCGATGATGGTGCCGCCGTCGGCGAGGAATTGTCGCAGCAGCGGCACGGTCTTCTGCAGGGTGACGCGGCCGAGCCGGTTCCGGTACTCCGCCGGAATCGTCTCGGGTGCCGGAGGCGGGCCGACGAAGTCGTCCTCCGGGTCACGGTCATTCAGCGGGATCGCGCCGTCGGGGAAGACGAGCACGTCGTAGCGGTCGGCGAGTTTGCCGGCGTCGAGCGTCGGCGGATAGACGACCTCGAAGGGGAACTCGAACCGCTCGAGCAGCCAGCGGGTCCAGCCGGACGGGATCGAGCCCCCGTAGCGGTCCCACAACCCGATGCGCACGGGGTGCACGCGCAGCGCTTGCGCCGGGCGGGTGGCGAGCCCGTCGAAGCTCAGGCCGAGGTCGGTCGCGAGCTGCCGCACGAGCGGAACGCTCGCGGGCGTGGCCGGGATGAAGATCGTGCCGGCGGGGTAATCGCCGCCGTTCGCCGCGACCCGCTGTACGAGCCAGTCGACTTCCTCCCCCTTGGCGAGCAGCCGATTGGTGGCGACCGCCGCGTCGTTCACGCGATGACTCAGCAGGAAGCCGGCGGCGCCGTCCGCGTGGCTGACCGTGCCGCGGGGCGGCGTCGCCGTGTCTCTCACGGGCTCGAACGGACCGTCGAATCGGTCCAGAATGCGATCGAAGGCCACGCCCATCTGATAGGCCAGGGTCCAGCCCGCGTTGTCGTACGGCGGGATCGGCGGGCCGCCCGGATACTGAAAGTCGTTGGGGTGGTCCTGCGGCTCGAACATGTCGAGGACGTGCGGCCGGAACGCCTGGGCCGCCTTCACGACGTAGGACTGGGCAGGATAGTGCCGGCCCGCCGCGTCGAAGTCCCGCGTCGCCCGCAGCACCGTCACGCCGTTCTTGATCAGCGTATTCACGAACTTGGTGGCGGTCGGGAAATCGGCCTGGTCGGACGGAAGAATGTAGCCGCGCGGGTCGCGCAGCGCCGGCTCGTGCAGCAGGGCGAAGTACTTCGTGGGCACCCGGCCGTCCCGCGTACGCGCGCTCCGGATGGTGTCGAGCGCGCTGTCTTTCAGCGCCGCCGCCTTGACGGCCTCGATGAGCTGCGGGTGCACCGTCCAGTGGTCCGCGCTGCCGCGCTCGATCGCATTCTCTCCCATGCGGTAGATGTTGTACAGCAGCGTCTCGCGGTAGCGCGAGGCGTAATCGAGGATCGCGCGGTCGGCGGTGATGGAGTAGTCGATCGACTGCCGAAAGTGCCACTGCTGCGGCTCGATGGGTGACGGCATATCGCCCTTTGGCAGCGCACGGTCGGGGACGAACGGGATATCGATCGGCGTCGGGTTGCCGATCGCCTCCGTCAGGAGCCCGATCATGTTGTGGAAGTACGCCGTGGTCCGCAGCCCACCGTTCCACCACGTCGAGTACGGCGCCCCCGAGCGCATGGTCGCCCCCGGCTTCCCCTCCGCGAGGAAGCGTTCGTGCATCGCGGCGGCGACCATGTCGATCCCGATCGGCACGAGCGGGTCGAAGTAGTAATTGAACGGATCGCGGAACGGCGGTGCGAACAGCACGGTGCCGGCCGGGCCCGTCTGGTGGTGGTTGTAGACGATTTGCGGGAACCACTCCCGAAACATGACCCGGGCCATGTGCTCGGTCTCGGGTTGGGTCACCATGTAGAAGTCGCGGTTGTTGTCGTGGCCGATGTATTTCTGGTACAGCCGCGGGATGCCCGCCGTCGAGCGCTTGAGCGAGTCCGCCTCGCGCATGTACCAGCTCGAGACCAGCTCCATGCCGTCGGGGTTCGCATGCACCGCGAGCAGGATGACGTCGTCGAGGATGCGGCGGGTCTCGGGGTCGTCCCGGCTCACCATTTGATAGACGAGCTCCATCAGCTGATGCGCGCCCAGCACCTCGGTGGCGTGCAGGCCACCATCGATCCACACCACCGCCTTCCCGTCGCGGGCCAGCGCGTGTGCCTGCCCGTCACTCAGCCCCTCCGCCCGCGTCAGCCGCCGAGCGATATCCTGATAGTGAGCGAGGCGCTTGTGGTTCTCGGGGGCGGTGATGATTGCCATGAGTTGGGGCCGGCCCTCGGCGGTCTTGCCGATCTCGCGCAGCGCCATACGCGGCGACTCCCTGGCGAGCGTCCGCCAGTACGCCTCGAGCTGCGTGTAGGTGGCGAGGTGATAGTCCGCGCCGACGTCGAAGCCGAGGGCTTGTCGCGGCATCGTGACGCGGCGCTGCGCGGGGGCGGGGGCGGGCGACGCCACCAGCGTGGCGGCAACCAGCAAGACGGCGATTCTCGGCATATGCAGCATGCAGGGGACTCGCAATTCGGACCGGGCGTGCAGTAAACTATCCGTGCGCGGTCATGGTGCCAGGCTGGGTGACTCTCGTCATGGTGCGTATGCGCAACGCCGTACTCGCAACGCTGGTGGTCGCCGCCGCGGGGCCGGGCGCCGCCCAGACGCGGGCCCCCTTGGATAGCGTGCCGCCGAACCTGTATGCCGCCGCCGGCGCCGGGATGCTCAGCCCGGCGGCGCGGCGCGCCGTGCCGTTCGTGTACGTGCCTAACAGCAAAGACGGCACGGTCACGGTGATCGACCCGTTGACCTATCGCGCGCTGCGCACCTTCGCGACCGGCGCCCTGCCGCAGCACGTGGTGCCGTCGTACGACCTCGCGACCCTGTGGGTAGCGAACAACCTCGGAAACACACTCACACCGATCGATCCTGCGAACGGCCGTGAAGGGGAGAGCGTGCCGGTCGCCGATCCGTACAACATGTATTTCACGCCCGATGGCCGCTGGGCCATCGTCGTGGCCGAGCGGTTGCGGCGGCTCGATTTCCGGGACGCACACACGATGTCCCTCGTCCAATCAGTGCCGGTCGAGTGCAAGGGCGTGGACCACATGGAGTTTACGGCCGACGGGCGCTACGCCATCGCGACGTGCGAGTTCTCGGGCGAGCTGCTCAAACTCGACGTCTCCGCCCGTCGCGTGGTCGGGTATCTGGTGCTCGATCCCGACGGGCTGGGCGCCCGGGCCATGCCGCAGGACATCCGCGCGTCGCCCGACGGGCATGTGTTCTACGTCGCCGACATGATGGCGAACGGCGTTTACCTGGTAGACCCGGACGCCTTCCGCCGCATCGGGTTCGTCGCGACCGGAAAGGGCACGCACGGCATCTACCCCAGCCGGGACGGGCGTCGGATGTACATCAGCAACCGCGGATGGAATACCACCGCGGGCGGCCGCCACGGACCGGGGAGCATCACCGTGCTGGATCCCGCGACGCAGCGGATCGTCGCCACCTGGCCGGTGCCGGGCGGCGGGAGCCCCGACATGGGGAACGTGACCGCCGACGGGCGGGAGCTGTGGCTCTCGGGTCGCTACGACAGCGAGGTGTACGTCTTCGACGCGCAGACCGGCCGGCTCACGCACCGCATCCCGGTCGGCCGGGAGCCGCACGGGCTGTGCGTGTGGCCACAGCCCGGGCGCTACTCCTTGGGACACACGGGGAACATGCGGTGAGCCCGGGGGCGCGGCGGAGACTCCAGGTCCGAGTCATCGTACGCGTTTCCCCATCCTGAAGGATGGGCTCGGCGAGGCACAACGCTGAAGCGTGCCCGCTGCCGGACGAGCTCGGTGGCACAACGCTGAAGCGTGTGCGCTACCGCGAAGCGAGGGCCGGGGTGATCTGGAGCGTGCCGCGCACGTCGCCCGAGACCAGCCGGGCGTCCTGCTGGACCCACCCGCCGCGCATCCACCCGCTGGTGATGACCCCGCTCAGACGCCCCACGCCCGCTTTCCAATCCACCATCCCCTCCAAGTCGGCCGAGAAGGAGCGACCGGGGCGGGGCGCCGTGAGGGACCAGTGTGCGCGTACGTGCCAGACGGGGTTCGCCGCCTGCGCCGGGTCTTCCACCTGCCGGAGCGCGAGCGTCACGACGGCGCCGCCGTCCCCGTCGACCCGCCCGCTCCACAAGCAGTCGCCGGCCTTATCGACGCCCGCGAACTCCGTCCGGAAGACGAGCCGCGAGGGCTCAGGGGCGTTGCCGCTCCGCGTCGCGACGCCGGGCAGAAGCAACCCGGCGAGCGCGGCGAGGAGCGGTGTCCGAAGCACGGTGAGTTGTGACATGGGAGCACCTCCCTGTGTTACGAAGTGGAGCGCCGGGGCCGCACGGACTCCGGCGGTGAAGACCGGTCGTACCCCCGGGGAGATTCTCGGGTGCCGCCATCGGGGCGTTCGGATAGGTTGCAGTGCGCGACGGCCGGCACGCGTGGCGCTGCCACCTTGTCAAGTTGGGACGCCGGCTCCACCATGTGACCGACTCGGGGAGGGCGTAAGGGCGTCATGGATCGGATCAATCGGATCGAGGGAAAGCTGGTGCTCGTCACCGGCGCGAGCTCGGGGATCGGCGCGGCGTGCGCACGCCGCTTCGCCGCGGAGGGCGCGACGCTCGTGTTGTGGGCGCGCCGCGTCGACCGGCTCGAGCGGCTCACCGCCGAGCTGCGGGAGCGCCACGGGACGTCCGTGCTGCTCGCGCAGGTGGACGTGCGCGATCGGGCGGTGGTGAACCGGGCCGCCGCCGACCTCGTCGCTGGCGGGCACGTCCCGGATGTGCTGATCAACAACGCCGGTCTCGCGAGCGGGATGTCGAAGATCTACGAGGGCGACCCCGAGGACTGGGATCGCATGATCGACACGAACTTGAAGGGCCTACTCAATGTCACCCGCGCGATCCTGCCGCACATGGTGGCGCGGCGGCGGGGCCACGTGGTGAACATCGGCTCGACCGCCGGACACATGACGTACCCGCAGGGAAACGTCTACAACGCCACGAAGTACGGCGTGCGCGCGCTCTCGGAGGGGATGAACCTGGACGTGGCGGGGACGCCGATTCGCGTCTCGAGCGTCGACCCGGGGTTCGCGGAAACGGAGTTCTCCGAGGTGCGGTTCCACGGCGACGCGGCGCGCGCCAAGGCGGTGTACCGCGGGTTCCAGCCGCTCACGGCCGACGACATCGCGGATGCGATCGCGTATGTGGTCAACCTGCCCGAGCACGTCAACGTCCTCGACATGGTCATTGTGCCGACGGCGCAGCGCAACGTGTACGTCGTGGACCGGGACGAGGCGTGAGTGCGGGTGTGGCCGGGGGGCAGCAACGTCGCGCCGGCGACGGTCCGGAACCTGGTGGCGTCCTGCGTGGTTGCAGCCAACTGATACCCACTGACCCGCAAGGAGTCGTCACATGCAGCAACGCACGCTTGGCAGGCAGGGCCTCGTAGTTTCCGCGCTCGGCCTGGGATGCATGGGGATGTCGGAGTTTTACGGCGGCCGCAACGACGCCGAGTCGATCGCCACGATTCAGCGCGCTCTCGACATGGGGCTTACGTTCCTCGACACCGCCGACATGTACGGCCCGTTCACCAACGAGAAGCTCGTGGGCCGCGCTATCGCGGGCCGGCGGGGCCAGGTAGTCCTGGCGACGAAGTTCGGAAACGTGCGCGGTCCCGACGGCAGCTTCCGGGGCGTGAACGGCAGGCCGGACTACGTGCGCGCCGCTTGCGACGCGTCGCTCAAGCGGTTGGGCGTGGACACGATCGATCTGTATTACCAGCACCGCGTCGATCGCAGCGTGCCGATCGAGGAAACCGTGGGCGCCATGGCCGAGCTGGTGCGGGGTGGCAAGGTGCGATACCTCGGGCTCTCCGAAGCGTCGCCCGCGACCATCCGGCGTGCTCACCAGGTGCACCCGATCAGCGCACTCCAGACCGAGTATTCACTGTGGAGTCGCGACCCCGAGGCCGATATTCTGCCGACCTGCCGGGAGCTGGGGATCGGCTTCGTGGCGTATAGCCCGCTCGGGAGGGGGTTTCTCACGGGTCGCTTCCGGCGGGTGGAGGACCTGCCGGCCGACGATTGGCGACGCAACAATCCGCGCTTTCAGGGAGAGAACTTCCAGCGAAACCTCGACCTGGTGCGGAGCATCGAGGAGATGGCGCGAGCGAAGTCCTGCACGCCGGCGCAGCTCGCGCTCGCCTGGCTCCTCAGCCGGGGGAAGGATATCGTGCCGATCCCGGGGACGAAGCAGCGCGCCCGGCTCGAGGAGAACGCGCGCGCGCTCGACGTCCGGCTGACGCCCGAAGAGCTCAAGCGCATCGACGCGGTCGCGCCGATCGGCGCGGCGGCGGGAGACCGGTACGCCGATGGCGGGATGCGGGCGGTCAACGTCTAGCGGGTGAGGTTCGAGACCTCCTGGCCCAGGAGGTAGCGTTGGGTGAAGAGAATCGTCGCGTAGAACTGGAAGTCCTGGTTGGCCTTTTTCCGGAACCCGTGACCTTCGTCCTTCGCCAGGAGATACCAGACCGGCACGCTGCGTTGCTTCAGGGCGGCGACCATCTGGTCGGCTTCGCTGTGAGGCACGCGCGGATCGTTCAGCCCCGCGACGATGAACAGCGGCTTCGTGATCTTGTTCACGTTGTTGAGCGGTGCGGTGCGCTCCATCCACGCCCGCTGGGTGGAGTCGCGCTCGTCGCCATACTCGACGCGGCGCAGATCCTGGCGGTATCCGGACGTGTTCTTGAGAAACGTGGCGAGGTTGGAGATGCCGACCACGTCCACCGTGCAGCAGACCCGGTCGTTGTAGAGCGTCGCGCTCACGAGCGTCATATGACCGCCGTAGCTCCCGCCGGTCACGAGCACGTGGTCCGGGTCCAGATCGGCGCGCGCGCGGACCCAGTCGAGCAGGGCGCCGATGTCCTTGTACGCGCCCTCGCGCAACGTCCCGTTGTCGAGCTTGGCGAAGGTCTTCCCGTGGCCCGTCGAGCCGCGGACGTTGGGGAAGATCAGCGCGACGCCGAGCTCGTTCAGGTAGTAGTTGTTGCGGCCCAGGAACCCGGGACGTGACTGGCCTTCCGGGCCACCGTGGATGTTGATGATGACGGGCCGCCGGCCGGAAAAGCGGGTCGGGGGCATGTAGAGGAAGCCGGAGATCGAGCGGCCGTCGGCGCTCGGCCAGTGGATCAGCTCCGGCTCCGCGAAATCCGCGCCATTGAGCCCACCGGTCTCGCTTTCAGTCCACCGCGTCAGTCGGCCCGTCGGCACGTCGAGCGAATAGGCGTCCTCGGTTGAGCGGGCGGAGCTGAACGAGAAGCCGAGCTCCGCGCCGGTGCGGCGCCAGGTGACGTTGCCGATCAGCCCCGTCGGCAACTTCGGGATGCGCCGCTCCGCGCCGGTCGCGGCGCCGATCACGTGCAGCGCGCCGACGCCGTCTTCGTTGGTCACGAAGGCGATCCACCGCCCGTCGGGGGAAGGGGCGAACTCGTCCACGTCCCAGGGGAGACGGTCGCTCAGGAAGCGGTAGCGCTTGCCGAGCAACGTGAGATACGCGAGTCGTCGCACCTCCGAGCCCTGGTCGGTCGTGAGATAGATCCCCTTGCCGTCGCGGCTGAACCGCGCTCCGCCCCCGCCGTAGGCGACCGTGTCTGCGCCGGGCGTCGTGAGCAGCGTCTTCACGCCGGTGGCGACGTCGGCCAGCCAGAGGTAGCTCTCGTTCACCGAGATCCCCTGGTGCAGCAGGATCGTGCGGTCGTCTGGTGCCCAGTCGAGCGGCGCAAACCCGCCGCCCATGAGCTCGACCACCAGGCGATCGGTCCGCGGATCGGCGGGGTCCATCACCCACAGGTCCAGGTCCCGACCATTGCGTCGGGTGGACATATAGGCGTAGCGGTCGCCCTTGTGTGACCAGACCCCGCCGACGTTGCGGGACTTGCCATCCGTCAGCAGCGTGACATCGCCGGTCGCGACGTCATAGCGGTACTTCTGGAAGAACTCGCCGCCGCCCACGTCCTTGCCGAGCACGATGTAGCGGCCGTCGATCGGCTGGTACGACGCCTGCGAGACGGGGTCCGCAAAAAACGTGAGTTGCGTGCGCGCCCCCCCCGGGAGCTTCACCCGGTGGAGCTGCTGCGCGTCGCCGAACCTCGTGCCGACGAGCATCTCGCGACGTGTCGGATGCCAGTCCCAGAACGCCGCCGAACGAAACTCACTGTAGCGGCGGGCGGCCTCCGCGATGGACGCCGGGACGGGCGGCACGCCATCGGTCACGAGATTGTCTCCGGGGGCGATCGCGCTCGTTTGGGCGAGCAAGGGTGTGCCGCCCACGAGCGGGGCGACGAGCAACAGGCGCAGGAGCTTGGTCATGGTGAATGAGTGGGTCCGCACGTAAGCTAGCGTCCGCCGGGGACGGGGCTAGTCCGGCTCGCCGTCGGGGCCCCGGCGTCGTAGCTTTCCGCGGAGTCGGAAACGAATGGAGTGCGCGTGACGGCCTACCGCTATCCCGACAGCCACGTCTTCTACCGCAAGCTCGGGCGCACTTTCCCGCGCATCGTGCGCGGCGAGGGGTGCTGGCTCATCGACGAGGACGGCAAGCGCTACCTCGACGCCGTCGGCGGCGCGTACGTCGCGAATCTGGGCCATGCGAGCGCCGAGATCGCGGATGCCATGGCGCAGCAGGCCCGCCTGTTCGGCTATCTCTCGGGCACCGCCTTCACCCACGGGCCGGTCGAGGAGCTCGCCCGAGAGCTCGCCGCTACGCTCCCGGGGGACATGGACAAGCTGTACTTCCTGTCGAGCGGCTCCGAGGCGGTGGAAGCGGCGCTGAAGCTGGCGCGCCAGTACTGGGTGGAGTGGGGGAAACCCGAGAAGCACGAGATCATCGCGCTCGCACCCGCCTATCATGGGAACACGCTCCTGGCGCTCTCCGCCTCGGCGCGCGAGCAATACCAGACGATGTTCCGTGACTGGCTGGTGGACGTGCATCGCGTGCCCGCCTCCTATCCTTACCGCTGCCGCTGTCGCGGCGACGATCCCGCGTGTCGCGTGTGCAGTGGTGCGGTGCTGGAAGAGGCGATCACCCGGATCGGCGCGAGCCGCGTGGCGGCGTTCATCGCCGAGCCGGTGGGCGGCTCCTCCACCGGCGCATCCACGCCCCGCCCCGAGTACTTCCGGCGGGTGCGGGAGATCTGCGACCGCCATCAGGTGCTCTTCATCGCCGACGAGATCCTGTGCGGCGCGGGCCGCACGGGGACGTGGTGGGCGATCGAGCCGTACGGCGCGGTGCCGGACCTCATGACGCTCGGCAAAGGGATCTCGGGCGGGTACGCGGCGCTCTCCGCCGTGGCGGCGCCGGAGCGGATCATCGACGTGATTGCCAACGGGTCCGGCAGCTTCCTGCACGCGCAGACGTTCTCGCACCACCCGATGGCGTGCGCCGCCGGGCTCGCCGCCGTCCGCCACTTGAAGCGGCACAAGCTGGTGGAGCGGTGTGCCGCGCTGGGTGGCGTTCTGCAGGAGCGGCTGGCGGCGCTCCGGGAGCTGCCCCATGTGGGGGACGTGCGGGGGCGCGGGCTGCTCGCAGGAATCGAGTTCGTCGAGGACAAGGGCACGCGCGCGGCGTTGCCCCGCGCGGCCCGGTTCGCCGAATCGTTCACCGAGGCCGCGCAGCAGGCGGGGCTCGTCGTGTGGCCCAACGTCGGTCACGCCGATGGGACGAACGGGGACCTCGTGATGGTCGCGCCGCCGTTCATCGTGACGGAGCAGGAGATCGACGAGATCGTGCGCCGGTTCGCGGAGGCGCTGGACGCGACGTTGAAGAGCGGTCAGCCGTCAGCCGTCAGCTCGGGCGAGCGCTCATGACCGCCCTCGCACCCGCGCAATCCAAGATCACGTACACGTCGGCCAACGTCGACTGGGAGCTGTTTCACCGGCAGTTCGACGATGCCCTGGCGCGGGTGCGGGGGCAGCTGGGCCGCGAGTATCCGCTCGCCATCGCCGGAGAGGCGGTCGCATCACCCGCACCGCCCATCGTCGCTCGCTCGCCGATCGATACGGCCGTGGTGCTCGGCCGCTTCGCGGCCGCGACGGCCCCCCTGGTGGACCGCGCCGTCCGGGCGGCACGGGCGGCCCAGTCGGAGTGGGCCCATCGCGCCTGGCGCGAGCGCGTCGCGCTGCTGCGGCGCGCCGCGGGGTTGATCCGCGAACGCAAGTTCGAGCTCGCGGCCGTCATGAGCCTCGAAGTCGGCAAGTCCCGCGTCGAAGCGATGGGCGACGCGGAGGAGTCGGCGGACCTGATCGACTACTACTGCCAGCAGATCGAGGACGCGAACGGATTCGTGCGCCAGATGGCGCGGGTCACCCCGGCGGAGCGCAACGTCGATGTGCTGCGGCCGTACGGAGTGTTCGGCTGCATCGCGCCCTTCAACTTTCCGCTCGCGCTCTCCACGGGCATGTCGTGCGCCGCGCTCGTCGCGGGAAACGCGGTCGTGTACAAGCCGGCGGAGGACGCGTCGTGGACGGGCGTCCACCTGTACGAGATCTACCGCGACGCGGGGCTGCCGGCGGGCGTTTTCAACTGCGTGACCGGATACGGTCCCGAAGCCGGCGAGGCCCTGTGGCGTCACCCCGGTGTGGACGGCGTGGTGTTCACCGGCTCGAAAACCGTGGGCCTGCAGATTTACCGAGGGCTCGCGCAGGGCTGGATCAAGCCGTGCCTGCTCGAGATGGGAGGCAAGAACGCGGCGATCGTCATGGATTCGGCGGACCTGGATGCCGCCGCGGAAGGGGTGGTGCGGTCGGCGTTCGGGTTGCAGAACCAGAAGTGCAGCGCCACGTCGCGCGTATACGTACACGAGGAGGTGGCGCGGCCCTTCCTCGAGAAGCTGGTCGACAAGACACGGGCGCTCAAGATCGGTGACCCGACCGAGCGCGACGTGACGTTCGGGCCGGTGATCACCGCGGCAGCGGTGGCGACGTTCGAGCGGGCCGTGGCGCAGGCGCGGCGCGAGCCGGGTGGTGCGATCCTGCTCGGAGGGGAGCGGCTGCGGGGCGGTCTGTTCGAGCGCGGGCACTTCGTCGCACCGACGATCGCGCGGTTGCCGCTTTCCTCCTCGCTCTTCTCCGAGGAGCTGTTCGTGCCATTTCTGGCCGTGGCGGAGGTGACGGGGCTCGACGCGGCGATCGCCGAGACCAACAAGGCGGAGTACGGCCTCACGGCGGGGATCTTCTCCCGGCGTGCCGAGGAGATCGAGCGCTTCTTCGACGAGATCGAGGCGGGGGTGTGCTATGTGAACAAGCGCACCGGCGCGACGACCGGTGCCTGGCCGGGGGCGCAGTCGTTCACGGGATGGAAGGGCTCGGGTTCGACGGGGAAGGGGGGCTGCGGCCCGTATTACGTCGCGCAATTCCTGCGGGAGCAGAGCCGTACGGTGATCGAGGCATGAGGGACTATCCGCGTATCGTCGTCGCGCCGCCCGGGCCCAAGGCGCGGGAGATCGTCGCGCGCCAGGACCGCTGGGCGTCGACGTCGTACCCCAAGGAGTATCCGCTGGTGATCGCCCGCGGCGAGCGGGCCATGGTCGAGGACGTGGACGGCAACCGCTACCTCGATTTCATGGCCGGAATCGCGGTCGCGTCGACCGGCTACGGCCACCCCAAGGTCATCCGGGCGATTCAGGAGGCGGCCGCGAAGTTCCTCCATATCTGCGGCAGCGACTTCTACTTCGAGAGCTTCGCGGCTCTGTGCGAGCGGCTCGCCGCGCTGGCGCCGGGACCGAGCAAGAAACGCGTGTTCCTGTCGAACTCCGGGACCGAGGCCGTCGAGGGCGCGATCAAGCTGGCGCGCCACTCGACCGGACGGCCGGCGGTGATCGCCTTCCTGGGCGCGTTCCACGGCCGCACCTACGGCGGCTTGAGCCTCACCGCGAGCAAGGCGATCCATCGCGCCGGGTTCGCCCCGTTCCTACCGGAGGTGCACCACGTCCCGTACGGCTACCGGTACCGCTGCGACTACTGTCGGGGCGAGCCGGCGTGTACGATGCGCTGCGTGACGGCCATCGAGGACGAGCTGTTCGCGAAGAAGGTCGACCCGCAGAGCGTCGCGGCGGTTTTCGTGGAACCGATCCAGGGCGAAGGGGGCTACGTGGTTCCGCCGCCGGGCTACCTGACGGCGCTGCGGGAGCTGTGCGACCGGCACAGCATCCTGCTCGTGTGTGACGAGGTGCAGAGCGGCGTGGGGCGCACCGGGAAGATGTTCGCCTGCGAGCACGAAGCGGTCGAGCCCGACATCCTGCTCTCGGCCAAAGGCCTGGGCAGCGGCATGCCGATCGGGGCCATCATCGCGAAGGAGTCGATCATGAGGTGGCGCCCCGGCGCGCACGGCTCGACGTTCGGCGGCAACCCGGTGTGCTGCGCCGCGGCCCTCGCAACGCTCGACGTGGTGGAGCACGAGCTCCTGCCCAACGTCCCGACGCTGGGCGAGCGGCTGCTCGCGGGGGCGCGCCGTCTCGAGGCGAAATACGCCACGATCGGCGAGGTGCGGGGGCGCGGCCTGATGGTCGGCGTGGAGTTCGTGAAGGACCGCGCCACGCGGGAGCCCGCGCCGGAGATCCCGCCCGGCCTGACGGAGCGCGCGTTTCGCCGGGGACTGCTGCTGCTCGGGGCGGGGAAGAGCACGCTGCGGCTCGCGCCGCCGCTGGTGGTGGACGAGCAGGACGTGGACACGGCGCTGGCGATCATCGATCAGTGCCTGGCCGAGATGATCGATTGAGCAAGGTGACGACGCTGCGTGACGCCGTCGCCCGGTTCGTGCACGACGGCGATACCGTCGTCATCGAAGGATTCACCCATCTCATCTGCTTCGCCGCGGGCCACGAGATCATCCGCCAGGACCGGCGCGACCTCACGCTGTGCCGCCTCACCCCCGATCTGATCTATGACCAGATGATCGCCGCGGGGTGTGCGCGGAAGCTGGTGTTCTCCTGGGCCGGGAACCCGGGGGTGGGCTCGCTGCACGCGTTCCGGCGCGCGGTGGAGGGAAAGGGCGCGCCGCCACTGGAGATCGAAGAATACTCGCATTTCGGCATGGTCGCGCGCTTCGCGGCGGGCGCCGCCCGGCTGCCTTTCTGGCCGCTGCGCAACTACATGGGGACCGACCTACCGCGGGTGAATCCGCGGATCAGACACGTGACCTGCCCCTACACCGGCGAAACCCTCGCGACCGTCCCGGCGCTGAACCCCGACGTGAGCATCATCCATGCGCAGCGCGCCGACGCCCAAGGGAATACCCAGATCTGGGGTCTGCTCGGCGTCCAAAAGGAGGCGGCATTCGCGTCGGCGCACGTGATCGTGGTGGTCGAGGAGCTGGTGGACGAAGCGGTGATCCGTGCCGATCCGAACCGCACCGTCATCCCCGGCATGATCGTGGATGCGGTCGTGGTGGAGCCGTGGGGCGCGCACCCGTCGTACGCGCAAGGGTACTACGATCGCGACAACGATTTCTACGTCGCGTGGGAAGCGATCTCGCGCGACCGGGAGGCGCTGGAGCGCTACCTCGACGAATTTGTGCGCGGCGTGTCCGATCGGGCGGCGTACCTGGACAAACGTCCAGAGCTGGCCGCACGACTCAAGGCGAAGGCGCGGTACTGTCCCGGGGTGAATTACGGGTTCTGACAGCGCGTACACACCCGACGAGATGATGGCGAGCGTCGCGGCGCGCGAGCTGGTCGACGGGGAGGTGGTGTTCGTGGGGATCGGCCTCCCCAACCTCGCGTGCAATCTGGCGCGCGCTACCCACGCGCCGCACCTCGTGCTCGTGTACGAATCGGGGGCCGTGGGAGCCGCCCCGGTCCGCCTGCCCGTGTCGATCGGCGACCCGGCACTCGTGACGGGGTCCCTCATGGTCTGCGGCATGGCGGACGTGTTCCAGCTCATCCTGCAGAATGGACGGATCGGCGTGGGCTTCCTGGGCGGCGCGCAGATCGATCGCTCTGGGAACATCAACACCACCGTGATCGGCACCTACGAGCGGCCCACCGTGCGACTCCCGGGCAGCGGCGGGGCGGCGGAAATCGCGATTCACGCGCGGCGCACGCTCGTCGTCGCGAAGTTGTCGCCGCGCGCGTTTCCGGAGCGGGTCGATTTCATTACGAGCCCCGGCCACGGCGGCGCCGGGGGGGGCGGGGGGGGCGCGTCCCGCCGGCAGCTCGGCATGCCGGGCGCGGGGCCGGTCAAAGTGATCACGGACAAGGCGGTGCTCGAGGTGGACGAGGCGACCGGTGAGCTCGTACTGGCGGCGCTGTATCCAGGCGTGGAAGCGTCCGACGTACGGGCCCGCGTGGGGTGGCCGCTCCAGTGCCGCTCCCGACTCGGGCGTGTCGAACCGCCTACCGCGACGGAGCTGCGACTGCTCCGGGACGTGCTCGACCCCGAGCGGCGCTACCTCCAAGGATGAGGCGCGCCGCGGCGGTCGCGTTGCTGCTGGTCGCGCGCGCGCCGGGCGTGGCCGCGCAGGGCGACGCCGACTCGCTCGCGGTACGGGTTCGCAAGCTCGCCGATGCCTACGTCGCCGGCTATTTCGAGCGCCATCCGGACGAGGCCACGCTCGACGGCGTGGCCGGGGTCCGGCACGACCGGCTCCCCGACAACTCACCGATCACGCGGGGGCGCTGGCAGGCGCGGGAGGACCGGTGGCTCGCGGAGCTGCGACGCATGGATCCGGACCCACTCGCGGGGCGGGCCGAATGGACGGCGTACGGCGTGATGCGCGCTGCGCTCGAGGGAGCGGTGGCGGTCCGGGCGTGCCATTACGAGCTGTGGAACGTGAGTCACGTGAACCAGGGGTGGCTGCCCATCGTGACGTCGCTGGCGGCCGTTCAGCCCGTCGGGTCGGACGAGCTGCGCGCGCAAACGCTCGCCCGCTGGCAGGCGATACCTCTCTACATCGCGAGCGAGATGGCGAATCAGCGCGAGGGGCTGCGGCTGGGCTATTCGGCGCCGCAGAGCAACGTCCGCATCGTGATCAAGCAGCTGGACCAGCTGCTCGACGAGCGGCTCGATCGATCGCCCCTGTACGCTCCGGCGCTGCGCGACTCCACGCCGGCGTTTCGGGACGAGCTGCGCCGCTTCATCGAGAACGCGATCCTCCCGACGATCCGCCAGTATCGACAATTTCTCGACAAGGAGTACTTGCCGCGCGCGCGCAAGGTGATCGGCGTGTCGGGCAATCCGAATGGCGCCGCGTGTTATAAGGGGGCGATCCTCGCCACGACCGGGCTCACGCTTTCGCCCGACTCGATCCACCGGCTCGGTCGCGCGACGGTGTCGGAGCTCGAAGCGGAGATGCGTAGCATCACCGAGCGGAGTTTCGGCTTGCGCGACGTCACCCCAGTGCTGAAGCGGCTGCGCGGCGACTCTAAATTCAGCTTCCGCACGCGGGAGGCGATGCTGGCGTACGCGCAGGCGGCGCTCGAGCGCGCCGCGACGGCGATGCCGCGCTGGTTCGGGATCCTGCCGCGGGCGGGCATCGTCGTCCGCTCCTATCCGGCATTCCGCGAGCGGGAGAGCGTGGGCGAATGGGACCCGCCGGCCGAGGACGGCAGCCGGCCCGCCGTGTTCTACCTGAGCACGTACGACCCGAAGCACAAATCCCGGGCCGACGTCGAGGCCCTCACGTTTCACGAGACGATCCCCGGACACCACCTCCAGGGGGCGATTGCGCTGGAGCGAGGCGCGGCCCTCCCCGCGATCGCGCGGTACTTCTGGTCGCCGGGGTTCGGTGAGGGGTGGGCCGAGTACGCCGAGCAGCTCGCGGACGAGATGGGTGTCTATTCGTCGGACACGGCGCGTCTGGGCGCGCTCGCCGACTTGACGCTCTCGGCGGCGCTGCTCGTCGTCGACACGGGAATCAACGCGTTCGGCTGGACGCGGGACGACGGGATCCAGTTCCTCGAGGCGCACACCCGCGTGCCCCAGATTCGCGCCGAGGTGCCGGTGGATCGCTATCCGGTGTGGCCGGCGCAGGGCCTGTCGTACGCCCTGGGTCGCCTCGAGATTCGACGGCTGCGGGCCCTGGCGGAGCAGACCTTGGGCGCCAAGTTCGACATCAAAGCCTTTCACGACCGCGTCCTGGAGGACGGCGCGGTGCCGCTCCCCCTGCTGCGCGACAAGATCGAGCGATGGCTCGGCGCGCCGCGCTAGCGGGAGCTATGGACATCCCCCGCGCCTTCAACGCCGCCAGCTGGTTCGTCGACCGCCACGTCGCCGCAGGCCGCGCCGACCGGCTCGCCATCCGCTACGGTGGCGGGGACATCACCTACGGCGACGTGCGGGCCGCCGCCAACCGGTGCGGCAACGCGCTGCGACGGCTCGGCGTCCGCATGGAGCAGCGCGTACTGCTGTTGCTGCCCGATGGCCCCGAATTCGCCGCGGCGTTCTGGGGCGCGTTGAAGATCGGCGCCGTTGCCGTGCCGGCGAACACGCTCCTCAAGCCGCGCGATTACGAGTACATCCTGAACGACAGTCGCGCCGAGGTCGCCATCGCCGGCGAGGACCTGGCACCGGCGATCGAGGCGCTCCGGCCGCGTCTCAGGTTCTTGCGCCAGCTCGTGGTGGCAGGCCGTGCCGGGCCGGGCCAGGTAGGATTGGCCGAGCTCGTGACCGCAGAGTCGGACGAGCTCGACCCGGCGGCCACGACCAAGGACGACGTCGCCTTCTGGCTGTACACGTCGGGCACGACGGGCACGCCCAAGGCCGCGGTGCACCTGCACCACGACATGGTGGTGTGTTGCGAGGCGTTCGGGCGGCACGTGCTGGAGATCGGCCCGGACGACCGCTGCTTCTCCGTGGCCCGGTTATTCTTCGCCTACGGGCTCGGCAACGCGCTGTACTTCCCGTTCCACGTCGGCGCTGCGACCGTGCTCGAC
Organism: Gemmatimonadota bacterium; assembly: GCA_003222135.1. GTDB lineage: Bacteria > Gemmatimonadota > Gemmatimonadetes > Gemmatimonadales > GWC2-71-9 > 20CM-4-69-16. Next base: position 32,624 of record QHUM01000045.1, on the reverse strand, counting down.
CCCCGGCGCCCCGAGCCGGTGAAGGTGTTCGAGATCCTCACGCGGGAGCGGCCGACGTTGTTCTTCGCCGTACCGACGGCGTTCGCCGCGATGCTCCAGGTCGCGGATGCGGAACGGCGGTACGACCTCCGGTCGGTGCGCCTCTGCCTGTCCGCCGGCGAGCCGCTGCCGAAGCCGATCTACGAGCGCTGGCTCGAGCGGTTCGGGCTCGAGATTCTCGACGGGATCGGGTCGACCGAGATGTGCCATACGTTCATCGCGAACCGGCGCGGCAAGGTCTGCCCCGGCTCGAGCGGCACGCTCGTGCCCGGGTACGACGCGATGATCGTGGACGACGCCGGTCACGCCCTCCCGCCGGGCGAGATCGGCAACCTGCTCGTCAAGGGCGACAGCGCATGCGCCGGCTACTGGAACCAGCATGAGCGGTCGCAGCAGACGTTCGTGGGCGAGTGGGTCCGCACCGGGGACAAGTACCGGCGGGACGCGGCCGGCTACTTCTGGTACGCCGGCCGCTCCGACGACATGATCAAAGCGGGTGGCATGTGGGTGTCGCCGGCCGAGGTCGAAAGTGCTCTGGCCGAGCATCCGGCGGTGGTGGAGGCGGGCGTGGTGGGCGCCGCGGATGCGGACGAGCTGGTGAAGCCGCTCGCGTTCGTCGTGCTCGCCGCCGGCCACGTCGCCTCGCCGGCGCTGGAGGAGGAATTGCAGGACTTCGTGAAGCAGCGGCTCGCCGCGTACAAATATCCGCGCTGGATCGTGTTCGTGAACGAGCTGCCGAAGACGGCGACGGGCAAGATCCAACGCTACAGGCTACGGGAAACAGCCGCACAGGCGCACAGAAGAGGCAAAGGCTAGACGCACCTCGGCTTACGATAACAGGAGCAGCGACACGTCGTAGAGGGCGTGCGTCCACGCAGTGATCCCGAACCCCCGCAACAGGTACAGGCCTGAGAAGAACAGCCCAGCGATCATGCGGAACACGAACGAATAGACCTGCAAGCGGTCGCCGTAAGGACCGATATAATGAAAGGCCGAGAAGATGGCTGCGCCGAGCAGCGTCGCGGTGATCCCGGCGGCGAACGGGGTCCATCCGAGCAGGGTCCGGGCCGCGGCCGCCAGGCCGGTGACGAGTAGCACGCGAAACAGCAGCTCCTCGTAGATCCCGGCGCCGAGGGAGACCATCAAGCGGGTCCACCAATCGAGGCCGGCGACCGGCGCCAGCGCCAAGGTCTGCAACAACCCGAGCACGCCGGACGTGACGCCACCGACCACGATCCCGAACGCGAGCGCGAGGAGCAGCGACTCGGCGAGCATCCCCAGGAAGACCCTGCTCTTGAGACGCGAGCCGTGCGCGCGCGTGTCGCGCGCCACGAGCCACAAGCCGCCGCCGATGAGGCAGATCATGAACAGCGGCGGGCCCCACCTTCCCGCGACGGCGGTGAACAGGCCCTGCAGGATGACGTCGGCCCCGTTGCGGACGGAACGCGGACCAGCCGCGAGCCACACCGCGAGCACCTGGTAGAACGCCAGTAGCGGCAGCGCGAACAGCAGACTGTAGCGTGGGGCGCGGCTCGCCTGCCAGTACGAGCTTGGGGCCGTGAACGACGCGAACCGGGGACCGGTCATAGGGTCAAGAATCTATCCTTGCGGGGCTGTGTGGTGCGGCCTATCCTAGCCCACCCTGTACGGAAGATCGCCGATGCAGGTTCGCCTGCTGCTCGTCTTAGTCCTCTTCATCCCAGTCGCGGCCGCGCACGCTCAAAAAAAGGAACGAGCCCGTGACGTGGGGATCCCGCTCGACGGCGCGCCGGGCCCGCTCGACGCCATCACCGACGTCGCGGGCGTCGAGGTCGGCCAGACGACCGTCATCACCGGGAGCGGCAAACTGGTCGTGGGGCGGGGACCCGTCCGCACGGGCGTGACCGCCGTGCTGCCGCGCGGCAAGAACTCGGGCGACCCGGTCTTCGCGGGCTGGTTCACCCTGAACGGCAACGGCGAAATGACAGGGACGACGTGGGTCGAGGAGTCGGGCTTCCTGTGGGGCCCCGTGATGATCACGAACACCCACTCGGTCGGGGTGGTGCGGGACGCGGTGATCGAGTGGCTGGTGCGCCGGGGGCGCGATTTCGGGACGTATGACTGGTCCCTCCCGGTCGTGGCGGAAACGTGGGACGGCACGCTCAACGACATCAACGGCTTTCACGTGAAGAAGGAGCATGCCTTCGCGGCGTTGGACAGCGCGCGAGGCGGTCCGGTGGCGGAAGGGAACGTGGGCGGCGGGACGGGGATGATCTGTCACCGTTTCAAGGGCGGGATCGGCACGGCGTCGCGGCGGCTCGAGCCCAGAGACGGCGGATTCACCGTCGGCGTGCTGGTGCAGTGCAACTACGGCGCGCGGGCGCCGCTCGCGATCGCCGGTGTCCCGGTCGGCAAGGAGATCCCCGACCTGCTGCCCTGCCGGGAGCCGTGCGGCGGCGGGCAGCGCGATCCGGGACCGGGGGGCGACGCCGGCTCGATCATCATCATCGTCGCGACGGACGCCCCGCTGCTACCGCACCAGCTCAAGCGCATCGCGAAGCGCGCGGCGCTCGGCGTGGGAAAGATGGGCGGGGTGGGCGGGAACTCCTCGGGGGACATCTTCATCGCGTTTTCCACCGCCAACCCGCGTGCGGCGGTCGATACGGGGCTCGCCACGACCATCCAGCTCCCCAACGAGCGGATCAATCCGCTGTTCGAGGCCACGGTTCAGGCCACGGAAGAGTCGATCATCAACGCGCTACTCGCAGCGGACACGATGACCGGCGCGGACGACCTCAGGGTCACCGCGCTGCCGCACGACCGGCTGCGTGAGATTCTGCGCAAGTACAACCGTCTCAACCGGTGAGGCCGATGGCCGACCTGAAACGCCAGCTCGGCCTGCTCGACGCCACGATGATCAACGTCGGCACGATCATCGCGTCGGCGATCTTCCTCGTCCCGAGCGAGATCGCGGCCCAGCTGCACGCCTCGTCGCTCACCATCTTGGTCTGGGTGGTGGGCGGAGTCGTCTCGCTGCTGGGTGCGCTGTCGGTCTCGGAGCTGGGCGCCGCGATGCCGAAGGCGGGCGGGCAGTACGTGTACCTCACCCGAGCCTACGGGCCGGTGTGGGGCTACCTGTTCGGCTGGACGAGCGGCGTGGTGATCAACCCGGCGTCCATCGCGGCGATCGCCGTCGCGTTCGCGACGTACCTGGGGTTCTTCGTCCCGCTCGGGCCCGGCGCGGTGAAGCTCGTCGCCGTGGGCTCGATCGTGGCGCTCACCGCTCTCAACTGCATCGGCGTGAGGCCCGGGGCGATCACGCAGAACGTGCTCACGCTCCTGAAGATCGGTCTCGTCACCGCGCTGATCGTCGTCGGGTTCGCCCTGCCCGGCGGCAGTGTCGCCAACTTCCGGCCGTTCTGGCCGGAGGCCGGGGTCGGACGCCTGCTCGGCCCGTTCGGCGTGGCGATGGTGGCGGTGCTGTGGGCGTACGACGGGTGGATCGAGGCGTGCTACGTCGGCGGGGAGGTCAAAGCACCGGAGCGGACCCTGCCGCGGGCGCTGGTGCTCTCGACATTGATTACGATCGTGCTGTTCTGTCTCGTCACGGCGTCCTACACCTACGTTTTGTCGCCCGCGCGGATGGCGCTGTCGCCGCGCGTGGCGGCGAGCGCGGCCGAGGTGACCCTCGGCGCGAAGGGGGCTGCCCTCGTGGCCGCCACCATCCTCATCTCCACGCTGGGTGCGAACAACGGCATCGTGCTCACCGCCGCGCGGGTGCCGTACGCGATGGCGCGCGACGGGATCCTGCCGCGCTGGCTCGCGGGGCTGGGCCACGTACACCCCCGGCTGCTGACGCCGGTCCCCTCGCTCGTCGTGCAGGGCGTCATCGCCAGCGTGCTGACCCTGGCCGGCACCTACGACCAGCTGTTCACCTACGTGATCTTCGCCCAGTTCCTGTTTTACGCGATGGCGTGCGGCGCCGTGATCCGGCTGCGCCACACGGCGCCCGCGCTGCCGCGCCCCTATCGGACGTGGGGCTATCCGGTCACACCGCTCGTGTTCATCGCATTTGCGGCCTGGCTCGTGGGCAATACGATCGTGGAAAAGCCGGCCGACTCAGGGGTCGGCGCGGCCCTGATCCTCGCCGGCTTGCCGATCTACCTGCTGGGGCGGCGCGCGCCGCTCGGCTGAGCGGGCGCCGCGCGATTGCGAGCGGTGCGCAGAATGTGCAGTTTAGGGAGGCTGCTCGTCGTCCCGTTATCCGTCATCCGTTGTCCGGAGCGCCGTCCCACTGCGGACCAGCGGCTGGCGGATGACGGGCGGCGGCGGCCCTCAGCGCTTCCCGTCCCGCAGGATTTCCCGCGCCGCGTTGTAGCCGCACGCGCCCATGACCCCACCGCCGGGGTGCGTCGCGGCACCGCACAGATACAACCCCTGGATCGGCGTGCGGTAGTCCGCGTAGCCTGGGAGCGGCCGCAGGAAGAAGAGTTGGGACAAGGTCATCGCCCCCTGGAAGATGTTGCCGCCCGTCAGGCCGAAGCGCCGCTCGAGGTCGAGCGGTGAGAGCACTTGCCGGGCGATCACCGAGCGCTTGAAGTTCGGCGCGTACTGGTCGAGAATGTCGAAGCAGCGATCGGCGAACGCGTCCTTCACCTGGTCCCAACCGCCGTCACGCAGCTGGTACGGCGCGTACTGCACGAAGAACGACATCACATGCTTGCCGGGGGGAGCGACCGTCGAGTCGACGACGGACGGAATCGTGCACTCGAGGATCGGGTTTGCGGAAGGGCGTCCGTACTTGGCGTCGTCGAACGCCTGCTCCATGTAGTCGAGCGTCGGCGCGATGTGGATCGTCCCGCGGAGGTGCGCGTCGGGCGGCAGGCCCCCGTTCTGGACCGCGCGGAACGCGGGGAGCTCCGAGAGCGCGACGTTGATCTTGAGCGACGCGCTCGAATAGTCGATCGCGCGGACCGCGGCCAGGAACTCGTCCGGGAGTGCCGTGGCGTCCACGAGATCGAGAAACGTGACGTGCGCGTCGGCGCTCGACACGACGCGCGGCGCCCGATACTCCGTGCCGTCCGCGAGCGCCACACCGGTCGCACGAGCGTTCCGCGTGAGAATGCGCGCCACCGGGCTGTTCGTCCGGATCTCCGCACCGTGGACACGTGCCGCCGCGGCCAGCGCTTCGCTGATGCCGCCCATGCCGCCGCGCACGTAGCCCCACATCCCTCGCACGCCGTTGCACTCGCCCATGACGTGGTGAAACAGCACGTACGCCGTGCCCGGCATGGACGGCGAGGCCATCGCGCCGATGATCGCGTCGGTTGCGAGCGCGATCTTCAGCTCCTCGGACTCGAACCAGCGGTCGAGGATGGGCCGCGCGGCGCCGGTCAGGATCTCGAGCGCGCGCGGGCCGTCACTCCCGAGCCGGAGGAAGCGCCAGCCGAGGCCCGCGAGCTGCAGCAGGTTGCGCGGGGCGAGCGACCACGGGTTGGGTGGGGTGCGGAGCAGCGTGGGCTCGATGAAGTCGGCGACGCGCTCGAGCATCGCCTCGTAGCGCGGCAGCGCCGCGGCGTCGCGCGCCGAGAACTTCGCCACCTGGGCCGCGGTCAGCGTCTTGTCGGGGCCCATCAGGAGGAAGCGGCCGTCCGGGAACGGCGTGAACGACGAGGGACTGCGCGGCAGGAGCTCGAAGCCGTAGCGGGAGAGCTCCAGATCCCGGATGATCTCGGGCCGCAGCAGGCTGTTCACATAGGAGGCGGTGGACACCTTGAACCCGGGCCACAGCGCTTCGGTGACGCACGCGCCGCCGACCAGTTCGCGCCGCTCGAGCACGAGGACCCGCCATCCCGCGCGCGCCAGGTAGGCCGCGGTGACGAGCCCATTGTGGCCCGCTCCGATGATGATGACGTCGTACGAACCAGCCGTCACGGCCGGCGTCGCCGGTCGGCCGTCCGCTCGATCAGCGCCGCGAGCTCGGGGGGGGCATTCGGGCCGAACAGCTCGGAGGTCGGGAGCGTGACGATCTGGGGCCGCGGGCCGGGCGCCCCCTCCGAGCCGTTGGGGCCCGCGGTCCCCTTCTGTCCGGAAGCGCCGTCGGCGGCATCGGCACAGCGGCGGTTGTCCTTGTCGGGCACGCCCTGGCCGCCCTTGCCACCCTTGCCACCATTGCCGCCCGTGCCGCCCGACCCGCCCGGACCCCCGGGACTGCGCGCTTCGATCAACCCGGCGAGGAACGGATTCTCGGCCGGAACGATGATGTTGAGGCGGCCGCCGCGCCCGCCGCTTCCCCCCGGGCCGCCATTGCCCCCGCCACCACCCGGCCCTCCGGGTTGGGGCGGGCAGCCAGCCTGGCCGGCGGCGCCGTCGCCGCCATTCTGCCCCGGTGTGCCCGCGCCGCCCCGACCGCCGCGAGACTCGACCCAGAGCCAATTGGCGGGCGGGACGGCATTGCCGTCGGCGAACACATAGTACGGGCGAGAGTAGCCCACTTCCACGGCTGCCACGATCAGCTTGTCGTAGAAGGGCGACCGCACAATGGCGAGCCGCACCGTCACGTCCGGTCCGTTGCCACCGGCCTGCGCCGCGCCGCCCGGCTCCCCGCTGAACTGGAAGCCGTGTCCCATGCAGCTGTACTCGGGAGGGATGACGATCGTCTGCTGCACCGCCGGCTTGGCGCTCAGCGTGGCGGTGAGACGGAATCCCGACGCCGCCGTCCACAGCGGGTTCGCGTTGGTCACCCAATCGCCGCTTTCACGGCTCACGGCGTCCGGGCTCGACCGTTCGAGGAACACCACGTGCAGGCGCGGGGGATGCTTCTTATCGTAGCTGCGGGCGAACGGCACGCGCGCGCCGTCGGCGAGGACCGCTTCGTAACTCGCCTGGATCCAGCCGCCGGGACAGGCCCGGTCCTGCGTGGTCACGATCCGGATGTCGCGGATTTGGGCGACGAGGCCGGGGTCGGGGGCGAAATCGGGCGGCGGTGCATGCGAACAGGCAGCAATGATGAAAAACGTCAAGCAGAACGACGTCCCGCGGAGGCGTCCAGCAGAACCGTCGTTCATGGATTTTCCTCCCGCACGAACCTGCCGCTCTCCACTTCGAATACGCGGACGCGGACGACCACCCCGACGCGGGCCCGGTCCACTTCGCGGACGTGGACGAGCCGGCGATCGGCCGTCGGCCGATAGAGGATCCAACTCCCCGGGGGCGCCACGGCTTCGATGCCAGCGCAGTCACGTGACTTCGGGCGCGGTTGCCGGCCCGGCGGCACGCCCGGGATCCAGACGCGGCACTCTCCGGGTTTGGGGAGGTGCCCGGGCGGCACGCCGAGCGCAGCGGCGGTGCTTGCGCCGACGGTCTCGGCCTCCGGGGTCGGAGCAACGATGATGGTTTTGGTGGTCCGAGTGCAGGCTAAGACGAGAGTCGTCAAGCTAAGAGTCGTCACGCGGAGGCGTTGCACAAGAACGTCACGCGACAGCGTATGTGGCCACATCATGATCACTCCTCGCACGACGTGTCGGTCGAAGGTTTCGGGCGGTAGCAAAATGTGAAATGGGCTTGCATTAATCAACTTCGGTATGTTTGCTGCATGGAGTCTGCGGGGTACGGCCTCATCGAAACGATGCGGGTGCGCGAGGGACGCATCCCGTTCCTCGAGCGCCACCTCGCACGCCTGGAGCGCTCGCTGCAGGAGCTCGGACTGCCGCGGCCCGCTCGAGATGTGGCGGTGCTGGTGACGCCGTTTGCGGGAACCGGCGACGCCGTCCTGCGAATCGAGGTATGCGACGGCCGCGCCACGGTGACCGTGCGGGAGCTGCCAGCGCTCGACTCGCCCGCCGTCATCACCGCCGCTTCGCCGCACCGGCCGTATCCGCACAAGACGACCGAGCGCGATTGCTTCGCGGACGCGGCGGAAGAAGCGGAGATCGCCGAGGCCGACGATGCGCTGCTGCTCACGCCCGATGGGTGGGTGGCCGAGGGGACCGTGTGGAACGTATTCTGGTGGGATGGCGACCGGCTGCGCACGCCAGCGGAGGGGGTGGGGATCCTGCCCGGGATCGGCCGGGCGCGAGTGCTCGAGCTCATTGGGACGGTGGAGCAGGGGGGGTACCCGCGGCAGGCGATCGAGGGGAAGAGCCTGTTCCTGACGAATGCCGTGCGGGGGGTCGTGCCGCTCGCGTCGCTCGATGGCGTGCGCGTCCCAGCCGATTCCCGCACCGCCGAGCTGGCCCGGCGCTTCTGGCCGGTCGGATCACCGATGGAGGAACCGTGATACGCTTTCACATCCGCCGTCTCGTCATCCTGGCAGTGGTCGGTGCGTGTGGCCACACGATCTCGGGTCCCCCGGGGAGGCCCGGCCTCGCGGTCACGCCGTTCGCCCTGGGCAACGGACCGTGGAACGTCGCCATCTCGCAACGGGGACTGGTCTACGTGACGCGAGTGGCCACGGATTCGATCGCCGTCGTGGATATCGCTGCGCCTCGGGTCGCCGCTGCCTTCAAAGTCGGGAACGGGCCCTACGATGTCGTGTTCAACGCCGCCGGGTCCTCGGCGTACGTGTCGAACCTTTACGATCACACCGTCGGTGTGATCAACACATCGACGCCCGCGCAGGTCACCACCTTTCCGGTCCCCGGCGGAGCCGTTCGACTGCTGCTCGGCCCGGGCGAGAACAAGCTGTACGTGACGCTCGACAACGGCGGCCTGACGGTGCTCAACGCGGCATCGGGCGCCGTGGACACGACCATCCAGCTCGGCGCCGTGGCGTTGAACGGCGTGGCTCTCACGTCGGACCGGTCGCGACTGTACGTCAGCAGTGTGGGCGGGACTGTGACCGAGATCAACACCGCCTCTGACATCGTGCTGCGGTCGTTCACCCCTGGGGGCACACCCCAGGACCTCGTCGTCGGGCACGGGGACAGCACCCTCTACCTGGCCGACGAGGCTGGCTGGGTGGCGGTGTGGAACCTGAAGAGCTGGACCCGAACGGATTCGATTCCCGTCCCTGCCGCCTTCGGCCTGGCGCTCACCCAGGACGGAGCGCAACTGTGGGTGACTGAGACTGGAGCGGGCGAGATCGCGGTGGTCGATTGCGCGTCACGCACCGTCGTTGCGACGATCCCCGTGCTGGGACACCCGCGGCATCTCGCGATGACGCTCGACGGCACGACGGCGGTCGTCGCGAACGAAGCCGGTGTCGTGCAGATCATCCGGTAGGGGCCGGCGCGCCTGGGCCTCGATCGGCTACCGCGCCGCACCGCCCGCCGCTAAGTTAGGCGAACGCCGTGGTGGCTGTAGCTCAATCGGTTAGAGCGCTGGACTGTGGCTCCAGAGGTTGCGGGTTCAATTCCCGTCAGCCACCCTTAGCCTGTTAGCGTCTCGGTACCTAGTTTTCTTCCCCAATGTCCGATCTGCCCCCCCTTGAGCTCCAGTGCTTCGGGGTGCCGACCGCGCGCCTCGCCGGCGGCCCGGCACCGCCCGAGGTGCTGCGCCGCAAGCACCTCGCGTTGCTCGTCTACCTCGCCCTTTCTCCCGATCGCAGACGGACCCGGGCGCATCTGGTGGGGGTGCTCTGGCCGGAGACCGGCGACGCACAGGCGCGCCACTCGCTGAACGAGGCGATCCGGCGGCTGCGGGCGCACCTCGGCGAATCGCGCCTCGCGTCCGATGGTGACTCGATCGTGCTGCGCGACGACGGGCTCGAGGTCGATGCGCTGCGGTTCGCCGCACTGTTGGAGCGCAGCCCTGCCGATGCCGCGCGGCTCGTGCGGGGCGATTTTCTCGAGGGCTTCACCGTAGAGGGCGCGCCCGCGTTCGAGGAATGGGCTGCACAGGAGCGGGACCGGTACCGTGCTGGGGCGGCCGCCGCGTTGGTCGCGACGGGTGAGGAGGCACTCGCTGCAGCGCGCGAGTCGGGCGCGAGCGAGTGGGCCCGGCGCGCGCTTGCACTGCAGCCATACGCGGAGCCGGCCGCGCAGCTGCTGATGCGCGCCCGCGCGCTGAGCGGGGATGCCGCCGGGGCGCTCGCGGCGTTTCACGAGTTCGCCGCCCGCCTCGCGGAACTGGGTGAGCAACCGGGCCGCGAGCTGGCGGCGCTGGCCGAGCGCATCCGGGGGCAGCGGTGGCGGCGGCACGCGCGGCCGCACAGCGCAGCGGAGCCGGCGCTGGTGGGCCAGGAGCGAGCGCATCGGGAGGCGTTCACGCTGGTCGCCGAGGCGTTACAGCGGGGCCCGCAAACCCTGCTGATCACCGGTGACGCGGGGACGGGCAAGACCCGGCTCCTGACGGAGTGCGTCGAGCGCTTCGCGCTCCAGGGTGCGGTGGCGGCGGTGGCCACGCCACTGGAGAGCGACCGCGACGCGCCCTGGAGCACGCTCCGAACGCTGTTGCGCGCGGGCCTGCCCCGCGTACCGGGCAGCGCCGCCGCCGATCCCGGTGCGCTCGCCGCCCTCGCGACCTTGGCGCCGGACGCGCTCCCCGGCGTGGCATCGCGTACACCCGCCGACCACGCCGAGGTGGCGGCCGCCCTGGCGTCGCTGCTGCGGGCGCTCGCCGAGGAGCAGCCCGTGGCGCTGGCCGTGGACGAGGCGCATTGCGCGGACGGTGCCAGCATCGAGGCGCTCGGTGGCGCGATGACGCACCTCGCCGGGCTGCCGCTGCTGCTCGTGCTGAGCACGCGCGCGACGTTCGAGGAGCCCTCGCGCGCCCTGGTTCGCTTGCAGAGCGCCGTCGGGCGTCCGGGTGGAGTGCCGGGCCAGGCAGTGCAGCTCGATCCCCTTTCCGTGGCGGAGACCCAAGAACTCGTCCTGCGCAGCAGCGCCTGGTGTGTGAACCAGGCGGATCGTGATCGCCTGGCTCGTCGGGTCTTCTTCGAGACGAGCGGGAACCCGTTCTTGATCGTCACGATGTTGCAGGGGCTTGAGAAGGCCGCGATCCTGCGTGCGGAAGCGCTCACGTGGCCCCGTCCGGGCGTCACGATCGAGCAGCCGCTCCCGATGTCGGTTCCGAGCCTGGCGCGCCGGGCCGTGATGGCCCGCCTCGCGGAGCTGGACCAGGCGAGCCTGCAGGTGCTGCGGGCGGCGAGCATCGGTGCGCTCGCCGTGGACCCCGAGCTCATCGCCGCGCTCACGGGTCTCGCGCCCGAGCGTATCGAGCAGCTACTCGCCGTCCTCGAGCGCCACGGCCTGCTCGGGTTCGACGGCGAACGCTTTCGCTTCGCCGCGCCGCTCATCGCCGAGGTCGTGCGCGGGGAGCGCCTGTTGCCCGGCGAGCGACGCGCGCTACGGGCGCGTGCCGCGGCAGCCCTGGCCTCGCGCCCCGACCTGGAATCGCGGCTGTTACGGGCGGAGCTGATGGCACGGACGGGACCGGCTGCCGCCGCCTTCGCGGAGGCGGTGGCAGCTGCACAAGCGGCGCTCGCCGAATCCGCGCCGCGCGCCGCGCGCCGGGCGCTCGGCGTGGCGGAGCGCACGCTGCAACCAGATGACGAAACCGGCCGCCGCGCCCTGGCCGAGCTACGCGTGCGAATGCCCACCTAGCAGCAAGCAGCGCCGCGCGGGAGCGCGGCGCTGCCTCACCACATACTGTCGACGGTCCGAAGCCGAACGTCCTAGAAGTGACGCCGGGCCCAGCTTGCCTCGCCATCAAAGGCGGGGTCAGTGGTCAGGCGGCCGATTCCGCTGCCATCCGACGCGTTCATGACGTAGATGTCGGAGTTGCCGTCATCGGTCCGGCGTGTGAACGCGATCTGCGACCCGTCGGGCGACCAGGTGGGATCGTCATCCCAGCCAGTCGTGAGGCGGACGAGTCCGCTGCCGTCCGTCGCATTCATGACATAGATCGTAGAGTACTTCGAGAACGCGATTTTCGCCCCGTCGGGCGACCAGGCGGGGTGGTCATCCCACAGCGGGTCGTTCGTGAGGCGGACGAGTCCGCTGCCGTCCGTCGCGTTCATGACGTAGATCTCATGGTTGCCGTCGCGCGTGCTCGAGAATGCGATTTTCGACCCGTCGGGCGACCAAGCGGGCTGGTCATCATTGCCGGGCGTATTCGTGAGCTGGACGATTCCGCTGCCGTCCGCGTTCATGACGTAGATGTCGCTGGCGTTGGCGCCGTAGCGCGTGAACGCGATCTTCGAGCCGTCGGGCGACCAGGCGGGAGCGCGCCCGGGAGGGAGGTGGACGAGTCCGCCGCCGTCCGCCGCGTTCATGACGTAGATGCCACAACAGTACGTGCCCTCGCGAAAGCTCACGAACGCGATCTTGGACCCGTCGCGCGACAAGGCGGGCTCGGCGTCATAGCCCGGGCTATTGGTCAGGCGGACGAGTCCGCTGCCGTCCTGGTTCATACGGTAGATCTCGTTATAGCCGGGGGCGCCGGCTCGAGCGCTCGTGAAGACGATCCATTCTGCCAGACGAAGGATCGGCGGCGGCGGCCGCAGCACCATGGCTTCGAGAGGGACGGTCCTGGGCGCGGTCGGGCTGTCGCAGGCGGCGAGGGCCAGCGCGCCAGCGGTGAACAGCAAGGTTTTGAGCGACATGGTCGTCTCCTTCGTTGTGGCACCGCCTAGGGCGGTGGGCTGCGTTGGTGTGGTCCGCATCTGACGCGACCCAACGTAAGGAGACCCGAGCAATGGCCGAGCAACGCGGAGGCGTTCGGAGTCAACCGCATGGCAGGAAGTGGGTTGGGAGGGTGCCGCGGCCGGGTCGGAGGCAGTAACTTCCAGCCGCAGCAATTCCTAGGTCCGTAGCTCAATTGGTAGAGCACCGGTCTCCAAAACCGGGGGTTGCAGGTTCGATTCCTGCCGGGCCTGTAAGAGCCGCACCGAATGGTGCGGCTCTTTCAGTGATCCGGCCCCCATTGTCTATCACGGTGATGTTACCGCAATCCGTAGACGACGACACGGTTGGAGAACGTCGGCAGGTACACGTGTCCGTCGGCTATCGTCGGAGATGAAAATTTCGCGTAATTGCCCGCTCCGTCGCGCGAAACGTTCTGACGATTGTTCCACAGCTCTTTGGTGACGTCGTTGGCGTCAAAGGCCCTCAGAATGCCAGGGCTGACGTTATGCTCCGCATCGCCACTGAATGCATATGACGCCCACAGAATGCCCGTCCCATCTTTGGAGCCGTTGGACGAAACCGCCAAGACCGCCCCGCTTTGCCCGGTCGGTCCTATGCTGGACACAACCTGGCCCTGTGGGTCCAACAGGTTGCTGGCGCGGTCGAACGGGATGGCACGCAACGGATCATTCTCGGACCACACGTAGATGAATTCCTGCGAGCTTCCTTTGTAGTACGCAGCCTGGCAATGCATGTTGGCAGCGCCGCCCAACGGGACGACTTGCTGCACCTGGTTGGAGGACGGCAGGTACCCGCCCATGGCATCCTTATTCAACAGATACAGGTTCCCGTCCTTGGCCCCGGTCAAGTAATAGCCTGAATTGGGAATCAGGAACCCACCCATCCCTCCGTAATCCAGGTCATAGTCATTGAGAAACTGGTAATTGCTGGGAGTGAAGTAGCTCGCCACCCGCAGGGTCGCCCCGGCCGGGCTGAGTTTCAGGGCGCTTTCGGCGCGATTCGTCGGGCTCGTCGGATCAGCGATATCCCCCACCGTTCCGTTGCCCGTCACCACATACAGGTTGCCCTCCGCATCAGCGGCCATGCCGGTTCCGCTTTGCCACATGCCACCGGCGAATCCGTTGGGCGTGGCATTGTAGACAACCCGTTGCTGCAACGTCGCGGCGTCGTATCCCAGTATCCATCCATGATACGGCCCCCAATCGCAGTGGGATGAAAACGTCACGTACACGAAACCGTTGAGCAGCGTCAATCCCTGACGCTGGTTCTGCCGCAGGGCGTCGAATGCAATCACGCCGTTGACGCTGCCGTCTCCATTCCCGCTGTAGGTGGCGGTGATTTCTGTCGGGCTGCCGGCGGTTTCATTCCCGTCGACGATGTTCACGGCATGCAGGTGCTGAACGAACGTGCTGCCCGTGGTGCTGCGCGCAACGAAATACATCGTCCCCCTCGCTGCATCGATCACCGGGGTGCCCACGATCCCGATATTGCCGCTGAAATCCTGGTACGAGCCGCCACAGTACCCCCCCGTGATGTCGGTGTTTCTCGGCGGCCGCATGCCCGGCGCAGTAAAGCTTCGTTGCCAGTACAGCCTGCCGTTGTCTCCGTCATAGGCAAACAGCGTGTTGTTGACCGTGGCGATGTAGACGACGTTAGGGTAGCCACCGCCGACGGAGACGTGGCCAACGACCAACGGCTGGGCATACACCTGATCGTCCACGGGCAGCGTGAACACCGCGCCGAACTGCTGCACGTTGACATTGCCGGTGGTCAACGCGGTTTCGTTGTCGTTCCAGCCGGACCGGGTGTTGTCGTTGTGCTGCGTAAGCACAGCCACAGACTGGGGATTCGGCGCGCTATTGCGCGTCAGGTTGTCCTTGCAGGTGGCGAGCAGTAGAAGCACAAGCGGCAGAGGCAGTGTGCGTCTTACCATGAGCAACCCGCAGCGCTCGCGCATTCTTATTGCACAAGCCCGGGGGTGGGTGTACGATAGCCTCTCCAAGAAAGTTCCCTTCGGTGGAGGGAGGCTGAGCCATGTCGATTCGTCGGACGATCCCCGCGGTCGTAGGACTGTGCTTGCTGCCTTTGCTGTTCGCAACCGCTGCGGCACAAGCAGACGACAAGCCAATCGTTGAGAACGCGGCCCGTAGCAAGTTTCAGAAGATTCCCAATCTGCCTGCTTGCATTACCGCCGCAGTGGCACAGGGTGACCCTTCGAAGGGTGCATCGGTGCTGATAGTCAAAGGCGCCAGTGGATGTAGGGCGCCGTGGCACTTTCATACACCGAACGAACAACTCATGATGGTTAGCGGTCTCGGACGGGTGGAAATGAAGGGCGAGCAAGCGGTGAACTTACGTACCGGCGGGTTCGCCTATGCGCCTGTCAAACATGTGCACCAGTTCACGTGCGTAGGCGGGCCGTGTTCGTTCTTTCTCCACTCGGACGGGCCGTTCGATATTCATTACGTCGATCAAAGCGGTAACGAAATCTCGACCGAGCAGGCTCTGAGCAAGCGGCATAAGACCTAGTGCACGGGGCCTCCGCGGTTGAGGACGCACGCATTTCACATGTGCGCCTCCCTCGGAGGCTGTGCGCTTCCGGGACGCCCCGCGTCACTTCCTGCGCGTCCCTGCGGTCTTCAGCCGGATGACGTCCCCCGACGCGTAGCGGGCCTCGATCGTCCCGGTCATCGTGTCGCCCTTGTAGTGCCCCACGGTGCGTGTCGTCACCTTCTGACCGGGGCGCAGCACGCTCTCATACGGCCCCGCCTCCGTGACCACGCTGTCGCCGCCGACCGCGACGACCCGGACCGGGACGGGCTCGCGGTTGGCGAGCTTCATCGTCCAGCCTTTGCCGTCGGCCGTGGAGGTCACGACGGACGCCACCACCACGCTGTCCTTCGGGCCGGCCATGGACTTGACGTCCCACGTGCCGGCGACGTCAGAGAGCTTGATGCCACCGCGCTGCGCCGGGGCCTGGGCGCTTGCGGCGGTGGCCTGACCGATGAGAGTGACGCTGGCAGCGAGCAGGAAAGCGCGCATGGGAAGATCCTCGAGAGAGAAGGGGATGAACGTACCGTGCGCTGCGCGGGGCGGCAATACGATCGCCTGGGAGGACGTCGGCGCCCGCCGGCTGATCGCTATACTTGGACGTCGCGATCGCCACCCCTCGGAGGTCTCCGTGCGAAACCGCCCGCGCTCAATGGTACGCCGTGTGACCGTGCCCCTGGCCGTCGCCGCCGGTCTGCTCGCCACAACGATCCTCACTCGCAACGCCCCTGCGCAAACGCGCGTCGCACCGGCCGTGGACCCCGGTGCTACCGCCGCCGGCCCCAGACCGATTCCCGGGCCGGTGTACGAGTCGGTGCCCTTCAGTCGGGCGGTGGCCCGGGGCACGAGGACCCGGACCGGCATCCCCGGTCCCCGCTACTGGGTCCAGCACGCCCGGTACACGATCGAGGCCACCCTGGACGTGGCTCGCAATCGTCTCGAGGGGCAGGAAACGGTCGTCTACCTGAACCGCTCACCAGACTCACTGCGCCAACTCGCGGTGCATCTGCGCCAGAACGTGTTCGCTCCCGCCAGCCCGCGCCGCGAGCAGGTGCCGATCACCGGAGGAGTCACGCTCTCCCGAGTGGTGGTAAACGGACGGCCGAGCGCTCCCGTGACGCCCCGCAAACGGGCCGTGCCGGACACCGGGCTCCGCCCGGCGAACGAGTCGCTGCAGCCGGAGTACGCGGTGGCTGGGACGGTGATGTGGATCCGTCTTGCCACACCGCTCCTCCCCGGCGACAGCCTGCGGCTTGCAGTGGCGTGGTCGTACACGCTACCGCCGGCCCCTGCCGACGGCCGTGAAGGCCATGAGGACCACGTGTATTTCATGGGCTACTGGTATCCGCAGATCGCGGTCTACGACGACGTGAACGGCTGGGTCGCCGACCCGTATCAGCTCGAGGCGGAGTTCTACATGGACCCCGCGGACTACGATGTGCGCCTTACGGTGCCGAGCGGGTGGGTGGTCGGTGCCACGGGCACGCTCCAGAACGCCGCCGCGATCCTGTCCCCGATAGCGAGGGACAGTCTCGCCGCGGCGCGGCGGTCGGGCCGCGTGGTACGCGTGCTCACACCGGGTCGTTCGGCCGGGCGCGTCTTCACTGCAGGCGGCGGCCCCGCCACCTGGCACTTCACGGCCTCGGACGTTCGTGACTTCGCCTGGGGCACGAGCGACCAGTACGCCTGGGACGCGACGCGCGCGCTGGTCGGTGGGGCGGGGGCGACGGGGGCCGCTCCCGACACGGTGGACATCCACAGTTTCTTTCGGCTCACGCCATCCGCTGCGGCGTGGCAGGCGGGTGGTGCGCGCTACACGCGAGACGCCGTTCAGCAGATGTCGGCCTACCTCTGGCCTTATCCCTATCCTCGGATGACCTCCATGGAGGGGGTGCTGAACTCCGGTGGCATGGAATACCCGATGGTGACGCTGATGCAACCGTGGGCCGACACGCTCTCGCTGGCGGGCGACCTGATGCACGAGACGGGACACATGTGGTTCCCGATGCAGGTAGGGTCCAACGAAACGCGTTACCCGTGGATGGATGAGGGACTCACGCAATTCAACGCGGCGCAAGGGATGCGGGTGCTGTACGGGGAGCCGCGGGTCGGAGGGCGACCCAACGATTCCGAGGCGGGGCAGCGCGCGATTTATCTTCGCGCCGCGCGCGCCGGTGAGGACACACCGTTGATGCTCCCCGGAGGGGGGGACGACTACCCCGAGGACCTCTATGTCATGATGTACTACGACAAGACGGCGCAGGTCCTGGCCGCGCTCCGTGGCCTTCTGGGGCCCGAGGTCTTCCACCGTGGCTTCGTGACGTACGGACGCCGCTGGGTCGGCGGGCATCCGCAGCCGTATGATTTCTTCAACGCGATGTCCGATGCGGCTGGAGGGCAGGATCTGTCCTGGTTCTGGACCACGTGGTTCTACGAGGGGTGGCCGCTGCACCAGGTGCTCGACTCCGTGACGGCGACGGGCGACTCGGTGACGATCACGATCGGGGATCAAGGCCTCGCGCCGATGCCGGTTCGGCTCGTGGTAACGCGCGCGGACGGGAGCGTGCAGCGGCTCGAGGTGCCGGTCGACGTGTGGCTCCGGGGCGCCCGACGCACGGCGGTACGCGTCGCGCGCGAGCCGCGGATCGTGCGCGTCACCATCGACCCCGCGGCGCTGTTCCCCGATCTCGATCGCACCAAGCAAACGTGGGTGCCGGAGGGCATGCGGTGAGGCCACCACACCTGCAGCCCGGACGCGCCGTGACTGCTACGCCAACGCTGCAGCGCCCGTGCGTCCCTCGTAGGGAGACGACCACAGCTCCTTGAGGCGGACGTGCGGCACCCGGTTTGCACGCCCCGACGTCGTCGCGCACACTAAACAGCGAGGCGGCAACATGTACAACTTGAAACGGTCGAAAACGATCGCTGACTTTCCAGGTCTGCTCGTCGTCGCACTCCTCGTCGTAAGTTGTCGTGACTCCGTCAGTCCCGCGCACCGCGCTCCGGGAGGTCCGGAGGCCTGGCTGATTGAGCCACCACCACCGCCCCCGCCCCCATCGCCACCCCCACCGCACCTGGAGTTCACTCAAGAGCCCAATGGCGCCGCCGTGGCGGGAGGGTGTGTGCAGGTGTCCGGGGTGACCACGATCACGGCGGTGGTCACGGTGAAGGACGAAGCAGGCGGCACAGTCGACTTCAACGGCCCCGTGACGATCAAGATTGGGCACGACGCGGCCGAGGTGCCCCCCGGCCACCTCTGCGATGGCATGACGGCGAAAGACCACATCACGGTCACGGCGTCGGGCGGGGTCGCCACGTTCACTTTCGCCATCGACCAGCCCAGCAAAGTCATCATAGAGCTCGGCAAACTGCCCACACTGGAAGAGTACACCATCGTGGCTACCGCCACGGTGGACGGTGTCGCTTTGAGCGCGACCAGCAGTGGCTTCACCGTCAGCGTGCCGACCTAATCGCTTCTCGCGGCGCCGACCTTATCCGGCAGGCGCGCGCACGTCGCCTGTCATGCAACGTGAGCTCCCCGAGTGACGTGAAGTCGCTCGGGAGTTCGGCTGTTGCCCCGGTGTTCGCTCTCGCGACTCAGTTCAGCGCGGCGTGACCGGCCGCTTCCCAGCGAAGCGGCTCGGTGCCGGTCTCTTCCAGCAGGGCGACCACTTGGCACGCGACGGCCGTCCCCACCTCCGCCACTCCTTCGAGGTGGCCGCTCACCGCGAGCAGCTCCGTCCCCACGCCGATCAGCCCGGGGTCCTCCATCACGCGCAGGATGGTCCGCAGCAACGCGCGACGTAGCGGGGCGACCGCCTCGTTCGCACGCGCGACCTCTTGGGCTCGCGCGAGGTCGCCCCGCACGTAAGCATCCACCGCCCCCGACAGCCGATCGCGCGCGTGGCGGCACAACGCCCGCAGCCGCGCGGCGGGAGCGACCGGAGGGCTGGCCACGAGTCGCTGCGCCGATCGTGCGATGCTCACCGCGTGATCGCTCACGCGCTCGCACGCCGCGGCGATCCGCAGCGCCGCCCGCACGATTCGCACGTCCACCGCCAACGGTTGATCAGTCACGCGGAGCGTCATCCGTGCGGTGTGTTGGGCGATGACCGTTGCGGCACGGGCCGCGTCGCGCGTGACCACGGCTTCGATCGCGCCGCTCAACGCCACTTGAGCCGCAACCGCTGGGTCGAGCAGCTCGGCGGTGAGCTCCGAGAGCTCGTCGGGAAACGAATGACAACGATGAATGAGCGCGCGCATGTCGGTTGTCCTGTGATCGGCGACCGTACCGACATCAAACCCGGTGCGCGTCACTTCACCGTGCGAGCGGAGTAACGGGTCGGTAACGCGGCCGGCCGGGCGCCTTCTGTCGCGGCGTCGTCACGCTGCGCGTCACCGCCAGCTGTGTCGTCGGAGTACGACGCCGAGTCGCTGCAACGGTCTCCCACGCCTCGAATTGGGGCCGTTTATCCTCGTAACAACGGCGTAACGTCTGTGCGACACGGTGTGACCGTGCAGTCGGTGATGCCGCGCACGCAGCTCATTGATGGTATGGGACTTGCCCGCCCGACCCGGGGCAGAGCGGGCTGGGCGGGGCCGTACCAGGCCGAGCGCGACAGCCGGCGCGTTGCATGACGAGGGCCGCGGAGAGGGGAGATCGAGTGCGGATCGGACTGCTGATGGGACGATACGCGCCCACCGACAAGAGCCACATGCCGGAGCTCGTCCGGTTGCTCGCCGAGTGGGGCGTCACCGCCGAGCCGGTACATATCGGTGACGAGTTGATCGACCTGGCGCGGATCCGGGTCGACTACGATCTGTACGTCCTCAAAGACAAGAGCGAGCTCGCGATGCGCGTCGCCGCCGCGCTCCACACGGCGGGCGCCGCGCTGCTCAACCCGTATCCCGCCTCGGCCACGCTGCGGGACCGGATCGTCAAACTGCGCGTCCTCCAGGCGGCAGGCGTGCCCACACCGAAGACATTCGTCGCATCCCACGTCGACCAGCTGCGCGCGGCGCTCGAGCACGGCTCGCTCGTGATCAAGCCGCACCGGAAACTGGCGCGGAGCGCCCCCGGAGAGGGGATTCACATCGTCCGCGACGCGGCCGAGCTGGCGGCGCTCCCGCCGATCAGCGAGCCGGTATTCGCGCAGCGCTACCTCGCATGCGACGGCCCGGACCGCAAGATCTACTCGATCGGGAGCGAGATCTTCGGCGTGCTGCGGAGCTGGCCGGCGCGCACCCATCGCGAGAAGCTGGGCCAGGCGTTCATGCCGGACCCCGAGCTGGTGGACATCACACGGCGCTGCGGTGCCGCGCTGGGCATCGATCTGTTCGGTGTGACCGTCGTGCAGTGCGGCGGTAAGCGGTACGTCGTCGACATGACGAGCATTCCCAGCTTCAAGGGCGTCCCGGACGCCGCCCGCCGCCTCGCGGAGTACGTCTACGCCGCGACGGAGCGGGCGCTCCGCGGCGCGCCGCTGGTGCCGAGCGTCCCCACGCCCGTGGGGGGGGAGCGGCCGGACCCGCCGGCCGTGGTGCGCGCGGCGCCGCTGCCGGCGCGCCGTACGCTCTCCGCCGCGCAGGCGGTCCGCCCCCGCGTCGCGATGTACTCGCAGGGGATGGTCGGGTTCGGCCATATCCGCCGCAACGCGTCGATTGCACAGGCGCTGCGCGGCTCTGCGCTCCAGCCGAGCATCGTGCTGATCGCTGAGGCGTGGCAAGCCGGCGCGCTGCCGATGCCGCCCGGGGTTGACTGCGTGACCCTCCCGGCGCTGCGCCGAGAGGCGGACGGGGGATACAACCCGCGCTTCTTGTCGGACGTCTCCGATCGCGATCTTATCTCGCTGCGCGCCCGGGTGATCCGCAGCGCGATCAAGACCTTCGTGCCCGACGTGCTCGTCGTGGATTGTCTGCCGGTGGGCGTGGCCGGCGAGCTGACGCGCACGCTGGCGCGCCTGCGCAAGAGCGGCCGTACACGCTGCGTCCTCGGGCTGCGCGACGTGCTGCAGGATGCGGAGACGGTGCGGCGCGACTGGTCCGAGCGGGCGCACATGGACGCCATCCGAGACTATTACGACGCCATCTGGGTGTACGGCGATCCCGCCGTGTACGACCCGGTGCGCGAGTACGATCTGCCGGATTATGCGGCGGCCAAGGTGCGTTACACGGGGTACCTGGACCAGCGTCCGCGTCTCGAATTGGCGGAGGCGCAGACCGCCGCCCTGTTGGCGAGCCTGCCCCCCGGGCGAATCGCGTTGTGCGTCGTAGGCGGCGGTCACGACGGCGGCGCCCTGGCCGAGGCGTTCGTCCAGGCCGATCTCCCACCTGACACGACGGGGGTCGTCGTGACCGGACCGCTGATGCCGTGGGAGACGCGGCAGCGCCTGCACCGGGCCGCGCAGCGCCGGACCCGCCTCGAGCTACTCGAATTCGTGCCCGATCCGGTGCCCCTGATCGAGCGGGCGGACCGCGTCATCGCGATGGGCGGCTACAACACCGTGTGTGAGGTGTTGTCGTTCGAGAAGCACGCGCTCATCGTGCCACGCGTGACCGAGCCCGAGCAGGGGATCCGCGCGCGACGCATGCAGGAACTCGGCCTGCTCGACGTGCTGCACCCCGACGACTTGAGCCCGCAGGCGCTGGCCGAATGGCTGGCCCGCGACCCGGGTCCGCGCCCGGCCACCGGCGGTCGGGTCGATCTGGGCGGCCTCATCCGCATCCCGGGGCTCTTGGCGGAGTTGCTGGGCGTTCCCGCAGGCCCGCTGCAGCCCGCCGCCCCGGCCGCCCCAGCCGGCGCGGAGGTCGGGCTCACGTGACGCGACCCGGGGCGCCGCACACACCGACCGTCCTGCTGTACGCGCAGGATCACCAGGGGCTGGGGCACATCACCCGGACGCTCACGATCGCACGATGCGTCCTCGCGGCCTATCCGACGTTCGTCGCGTACATCGCGACCAAGTCGCCCGTCGCCGGCAACTTCACGCTCCCCGAGCGGTGCGACTACATCAAGTTGCCCACGCTCCTCTGCGCGGAGGGCGTGGAGCGGTCCCCGGCCGAGGAGGAGGCGGCCAAACAACGCATCCGCACGATCCGCGGTCAGATTCTGCGAGCCGCCGCGCTGGGATTGGCCCCGGACCTGGTCCTGGTGGATCACGAGCCGCTCGGCGCCAAGGGTGAGTTTCGCGAGGGTCTGTATGCCCTCAAAGCGCAGTGCCCCGGCACGAAGTTCGTGTTCGGCCTGCGCGACATCATGGACGACGTCGGTCGAATTCAGGGGCAGTGGCGTGCGCTGGGGGTGTACGACGCGTTGGAGCACCTGTACGACGGGATCGCCGTGTACGGCTCCCCCTCGTTATACGATGTGGCGGAAGCCTATGCCATCCCGGCCTCAGTGCAGCCCAAGCTGCACTACTGCGGGTACGTCGTGCGCGATCCACCGGCAGTCGATCGGAGCGCACTGCGCCAGGAGCTCGGGTTGCCGCCGAGCGGACCGTTGATCGTGGCGACTGTGGGCAGCGGCAGTGACGGGTATCCGGTGCTCGAGGCTGTTCAGGCGGCGGTGGAGCGGCTGCGGGCCCTAGTCCCCGAGCTGCACACAGTCATGGTGACGGGTCCGTTCATGCCGGCCGAGCAGCAGGCGGTGCTGCAGGCGCGGGCGACCGCGACGTGTCGCGTGATGTCACAGGCGGACAACTTCCGGCTCATGGCCGCCGCCGACGCCGTCGTGAGCATGGGCGGCTACAACAGCGTGTGCGAGGCCCTGGCGGTGGCGCGGCCGCTGGTGATCGTGCCGCGGGCCACACACAAGGTCGAGCAGCAGATTCGCGCCGAGACGCTTGCCTCGCGCGGGTTAGCTCGTTGGGTCCACCCCAAAGATCTGAGCGGTCCGCGTCTGGTCGAGGCGCTGCGCTGGGCGGTGAGCTGCGACCGGCGGGCACACGAGGAGCGGGTGCACGAGGTCATCCCCTCGTTCGACGGAGCGGCCCGGCTGGTTACGTACCTGGCCCGCTGGCTCGGGGGCGACTGATGCGCTTCCACTTCGACCCCACTCCTGAGCAGCGCGCCGCCCTGGAGGCCCAGCTGGCCCGGCTGCAGCAGCCGGCGGCAGCGCTGGAGGTGCTCGGCCCGATCCTGCCGGCCGGGTTGGCGCCGGCCGCCGCCGTCTGCACGCCGCAGAGCGTGCACTCGGATCGTTGCGTCGTGCAGGTGCGCGTGCGCTGCCATGGCGGGGACGAGCGGGGGTACGCGCTGAAAGCGTATTCGGACGACTTCGGCGAGCGGGTGTGGGCGCACGCCCAGCTGCTGGCGGAGCGTCTCCCGCCGCGCCTCCATCGACCGTGTTTGCCGATCCGCTATCTCCCACAGGAGCGCGTGCTCGTCTTCGACTGGGTCGAGGGGCGGATCCTGAGCAAGATCGTCGACGGGCGCAAACCGGAGCTGCTGCGACACGCCGCGGCGCTGGCGGCGGACCTGCATCGCGTGCCGCTCGTTCCGGAGCGGCCCACGACCGCGCAAATGCTCGTCGACGAGACGCGGGCTCGCTGCGACAACCTGCGACCCGGCTGGCCGGGGACCGCGGACATGGTGGAGCCGCTGCTCGCGGAGCTGTGGGCGGCGGTGCCCGATCTCGATTCGACCCAACCGGCGCCGATCCACGGCGACATGGCGGCCGGCCAGTTCCTCTGGACCGGTGAGCGGCTCGTGCTGCTCGACTGGGACATGTTCGGCTATGCCGACCCGGCGTACGATGCCGGGCATTTCGTGGCACAGCTGGACCGACGCTGCGCGCTCGACCACACGCTGCCGCCCGAGGCCGGTCGGTGGCCCGGCTGCTTCCGGGATGCCTATCTCGCCGCCATGCCCGAGGTCTCGGCGCGCAACGTGTCGTTCTATCGCGCCCTGACGCTCCTGCGGAAGACCTACACCGTCTGTCGGCGCCAGCCGGCCGAGGGCCCGCAACAAGCGGTGCGGCTCGCCGCCTGTGCGCAAGCGGCCCTCGAGGAGGTGCGACGCCCATGACGTCCACCCCCGCGTTGGTCTCGCCGACTCGAGACGACCTGCACGGCGTGCTGAGTGACGCGCTGCGACAGGCTCGCGGCACCGATGCGTCGCTCGACGCCTGGTCGGCCGAGCCGCTCACACGGCACGGGAAGCAGCGCGTCGTTCGCTACGATCTGCGTGCCAGGGATGTGCGCGGTGGTGACGCGGTGGCCTACCAGTGGGTGGGCAAATTCTACGAGCACGACGGAGCGGCGCGGCGCGTCGCCCGAGTGCTGCGAGAGCTGGCAGGCAGCGACTGCGGTGCGCGGGGTGGGATCGCGACGCCGCGGGTGGTCGCCTACGATGCAGCGCGCCGGCTGCTGCTGCTGACGTACGAGGCAGGGGAGTCGGTGGTCTCGGCGATCGCCCATCACCGCGGGCCTGTGCTGCCGGCGATCGGACGCGCGCTGGCGGCGCTGCACGCGACCGCGATCTCCCTTGAGGCCGTCAAGGAGATCACGTCTCGGGTCGGCGTGCTCGACGACCTGCGGCCCCGCGTGACGGATCTTTGCGCCCGGTTCCCCGGCCACGCGGGCGCCGTGCGGGACGCTCTCACCCGACTGGAGCACGCTGCCCCGCCCGCGCCCGCCGCACCTTCCTTCGTGCACGGCGACTGCGGCACGGCAAACCTCCTGTGGAGACTTGGTGGCCTCGTCGCACTGGATTTCGACCGCTGTGCACGGGGCGACCCGGCCTCGGACCTGGGCTACCTGTTGACCCAGCTGCGCCGGGTGACGCTGCGCAAGCCGGGCAAACTGCCGGCGTTCGGGTCGATGCGTAGCGCGATCCTCGATGAGTATGCACGCTGGGCCGCGCCCGATCCAACCATGAGCCGGCGGGTCGCCTGGTACGAGCAGGCGACGCTGCTGAGCAAGATTCACGGTCTGACGTTCGATCTGACACGCCACCCCGAGGCTGACGCGCGGCGGCAGCGACAGGTCGAAGCGGTCGAGCTACTGCAATGTCTGGCCAACGCACGCGATTCCGACAGATCTTCCTGACGCATCTGCGTCGGGTCAAAGGGCGCCTGGCCATCGCGGCGGTGTGCACGCTGGGGGCCACCGCGACGGAGCTGTTGAAGCCGTGGCCGCTCAAGGTCATCCTCGATCACGTCATTCTCGACAGGCCGCTGTCGCGCGCGCTGCGCCTGCTGCCGCACGCGGTCGCCGACGATAGAGTGCGGTTGCTGGTGGCGGCGTCGGGCGGGATACTGTTGATCGCATTGTGCGGCGGCCTGTTTTCGTACGCGCAGATCTTCATCACTTCGTCCATCGGCTACCGCATGGTCTATGCGCTGCGCCGAGAGCTGTTCGCCCATCTGCAGACGCTGTCGCTGTCGTTCCATAACCATTCGAAATCGGGCGATCTGTTGACGAAAATCGCCGGCGACACGAACACGCTGAAGGACATCTTCGCGGACTCGATTCTCAAGTTCGCGACCTACGTCTTGACGGTCGCCGGGATGTTCGCCGTCATGTTCGCGCTGAACTGGCGCATCGGCTTGATCGCGCTGGCGACGATGCCGTTTCTCTCCTACAGCCTGTTTCATCTCTATCGCAAGACCAAGGCGTCGGTGAAGACGCAGCGCCGGCAAGAAGGGAAGGTCGCCTCCCGGATGAGTGAAGTGCTCTCAGCGATTCCCTTGGTACAGGCGTTTGCCCGGGAAAAATATGAAGCAGAGCAGTTCGACGCGGTGACGGCGGAGACGGTGCGGGAAAGTATCCGGGTCGCCCGGCTGGAGGCGGCGGCCACGCGGTCGTCGGAGATCATCACGGCGCTCGGCACCACGGCGGCGGTGCTGTTCGGGGCGCTGCAGGTCTTGCGGGGTCGGATGCTGCCCGGCGAGCTCGTGCTGGTCGTGGGGTACCTGACCAACATGTACAAGCCGATCCGCAGTCTGGCCAAGCTCTCGACGGACTTCTCACGAGCGATGGCGAGCGCGGACCGCATCTCCGAGGTCCTCGATACGGAGCCGGAGATTCAGGACCGCGAGGACGCCATCGAAGCGGTTTCGCTGAGAGGCGAAATCGAGTTCCGGGGCGTGTCGTTCGATTACGGAGACGGCCACGACGTGCTGCGACAGGTCTCCTTCAGGGTAGCTCCCGGACAGCGGCTGGCCCTGGTAGGAGCGTCGGGCGCCGGCAAGTCCACCATCGTCAGCCTGATCTTGCGTCTGTACGAGGCGCAGGAAGGGGCGATCCTGATCGACGGGGTCGACATCCGTCAGTATCGTCGCGAATCGCTGCGGCGCCAGATCGGACTCGTGCTGCAGCAATCGTTGCTGTTCGGCGCGACGATCGGGGAGAACATCGCCTACGGCCGCCCCGAGGCGAGCGTGGAAGAGATCATGGCGGCGGCCAAGGCCGCCAACGCCCACGGGTTCATCCGTCAGATGGAGGACGGGTACGACACCGTCATCGGCGAGCGAGGCGCGACCCTGTCGGGCGGGCAGCGGCAACGCATCGCCATCGCGCGCGCCCTCATTCGCAACGCGCCGATCCTCATTCTGGACGAGCCGATGACCGGCCTCGACGCGGAAAGCGAGGCGACGGTGCGCCAGGCGCTGGATCGCCTGATGGCCGGCAAGACCTGTCTCATGATCACACACGACCTGCCCTCGATCACGGACGCCGACTTGGTGCTCCTGCTGGAGGAAGGTCGCATCATCGACCGCGGCACCCACGCCGAGCTGATGGGCCGGAGCGGCCGGTACCGGCGCCTCTACGAGCTCAATCTCGGGCAGCCGACGGCCGATTTGCTCCGGTGAAACAGGCGATGCCAGTGCTCGGCCGGGTCGCACGAGCCGGAGTCCACCGGGTCGGCTTTCCGGCCGACCCCGACTTCCCCCAGCTCGCCATCGCCAGCGATCCGCAGCGCATGTTGGAGCTGTTCCGGCGCCATCTTGAGCCGGTTGCGGGGAAACGCTATCGCATCGAGGACTGCATTCCGTTGCGGTTCCGGTGCCGCCAGTCCACGGCGCGCTGCGTGCTGCAGTACACGCTGCGCGTACTCGAACCCGGCACGAGGCGCCAGTGGGACCAGGGCGTGACGGGCTTACTCTACGCCCAGAAAGGCGCGGCCGAGCGGCTGTGGCAGGAGATGCAGGCCACGGATCCGAGCCAGGGGATCCCGGATGACTGGCTGACGTTTCGGCCGGTGGGCTTCATTCCTGACCTCGAGATGGCCGTGCAGGTTTTTCCCTACGACCGCAAGCTCAGAAATCTTGGCCCCGTGCTGGGCGGCGCGCTGCGCGATGTCGAGGCGCAGCTGCTCGCCCGCCTGGCGCCGGGTGAGTGGCGGGTCATGCGGCGCACCATGGAGCCGACGCGCTACCGGACGGAGCTCGGGGCGGCGCTCAGATGCACGCTGCAGGCCCGCGACGCCGCGACCGGGCACGTCGAAACGGTGCGCTGCTTCGTCAAGGTGTATCGCAACGACCACGGCGAACACACCCTCGAGCTGCTCGAGTCACTCGGCCAGCGGGTCGCGCGAGGCGAGACCGGCTATTCCGTGGTGCGGCCGGTCGCCTACCGTAAGGACCTGCGCACGCTCGTGTTGGAGGAGGCTCCCGGCACCGCGTTGCAGCAACTGCTGCGGGAGGGTCACGATCCGGCCGGTCCGCTGCGCATGACGGCCCGGGCGGTGGCGGCATTCAATCAGGATGACCTCGGGAACGCGCACGTGGCGCGCAGCTCGCTGGCGGTCCAGCTCGAAGAGCTGCGGCGGGCGGCGACCATCGTCGAGTGGGCGCGGCCCGAGCTCGCCACCGAGGCTCGGGCGATTACCGCCGCTGTTGCGGCCGGCCTCGAGGAGGTGCCGCCGGCGCCGATTCACGGAGACTTGAAGCCCGACCACGTGTTCCTGGCGGGCGAGCGTGTGGTTTTCATCGACCTCGATTCAGTGGTTCTGGGCGACCCCGTGCGGGACCCCGCGCATCTGTTCGCGTACGTCGCCGGCAGGGTCGGCCTGGATTCATTCCCGGCCGAGGAGGCGCGCGTCGCGGCCGGCCTGTTCGCCGCGGAGTACTTCGATCGCGTGCCGGCGGCGTGGCGCCAACGCTTCGGCCTCCATTGCGCCGGGGCGCTGGTAGAAGTGGCGAGCGCGATCTTCCGGCGGCAGGAAGCCCATTGGCCCGAAAAGGTGGCTGCGGCGGTGGCGGCGGCGCAGCGCTGTCTGGGGTGATCCGAGTGCGGGCGCGACGGCTGCCGCTGCTTCTGGCTTTGGCGCTCGCGCCCGCGGCGTCCCGTGCCGCCGCTCAGGTCGGGACGACAACGGACATCATCACCGGCACGGTCGTCGGACCCGACAGCCAGCCGCTGGCCGGAGCGTTGGTGCGGGCGGTTTCGCTCGAAACCCAGATCTCCCGCCACGCCACGAGCGACGCGCGCGGCCGGTTCACCATCGTGTTCCCCGATGGCGGCGGACAGTACGACCTCACGATCCGCTTCATCGGCATGGCACCGGCCAACGTCAGCGTCGCGCGTCAGGGAGATGAGGACCGGCTCGTCGCGAACGTGCAGATGGGGGCGTCCGCCGTCTCGCTCGAGGCCGTGACCGTCAGCGCCCGGCGTGGCTCCCGTGCCGCGGAGCGAGCGGGCCCGGGCGCGATCGGGCGCAATCTCTCCGCCGACCAGCTGGCGCGCCTGCCGGTCGACGCTCTGGACCTGAAGACAGTAGCCGCCCTCGCGCCCGGCGTCCTCGCCCTGGCCGCCACGGATTCGACGGCAGCCGACTTCTCCGTGGCGGGCCAACGCCCCACGGCGAACGCCATCACGCTCGACGGCCTGTCGCTCGGCTCGGGGAGCGTGCCGCAGGATGCCATCCGCTCGACCCGCATCGTCACGAGCAGCTACGACGCGGCCCGGGGCCAGTTCTCCGGCGGCCTCGTGGCCTCGACGACGCGCAGCGGCAAGAACATCCCACAGGGGTCGTTCACGTACACGCTGCGCGACCGCTCCCTCGCCTGGGGCCAGGTCACCACGTCGCCGTTCGGGCAGGGGTACACCCAGAACCAGGTGAGCGGCGGGATGGGCGGCCCGATCGTTCGGAACCGGCTGTTCGTGTTCGGCGCGCTGCAGGGGCGCTGGCGCGGCCAAGCCCTGCCGTCGCTCGCCTCCGCGGACGCCGTCACCCTGGCGCGGCTCGGCGTCAGTCCCGATTCCGCCTCCCGGTTCCTCGCGCTGGCCGCGGCGAGCGGCGCGCCCGCCCGGCTCCGGGGGCTGTCGGACGAGCGCACCACCCACGACGCCGTCGCGTTCCTGCGGTTCGATTGGAAGGCCTCGGAGGCGCACACGCTCACCCTCCGCCTCGACGGGCGATGGGACTCGCAGCAACCCACCCGCGTGAGCCCGCTCAGCCTCCCACCGACGGGCGGCGCCCGCAGCGAGCGCGGCGTCGGCGTGATGGCGTCCCTCACGTCGCACGTCGCGGGGAGCCTGATCAACGAGGTGCGCGGCTATCTCGCGGCGGATCGACGGGACGCGACCGCCCTCGTCGCCGTGCCGGCCGGGCGGGTGCAGGTCGCCTCCGACCTCCCGGGCGGCAGTCAGGGCGTGGCGACGCTCGCCTTCGGCGGCAATGCCGGCTTGCCACAACGGGTCGACAATCTGAGCCTGGAGCTCAGCGAAGAGCTTTCCTGGCTGCCGGGTGGCGGCGCGCACCGCCCCAAGCTCGGCGCCCTGTTGAGCGGCACGGGCCTCGACCAGAACCAGACGCCCAACCAGCTCGGCACGTTCGTCTTCCCGTCGCTCGCCGCCCTTGCCGCCGACAGCCCCGCGAGCTTCTCGCGCGTCTTCGCCCCCCTGGTCCAGGGCGGCACGGCGTGGAACGCCGCGGTGTACCTCGCGGATTCCTGGCGCACCGGCGGCTTCCAGCTCACGTACGGGACGCGGCTCGAATCGGCGCGCTTCAGCGGCCCACCGCCGTACAATCGCGCGGCCGACTCGCTCTTCGCCCTGCGGACCGACCGCATTCCGGGTCACACACGCCTCTCGCCCCGCATCGGCTTCACGTGGACCGGTGGGGGTGAGGAGGGAGGGCCGTCGACGATCGTGCGCGGTGGCGTGGGCGATTTCCAGAGCCCCACGCCGACCGCGCTGTACAGCGCGGCACTCGGGGCGCCCGGACTCTCCAACGCGGAGACGGAGCTCGTCTGCATCGGATCGGCCGTCCCCACTCCGGATTGGGTGGCCTATGCCCAGGATCCCTCCTCGATTCCGGGGCAGTGCGCGGGCAGCATGGTGGCCATCACGCCGCACCCGAACCTGACCGCCTTCGCACCCGATTATGCCGCGCCGCACGCCTGGCGCGCTTCCGTCGGCGTGCAGTACGGCCTCCTCCACGTCGTCACGCTGTCGCTCGATGCGAGCTACGCGCGCGGCGCGAGCCAGTACGGCTTCCGTGACGTGAACCTGGTCGCGACGCCGCGCTTCACGCTCCCCGACGAAGGCAGCCGCCCGGTGTACGTCCCGGCGGACTCGATCGTCCCGGCCACGGGCGCGCTCGGCTTCACCGCTTCGCGCGTGCACCCGGAGTTCGGGCAGGTGCTCGTCATCGGGTCCGATCTCCGGTCGGACACCCGGCAGGTCATCCTCGGCTTGGGCGCGGGTACGACGCGCAGCGCGGCGCTGCGAGTGTCGTACACCTTCACGCGCGCCCGCGACCAGTCCTCCTTCTCATGCTGCGTCGCGTCGCACGGATTCGCCGCGCCCACCACCGCCGCCAACCCCAACGTGCGGGAATGGGCGACGAGCGATCTCGAGCGGCGCCACGCTTTCCTCGCCACCGTGACCCTCCCGATCGCCACCGCCCTCGAGCTCGGCGCCATCGCCCGCGTGACGTCGGGGGTGCCGTTCACGCCCGTGGTCGGGTCGGACATCAACGGCGACGGCGTGCGCAACGATCGGGCGTTCATCTTCGCTCCCACGACGGCGCCCGACACCGCAGTGGGGAACGCGATGCGCACGCTGATCGCGGGCGCCCCGGCCGCCGTGCGGCATTGTCTCGTGACCCAGCTCGCACGCGTCGCCGCGAGGAACTCGTGCGCGGGTCCCTGGCAACCCTCGCTCGACCTGCAGCTCAGCTGGCGCCCCGCCTGGTTCGGGCTCGAGCGCCGGCTGACGCTCTCGCTGCTCACGGTGAACCTGCTGGGCGGGCTGGACGAGTGGCTCCACGGTGCAACGAACCTGCACGGGTGGGGGTACGCATCCGCCCCCGACCCCATCCTGCTGTACGTGCGCGGGTTCGATCCGGCGACGGCGCGGTTCCGCTATGCCGTCAACGGTCGCTTCGGCGCGAGCAGCGCGGGAAACGGCGGTGTAACGGTCCCGTTCCAAGTCGGCCTGCAGGCGCGTCTCACCCTCGGCCCCGACCGCGCACGCGACCGCTCGCGTGCCTCGGCGCGCCGCGCCGGCGCGGGACCGGACAGCGCCGCCACCCCGCCCGACCTGCGTTCCCCGACCGCCCCGCCGCAGCCGACCGTCAATCCGGTCGCGGGAATCGTGTCATTCCGAGACTCGCTCGGGCTCTCCCGGGACCAGGTCACGGCGCTGCAGGCGATAGCGGACTCGCTCGACGTGTTGAGCCGATCGGTGCAGGACAACGTCCGGCGGGCGCTCCAGCGCGCCCGTGACGTGCTCACGCCCGAGCAGTGGCGCAAGGTTCCCGAGCCGCTGAAGCGCGCTCCCTGAGCGCACGCCGGCCGGCGCCGTGGCGTGACCGCCGCGCTTGACGTACCGCGCCGGCGCTGCAGCTTCCGTGGCCATGACCGTGCCTTTCTGGGGCGTGATCGCCCTCGCCTACCACTTTTCCGCTCGGCTCGCCTACGTGCTCTACATCGGGCTCGCGCTGCGCCGCGAGGAGCGGAGCCGGTACCTGGCCGAGCGGCACGGACCCGAGGGGGCGTTTCGCCGGTTCCGGCGGATGGCCGCGATCCTGATGTACAACGACGCGACGAGCTTCGTGGTGCTGTGCCTCGCGAGCCGGGGCACGCTCACCGTCGGCCTGCCGCGCGTCCCGGTCTTCGTCGTGGGAGCAGTGCTCGTGATCGTCGGCTCGTCCATCAAGCTGTGGGCGGCGGCCACGCTGGGGGCCGGCCCATACTACTGGCGTACCTTCTTCGTGCTGGACGGGTGGAAAGGCCCGAGTACCGCGGGGCCGTATCGCTACCTGCGGAACCCCATGTACACGGTCGGCTATCTGCAGACGTACGGCTTCGCGTTGGTCACGCGCTCCTGGCCGGGCCTGGCGGCGGCATTGATCGATCACATCGCCATTCTGCTGTTCTACCGACTGGTGGAGAAGCCCCACTTCGAGAGGACCGCGCGGGTTGCTGCCGGACTGTAACGCCGGCACTGCTCCCGTCTGGACGAGCGCGCGTTTCCAGTGCAGAATTCGGCGGCCGCCACAACCCTTCCTTAGGAGATT
>QHUM01000027.1 GCA_003222135.1 Gemmatimonadota bacterium | reverse complement strand
GGCCGCCACAACCCTTCCTTAGGAGATTCGGCATGAGAGCGACACTCGGTACCATCCTGCTGGCCGTTTTCGCCCTGCCCGCCACGAGCGCGGCCCAGGCGAACGAGCCGACCATCGTCGTCGACGGCGTGCCCGTGGGGCGGGTCGGCGCGCAAGCCAAGAATCCGGTTGCGGACGGGTTACGGTTCGTGGAGCAGCGTCAGGCGAAGAACATCACGGATGCCGCGGAGGAGATGCCGGCCGACAAGTACAGCTACAAGCCGACGCCCGCCCAGATGAGCTTCGGCGACGTCGTCGCCCACCTGATCGCCGATGGCAACGACTATCTGTGCAGCGCCGCGACGGGCATGAAGTCGCCGGACCGGCCGAAGTTCACGGGCGCGGACTCGAAGGACAAGCTCGTGGCCGGCTTGAAGGACTCGTTCCAGTTCTGCGCGACCGCGGCCGCCGGGCTCCAGGATGCGCAGCTCGGCGATTCCATTCCCTTCTTCGGCGGTCGCAAATCCACCCGCGCGATGGCGGTTCTGATCACGGTCGCCGACTGGGCGGACCACTACAGCCAGATGGCGAACTACCTGCGGATCAACGGGCTCCTGCCCCCCACGGCGAAGCGGGCAGCGCAGTAGACCCTACGTCTGTACCTGGTTGCGCCCGCCGTCCTTGGCGCGGTACAAAGCCCGATCGGCCGCCTTCACGACCTGATCGGGCTTACTGTGCCGGTTGTCCCGTTCGGCGACGCCGATGCTCACGGTGACCGGGACGCGCTTTCCTGGCCCCTTCTCGGTGAGGATCTTCTCCCGCTTGCGCTTCGAGCGGATCCGGCTGCGCAAGATGAACTTCGCGTCCTCCACCACCTTACGCATCGCTTCCAGCTCCGGGAGGCACTCCTCGGCGCCCTTGCCGGGGAAGATGACGGCGAACTCCTCGCCGCCGTAGCGATAGGCTCGGCCGCCGCCGCCCACCTGGGCCAGCTTCGCCGCGACCATCTTGAGCACCTGGTCCCCGACGTCGTGCCCGTGACTGTCGTTGATGCGCTTGAAGTGGTCCACGTCCACCATGCCGACGGTGTATTGGCTGCCGAGCCGCAGCAGCGCCTCGTTCAGGGCGCGCCGGGCGGGGAGCCCGGTGAGGCTGTCCTGATACGCCATGTGATAGGACGCCTCCACGACCGCGATGATGAGGATGAGGGCGGACGTGGCCAAGTAGAACGTGGAGAATCCGGCGTTCCCGGGGCGCACGGCGGACAGCCCCAGGAACGCCGGTAAGAGCGACCAGCAAAACGAGCGGCCCGTCGAGGTGGGCGACAGGAGCTGAGCCGCGCCCATCAACCCCGCCGCGACCAGGAACGCGAGCAACGCGGGGTCGGCGAGCGGCGTCCAGGCGAACAGGCTGGGCGGCAGCAGGCGGGCATGCAACAGGGCGGCGGCAGGGCCGGGCGCCCCGCGCTCGAGGATCGTCACCAGCGCGACCTGCCCGAGAATGATGCCCAGGCGGACGAGCCCCGGCGACGTGAAGACCCCGCGCTCGGCAGTGAGCGCCAGGGCGGCCAGGTTGAGCGGCAGCAGGAACGCGATCGCCTGGAACGCCACGTGATCGCGCGTGAAGCCGTGGCTCGCCACCAAGGAAAGGAGCGAGCGGTCGGCGAGCGCGAGCACCAACAGGGCGAACAGCAGTCGACTGCGGTGGAACCGCCAACCGAGCAGCAGGCCGGCGCCGAACATGGCGTATGGGTAGTAGGACGCGATGGTGCCGACGGAGCGCTGCAGGCCGCGCGAATGCGTGAAGATCAGCGCGGCGAGGATGATGGGGATTTCCGGGAGGCTGTACGCTGCCGCCTTCGTCAGGCGCTCGTACCACACCGATTTCGGCTGCGCTGGTTGGCGCACGTCTCGGGAGCTCCGCGTGGCGGTGGGCATAAGGCTAGTTGCGTCGGCCCTCGACGGCTAGTGATATTCTTCCGCTCGCCCGGCGGTATCGTCTAGGGGACTAGGACGGAGCCCTCTCAAGGCTCAAACACGGGTTCGAATCCCGTTACCGCTATGTTCCCGCCCCCATCGTCTAACGGTTAGGACACCACTCTTTCAAGGTGGGAACAGGGGTTCGATTCCCCTTGGGGGCAACGACAAGAAGGGCGTCAAGCAGAAGGCGTCGCGCGGAAACGTCACGCAAGAACGTCACGCGACACCGTGGTCGCGGGCTCGACGATCCTGCGCGACGCCTTTGCGTGACGTCTGCGGGTGACGTCTTCGCTCGACGTATTTCTGGCTCAGGGCCGATAGCTCAACTGGCAGAGCAAGCGACTCTTAATCGCTAGGTTGACGGTTCGATTCCGTCTCGGCCCATCGCGGATTCCCGTACCGGAGGGGAGGTAGCAGTGACCCGGAGCGGCGTATCACGCCGGAAAACCGCGCGGGCGCGAGGATCTGAGGACGTCGCCTCGCACTACCGCACGCTCGCCCGCAGCTTCCCGAACGGCACGCTGACGATCTTCGACCATGAGCTCCGCTACCTCCTGGCGGAGGGCACGGGCGCCGGCGGTTTCACGCACGAGGAGCTCGAGGGCAAGACGCTCGCCCAGGCCCTGCCACCCGACATCCGTCAGACGCTCGAGCCGCTGTTCCGGGGGGCCCTGGCCGGGACAGCGGGTGCGGCGGAGGTCGCGTATGGGGGGGGCTGGCTGGTCATCCACGCCGGGCCGCTGCGCGACGACCAGGGAGCGATCGTCGCCGGGATGGCGCTCGTGCAGGAGATCAGCGCGACGCGAGGGGCGGCGGAAGCGCTGCGCGGGAGCGAAGCGCGCTTCCGGGCGCTCGTGGAGAACAGCTACGACGCCGTAGCCCTGATCGACGGCGACGCCAAGATCGTGTACGCCAGCGCGTCCACCACGCGCCTGCTCGGCTACTCCCCGCCGGAGCTGGTGGGTCGCAACCCCCTGGACCTGATCCATCCCGACGACCTCCCGTATGCGCGGGAGCGCTTCGCGGCCGCGGCCGAGCGGCCGGACGCGGCCGTGGTGGCGGAGTATCGGGTCCGACACCGCGACGGCTCGTGGCGCTCCATCGAGGGGGTCGGTGTCAACCGCATCGCGGAGCCGGGGATCGGGGCGATCGTCGCCAACTTCCGGGACATCACGGAGCGCAAGCAGCTCGAAGAGCGGCTGCGGCGCGCTCACCGGATGGACGCCGTGGCGCGGCTCGCGGGCGCGATCGCGCACGACTACAACAACCTGCTGACCGTGATACTCGGCTCGGCCGAGATCCTGCTGCACGACCTCCCGGCCGCGTACGCGCGCCGCGACGACCTGGAGCAGATCAAGGCCGCCGCCTCGCGGGCGGCGGAGCTCACCCGCCAGGTCCTGGCCTACAGCCGGCAGCAGGTCCTCACGCCCCGGATGCTCGACGTCAACGCGCTGATCGGCGGCATGGAGCGCGTCCTCCAGCCGCTGGTCGGCGGCGGCGTCGAGCTGCAGCTCCAGCTCGGGGGAGGTATCGGGACGGTGCGTGCCGATCCCGTGCAGCTCGAGCAGGCGATCGTCAACGTCGTCTTGAACGCGCGCGAGGCGATGCCGAGCGGCGGCCGGCTCACCCTCGCCACGGCGGACGTCGCCGTGGATGAGGCATTCGCCCGAGATCACGATCCCATGTCGCCGGGCCGCTACGTGACGCTGGCGGTCCGGGACCAGGGCGTGGGCATGGATGAGGAGACCCGCGGCCACCTGTTCGAGCCGTTCTTCACTACGAAACCGGGCCGCCACGGCGCGGGCCTGGGTCTCGCGACCACGTACGGCATCATCAAGCAGAGCGGCGGATACATCTGGGCGGAGAGCGCGGTCGGCGAGGGGAGCACCTTCACGATCTACCTGCCGTGGCATGCGCCGCTGCCCGCCGCGGAGGCGGGGCGTCGGGCGGAAGCGCCGGCCGCCACCGGCGCGGGCGAGACGGTGCTGGTCGTGGACGACGAGCCGGCGGTGCGGCTCGTGACCAAGCGGATCCTGCAACGCAACGGGTACACGGTGCTGGAGGCATCCGGAGGTCACGAAGCCCTGCGCGTGCTGCGAGAGCACCCGGGGCCGATCCAGCTGCTGCTCAGCGATGTGATCATGCCGGAGATGAACGGCCGCGAGGTCGCCGAGCGGGTGCGCGAGCGGCGGCCGGGCATCAAAGTGTTGTTCATGTCGGCCTACAGTCCGGCGGCCATCGCGCACGACGGCCTGCTGGAAGAAGGCGCCGCGTTTCTCCGCAAGCCGTTCGAGATCGGCCAGCTGCTCAAGGCCGTGCGCCGCACGCTCGATGCGGCGGGGGTGGCTTGACCGGGTGCGGGTCCTGATCGTCGAGGACGACCCGGAGCTGGCAGGCCTGCTGCGCGATGGACT
Source organism: Gemmatimonadota bacterium (assembly GCA_003222135.1). Lineage (GTDB taxonomy): Bacteria > Gemmatimonadota > Gemmatimonadetes > Gemmatimonadales > GWC2-71-9 > 20CM-4-69-16. The sequence continues at coordinate 4,947 of QHUM01000027.1, read as the reverse complement.
GCGCGCCCAGCGCATCGACCCGACGCTCGCCGCCACCGTCGCGGAAGGCCGCGACCGCGCCGCGGTGAGCTCGTATGACGTGATCATTCTGGACGTCCGTCTGCCCGGCGGGAACGGGTTCGAGCTGTGCGGGGAGCTGCGGCGCCGCGGGGTGACGACGCCGGTCCTGATGCTGACGGCGCTCGATGCCGTGGATGACCGGGTGCGCGGGCTCGAGGTCGGGGCGGACGACTATCTGACCAAGCCCTTCGCCTTCCGCGAGCTGCTGGCCCGCCTCAAGGCCCTGGCGCGGCGCCGCGCCGCGTTGCTGCCGGCTCGCTACCGGATCGCGGACCTGGAGGTCGACCTCGGTGCCCGCCAGGTGCAGCGCGGCGGGCGGGCGATCACCCTGAGCGCGAAGGAGTTCGCGCTGCTCGAGCTGTTCGTGCTCCATCAAGGGCGCGTGCTCGATCGCTCCACGATCACGGCACACGTGTGGGATGACAATCACGACCCCTTCGCCAACGTGCTCGAGGTGCTGGTCCGCCGCCTGCGCCGCAAGATCGACGACGGCTTCGAGCCGAAGCTGATCACGACGCTGCGCGGCGCGGGATACCGGTTCGGCACGTGAGGGCGCCCGCGTGACCCCGCTCGCCCGGCTGCGCCTCAAGCTCACGGCGTGGTACGCGGGGGTGTTTCTCCTGGTCCTGACCCTTCTGGGCGTCGGGCTCTTCCTGACCGTTCGCTACCAGATGTCCCGCCACCTCGACGCGTCGCTGCGCGCTGCCGCCGGCGCTCTCGAGCAAGCCGCGCGCATTCGCGAAACCGAGCGGGCGAGTGCGCACGGAGCCGTGGTAGATGCGGTCGACGAGCTGCACATCCCCGATCGGTCGCTGTACTTGCTCGACGCGGACTTCCAGCCGATCAAACCCGCCCAAGTTCCGGACTCGGTCCGCGCCGCCGCCCGGGAGGCCGTCCAGTCGAAACGGGCATTCCGGAACCTGGATGCCCGCGGCGGTCCCAAGCTACGGCTCTACGCCGAGCCCTTCAGCGGGACGACCGGCACCACTTACGTCGCGGTCGCGGTCGCCGATCGGATGGAGCTCGAAGACGAGTACGCGTCGCTGATCGAAGCCTTCGGGGCCGCCGCCCTCGCCGCCCTGCTGCTCGTCATCGGTGGCGGCTCGCTGCTGGTGCGGAAGTCCACTGCGCCGATCGAGCGCTCGATGGAGCAGATGCGTCGCTTCATGGCCGACGCCGCCCACGAGCTGCGGGCGCCCGTCACGATCCTCCGCACCAGGGCCGAAGTCGCCCTCGGCCAGGAGCGCGACTCGAGCCGCGACGCGGTCGCGTTCCAGGCGATCGAGCGCGAGGCGACCCGGCTGGGCCAGGTCGTGGGGGACCTGCTGACGCTCGCGCGCGCGGACGCCGGCGAGCGCCCGGTCGCACGGGTGCCGCTGTTTCTGGACGACGTGGCCGCGGAGGCCGTGGACGCCGTCCGGACTTTGGCCGAGCAGAAGCACGTGCAGGTGGAAGTCGGCGCGTTTGAAGAAGCGAAGATCACGGGCGACCCGACGCTCGTCCGGCAGCTCTTGTTGATCGTGTTGGACAACGCCGTCAAGTTCACCGCGACGGGCGGGAAGGTGCGCCTGGACGTGTCGGCGGACGATGGTCGGGCCGCGGTGGTCGTCGCGGACACGGGGGTCGGCATCCCGGCGGAACACCTCCCGCATGTGTTCGAGCGCTTCTATCGGGGTGAGCCGGCGCGGCGCGAGGCGGACGGAGCCGGCCTCGGCCTCGCGATCGCGCGCTGGATCGTGGACGCGCATGGGGCGCGGATCGACATCGCGTCCGCGGCGGGCACGGGAACGCGGGTGACGATCAGCTTTCCGCTGGTGGGGTAAACGATTCACGTTCGCCGTCCCCACCCTGAAGGGTGGGCTCGGCGAGACACAACGCTGAAGCGTATACACGACGCTGAATCGTGTTGTGCTTCAGCACAGCGATTCGCCGAGCCCACGCTTTAGCGTGGGTACTCACGCACGAGGAAGCACGTACTCCCGCCCCCGGATCGCCACAAGCAGGATCGGCACCGCGAACAGTGTGATCGGCGTCGACAGCGTGAGCCCGCCGATGACGGCGAGCGCGAGCGGGCGCTGCAGCTCGCTGCCCGCGCCGATGCCCAGCGCGAGCGGGAGCAACCCGAACAGCGTGCACAGCGTCGTCATGAGGATCGGGCGGAGACGCACCCGCGCGGCTTCGCGGATCGCGACTTCGAGCGGCACGCCCTCGGCTCGCATCTTGAGCCGCGTGAAGTCGAGCAGAATGATGCCGTTCTTCACGATCAGCCCGACCAGCAGGATCAGGCCCATGAACGACGAGACGTTGAGCGGCGTACCGGTCACGATCAGCAGCAGCAACCCGCCTACGAACGACAGCGGCGCGACGAGCAGCACCACGAGCGGCTCCACGAACGACTCGAACTGCACCAGCATCACCGCGCAGACGCTCACCACGGCGAGCCCGAGCACCAGCAGCAGCGCCTGGAACGCCTCCTGCTGGCTGGCGTACTGGCCGCCCAGCGCCACCCGGACGCCGGGCGGCGGGGCATGCGCGGCCAGCACGCGGCGCACGTCGCCCATCACGCCGCCCAGCGAGCGGCCGCTCACGTCGGCCGTGAGGGCGATCATCTGCTGCTGGTTCTCGCGCTCGAGGCCCGCCCGCGACTCGGCCGGTGTGAACGTCGCGAGACTGCCGAGCGGGGTCGCGGGCCGTGCGCGCGCGCCGAGCACCGGCAGGGAGCGCAGCCGCAGGGGGTCGAACCGGACCGAGTCGGGTGCCCGCACCCGCACCGCGACCGGGCGGTCCTCGACCCGAATCTCTCCCGCGTTCACGCCGAGCAGCGCGCCGCTCACCGCGGTCCCCACGTCCACGGGCGTCATCCCAATGCGGTCCGCCTCGGTCTCGTTGACGCGCATCATCAGCTCGGCCGAGGGCTCGGTCACGCCGTTGTAGAGGTCCTCGAGTCCGGCGATCCCCTCCAAGTCCGGGGCGAGCTGCCGGGCATACGCCTCGAGCGTGTCGAGCCGCTCGCCGAACAGCTTGATCTCGACCGGCTTCGCCGCGCCGGCGAGATCGTTGATCACGTCCGACAGGATCTGCACGAACTCGATGCGCATGCGGGGGGCGGCCGTCGAGACCTTGCCGCGTACTTCGTCGATCACCGCGAAGATGTCGCGGGAGCGCTGGCTGCGTGGTACGAGACGCGCCACGATGTCTCCGCGGTTCTGAGCCGTGGCGAATAGCCCGAGCTCGGCGCCGGTGCGGCGCGACGTCCCGGCGATCTCCGGCGTCGCGGCCAGCACGCGCTCGGCGATGCCGACCAGCCGGTTCGTCTCGTCCAACGCCGTCCCGCCGGGGGTCCAGTAGTCCAGGACGAACGCCCCCTCGTCCATGTCGGGCAGGAAGCCCGTTCCCGCGAGACGCCACAGCCCGAGCCCGGCGGCCACGAGCACCGCGGCCGCGACGCCGACCCGCCGAGGATGGTGCAGCACGGCCGCGAGCGCGCGCTCGTAGCGCGGGCCCAGCGCGTCGAGCACGCGCTGAACCCGTACCAGCGGGCCGCTGGCGACCGCGTCGACCTGGTGTGCGGTGACGAACTGCTCGGCGAGCAGCGGAATGATCGTGAGGGCAAGGCCGAGGGACACGAGCACGGCCACGGTGAGCGTCGTCGCCAGGGCGGCGAAGAACTGCCCCACGACCCCCTGGAGCAGTCCCAACGGTAGGAACACGACGACGGTCGTGATCGTGGATGTCGTGACCGGCCAGATGAGCTCCTGGACCGCCGCACGGATCGCCGGGAGGCGCTCGCCGGGGAGCGCCAGGTGGCGCGCGATGTTCTCGGTGATCACGACCGCGTCGTCGATCACGAGACCGATCGCGATCGCCATCGCGCCCAGCGTCATCAGGTTGAACGTCTGGCCGATGAGACCCATTACGAAGACGGTGATGGCGAGCGTGAGCGGGATCGCCGCCGCGCTGATGGCCGTGATCCGCCCGTGCCGCAGAAACAGGAGCAGCACCAGCACGGCGAGCCCGGCCCCCACCAGCATGGCGTCGCGCACCGAGCTCACGGCGTCACGCACCAGCGCCGCCTGGTCATATACGGGCTTGAGATGGACCCCGGGCGGCAGCGTGGGCGCGAGTCCGGCGACGATGTGAGCCACGCTGTCGGCGACGGCGAGGGTGTTGCCGCCCACCTGCCGCGTGATGTTGAGCAAAGCCGCCGGCCGGCCGTCCCCCGCGATGATGCGGACATGATCTTCCGTGCCGAGCCGGACGGTGGCGAGGTCGCGCACCCGCAACCCGTTCGCCAGCACCACCCCCCCGACGTCCTCCGGTGTGTGGGCCTCCTGATCGGTCACGATGAGGTATTGCCGGTAGTTCTGCGCGACGCGGCCGACCGCCTGTACCGTCACGGCCTGGCGGATCGCGTCCGCCAGGTCCGTATACGTCATCCCCTGTGCCGCGAGCCGCGCGGGGTCCGCGACGACCTCGATCTCTCGCACGTCGGAGCCCTGCACGTCCACCCGCCCGACCCCGGGGACGCGGGAGATCAGCGGCTTGATGTCGTAGCGCGCGAGGTCGTACAACGTGGCGGGATCGCCGCCCTCGAGGTTGTACGACAGGATCGGGAACAGCGACGGGGCAAGCCGCTCGACCTCGATGTCGAGACCGGCGGGGAGCGCGCCGCTCACCTGGCTCACCCGAGCCCGCACCAGCTGGAGCGCGTAGCCCATGTCGGTGCCGGGCGCGAAGGTGATGGAGATCTCACTCGCGCCCCGGATCGAGTGCGACCGGACGCGCGTGACTCCCGGCACGATGCTCACCGCCTCCTCGAGCGGGCGGGTGATGCTGAAGACGACCTGGCGCGCGCCGAGGGTGGAACCCTCGGCCACGATCGTGATG
>QHUM01000079.1 GCA_003222135.1 Gemmatimonadota bacterium | reverse complement strand
GGCGCGCGGCGATCTCGATCTCGCGGAGGAAGCGCTCGGCCCCGAGGGCGGCCGCCAGCTCGGGACGAAGCACCTTGATCGCGACGGAGCGGCCGTGTTTCAGGTCGTGGGCCAGATAGACCGTCGCCGTGCCGCCGTGGCCCAGCTCCCGGTCGATCGCGTAACGATCGGCCAGAGCGCCGCGCAGGCGGGCGAGCAGCTCAGCCATCGGATTCCGATCCCACGATCCTCAGGAGACCAACCCCACCTTCTTGAGGAGGCGGCTAAACCGGGGATCGGCGCGCAGGCCGTCGAAGGCGGGGTCGACCCTCAGTGTGAACATCGCCCACGCGCGCTCCATATAGGCGCTGTCGAGCTCCGCGAGCGCCCGCTCGTTGTCGCCCAGGCCGGCGTGGATCATGGCGAGTGCGTAGTGCGACACGAACCGACCTTGCCTCGCTACAGCGCCGAGGCGGTCCAGCTCCGCCAACGCCTGCGCCCGGCGCCCGCACCTCGCGTACGCGTAGCCGAGGAGACCTCCGTTCACGACGGCGGCAAATACCGGCCTGCCTTCTAGCGCGGCTACCGACTCGGCGCACCGACCCAGCCATAGGTACGCTCGGGCAAGGTCCCCGCGTGCCGCGGGCCCTTGAAAAAGGGAGTCCAGCTCGAGGACCCGACGGGACTGGGCAAGCGCTTCATCGTAGCGGCGCGCCAGGAACAACATCGATGCCAGGCGGGCGTTGTTGACGGAAGAGAAGGGATCGAGGTTAACGGCGGCCTGGACCTCGCGTATGGCGTCGTCGATTCGGTTGGTTGCCACGAAGTACCACCCGTGGAACAGGTGCGCATCGGGATAGCGGGGATCGAGGGCCAGCGCCCGATCGAACTGCCGGCCGGCCGTCGGCCAGTCCCAGTCGTAAAACAGCGCGATAAACCCAAGGGAGGTGTGGGCTCCCGCGAGCGTGCTGTCCAACGCGAGCGCCTGTAGAGCGGCGGCCTTGGCCTTGGCATAAACGGCCCGCGGTGGGACGTAGCCAAACACCCCAATGTGACTGTACGCGTCACTCAGCCCCGACCAGGCCAGCGCATACGTGGAGTCCTTGTGTATCGCACTCTCAAAGTACTCTTGGGCTTTTCTGAGGCTAGCCGAGTCACGCTTCGCGAAGAAGTAGCGACCCTGCAGGTAGAGGTCGTGGGCCTCGGGGCTCACGGTAGCGTGCTTCGCCAAGGCGGCGCTCGCGGCGCCAGACAGGTGCACGCGGAGCGCGGCGACGATCGCCCGCGTGATTTCGTCCTGGACGGCGAACACGTCCCGGTCCCGGGCGTCTCGATCGTATTCTTCGGACCACACCTCGTTGCCCCCCGCCACGTTGATGAGCTGCGCGCTGACCCGTCGCCGGTTTCCCCCCATCCGGACGCCGCCGTCCAGTACATAGAGAACGTGGAGCTGCTTCCCGGTCTCTTCAGGGACGACATTCTTCCCTTTGAAGCGGAACACCACGGATCGGGCCGCTACGCGCAGTCCGTCGACCTTGCCCAGCGCGGTGGTGATCTCGTCAGTCATCCCGTCACTGAAGGGCTCGTTGCTCACATCGCCACCGATGTTCTTGAACGGCAGGACCGCGATGGATGGGCCCGGCCCGTCGGATGAGCCGGACCGGCGCGTCAGGAGCACGTATCCGGCCACGAGTGCGGCGACACCAGCCGCGACGAACAAGGTCGGGCGAGCGGCCCGCCTCGCAAATGCCGGTGGAGCCCCGGCCCGCGTCAGTGCCTCGCTGAAGGCCGCCGCCGTAGCAAACCGGTCCGCTGGCGACTTCGCCAGTGCCTTGAGCACGGCACGCTCCAGAGCCGGGGGCAGTTCGGGGCGGATCGTGCGGAGCGGCGGCACCGCATCGAGCGAGTGCCGCGCCAGGACTTCCTGCGCTGTGGTGCCGAGGAACGGCGGGTGCCCCGCCAACATCTCGTACAGCACGCACCCCAGGCTGTAGACGTCGCTCCGCCCGTCGAGCTGCATTGCACCCGTCGCCTGCTCCGGGCTCATGTACCCGGGCGTGCCCACCGCGAGTCCGGTATCTGTCAGCGTCTCCGCGCCCGCCGCCACGATCGCCCGGGCGATCCCGAAATCCGCGACGACCGCCTCGCCGCCGGATAACAGGATGTTCTCTGGCTTGATGTCCCGATGCACCACGTCCTGGCTGTGGGCGTAGCTCAGCGCGGTCGCCACCTCGCGCGCAATCCTCACGGCTTCCTCGACGGGCAGCTGCGGCTCGCGCTTCAGCCGGTCGCGCAGCGATTCCCCCTCTACGAATGGCATCACATAGTAGAGGAACCCGGCTGCCTCG
>QHUM01000026.1 GCA_003222135.1 Gemmatimonadota bacterium | reverse complement strand
GGCGATCGTGGACTTCGCGGGCACGACGACGACCTACGAGGTCTGCGTGGGTTACGTCCCGCTGTTGGCTGCAGGGACCTGCAACACGCCGACGTGGCCTTCGCCACCCGCCACTCCAACCGCCGTGCCACGCCGCCGCCGCACGTTGGCCGCCGGAGCTCGATCCCCCATCGTCCCGAGTCACCGATGACCAACGGCGTGCTCGAGTGCTACCGCTGCCACACGGCGGTGCCGGAGAACAGCCGGTACTGCTCGTCGTGCGGCGCCGACGTATCGGGGGCCGGCGGCCCGCCCACCACGAGCAACATCGAGCTGCTGCAGGAGCGGCTGCAACGCTTGATCGAGGGTCGCTACCGGATCGAGCGCCTGCTGGGGAAGGGCGGCATGGGGGCCGTGTTCCTGGCGCACGATCTCACCCTCGAGCGCGACGTCGCGATCAAGGTGCTGCCGCCCGATGTGGCGCAGGACGACCAGATCGTGCGGCGCTTCCAGCAGGAGGCGAAGACTTCCGCCAAGCTCGACCACCCGAACATCATTCCGATCTACCGCGTCGAGAGCGAAGGCGGGCTCAACTACTTCGTGATGAAGTATGTCGCCGGCACGTCGCTCGAGGACCTGCTCGAGCAGAAGCAGCCGCTCCCGGTCCCCGAGATTCAACGGATCATGTGGGAAGCGGCGTGCGCGCTGGGCCACGCCCACCAGCGCGGCGTGGTGCACCGCGACGTGAAGCCCGCCAACATCATGTTCGACCACGACGGGCGCGCCATGCTGACCGACTTCGGCATCTCCAAGGCGCTCCAGGCCGCGACCGGCTTCACGGCGACCGGGATGATCATCGGCACGCCGCATTACATGGCTCCCGAGCAGGCGAAGGGTCAGACCGTGGACGGCCGCGCTGACGAGTACTCACTCGGCGTGGTCGGCTACCGCATGATCACGGGCGAGCTGCCGTTCGCCGGGGATTCGGTGCACACCATTCTCTACAAGCACATCTTCGAAGAAGCGCCGCGCGCCGCCGCGCGCCGGGCCGGCGTGCCCGAGCCCCTCTCCGCCGCGGTCTCGCGGGCGATGTCGAAGGATCCGGACCAGCGCTATCCCACCATGGAGGAGTTCGCGACCGCCGTTTGGCCCGAGCAGCCGGTGGCGGCGCCCACGAAAGGGCGCGGTGCCCCGCGCCCGCGCCCCAATACCGCCACCGACGCCCCTACTCAGATCACCGGCGCGCCCACGAAGCCACTACCCGCGACTGGGGGGGGGGCCAAGACGCGTCCGAAACGCTCGCGCACGGGGCTCGTGATCGGCGGCGTCGTCGTAGCGGTCGCCGGGGTCGGCGGGTATCTCGCGCTCGAGCGGGGGGCGGAGCAGCCCGCCGGCGTGGCGGTGGACACGGTGCGCATTCAAGACACCGTACGCGTCTCCGCTCCCGCCCCCGCCCCGGGGTCCACGACGGTCCAGCCTAAGTCGCCGCGCCGCGCCGCGCCGAACGTCGTGCCGCAGGGCTTCCTCACGATCGACGCCAGCCCGTTCGGCCAGGTCTACATCGACGGCACGGATGTCGGCCAGACGCCCGTCGTCGAGTACGCGGTGGCGCCCGGTCGACACACGATCCGCATCGAGCATCCCGGCTATAAGACCGTGACGGAAACCGTGCAGGTGGAGAGGAACTCGACCGTGCGCAAACGCTACGCGCTGCTGCCGGAGACGCCGTGAGGGCGCGCCCCGGCGTCCTCGTCTCCCTGTTGTTCGCCCTTGCGCCGGCGCCGGGCGGCGCCCAGGCCCTTCAAAACGCCACGCTCCGCCGGGCGCAGCAGGCGTATGAGAACCTCGAGTACCGCCAGGCCCTGTCCCTGGGACGCTCGGCGCTGCGCGAGCGGCTCGCGGGCGGGGAGCGGGCGCGTGCCTACGAGCTGGTCGGCTTCAGCTACGCCGCGCTCGATTCGATTCTCAAGTCGGTGGATGCGTTCAAACAGGTCGTGTTGATCGACCCCGAGCGACAGCTCGACCCCAATCGCGTGTCGCCCAAGGCGTACAGCGCGTTCGACGTGGCGCTGCGCCAGGTGCTGCTGGTCCGGCAGCTGCGCATCGACAGCACCGGCTTCGTCGCGGGGCAGGGGGCGGTGCCGATCCGCTTCATGGTCACCCAGCCGGCGCGCGTGGTGACGCGGGCGATCGGGCAGAGAAACTTTCTGGTCGATTCGAGCGCCTGGAACGGACAGGTGAATCTGGGCTGGTCGCCGCGGTTACCGAACGGCGATCCGGTGCCGGCCGGGACGTATACGATCGTCGTGGAGGCGCGCCTCGGGCAGAACACGTTCTCCGCGTCGCAGCAGATCCGCGTGCTGCACGGCACCGTCGATACGCTGCCGCATCTGACGAGCCTCCCGGGCTACCAATACCTGCCCGAGACCGAGATCCCGCCGCAGACCTGGCGTCCGCTCGGGCTCGCCTTCCTTTATACGGGGGGCGCGGCGATCGGGACCCTGGGACTCGAGAGCGGCAGCCTCGGCGCGAGCTCCCAGCGCGAGCTCGCCGTGGCGGGGGCGGCGGCGCTCGTCACCGGACTCGTCATGACGCTACGGAAGCCCGCCCCGCGCCCCGCCGAGGGCAACATTTTGTACAACCGGCTGCTCACGGAGCAGATCGCCCGGCGCAACGCCGACATCGCGAAGGAGAACGTCACCCGGCGTCAGCAGGTGCAGCTCACGGTCGTGCCGCTGAAGAGCGGAGCGCCCCGGTGACCGGCCGCGCCGTCGTGCTGGCGTGCCTCGGGCTCGTGGGGATCGCATGGCGCCCGGCGGCGACGCAACGCTTCACGATCGGGCCCCAGGCGGTGCTGGTGGATTATCGCGAGGTGTCCTCCGGCCTGCGCTACTCCGGCGCGGGATTCGGCGGGCTCGCCACGGCGCGCTACCGCAAGTTCAGCGCGGCGGCGGCGGTCGTGCGGCTCACGCTCGATCCCACGAGCCAGAGCACCGCGGGGGCGGGGTTCACGGCGACGCAGGTCGACGCCTGGGTCGCCTACGACGTCGCGTCGTACGCGAGCCTCGAAGTCGGGCTCATCCGGCGTACCGCGGACCCCGAATTCGACGCTCAATCGATGGGCGCCGTGCGGATCGGTGCCCGCTCGGCGTACGATCTGGGCCCGGGCGCGACCGTGTCGTTCCGCGCCAATTACCTCGCTGCGCCGCAGTTCTCCGGAGGCGGCCGCGCGGCGTTCTCCCTCGAGCTGGGGCTCGGCCTCGACGTGCGCCTGGCGGGCCGGCTGCATGGCGTGATCGATTATGCGTTCGAGCGCGTGAACCGCAAAACCGATCCGGGGGGAACGGGCGAGATCTCCGCGCCGATTCAGCAGACTCTGGCGCGGGTGGGGCTGGGAATCGGTTTCTGAGGATCGCTACGGTTCTGTGAAGTACTTCTCGTTCCAGTCGACGTCGAACACTTCGTGACAGCGCCGGCACTCGAGCAGCGCGAGCCGTTCTTCGAGCGGCACGCGCTCGCGGCAATTCGGGCACACGGCATACTCGCCGACGCCGGGGAAGCGGGCGGGGTTCTTGGGACGCGGCACGACCGACCAGCGGCTCGGCGCCGCGGTCGATATTTCGAGCACCGACCGCGGCACGCTCACGCGGTCACCGAGCACGTCGACCACCGCCTCGGGTGGGCGCAGCCTTCTCACTTCGTACCAGGCGCCCCGTCGCAGCGGGACATCCAGATCGGCTCGCAATCGAGCCCAATATCGCTTCGGCACGTGTCGCGACTCGGGTTGGCTTTCATTCAAAAAGTAAGCTGACTCGGTCGCATGCTGCTAGGCGTCGCGGAATACCCAGAACGCACAGAACGCGTGGAACCTGCAGGGTGACGATGGTGGGTGTTGCGCGGCGCTCGGAAGTGTGTCGTGTACGCGACAGCCGTGCGGCGCGATAAAGGCTTGACGATCGCAGGACGCCCCGGTAAATCACGAGAGCGGCGCGCATAACGTGCAGTTGAAGAGGAGGGCGAGTTGGAGCGTCTCGACATGCTTCGGGCGGATCGCTGGGGCCGGTTGCGGGACGGGGTCCGGCGGTGCCAGCTGCGCCGGGGGGCGTGGTACCCGGTGCTGCGCGTCGGGGCGGACTCGGCAGTCGTCGTCGTGCGTCACCAGTCAGTGATCGTGCCCCCGTCCTATCTCGAGATCGTCGTCACCCGTCCGAGCAAGTGGAGTCTGATTGCGCGCGAGCGCTACGCCGTTTGCCCCAACTGCGCGGAGCGCGTGGCGCTCGGTGCGGTGCCGGAGCGGATGCGGTGTGGCCGCTGCCGCGGTGTGTTCGAGGTGGAGCTCGAGCCCGAGTTGAGCGCGCCTCACTGAAGTGTTGCGGCGGTCCACGTCTCATTAGGAAAAGCGAAGCCCCGCCGATTCCAGGCGGGGCTTGGTGCTTCGATGCGCCAGCCGCGATTCGAACGCGGGACCTTCGGCTCCGGAGGCCGACGCTCTATCCAGCTGAGCTACTGGCGCGGGTGATCGGCAGCTGATGATGCGGCCGCCGGTACGCAAGATAGTCACCGCCTATCCCGAAGGGCAGCGGGCTGCCAGCTCAGTTGCGTCCTCCATGGGGTAACTTAGTGTGTCCCTGATACAGGCTCGATCGATCCTGCAAGCCTCGGGTGGGGCGGCGGAGGCCGCGCCCGCGCGGTAAGATCGCTCCTGGAGGAGCCATGAGCTACGCCACGCTGCTCGGGTCGGCGCTGTGGGCACTGCTCGCGAACAAGCTGCGCAGCTTGCTCACGGTGTTGGGCATTACCATCGGCATCGCGGCCGTGATCTGCGTCGTCGCTATCGGACGGGCGGGCCAGGCCCAAGTCGAGCGGCAGCTCAACAACCTCGGCGACAACTTCGTATGGATCGAAGCGGGAGGCCGTGCCGTCAACGGCGTGCGCACCGGCACACACGGGACCAAGACGCTGCTGCTCTCGGACGCGGTCGCGATCAAAGACCAGATCCCGCTCATCAAGAGCGTCTCGCCCAACGTCGACGGCTCGATCCAGATCATCTATGCCAACCAGAACTGGTATACGGGGTACCGGGGGGTCTCGCCGGAATACTTCGACATCAAGCGCTGGTTCGTCGACCAGGGGGCCGTGTTCTCACAGGACGACGTGGATCGGGCGGCCAACGTCTGCGTGATCGGCCGCACCGTGCGGGATCAGCTGTTCGGCATGGACGACCCCATCGGGACGGTCATCCGCCTCAGGGATCTTCCCTGCAAGGTCGTGGCGACGTTGCAGCCGAAGGGACTCTCCGTTTCCGGGCAGGACCAGGACGACACGGTCCTCCTGCCGTACACGACGGCCATGAAGAAGATCAAAGGCAACAACTGGTTGGACGACATCTTGTGCTCGGCCGTCGCGCCCGACGTCGTCAAGCTCGCCGGGCAACAGGCCGCCGCGCTGTTGCGCGACCGTCACCACCTGCGTCCCGAGGAGGATGACGACTTCAACATCCGAAATCCGGAGGACATCATCAAGGCGCAGCTCGAGGCGAGCCGCACCCTGACGATCCTCCTCGTCGCCATCGCGTCGATTTCGCTGGTGGTCGGCGGCATCGGGATCATGAACGTGATGCTCGTTTCGGTCACCGAGCGCACCCGCGAGATCGGCCTGCGCGTCGCGGTCGGGGCCCGGCAGCAGGCGATTCGGCTCCAGTTCCTCGGAGAATCGGTGATGCTCAGCCTCGTCGGCGGGGCGGCCGGCGTGCTGGTCGGCGTGACGGGATCGTTCTTCGTCGGCCGGGCGCTGAGCTGGCCCATACAGATGTCGCTGGAAGCCGTCGCGATCGCCGTGGCGTTTTCCATCGCCGTAGGCGTCTTCTTCGGCTACTATCCCGCCCGCAAAGCGTCGTTGCTCGACCCCGTGGAAGCGCTGCGTTACGAATGACACGGCTCGAATTCCCGGCCGCCTGGCAGCTGCTCAGGCGACCCCAGAACCGGTGGTTCGTCGTCGCGGGCCTGGGCGGGCTGGGCGCGCTCGTCGCCCTGCTCGCATTCCACCGCGGGGATGCCATCCAGTATCTGACGGCCAAGGTGCAACAGGGGGTGATCCGGGACGCCGTCGATGCGACGGGGTCGGTCAACGCGGTGATCACCGTTCAAGTCGGTTCCCAGGTGTCCGGGACGATCGCCCAGCTCAACGCCGACTTCAACTCTCGCGTGCACAAGGGCGACGTGATTGCCCTGATCGATCCGTCGGTACTCCAAGGCGCGCTGCACCAGGCCACGGCGGATCTCGAGAGCGCCAAGGCGGGCGTCGCCGTGGCGGAGGCGGACTTGGCAAAGGCGAACGCCGCACTGGCGCAGATGAAAGCGGAACACGATCGCGCAGTGGCAATGGAGAGGAACGGCGTCATCACGCAGCAAGAGTTCGATCTCGCCACGGCCAACTATGAGTCGGCGAAGGCCTCCGCCGATGCCGCGGCGGCGGGTGTGGCCCAGGCGCGGGCGCAGGTGAGCCAGAAGGAGGCGGCGCTCGCCGTGGCGCGCACCGGCCTCGAACACACCGTGATTCGTTCGCCGATCGACGGCATCGTCGTGGCCCGGAACGTCGACGTCGGTCAGACGGTCGCCGCCTCGCTGCAGGCACCGACGATCTTCACGATCGCGCAGGACCTCACCCGGATGCGGGTGTACGCCAAGGTGGATGAGTCCGACGTCGGCCGTATCAAGCCGGGGCAGGGCGTCGCCTTCAAGGTGGATGCGTTCCCCAAGGACACGTTCCGCGGCGCCGTGAGCCAGATTCGGATGAACCCGACCACGGTGCAGAACGTCGTCACCTACGACGCGGTCATCGACTTCGCGAACCCGGCCCTGAAGCTGTTTCCCGGGATGACGGCATACGTAACCATCCCCGTGGCCACGGCCGAAAACGTGGTCAAGCTCCCCAACGCGGCGCTGCGGTTCAAGCCGCCGCTGCCGCACGAGGTCATCCAGGCCCTCTACGCGAAGTACGGCCTCGAAGGCGGTGGCCAGCGGACGAGCCGGGCGGGCGGCGCCGCGCCGCACGTCGCGATTGCGTCGGAACGCCGTCCGCGCGGCGACGCCGCCGGAGATTCGGCGTCGCTCGCGCCGGGCGACCGCGCCGTCGTGTGGCGACTCGAGTCCGGCAACGTGATCGTGCCGGTCAAGATCGCGCTCGGCATCACCGACCACGCTTACACGGAAGTGACGGCTGTCATCGCCGGCGACCTCCGACCGGGTGACGACGTGGTCACGACCGCTGTGACCGCGAAAGCCAGCGCGCCGGGGGGCCAGGGCCTCCGGCGGTGATAGGGATGGCCGCTGTCGCGTCATCACGGCAAGCGTCGCGCCTTGGCGACGGGCATGACCCGGTCGCGTCGCGCGGTGCCGCACGCTGCAGACGGCATAGACAATGCGGCGACATACCCCGCCACGTTGATCCCGGGAGAGCGGGAATATGCAAACTCGTCGCTTGTTGCTTCTGCTTGCGACCGCGGCGGCGTGCCGAGACGTTGTGCAGCCGCGGCGCCAGCTCACGCCGCACCTCCTCGCCGACCGCCAACCGCTACCACACGCTTGTAAGCGCGCCCACCCGGAGCGGCGTGACGACCGCGAGATAAGTGACGGCCACTCCGACCGACCGGGCAAGACTCGCAAGGCCGGATGCCAACTGCTCTACGTAACCAACTCCACGATCCAGGGCGTCACGGCTTACACACTCGACGGCGTTGGGGACGTCCTACGGACAGACACGATCATGGGCAGCCGCACGGGACTGAACAACCCCGACGCCGTCGCCGTGGATGCTGCCGGCGACATCTACGTGACGAATTTCGGCGCTGCCACCCCGGCAACGGCCAGCATCACGATCTACGCGCCCGGCGCGACTGGTGATGCGACGCCCACTGCCACCATCGCCGGCAGCAACACAGGCCTCTCCACGCCTCAGGGAATCGCAGTGGATGCTGCGGGCACCATCTACGTGGCCAATGATTTCATTGGGGGGCCGGCCAGTCGGATCACGGTCTACGCGCCGGGAGCGAGTGGGAATGCAACACCGGATCGCTCAATCAGTGGAGGCTTGGACCGACCTAGGGGCATCGCCGTGGATGCCGCCGGCAACATCTATGTCGCCAACGAAGAGGCTGACAACGTCACGGTGTACGCGGCAGGGGCGAACGGGCTCACGACACCCATCGCGAGGATCGAAGGCCTTAATTCGGGACTGTTCGCTCCCTCGGGCGTCGCGTTGGACGCCGCCGGCAATCTCTACGTCACCAGCATCGGCAGCGGTCCTCCTGTTCCAGCCAGCGTCCGGGTGTTCGCTTCAGGGGCCAACTTCGACGCCACGCCGACGGTAGTGATCGCCGGCGCCAACACTGGACTGTTCGTTCCTTTCGCGATGGGCCGCGATGCCGCGGGGAGGATCTACGTCGCCGACGGCAACAATACCGTCACCGTCTACCCGGCCGGAGCCAGCGGGGACGTGACACCGTTGGCAACTATCCCTGCGACCAGTGCAACCGGAGGATTCCACGGGTACGGGTTGGCGGTCCACACCGTGCTCGACAAGGCAGATGAGGTGGATCCCTAGCAGGGCAGGGCTCGGACAATTAGGGGAAGTTCGTTCGAAGAAAAATGCTCGATACCCTAAATGGCTATCGAGCATTTGGTTATCAGTCGGGGCGAAGAGGCCTGGCCGTGGCCGGCGAGGACGGCCTAACGGTTCGAGGTACCAGACTCCAGGTTAGAGCTCTCACAAGGGAGTCAACCATGCTTCGCCGACCAATCGCTTATGTCCTCCTGCTCTGCTATCTCGCCGCGTGCACGAGCTGGCACGTCGAGGAGGGAGTCAGCCCGCTGCAGCTGATCTCCAACCAGCACCCCCACGTGGTGCGCCTGACCCGGGCCGACGGCTCGCGCACGGTGCTCGATCAGCCCCGCATCGTGGCGGGCGACAGCCTGGCCGGAACCCACTACAAAGTGGCATCTAGCGTCGCGCTCTCGGACGTCACCCAGGTTGCGACCCCGAAGTTCGGTGCCGGCAAAACGATCGGGCTATTCCTCGGCCTCTCCGCAGTCGCCGTGGGAATCGCGGTGATCGTTTGTTTGAATGGGAATTCGGGGACGGGTGCTTGTTCAGGCAATTAGGGGGAGCGTAATAGGGGGAGCCGTTCGCCGAAGTGAAATGCTCGATAACTGTACTCGAGAGGATTTGAACCTCCGACCTCCTGGTCCCGAAGCGGCGACCAAGGGTACCGACGTACGACGAAATGTAGTACTCACGCGGTGTTCTGGGCAGTCGGAGTCGTACCTCGGGAGCTGAAATCGCTGCGTAGTAGCGAGAAACTCAGATCGAAACTCACACCACGAGCGACCTCCTGGACCGATTCCAGGAGGTCGCTCTTCTTGCATGGTTTGGGAGCTCAAACATTGCGACCTCTCCCCCCTCTCGCGCAGTGCCACCTACTCGCGACGACCAAGCGTTGCGATTGGCCGAAGGACATAACTCCGGTGAGAGGACTTGAACCCGCGACCCCCGAACCCGATGCGAATCGCCAGCGGACCGAGTTACGACTTAGCAGCCGCGCACGCCTTTCCACTTCGACACGAGGAACAAACCGAGCGGCCGACGGTGCCGGGGGAGCGGGTTGGCGATCGGAGCGTGGGACGCCTTGCCGAACTGGACACCCCGGGCGCGAAGCCCCGGGGCGTCACTCGCCTCATA
>QHUM01000061.1 GCA_003222135.1 Gemmatimonadota bacterium | reverse complement strand
GGACGGACGGCAGCTCGTCGCGTTGCGCGAGAACGCCAGGGACGACGGGGCGATCATCGACGCGGTCGACCGGCTGTCGAAGCGGCTGCGCGAGCGCATCGGCGAGTCGCTCAAGACCATCCGCGCGAGCGAGCCGCTCGAGCAGGTCACGACGGGCTCGCTCGCCGCGCTGCGGAAGTACTCGGAGGCTGTTAGGGTCAACGACGCCGGGCAGACCGACCGCGCCGTGGCCCTGCTCGAGGCAGCCGTCGCACTGGACACGACGTTCGCGATGGCGTACCGCAAGCTCGCGGTCGTGCTGAGCAACACGTTCGCAGCGCCCTCACGCATCGCCGCGGCCGCGACGCAGGCTTTCCGGCATCGCGATCGGCTCACGCCGCTCGAGCGCTACCTCGCCGAGGCGTACTACTACGATGTGGGGGAGTTCGACCGGACCAAGGTCCAGACCGCCTACCGCGCCGCGCTCGAGCTGGATCCGGAGAACCTCGTGGCGCTCAATAACCTGGCGTTTGTAATGAACGACATACGCCGGTACGCCGCAGCCGAGTCCCTGTCCCTCCGCGGGCTCGCGCTTTTCCCCGACGACCCTCCGCTGCACATGAATGCGACCCAGGCGCTGATGGGACAGGGGAAGCTCGCCGACGCGGCGCGCACTGTGGGGTCATTCGCCCGACGGGCGCCGAGCAACCCTGTCGCCTTGTTTCTGCGCGCGCGCCTCGCGGACGGGCGGCGCGACTTCGACAGCGCCGACGTGCGGACCCGGGTGCTGGCGCAGGCAACGCAGGACCCGGCCTGGCAGGCGGGAGCGGCGGGCACGCTGTCCCTGCTCAGCCTGGTGCGCGGCAAGCTCGCCGACGCCGCGGCGCACGGCCGCCAGACCATGGCGCTGGACGAGCGGCGCGCCCTGCCAGGAGCGTACGTTGGAGATGCGGCCGGGCTCGCTATGATCGATGTGCGTTACCGCAACGCGCCCGAGGCCGGACTCCGCCAAGTGGAGGATGCTCTGCGCCGGCATCCCCTCGCCTCTATTCCCGCCGCGGACCGCCCGTACCCCTCCCTCGCATGGGTTTACGCGGAGGCGGGGCGTCCGGACCGCGGGAAGCAGCTGCTCGCCGAATACGAAGCGACGGTGCCGGAGGTGTTCCGGCGGCACCAGCCGTTGCGGTACGGCGCCGCGGCCGCGGTAGCGTTCGCAGACGGCCGCGTCCAGGACGCCATCAAGACCTACCGCGTGTGGCACGAGGAAGACACCTGCGCCGTGTGCGGGCTGTTCGAGCTGGGGCGCGCCTACGAGCGGGCCGGCGCGCGTGACTCGGCGCTGGCCGTGTACGAGCGCGCGGTCACCACGCCCGGCATGTTCCGTCTGTTCGACGAAGCCACTACCCTGGGGCCGACCTACAAGCGGCTGGGACAGTTGTACGAAGAGCGCGGCCAGCTCGACAAGGCGCGCGACTATTACGGGCGATTCGTGGACTTGTGGAAGAACGCGGATCCGGAGCTGCAGCCGACGGTTCGTGACGTCAAGCAGCGGCTCGTGAGGTTGACCGCCGAGGGCGCGAGATAACCGCAGCTACCCTTCCCCGGCCTTTCACCGGCTCTTGACCGGCCGTTCACCCCCTGCCGATGGTTGCCGCAAACATCGCAATCAGCCCCAGCGATCCGGCGACCGTCGCCGCCACGATCTGCCGCTTTCTCAGCCGGTTGAAGGCCTCAGGGAGCTCGCCCCGCGTATCCGGCTCGAGCCGCGCCAGCTTCGCCGCCGTGGGCACGCTGATCGCCCCCGCCGCGATCGCACCCAGCAGACCGGCGGCCATCATCAGTCCCATCCAGCCGGGCACCGCTCCCTGTTTCATGTACGGTCCCGCGAGGGCAAAGCCGGAGAGCACCACGCCGAGCGCGCCCGGCCCCACCAGTAGTCGCTGGATCGCGCCGATCAGCTTGTAGGCGGCGAGCCGCTCGCGCGCCGCGAACCGCTTTGCCGTCACACCGGCAATCATCGTCGCGATGCCGCCGCCCAGCCAGAGTGTGAAACCCAAGACGTGCACCAGGAGCCAGAATCCTCGCATGGTTATCCCCTCACGACTTCCGGAACCGGCTGCCGGCCGGCATATCCTGCCTCCAGCTCATGCCAATGCTCGATACGTTCCTCTCCGATTTTCCAGCACCAGAAGATCTCTTTGCCGTCGAGCTTGCCGTAGAAATCCACCAGCCCCTCCTCGAACCCCTTGAAGACGCAGCCGATCTGCTGCAGCTCGAGCAGGTAGTCGTTGATCTGGTGGGCGACGGCATCGACCTGGCGCCGCAGCGCGATCTGCTCGGGCGGCTCGCCCCAGTCGGGCTTAGCCTGGGCGGCGACGAGCTCGTAGCGCGCCACGAGATCGCGCCATTGCGGGTGCAGCGCGACGATGTCGGCGACGATCCGCTTTACTAGAGGAAGGGTACGATTGGCTTCGGCGAGGGTGAAGTATTTCCTGGGCACGGCAATAAATATACGCTCTCCTATCCCCTGACAATCACTATTCCCTGAATGAATTCGGGATGCGGAATGAACCCCACGACTTTTTTGTTCCCGTCCACCACCACGATCGTCGAGCGAATATGCGCATCTGTTGCCTCGAGCTGCTCGATCTTGAACCCCGTCAGCTCCGTTTCGAGCGTGACCACGATCGTGTCGCGCCGCGCGTGCACCTGTGCGGAGCACTCCTTGGGATCGTGCCCCGCCGCCACGCACTGCGTCACGATGTCGCGGTCGGAGATGGTGCCGAGGTAGCGGCGATCTTTGGGATTGTCCACCACCGGGACGACGGAGATGTCCTTGGCGCGCATCAGCAGCGCCACCTCCGCGCTGGTAGCGCCGGCGGCAGCCACAAACGGCTCCGGGATCATGATCTCTCGAGCAAGCATCGTTGTGTCGCCTCGTAACCCGCCTGTAGATACCGCTCTCCCGCACCCACCGCAAATGTGGCCTCCCGCTCGGCCACGGGCCGCACCACGACGAGCCGGGCCGCCTGCCGCGGCCAGTCCGCGATGAGCCGGTCCACCTGCGCCGCCATCATGATGCGGATGGCTTCGCCGTGGGCGCGGACTAAGGCCGGTGGAAAGCCGGTGGAAGGCCGGGGAAGCGGCTCGTCGAAGCCGGGGCCCACGTGCAACGCCACGACCAGGTCGGCCGGGATCTGGCTCGCGGGCTCGAGCCCCAGCACCGCGCGCAGACCACCGTCGACCAGACGCCGGCCGTCGAGGGCCAATGGGGGGAAGTAGAGCGGCAACGCGCAGGAGGCGTACAGGGCGTCGTGCAGGGGCACGTCTCCCCCCAACCCGCCTGCGCCGAGCAGCACCAGTTCCCCTGAGTCCAGGTCGGTCGCCGTGATGGTCAAGGGGATGCGGAGCTGGCCGAACTGCGTCGCCGTCACGAACCGCTCGATGACGCGGCGCAGGCCCGCCGGCTTGAGCAAATGTGTCGCGAACGCGCCCTTCACGAGCGCCAGCGGATCGACCCGCGCCACGTCGCGCTGCGACAGCGAGCGCCCCGCGATCACCACCTCGTCGTAGCTCGCGCCGCTCGCGAACGCCGCCGCGATCACCGCGCCCATCGAGGTCCCCACCAGATGCGACGGCGTGAGCCCGGCTTCAGTCAGCGCCCGCCAGGCTCCGGCACAAGCGATGCTCTTCGCGCCACCGCCGCCGAACACGGCGACGACCTTCATGATTGCGGATTGCGGATTTCGGATTGCGGATTGGAAGCGCGGTCGTCACATCCGCAATCCACAATCCGCAATCCGCAATCAGCACAATGGGCGGGACCGCGGTCGGGCGGCCCTTGGCGTCGAGCGCCACGTACGTCACGTAGCACGAGTTGGTGTGCCGCTTCTCGCCCGTGAGCACGTTCTCGGAGATGATCTTGACGCCCACCTCCATCGACGTGCGCCCCGCGAAGTTGACGCGCGCGTACGCGGTGAGGAGCTCGCCCACGTGAATCGGCTCCCGGAAATCGACCTTGTCCACCGACACGGTGACGCACGGCTTGCCGGCGTGCCGGATGGCGGCCACGGCGGCCACACGATCGACCAGCGCCAGGATCACGCCGCCGAACACGTTCCCCATGATGTTGGCGTGCTGCGGCATCATCAGCTCGGCCATCACCGTCTCCGACTCGCGCGGATGCTTGGCGTGCATCAGTAGTCGACCGGCCGCAGGTAGAACTCGCCGATCGCCGTCTGGGACATCACCGCGACGGTGGGGAGCCGGCGCTTCCAGTGGGTGGACTCGAGCCGCCCCTGCACCTTGGCCACCTCGGCGGGAGTGAATCCGTGCGCCACCACTTCCTCCGCCTTCATGCCGCGGATCAGGTAGTACAGGATGCGGTCGACCTTGTCGTAGCTGATGCCGTAGTCACCCTCGGTAGTCTGTCCGGGGACCAGGTCGGGGGTGGGGGGCTTGGCGAGGATCACCTCGGGGACGCCGACGTGGCGTGCCAGGGCGCGCACCTGCGTCTTGAAGAGATCGCCCAGCGGGTTCACGGGGGGCGTGTCGTCGGCGTGCCAGGTGAAGTAGCCGAGCAGCCGCTCGGACTTGTTGCTGGTGCCGATCGGCAGGGCTTTGTGTTTTGCCGAGAGATCGAACAGCACGATCATGCGCTCGCGCGCCATCACGTTGCCGCGGCGCGTCGCGTCGCCGTCGCCCACCTGCTGCAGGTAGCCGTCCACGGCGGGCGTGATGTCGATGGTGAGCGACTGAATGCCGAGCAGGTCGCTGACGAGCTGGGCGTGCTCCAGGCTCTCGGGGCTCGAGGTGCGGTACGGCATCCGCACGCCGATCACGTTGTCTCTCCCCAGAGCTTCGACGGCCAGGAAGGCGGTGAGCGACGAATCCACTCCGCCCGACAGCCCCACGATGCCTTTCGTGAACCCGCGACGGCGCACAACCTCGTCTTTCAGGAAACTCACCAGCCAGCGGCGCGCCAAATCACGATCGATGGCGAGCGGGTCGCCTTCGTCCACACCCTTCCCCATGACATGAACACGGGAGACGGGAGGCGGGAGCCGGGAGACCTGGTCAGATCCGTTGGTGGCGGGGTCAAACTTGACGACCGCTCTCCTTTTTCTCCCGGCTCCCGCCTCCCGTCTCCCGAGGTTCTTGATCAGATGCGGCAGATTCACCTCCAAATCCGCCAGTAACGGCGCATCCGCCCTCGCTCGCGTCAGCTCGTCGAGATCGACGTCCGCGGTGAGCACCGCCTCTTCGAACAACGGCCCGCGCAGCACGATCTGGCCCGCTGGGCTCACCAGCACCGACCCGCCCGGGAAGCCCTTTCCCCCCTCGAACCCGACGAGGCTCGCGTACGCCACGTACACGCCGTGCTCCTCGGCCATGGTGCGGAGGATCCGCTCCCACCGCACCACGCTCGCGGGGAGCCGGGTGCCCTCCTCATCCATTCCTGTCCCGCGCGCCGGCGACGCGCTCGGCACGAGGATGAGCTGCGCGCCCTCGAGCGCCGCGATCGTTCCGGCGAGTGAGTGCCACGCGTCTTCGCAGATCAGGAGCGCCGCCCGGCCCCAGCGGGTGTCGAAGGCGTGGATCTCGCGCCCCCGCTCCACGAAGCGGTCCTCGTCGAACACGCCGTAGGTGGGGAGGAAGACCTTGCGGTGGACGTGCAAAATCCCGGGTGAGGCGTGGCCGGATGAGGCGTGGCCGGGTGAGGCGTTGACCGGTGAGGCGTTGCCGAGTGAAGCGTAGAGACAAGAGTTGTAGAAGCGGTTCTGGAACACCTCGTAGAACCCGACCGCCACGTCCAGGGGCGGCGCCTGAGCCGCCTCGTGTTGCAGGCTGAGATCGCGGAACAGCGTGCCCGCCGTGACCGCGACGTCGCGCACGCCGCCTTCTACGAAGTACCCGGACGTCGCCGTCTCGGGGAAGACGACCAGATCGACCGCCGGCTCGAGCTTGGCGAGCTGCGCCAGCACCCCGCCGATGCGCTGCACGTTGGCGGCGTACTCGCCCTTGGCGGGGCGGATCTGGGCGATGGCGAGGCGGGGCATGTGTGTGGAGGGAAGATAATCGGAGCGGAGAGGGCGGTAATGAGGGCTGGGGTCCCGTTATTCCCATCCTGAAGGATGGGCTCGGCACTGCGCTGTGCTGAAGCACATCCGTGTCCTTTAGGACAGTGCAGCGCCGAGCCCACGCTTCAGCGTGGGAACTTAGGGACGCTTCACCTGCCCGCTTGCTCCCCAACTCAGCCCGTACGCCACCGCCAGCACGGCCAACGCCACCAGCACGGACTGCGACTGCCCCCACGCTGTCCAGATGAAAAGGACGAGATAGACGCCGATGAACAGGATGGGTACCGCGGGATACCCAGGCACGCTGAACGGGGCTCGCGGCTCCCGCGCGCGCAGGGGGAACAGCGCCGCCACGGTGAGACCGTCGATCACCAGGACTTCCGCGATGGCGAGGCCGAGCAGCTTCTCGAAGGTGCCGGTCGCCGTGAGGCCGACCGCGACCGCTCCCACCACCAGCATGGCAACCCAGGGCGTGCCGCCCCGATTCACCCGCGCCAGCGCCCGGGGCGCCAGGCCCTCGCGCGCCAGGCCGAACAACACCCGCGGCGTGACGAAGATATTGCCGTTGAGCGACGCCAGGACGACGAGCAACGCCAGCCCGGCGACGACGGCGCCGGCGCGTGCACCCACGATCGCGGTGGCGACGTCGGCGGCGACCAGGTTCGACGCCGCGATCTGCACGAGCGGCAGCACGTGCAGGAACGCGGCGTTCAAGAGCAGGTACAGGGCGGTCACGATCGCGATGCCGCCGAGCAACACCCGGGGGAGCGTGCGCCCGGGGTCCACCACCTCTTCGGCGATCTTGGCGGCGTCGGGGTAGCCGTAGTAGGACCAGATCACCGACCGCGACGCGAGCGCCAGGGCCGACCATACGGCCGCGCCGCGCGGTGCATCGGCTAGCGCCCCGTGCCAACCCGCTCCCGAGCCGCGTGTGAACGCGATCACCACCACGCCACCCAACGCCAGGACTTTCGCCGCGGTCACGAAATTCTGCACCCAGCGCCCCGACGCGACGCCGATCAGGTTCACGGCCGTGAACAGCGCCACCAATCCGGCGCCGAGCCACGGGATCGATGCGGTGTTCCAGCCGGTGAGCCGCACCAGAAACTCGGCCGCGGCGACGCCGATCGCGGCGATCGCGGCCGTGTACATCCCGACGCTCTCCACCCAGCCCACCACGAATCCGGCACGGGGCCCGAACGCCTCGCGCACGTACACGTACTTGCCGCCGGCCTGGGGGTGGCGCGTGGCGAGCTCCGCAAAGCACAGCGCGCCCAGGAACGCGAGCGCGCCGCCCAGCACCCACGCGACGAACGTGAGCCAGGGACGGCCCAGCTGGCCGGCGACGAGACCGGGGGTGCGGAAGATCCCCGACCCCACCATGATGCCGACGACCATGGCGAGGCCGTCGAAGAGACGCAGCGATCGCCTGAGGTCGGCCATGGGCGGGGAATGTGCACGAAAAAAGGCAGGGGCGCAGCGTGCCGCGCCCCCACCCGTCTATCCGTCTACCGTCTATTCCGTACTAGGTGTTACGGGTGTCGCCGCCCCCCACCGCCCCCGCCACCCCCATGACTCCCACCACCACCACCACCACCGCCGCTCGCTCTGGCGCCGCCACCGCCTCCACCCCCACCTCCACCTCCACCCCGCCGCTCGCCGCCGCCGCCACCGCCGCCACCACTCGGCCGATCGCCGCGCCCGGCGTCCCGCCGCTCGGGGCGCTGCGCTTCCGGAGCCCGGCGCTCAGAGGGCTCGCCGCGCGCGCGTGTCGGGGTCGCAGCGCGGTCATTCCAGGAATCGCGCACCCGTGTGGTCCGCGGCGGGGGAGCCCCGACTTGAACCACGCGTCCCGAACCGGTCCGGCTCAGCAGCGCCCCTTGCGGGACGCGCAGCCGCGGGCTCACGCCCATCACCGTGGGCGCTCCGGCGAAGCGGTCCTTGAATACCAGCCCGCCGCCCACGCCACCCCGTGCGCGGTCGATGAACAGGCCGCCGCGGTAGGGGCGAGGACGGCTGTAGATGACGAACCCGCCGGTGTAGATGAAGGGCCGGTACCCGTACGGCCGATAGAAGAAGGGATCGTAGAAACTCGCCCCGCAGAAGAACGGGTCGTAGAAGAACGGATCGTAGCACGAGCTGTAGGCGAAGCCGTAGCGGTAATAGGGCCAGCCGTACCCGTAGCCGAACCCCGCCCGCATGCCGAACGGCGAGTAGTGACGATTGTAGCCCGAGTAGTACGAGTCCACGGCCGCGACTGTGTAATGCGCCACGTCGTAGTCGAAGTGACCGTCGGGCGACATGCGCTGCACGATGTCGAGCAGCGCCTGCTCCCTGTCGTCGCCGGCGTCGCGCGCCGTCAGCACGCGGTAGTCCCAGTGATCGCCGCGCACGAACTCGTCGAACTTGAACGGCGTCGCGGAACGCGCCGCGAGCACCACTCCGGAGCCGTCCGAGTCGTCGACGTAGAACGCCTCGCGGTCGCCGCGGCCGCGCACCTCGATGGTGCGGCCACCGCGCACGAAGTCGTCGTCCGTGGGATCGAGCGGGAACAGCACGCGCACGCGACCCTGCGCATCGCTGCGCAGCACCACGACGTAGCCGTCTTCGGCCGTCCGGATCTTTACGCGCGCCCGGTCGCCGCGCTGGAAGTAATTGTCTTGATTGAGCGAAACCTTGATCGGTGGGTCGTCACTGCGCAGCGCCTCGGCTGCCCGCCCGGAGTGGACGGGGGCGGAAGCGACCAGCGAGACCAGCAGCGGGAGCATCATACAGTCCTTCCTCTATATACCCTAAATACAACTAACACATCAAGAAGCATGCCGGTTTCAGGCATGGTGTCAGGCCCCCGCCCTGACCTCCCCCGGGGACGGGGCCCGTCTCTGGGCGAGACACACGCCTCACCAGCGGTCGGGCTTCCCCGCGTCCGGAAGGAACAGGCTCTGCCCGAAGCGGGACTTCCCGAACTCACCGATCAACGCCTGGGTCTCGGGTGCGACCAGAAAGTCGGCGAGCGCCTTGCCGCCCGCCGTGTTCACCCGCGGGGCGTTCCTGGGATTCACCTCCATCACGTGATAGACGTTGTAGAACAGCGAGTCGCCCTCCACCTCGGGCACGAGCTGGACCTTGTCGCGCCACGCGAGGTAGGTGGCGCGGTCGCTGATGGTGTAGGCGCGCTTCTGATCGGCCATCTGCAGCGTCGCGGCCATCCCCTGGCCCGACTCGACGTACCAGCCGCCGGACGGCGGCGTGACCCCGACTCTCTTCCACAGGGCCTGCTCGAACTTGTGGGTGCCGGACTGGTCGCCGCGGGACACGAAGGTGGCGCGCTGCGCCGCGATGCGGCGCATGGCAGCGGCCGCGTCGTTCAACCCGCGCAGCCCGGCGGGGTCCGCCGCCGGCCCGACGATGAGGAAGTCGTTGTGCATCACGAGGCGGCGGTTCAGGAAGTACCCCGAGTCCGCCAGCACGCGCTCGGCCTGCGGCGCGTGCGACAGCACCACGTCCGCGTCGCCGCGGCGCCCCAGCTCGAGCGCCTGCCCGCTGCCCACGGCGATCAGCTTGACCCGGTAGCCGGTCTTGCGCTCGAAGATCGGGAGCAGCGAGTCGAGCAGCCCGGCGTCACGGGTGGAGGTGGTGGTGGCGAGGAGGACCTGGGGAGACTGGGCGGTAAGATGGAATGATGGAACCACGGAAAGGAGGACTGCGAGGAGCGCGTTTCTCACCAGCGCACCTGTAGCTGCACCACGCCGCGATTGTTCTCGAGCTGCACCACCTGCTCGCGAAATACTTCGTAATCCGCCATCACCTTGAAGTCGTCCCCACGAATGAAGTACTGCAGTCCGACCAGATAGCCGGTCGAGCGGTCGGTCGCGACCTGATCGCTCGGGTCGAATTGCTGGACGCGGCCCACGAGCTGGACGCGGCGCGGCACGACGCCGTACGAGGCGAGGACGTACCAGCCGACCGTATGCACGTCGGTCGTCCGATTGCGCGCCCGGATATACTCCGTGCGGGCCGTCCCCCGCGCCGTGCGATACATCGCCTGGAGGTCGAAGCTGGTGCTGTCGTTGTAGCCTTCGAACGCCCCGCCCAGGTCCAGCCCTTTGACCGGCGTCACCACCGCGCGTGCGAAGTAGGCCATGCGGTTGTCCGGGTTGGCCGCGCGGTTCGGTCCCTCGCCGTTGACCACCGCGCCCTGCAAGACCAGTCGGTCGGGAATACGCCACTCCAGCTGGGCGCCGATGTCGCGCTTCGCGGCATTCACGATGCGCGAGCGCTCGGTGGTCTCGAGGGTGATCGAGCTGAGCAGCGCTTCGAGAGAGAACGGCACACGGAACTGCCCTACGGTCCCGCTCCACCGCTGATGCGTCATTCGCACCCAGAGATCGGTGGCCGACAGAGTCAGCGGCGACGTGGCCGGCGTGGCCGCCGCGCCGATGGTGCGCATCTCGACCTGGGCGCGGTACGAGGCCCACGGCGTGATGGACCCCTCGACTGCGAACCGCGCCCGTCGCAAAAAGAACGATGCCGAGTCGCCGAGCGACTGGAAGCGGGGTTGGAGGGAGCCGGTGAGCTTTGGCGTGGTCGAGAACGCCGCGGGCGTCTGGGCTCGCGCCGGCATCCCCAGCGCGGCCGCGGCGAGCGCGATGAAAGAAACGAGGTGGCCCGAACGCACGGCGACAAACTACGTCGCGGGAATCCGATAGGCAACAGCCTGCCTATCGACGCAGCAGCTTGCGAAACGCCGTGAGACTGAGGCGCTCCACTTCGCGCCGCCAGCGCGCGAACAGCCGGAGCAGCCGGCGCGCCTCGGGGGTGAGCCGGGCGCCCCCGCGGCTCGAGCCCCCGCGCGTGGTCGCGAGCACCTTGGCGCCGAGCACGCGCTCCATCTGACGGATGCGGTTCAGGCAGGTGCGGTAGCTCCAGCCCACCGCCCGCCCCGCCGCGCGGATTGTGCCGGTCCGATCGACCGCGTCGAGGAAGCGGAGATAGCGGGGCCCCATCAGGAACACGCCGTCCCAGTTGAGCCACAGTTTCTGGCGGGGGGCGAGGTGCCGGCGCAGCGAAGGCACGCGAGAGGAAGGCATAGTACACCGAATGAGCTACATTTTCCTCTAAGCTAGCCCGGGCCACCCCATGAGCCAACTGCTCGACGCCGCCGCCGGCGTCGCCAACGCGTGCGAGCCGATTCCCGGCGTCGTGACCGGCGGCCAGCCCACGCTGGCCCATCTCGCCGCCCTGAAGCGCGCCGGGTGCGAGGTGATTCTCGACATCCGCGAGCCGATGGAGCCCCAGCCGTTCGGCGCCGCCGCTGCGGTCGCAGCTGCGGGTCTCGAGTACATCAACATCCCCGTGAGTCACGGGCCGCTCAGCGATGACACCTTCGATCAGGTACGCCGCACCGTGCGCGAGATGGCCGGGCACAAGCGGTTCTTCTTCTATTGTGCGAGCGGCAACCGAGTGGGGGTAATGCTGCTGCCGTATCTCATGCTCGACAAGGGAATGGCCGAGGACGACGCGGTGACGGAAGCGATGCGGATCGGGATGCGCAATGCGGGATTGATGCAGGAGGCGCTTGACTATGTGGGGCGCCGACGGGGTCGCGAGACGTAGTCGCGCTACGCCTTCGTGCTACGTCTTCGTGCTACCTCTTCGTGCTACGTCTTCGTGCTACGCCTTTTTGTCTTACGGATTTCGGTGCCAGTACATTCTCAGCTCGGTGATCTTGCCGTCCTTGGTCTCGCAGAACATGGCGCCGCGCGCGTCGACCCACTCGCCGGTGCGGCGGCGGCGGTAGGTGCAGCGAAACTCGGCGGCGAACCACGGGCCCGCCGCATAGATCTCCCCGGCCTTGAACGTCACCTCCGCCTGGTTGACGGGGATGTCCTTCCAGTACGCCCGGATCGCGTCGCTGCCCACGCTGCGCTCGCTGAACGGCGTCTCGAGGAACACCGCGTCGGGTGCGAAGACGGATACGATCGTGTCCACGTCCCCGCCCTCCCACCCGCGGCCAAACGTCTCCAGGAGTTGACGATACGCTGCGTTCATGGCGCCCAATATAGCCCAATCTGGAACCGTGGGTCGGGACGTATGGTAGACGAAGGCGCAGTAGGAGTTTCTCATTCAGAACACCCGTTACGGGAGGATGCCACGATGTTGAAGCGGATCATGGCCACGACGGTCGTGCTGGCTCTGTGTGCGCTGCCGCTCGCGGCGCAGGGGCATGCGGCGACGCCGGGCAACGAAATGACGCTCACAGGCCAGGTGATCGACCTGAACTGTCACACCACGAACGGGGCGATGGGCCCGTCTCACAAAGGCTGCGCGCAGGCGTGCGCCAAGGCGGGAGTGCCGCTCGGCATCCTGGGGAGCGACGGGACGATCTATCTGCCGGTCAGCTCCAAGCCGGGCGATCCCCAGAACTCGAAGCTCGAGCAGTACGCCGAAGGCAAGGTGACGGTGACCGGTATGCACCGGATGGTGAGCGGGTTGCACACGATCGAGATCAAGACGGTCGCGGCCGCGAGCTGATGCGGCGCGCGCTGGCGGGGGGCGCCGGGCTGTGCGCCGCGGCGCTCCTCGCCTGCGGATCCCCGGCGCCCTCCGCGCCCCCCTCCAGCGGTCTCACCCTCCTGTTCCTGCGCCGCTCCCCTGCGGCGTCTCTCGGCGGCCTTTCCTGGGCGCCCGATCCCGACCGCAGCCGGCTGGTGGCGCTCGATGGACGGCTCCGCGTGGTGCGGAGCTTCACGAGCCCCCGGCTCGCCAACCCCGTGGCCGTCGCCGCGCTCGGCGCCGAGCTGCTCGTGAGCGAGCGGACCGGGGAGGGGGTCGTGTTCGACACGACGGGCCGCCCGGTGCGCGAGTGGGACAGCCCCGATCTCGCGTCGATCTACGCGGCGCGCGGGACCGAGGTCGTGGCGGTGCGGTCGCCCTACTACATCCCGCAATTCGCGGCGGAACCCGACACAGCCCCGCTGATCCGGGTGCTGGACACGCTCGGCCGGCCCGCAGCCGGGCTCGCCACGATCCATGTGCCGCCGGTCCCATATTTGGCACAGCTCGTGAACGCGGGCGCAGTGGCCGTGGGAGCGGACGGCTCGGTCTACTTCGCGCCGCTGGTGCGGGATGAGATCCGCAAGTACGGGCCGGGCGGCGCGCTTCGCTGGACGGCGAAGCGGGGGCTGTTCCGGACGGAGCCGGACCCCGAGTTTCTGCCGCCCCACGGGCGCGACAAGCGCGACATCGCCGTGCGCGACGCGCTCGTCAACGTCGCGCTCGTGCTCGGTCCGGACGGGCGGCTGTACGCGCTCGGATCGGACGACTCGGGCGCCACGCGGCTGCGCGTCGACGTGCTCGACACGGCGGGCGGCGCGATCCTCGCGACCCGCCACCTCGGGGCCCGCGAGACCGCCGTCGCGGTGGACCCGCGCGGCCGGCTCGCGACGTTCGATGCCGACTCGCTGCTGGGCGGTCCGGCGGGCCCCGAGCGCGAGACCTTCACTCCCGCCTTCGTGCTCCCGGACGTGAACGGCGACACGGTCGCGCTCGCCCGGTTCGCGGGCAAGGTGACGCTCGTGAACTTCTGGGCGTCGTGGTGCGACCCGTGCCGCGAGGAGTTCCCCCACATGGCGCAGCTGTACCGCGAGCTCGACCGCAAAGACTTCGAGATCGTCGCCATCTCGGATGACGTGGATCGCGGCAAGATGGCGGCGTTCCTGCGCGCGTATCGCCCGCCGTTTCCGATCCTGGTGGGCGGGGGGCGCATGAAGCAGACCTACCACTATCGGGGTCTGCCCTACTCGCTGCTGCTCGACCGCCGGGGACGAATCATCGAGCGGATCTTCGGGTTCGGTGGTGCGGCGGAGTTCACGACATTGCGGCAGACTATTGCAAACGAGGTACGGGCTCCCTAGCGTTTAACCGTGCCAGACTCGACGCCTCCCGCCTCCCGCCTCCCGCATCCCGTTGTAATCGATACCGATCCCGGCATCGACGATATGCTGGCGCTGCTGCTGGCGCTGGCGTCGCCCGAGCTGGAGCTGCGCGGCATCTCGGTCTCGTACGGCAACACGGTAGTCGAGAATGCGTACAGGAACACCGTGGAGATAATGCGTAGGGCAGGAAAACGTATCACGCTTGCCGTGGGGGCGCGCCGGCCGCTCAAGCGGGCGCTGGCGGTGGCGCACGAGACGCATGGCGCGTCGGGGCTCGGCTACGCCGAGCTGCCGCCCGCGGGCGTGACGCTCGACTGGGTGAAATCGCTCGACCGGCTGCTCGTCGAGCAGCCGGAGCCGGTCACGCTCGTCACGCTCGGACCGGTCACGAGCCTGGCGCTGGCGCTGCGGCGCGAGCCGGACCTGGTGCGCGCCAAGGTGGGGCGCCACATCGCCATGGTGGGTAACCTCGGCGCCCGCGGCAACACGACCCGCTACGCCGAGTTCAACGCCTGGTGCGACCCGGAGGCGCTCGACACGGTGCTCAAGGCAGAGCTGCCGACCGAGCTGATCGGGCTCGACGTCACCCGCCAGGCCGTGCTCGCCCCGCCCGAGGTGACGCGCCTCGCGCACTCCGAGTCGACCAACGCGCGCTGGATGCACGACGCGCTGCGCTTCTACATGGAGTTCCACAAGCAGGCCGAGGGGCTGGATGGGTGCATCGTGAACGACGTGCTGCCGATCGCCCTGCTGCTCCGCCCCGACGCGCTGACGTTCGAGGAGCAGCGCATCGTCGTGGACCTGTCCGACGGCGAGCACCGGGGCCACACCCGGGTGAAGCCCGATGGCACCCGCGTGCAGGTCGCCACACAGGTCGAGATGAGTCGCGTGCGCCCGCTGCTCTCCGAGCGGGTGTTCCGCTGGGCGACGCGCGCGACGCCGACGCAGACGTCGCAGGAAGGCGCGACCGTTTGACGCCGCTGCCGCAGAAAATCGCCGTGATCGGCGCCGGCGACATCGGCTGCGGCTGGGCGGCGCTGTGCGCCGCGGCGGGCTGGCCCGTCACACTGTTCGACGCAAGTTCGCGCAGCATGGAGCGCGCCGCGATCGACGTGCCGCGCCGGGCTCGGGCCCTCGTGGCCCTCGGGCACGCCACCGAAGGGATGGTGGAGCGCGGGCTGCTCGAGCTGCACCAGGGCCGCAGCCTGCTGCAAACCGTGCAAGGGGCCGATTGGGTGATCGAGGCGATTCACGAGGACTTGGGCGCCAAACAGAAGCTGTTCCACGCGATCGAGGAAGTAGCGGCACCCGAGGCGCTCGTCACGAGCTCCTCGAGCGGCATCCCGCCCACGGAGCTGTTCTCGCGCTGCCGCCGCCAGGACCGCTGCCTCGTGGCCCACCCCCTCAACCCGCCGCAGCTCATTCCCTTGGTCGAGCTCGTCCCCGGCGCGCGCACGGCGGTCGCCAGCGTGACGCGCGCGCAGGAGTACCTGCGCGCGCTGGGCCGGATGCCGATCGTCCTCAAGAAACCCGTCCCCGGGTACGTGGTCGGCCGCATCGCCGCCGCCGTGTGGCGCGAGTGTATCGATCTGGTGTTGACCGACGTGATCGCGGTGGACGACCTGGACCGCGCCGTGTCGCTCGGGCCCGCGCTCGGCTGGGCCGCGGCAGGCCCGCACCTCACCTACCACCTCGCCGCGGGGGACGGCGGCGTGAACGCGTTTCTGCAGCACCTGCTCGCCAGCTTCGAGGGGTGGTGGGGCCAGCTCGCCACCTGGCAGCGGCTCGAGCCGGAGCAGCAGCGCGCGCTCACCCACGAAGTCGAGCGGGCATATAAGGGAAAGGTCGAGGAGCTGAGGGAAGCCCGGGACCGCAGGCTTAGTGCCATTCTGCGAGCGCTGGAGCAGACGAGAACTACCTAAGACGTAACACAGAGACGTCAAGCGAAGGCGTCAAGCGAAGACGTATCACGAAGTCGCGTGACGCCTCTGCGTGACGTCTCTGTGCTACGCCTTCGTGATACGTCTTTTATTTCTTATCGGCTCTTACCATCAGCACCGGAATCCTGGTTAGGTGCCGTAAAGCCGTTGCCGTGCTTCCCTTGACCACATCTTCGAGCAGCCGGTGCCCATGTGTGGCCATGGCGATCAGGTCGCACCGTTCGCGCTCGGCGGCGGCCGCGATCTCCTTGGCCGGTTCCCCGCCCGCCAGCACCGCTTCGGCGTCGAACCCCTCCGCTTCCAGCTGACCGCACACGGCCTCCAGATAGGCGCGGTCCTCCCGGATCTCCTGCGACTCGCGCAGCGCGAGCTCGTTGACGTTGCGGGCGACCCAGCCGTCCGCCACGTGAATGAGGACGAGCGTGGAGCCCAACCGCTTGGCCAGCTCGCGCGCGTGGGTGAGGATGGTCTGGTCCGCGGGGGAGTTCTCGAGGGGCACGAGGATGCGCGCGTACATCAGCCGACCGCGCCCCGGAAGATCTGGACCAGGAGCCAGCCGTTGAAGCCCGCGATCGCGATCGCCACGAAGTAGGCGAGGGCCTTCAGCCAGCGGGGGTTCACGAACTCGCCCATCTTCGCCCGGTCCGACGTGAACCGGACGAGCGGAAAGACCGCGAAGGACAACTGCAGGCTGAGGATCACCTGGCTCAGGATGAGGAGGCGGGCGGTGCCGCTCGCCCCGAAGAAGATAGCCGTCAGCGCCGCCGGCACAATCGCGATCAGCCGCGTGATCAAGCGGCGCAGCCACGGGCGGATCCGGATGTTCAGGAACCCTTCCATGACGATCTGGCCGGCGAGCGTGCCGGTGAGGGTGGAGTTCTGCCCCGAGGCGAGCAGGGCGATGGCGAACACGGCGCTCGCGCCCGCGACGCCGAGCAGCGGCGTCAGGAGCTGGTAGGCGTCCTGGATCTCGGCGACGTCGCTATGGCCCGACGTGTGGAAGGTCGCCGCTGCGACCACGAGGATCGCCGCGTTGACGAACAGCGCTAAGGTCAGGGCGATGGTGGAGTCGAGGAACGCATACCGCACGGCCATGCGCTTCCCCGCCGGCGTCTCCTCATAGCGCCGCGTCTGCACGACGGACGAATGCAGGTAGAGATTGTGCGGCATCACCGTCGCGCCGAGGATGGCGATCGCGATGTAGAGCCGGTCGCGATCCAGCAGGATCGAGGAGGTGGGCACGAAGCCCGCGGCGACCGCCGCCAGGTTGGGGCGGGCGATGATGATCTCGAACAGAAAGCACGCAGCGATCGTGGCGATCAGCACCACCACCAACCCCTCGACCAGCCGGAACCCCCTGTGCTGGAGGAACAGGATCAGGAGGACGTCGAGGGCCGTGATGGCAATGCCCACTGGCAGCGGAATGCCGAACAACAGGTTCAGGGCGATCGCCGACCCGATCACCTCGGCCAGATCGCAGGCGGCGATCGCGGTCTCGCAGATCACCCAGAGCCCGAGAGAGGCGGGCCGCGAATAGTGGTCGCGGCACGCCTGCGCCAGGTCCCGGCCGGTGACGATCCCGAGCTTCGAGGCGAGCCCCTGCAGCAGGATCGCCATCAGGTTCGAGAGCAGGATCACGGAGAGCAGCGCGTAGCCGAACTTCGAGCCCCCGGCCAGGTCGGTGGCCCAGTTGCCAGGATCCATGTACCCCACGGCGACCAGGTACCCTGGCCCCGCGAACGCCAGCGCTTTCCGCCACCATGGCCCCTCGAGGACCGGAACGGTGCGGTAGACCTCGGCGAGGCTGGGTGCCAGCCGCGCGCGGCGCCACCCGGGCTCGGGTGGTACGCCGGCGGCCCCCGCCTCAGCGGCTCGCGTAGCCACGGTCGGTGACCGGCATCTCCCGGCACCACAGCAGCAGAGCGAGCTCACGCCCCACCACGCGGGGGTCGCCCGAGGGGACGAGCCCGATCGTCGTCGGCCCGTTGAACGGCTGGCGGTCGGTCACGGTGAGCAACACCCCCGGGGTCAGCCCCTGCTCGGCAAAGAAGCGCAGCCGGGCCGAATCCTGCGTGCCCACCTGTCGCAGCTCGAGCTTGGAGCCCAGCCCCGCGTCGGCGAGCGACACCAGCTCCGCTTCCTCGATCTCGCCCGCCGCGGTCGGAATGGGATCGCCGTGCGGATCGTAGAGCGGGTCGCCCAGGGCGCGCGCCATGCGGTCGATCAGCTCGTCGGACACCGCGTGCTCCAGCCGCTCGGCTTCGGCGTGCACCCCGCCCCAATCGTAGCCGAGCTGCTGCGTCAGGTAGAGCTCGAGCAGCCGGTGGCGCCGGATCATGCGCAGCGCCGCGCGCCGCCCCTGGGCCGTGAGCTGCACACCGCGATACGGGACGTGCTCGATCAGGCCCGTTTCGGAAAGGCGCTTCACCATGCCGCTCACCGAGGGCGGCGCCACGTCGAGCATCGCCGCGATGTCGCTCGTGGCGGCGAAGCCGCCCTGATTCGAGAGGTGGTATATGACCTTGAGATAGTCTTCGACTGACGGGGTCAGGGGCGGATTGGCGTCTCGCAGCGTTGCATGCATGCCGATTCTCCCTGCCGGAAAGGCGCTACAATGGGACCTGTTGGGGATAGGTTATCAACTGTCAACAGAAAGACTTACACACTAGTGTCTCATCAACATTAGACTACGCTAAACTTTGAATATTGTCAAGCGAATATGTGGATTTCTGTAGCCTACACTGCGTTGATGAGCCTGAGGAACGGGGTGAGGATCCGCTCGGTCATCCCCCAGATAACAATTTCGTCGATGACATAGGCGGGAAAGGTGCGCTCGACGCCGCGCACCAGCAGCGTCAAGTCGCGCCGCACACCGCGTTGCGACAAACGCGCGAGCGGCAGCCAGAACACCCTTGCGGCCTCGACGCCCGGGACGAGTGTGGGGCGAGAAGCGAGCGCGAACACGAAGGGGCGCACCACGACTGCGGGGAGCGTGGCAGTTCGGGGGTAGAGGTCGTCGAGCGCGCCGAGGCGCTCCGCGGCGGAGAGGTCGACCCCCGTCTCCTCGCGCGTCTCGCGGATCGCCGTCACCAGCAGATCGCCGTCCGCGGGATCACGCCGGCCGCCCGGCAGGGCGACCTGGCCGGACCAGGGATCGTCGGCGCGCTCGGCGCGACGGATCAGCAGGGTCTCGAGCCCTTGGGGCCCTTCGAGCAGGATCAAGGCGACCGCAGCGGGGCTCGCTCCAGGCGCCGCCTGGGGCTTGGCGCGGAAGTCCTGCAGGGCAAACCGCACGGCGGCGAGTGTGAGCTTCACGAGAGGTGCCGCGCGAACCAGTCCACCGTCCGTCGCACCACCTGCTCCAGGGCGGCATTGGAGCCGGCCCAGGGGTGGCCGGCCCCGAAGCTGTGGCCCGCGCCATCGACCAGAAACAACTCCGGCGCGCCGGCGCGTGCCGCGTTGTGAAGATCACGACCGTCGCCCCACGGCACCGTTTGGTCCGCGGTGCCGTGCACGATGAGCCACGGCGCCCGCACGCCGCCGGCGGCACGCACCACGTTGAGCGGGCCGGCGCCGTGGGCGTCCAAGTCGTCGAGCATGTCGCGGTACAGCGGCAGCTCCTGGCCGGTGCGCTGGCTCAGCACGCGGGCCGTTCCGGTGCGACGCAGCTCGTCGGTCAAGGGCGCGATGAGGCGGCCGAATCGCGCCACCGCCGCCCAGGTGACGAGTGCGCGGACGCGCTCGTCCTGTGCCGCGCGCAACACGGCGATGCCGCCGCCCGCGCTGTGCCCGAAGAGACCATACGCCGACAGCCGAAAGCCGAAAGCACCGCTCGTCACGGCCTCGAGCACGACGTCCAGGTCGTGCAGCTCCTTGGTGTACGTGTTGCGCCCAAACCGCTCGGGCTCGTCGAACGTGTCCGAGTCCTCACCCACGCCCGCACCGGAAAAGTTGAACGACACCACGGCGAGACCGGCGCGGGCGAGCCGCTCGGTGACGTGCGGGAAGAAGCCCCAATCCTTGAAGCCCTTGAACCCATGGCACACGACGACGACGGGGCGGTCGCCGCCCGCGCTGGTGACGTCGCCACGCAGCGGGCCGCCGTCGGCTCCGGTGAGCCGGAACGATCGTTTCGATGGAGTGGCCAGAGGCTGGCTCGAGCGGGTGCCCAATAATACCTTCCCGGCCCGATGCCCAGCCACGTGCGGATGACGATCGGCCTCGCCGCCGGACTCGCGCTCGGGCTTGTGGCCGCGTGGACCCAGCAGCCCGCGCTGCTCACCGTGGCCCGGGGCCTGCGGCCGCTCGGCACGCTGTTCTTGAACCTGCTCTGGATGGTGGTGATCCCGCTCGTCGTGACCGCGCTGTTCGCGGGCGTGGCGGGACTCGGCAGTGTGCGGCGCGTGGGCCGCCTCGGAATCAGAACGCTGGGGTTCTTCTGGGCGACGACCGTCGCCGCGATCGTGATCGGGTTCGCGGTGGCGGCGCTGTGCCTGCCGCTCGCCGGCGTGACGCCGGAGCAGCAGGCGGTGCTGCGCCAGAGCGCGCTCGCCGACTCGGGCGCGGTGCGCCACGCAGCGGACCAGATGCAGAGTGGCGCGCGGTTCCTAGTCGAGCTGATCCCGGCGAACCCGGTGCGCGCGGCGATCGACGGCAGCTTGCTGCCGCTGATCGTCGCCACCACGCTCTTCGCCGTCGCCGCCGCGGGACTGCCGGAGGAGAAGCGCCGCACGTTGACCGATCTCGCCGACGTCGTGACCGCGGCGCTGGTCCGCATCGTCTGGTGGGTGCTGCTGATCGCCCCGCTCGGCATCTTCGCGCTGGTGGCGGGGGCGGTCGCTCAGTTCGGGTTGTCGCTCGTGAAGACGATGGCCGTGTTCGTACTGGCGGTGATCGCCGGGCTGGGGGTGTTCATCGCCGGCGTGCTGCTCCCCGCGATCGCCCTGGTGGCGCGGGTCCGCGTGTCCAGGTTCCTGCAGGCGGCGTGGCCGTCGCTCGCGATGGCGTTCTCGACCACGTCGTCGCTCGCCACCCTCCCCACGATGCTCGCGGCCGCCGAGCAGGAGCTCGAGATCTCGCGCACCGTGACGAGCTTCGTGCTGCCACTGGGCGCGAGCATCAACCGGTCGGGGAGCGCGCTGTTCCAGGCGGTGGCGATCGTGTTCGCGGCCCACCTGTACGGCGTGCCGCTCGGCGCGGCGGAGCTGTTCCAGGCGGGCGCCGCGGTGTTTCTCGCCTCGCTCACGGTCGCCAGCGTGCCGTCGGCGAGCGTCGTGAGCCTCGCTCCCGCGTTCAGCGCCACCGGACTCCCGCTCGCCGGGCTGACGCTGCTGATCGGGCTCGATCGCATCCCCGACATGTTCCGCACCATGACCAACGTCATGGGAAGCCTGTCTGGTGCCGCGGTAGTGGCGGCGCAGGAAGGAGACAGCATCTCGACAGTTGTATGACACGGCAGGCAACGTCTATTGCAGTGTCTTTCCCGCGAGGAGCAACCCTACGACCACGCTGACGACCGCCGAGCCCAGGTGCAGCACCGTCGCCCACCTCGCCCCGTGCCCTGAGGCGAGCCGTACCAGCCCGGCGAGCGAGAACGAGACCAGCAGCATGCCGATCATGGTGCCCAGCGCGAACGCGGCGAAGTACGCGAACTGAGCGGTACGAGTCGGCGCCGCGGCCACGAGCAGGACCAGGATCGCGGCGCTGCCAGCGAGCCCGTGCAGCAACCCGAACCCGAGCGAGCGCCTTGCGTCCCCCCGTGGGTGCGCGTGGGCGTGCTCGGCACCCTGCACGTGGCTGTGAAGGTGAAAGTGCGGGCCGTCCTCGTGCGCGTGCGCGTGCAGGTGCCAGCGTCCGCGCGCGTACCGCAGAATGACCGACCCGCCGAGCCCGATCAGGAGCAGCGCCACGAGGAAGTCGGCGGCGGGCCAGAGGCGATCGGGCAGATGGAGGCCGAACACCATGATGACGGCCACGACCACCCCGACGCTGGCCGTGTGCCCTACGGCCCAGGCGAGCCCGAGACGGCAGGCGTCGAGCAGGCGCCCTTGGCGGGTCGCGAGCGTCGACACGGCGGCGAGGTGGTCGGGCTCGAATGCGTGGCGGAACCCGAGGAGCAAGCCGAGGCCCGCGAGGGCCAAAAGGCTGGGAGGCATGGCGGACCGCAATTTAGCCAGCAGCGAGACAGGGGGTAGGGACTAGTTGCCTTTCCCCGTACGCTACAACCTTTTAGCTCTAGTCCCTATCAGATTGGGCACATGGAGCTCACCAGTCCCGGGGCGGCGACACTGCGCAGAGATCCGGACCAGGCGAGGGGCGGCGGAGGCACGGGGGACGCGGAAACAGCCGACGTGGCGCTCGCCGCCAGTGGCGACGGGAGCGCGTTCGAGCGGCTGTACCGGGCCCACGTGGCACGGGTCCACAGTCTGGCGCGCCGGATGATCAATCCCGACGTGGCCGACGACATCACGCAGGATGTGTTCGTGCGGGCGTGGAGCAAGCTCGGCACGTTCCGCGGCGAGGCGGCGTTCGGGACCTGGCTGCACCGCCTGGCGATCAACGTGATCCTGGCGCGCCGCACGACGCTCAGCACCGAACGCGGGCGGTACCACGATGCGGAGCATGCACTCGACGCGGTGCCGGGTCGCCCGGTGGTGCACGAGCTGTCGCTCGATTTCCAGCAGGCGATCGGGCGGCTTCCCGACGGCGCACGTGAGGTGTTCGTGCTGCATGACGTGGAAGGCTAC
Source organism: Gemmatimonadota bacterium (assembly GCA_003222135.1). GTDB lineage: Bacteria > Gemmatimonadota > Gemmatimonadetes > Gemmatimonadales > GWC2-71-9 > 20CM-4-69-16. Next base: position 13,173 of record QHUM01000061.1, on the reverse strand, counting down.
AAGCACGAGGAGATCGCGGATATGCTCGGGATCGTGCCCGGGACATCCAAATCGCAGCTGCATCATGCGCGGATGGCGCTGCGGAAACATCTCGAATAATTGACTGATTGCGGATTGCGGATTGAAAGGGGCGAGTCGATGAACGACACCTGGACCGAGCGACTCTCAGAGTATATCGACGGGACGCTGGCCGAAGCTGAGCGCGGCGCGCTCGAGGCCCATCTCGCAGGCTGCGCGGCGTGCCGCACGACGCTCGACGAGCTGCGCCGGGTGGTCGCGCGCGCCCGGGCGCTCGACGACCGGCCGCCGGCGGCCGACCTGTGGCCCGCCATCGCGGAGCAGATCGGCGTGTCATCGGGCGCGCACCACGTGGTGAGCCTCGCGGAGCGACGGACGCGCCGCCGCGTCGCGTTCACGGTCCCGCAGCTCGCCGCGGCGGCCGCGTTGCTGCTGCTGCTCGGCTCGGGCGGCGCGTACCTGGCGCTGCACCGCCCGCCGCTCAGGGGGGCGGGCGCGATCGCGCAGCGCGGGCCGGCCGCGGATCTGACGACCTCCCCGGTGGGGTGGGTCCAGAAGACGAGCTCGCGCTACGATGCCGCCGTCGCCGAGCTGGAGAGCGCCCTGGAGCAAGGGCGCGCCAGCGGCCGCCTCGACAGCGCCACGGTGCGCGTGCTCACACAGAGCCTGGTGACGATCGACTCTGCGATCGTGCAGGCGCGGCGGGCGCTCGCGGCCGATCCCGGCAGCGCGTATTTGAATCAACACCTCGCCGACACCATGCGGCGCAAGTTGGAGCTGCTGCGACGGGCCAGCGCGCTCGCACCCGCCAGGACCTAGGGGGATAGACATCGTGCTCCTGAACATCGCGGCCGTCATCACGCTGGCAGTGACCCAGCAGACCGATACGACCGTGCCGGTCCGGCCCGGGATGCGGCTCGACGTCGACAACTTCGGCGGCGAGATCGTGGTCAAGGCCTGGAACCAGAACTCCGTCCGGGTACAGGCGACGCACTCCAGTCGCGACCGCATCGACGTCCAAGTGGGGGCCTCGACCGTGAGCCTCAAGGCCGAGAGCCGGCGTGGGCTGGCGCAGATGGTCGAGTACCAGATCTCGGCTCCGGCCTGGATGAACCTCAATCTCCACGGGGTCTCCACCGACATCGAGGTGGACGGCGCGCAAGGAGCCGTCACTGCCGAGACGGTGAACGGCGAGGTCAAGTGCCGGGGGGGCAGCGGCCAGGTGTCGCTCAAGTCGGTGCAGGGAGCCGTCAAGCTGCAAAACGCCAAGGGGCACATCGACGTCTACTCGGTGAGCGACGGCCTGACCCTGGAGAACGTGAGTGGCGACATCTCAGCTGAAACCGTGAGCGGGGACATCTCGTTGGAAGGAATCGAGTCGGCGAGCGTGGAGGTCAGCACCGTGAGCGGCGACGTCACCTACGAAGGCAGCATCAAGGACGGCTCTCACTACCGCTTCGCCACCCACAACGGCGACGTCACCGTCGCCATACCGGACAAGGCCAACGTGACCGTGTCGGTGGCGACCTTCAACGGCGACTTCGACTCGAGCTTCCCGGTGAGCGTCACGAACACGACCAAGCACCGCTTCACGTTCACGATCGGCTCCGGCAACGCCCGGCTCGAGCTCGAGACGTTCAACGGCGACATCCGGCTGCGCCGGCCCGGCCAGCTGCACGACAAGCACCACGACCAGGAGGACAACTGACCATGCGCGCCATCTCCCTCGCCGCCCTCGCGCTGCTGGTCGGCGCCGTCCCGCCCGCCCCAGCTCAAGGGGAGTTCCATTGGAGCGGCCGCCTCGCGAGCGGCAAGCGGCTCGAGATCAAAGGCGTCAACGGGGACATCCACGCCGTCGGCGTGACGGGGGGCGAGGTCGACGTCACGGCGAGGAAGCACGCCCGCCGCAGCGATCCCGAGTCGGTCGAGATCAAGGTCGTCACCACCGACGACGCGGTGACGATCTGCGCGATTTACCCGACGCCGCGCCGCGCGCGCCGCGACAACGAATGCACCGCGGGAGACCACTGGTCCTCCAGCACCGAGGACAACGACGTATCAGTGGATTTCGAGGTCCGCGTCCCGGCGGGCGTGAAGTTCTACGGGCACACCGTCAACGGCCAGGTGGAAGCGGAGCACTTGGGCGCGGATGTGTGGGCCTACACGGTGAACGGCAGCGTGCGCGTGTCCACCACCGGCTACGCCGAGGCGACCACCGTGAACGGCTCGATCGTCGCCTCGCTCGGCCGCGCCAACTGGAGTGACGGGGTCGAGTTCACCACGGTGAACGGCGGCATCACGCTCGATCTGCCCTCCGACCTCTCGACCGAGGTCCGAGCCTCCACCGTGAACGGCGACCTGGTGACCGACTTCCCCCTGCTGGTCACGGGTAAGTTCGGCCCGCGGCACCTGCACGGCACGATCGGAAACGGCGGACGGCAGCTGTCGCTTTCGACGGTGAATGGGAGCATACGGCTTAGAAAAGCCAGTTAAAGGCCGGTGAGAGGCCGGTGAGAGGCCGGGGAAGGGTGAAGGGCACTACCCGCGACCCACCAGGCTGCGGATCAAGCCGACGATCAGGCCGATAACCCGATCGCATTGCCTGAGCGCGTCCTCCGTTGGTTTGGCTGGAGAGAGCTCCAGCTCCTGAACGAGTTCCAGGTGCGTGCGGAGCTCAGTCGCGGAGCCTAACGCAATCCGGAGACACCTGACAAACTGAGGCCTCGTCCCGAGGCCATAACCCTCCGCAATGTTTGCAGGAACGGACGGTGCAGCCCTGCGAATCTGATCTGCGAGCGCAAAATGGCGGGTCAACGGGGGCTCAAGGGTAAGGCGATAGGCTGATACAGCGAGGCGCCGCGCGACCTTCCAGGCTTCCAGCGACTCCAGTCTTCTCACAGTGACAATCTGCGCAGCAGGCGGCAAGGTCTCGTACCAGTCGCTTGCGAGCCGCACCCCGGCATTGCATCACCCTTCCCCGGCAGTTCACGGGCAGTTCACGGGCCTCAGCACCGCAAAATTCTGGTCCCCGACGCACTAGCTCGGTACCAGTTTCGGAAGCAGGACAGCGTACCGTAGGGCCTTCTTCGGTAAGGGGCCCGTGGTGCTGCGCGAGCTGCTCACCCGCACCGAGCGGATCGACGATCTTCGCCACCTTTTTGGGGCGCTCGGCTTTCAAGCGGCGTGGGAGAACGTGCCACCCGGGCCCTGGCTGGGAGAAGCGCACGTGGAAGCGGCGGGCGTGTCGCGTGTCCTGCTGGTCGCGCGCCACGCCGCCTTCCGCGTGTTCGCCCTCGCGGCCGACGATCCCGACCGGGCGGTGCGGGCGGCAGCCCAGCGGCTCGCCGCAGGCGCGGAGCGCGGGCTCGTGTGCGCCCTGGGGCCGGCGCCGCGACGCCTGATCTGCGCCGGCTGGCGCGCGGGCGGCCGTGCCGGCGCCGTGCGCGTGGCGGTGTTCCCGCTCGAGCACCCCCCCGGTAGCGCAGTCGGGACGCTGGAGCGGTTGCGTCCCGTGCCGGGCGAGACGGCGCTCGCATTGAGCCTCCGGATCGGCGAGGCGCTGGCGAGCGAAGGCGTCACGCCGCGCTTCTTCAAGGCCTTCCGCCTGGTGCTCGAGCGGCTCGCCGAGCGGCTCCCCGCCCCGCGCGGCCGCACCGAGCGGCACGCACTCGCCCTCACCGCGCTCACGCGGGTGCTGTTCCTCTATTTCGTCCAGGCAAAGGGGTGGCTCGACGGCGACCCGCGCTACCTGATCCACCGGTTCGACGAGGGGCTCGCCCTGCGGCGCAGCTTTCACCGCCACGTGTTCGAGCCGCTGTGCTTCGGAGCGCTCAATCAGCCCACCGGCGAGCGGTCGCGCGGCGCGCGTGCCCTCGGCAACCTGCCGTTCCTGAACGGCGGCCTGTTCGAGCCGACTGCGCTGGAGCGGCGTCACGGCATCGCCGCCTGGACCAACGCCGATTGGCGCGACGCGTTCGACTCGCTGTTCGAGCGGTTTCACTTCTCGGTGCGCGAGTCGGAGAGCGCCGATCTGGTGGCGCCCGACATGCTGGGCCGGGTGTTCGAGGGCGTGATGGATCCCGACGACCGGCGCGCGAGCGGGAGCTACTACACGCCCGCGGCGCTGGTCCGAGAGCTGGTCCGCGCGGCGCTCGAAGCGGCGCTCGTGAGTCGCTGCGGGCTCGCCCCCGGGCCCGCCGAGCGCTGGGTGCACCGCGGCGAGCCGCCCTCACAACCCCCGGACGTCACCCGCCTCCGGCTGTGCGACCCGGCCGTGGGGTCCGGAGCGTTCCTGCTCGGCGCGCTGGAGGAGCTCACGGCGCTGCGGCGGGCGATCGGGGAGGGGCCGCCCCGCGTCGTCCGGCGCAACGTGCTGGCGCACTCGCTGTTCGGAGTGGACGTGAAGCTCACCGCGGTGCGGTTGGCGGAGCTGCGGCTGTGGCTCGCTCTGGTGGCGGACGACGACGAGACGGACCCGGCACGCCTCGCACCGCTTCCCAACCTGGACGGCCAGGTCCGTCAGGGTGACGCGCTGCTCGACCCGCTCGCGTTGGCCCGCGTCCTGGGAGGAGGCCCCGCTCCGACGGGCGGCGCCGTGCAGCTCGAGCGGCTCGGCGCCGCGCGCCGCACGCTCTTCAGCATGACGGGACCGGCGAAACGCCGGGCGGTGGCCGAGCTGTCCCGTGCCGAAGCCGCGCTCGCCGAACGTCTCTTCCAGGGCTCGATCCGCATGCTGGAGGGGCGGATCGCCGAACTGCTCGCCCTCGCCCGCGACTCGGACCTGTTCGGACGCCGCCGCGGGCTCGACGCGTCGCAACGCACCTTGCTGCACCGCCTGCGGACCAGCCGGCGAGAGCTACGCGGTGGTTTGCGCCGTCTGCGCCGTGAAGGGGGCGCGCCGTTCTTCGCCTTCGAAGCGCACTTCGGCGACATCGTCGGCGCGGGGGGATTCGATGTAGTGCTCGGCAATCCCCCGTGGGTCCGGGCCGAACGGCTGCCATCGCAGGTGCGGGAAGCGCTGACCACGCGATACGCGACATGGCGCCCCGCGCAGCAACGCGGCTTCGCCCACCTCCCCGATCTCGCCGTCGCGTTCGTCGAGCGCGCACTCGAGCTTGCTGCGCCGGGTGGGGTCGCCGCGCTGCTCGTCCCCGCGAAACTGGCCTCGAGCGGGTACGCCGAGCGGCTGCGACAACTGCTGGCGCGCGGTACACGGATCGAGCGCGCCGCGGTGGTCGAAGGCGCGGCCGGTGCGTTCGGCGCGGCCGTGTACCCGATGGCGCTCGTCGCCGCGCGGGTCGAGCCGGCCGCGCCCGACCAGGTCGCCGCGGCGCTGGGCCCCAAGAGCGCAGCGCCCCGCGTCCCGCAACGGCTGCTTCAAGAGGCTGGTCCGTGGGTGCTCCAGCCCCGGGCCACTCGCGTGGCGCGGCAGCTGCGCGACCGCTTTCCGACGGTCGGTGACCGCTGGACGCCGCAGCTCGGCGTGAAAACCGGAGCGGACGATGTCTTCCTGGTCGCGGCGGCCGCCCCCTGGACTCGCCCGGCGGTGCGGGGGCGAGACCTGAGGGCGTGGCGCGCCACGCCGCATGCTCACCTGCTCTGGACCCACGCCGCCGACGGCCGGCCGATCGCGCGACTGCCCCGCGAGCTCGGGCGCTTGCTCGAGCCGCACTTCGAGCGGCTGCGCCGCCGCAGCGATTACCGGACCGGCGCGCCGTGGCAGGTGTTCCGCACGGGGCTCGCGTACGCACCGCACCGCGTCGTCTGGGCGGACGTGGCGCGACGGATCGCGGCGGCCGTGCCCCAGCCCGACGTCGTGCCGCTCAATACCGTGTACGGCATCGCCACGCGCACGGCCGAGGACGCCTACGCGCTCGCGGCGCTCTTCAACTCCCGCTGGCTCACGGCGCTGGCGCGTCTCGTGGCGGATCCCGCGCGCGGCGGGTTCCATCGCTTCAACGCCCGGGTGGTGCGCGGCCTCCCCATTCCGCCCGCCGAGTCGCCCGCTTGGCGCACGCTCGCCGCGGCCGGTTCGAGCGGCGTCGCCGACGATGCCGCGATCGCGGACCTCTATCACCTCGACGCCTCGGACCGCCGTGTGCTGGCCCCTCTGGCCCCCCGGGCAGCGGGCGCCGCGGATTCTGTCTGAGCAGCTCGCGCCGCTCTCCGAGCCGCTCGCCTGCCTGCTCCGGCCCGGCGCGGAGGCGCCGCCCGCACTCGTCGCGGCGACGGCGGCGCGGGCGCTGCTCGACCTGGCGCCGCTGGCGGCGCCACGGGGGGCGTGGCCGCCGTGGCTCGCGCCGCATCAGATCCCCGCCGCCGAGCGCCTGGTCGCCATCGTGCGACGCTACGGAGGCGCCGTGCTCGCGGACGCGGTGGGCCTGGGGAAGTCGTACGTCGCGCTCGCGGTAGCGCTCGCGCTGCGTGAGCGGTTCGCCGTCGTCGTGCCGGCGGTCCTGGCCCCTCAATGGCGCGAGCTGCTCGCGCGACACGATGCCGACGGTGCGATCCTGACACACGAGTCGCTCAGCCGACCGCCCTCCACCGCCCTCCACCATCCGCCACCCCCCCGCCTGTTCATCGTCGACGAGGCCCACCGTTTCCGGAATCCCGATACCAACCGCTACCGGGCCCTCGCCGGACTGATCGTCGGTGCTCCCGTGCTGCTCGTCACGGCGACGCCGGTGCACAACCGCATCGCCGACCTCTTCCACCTGTTCCATCTGTTCCTGCGCGACCACGATCTCACTGCGCTGGGAGTGGCGTCGCTGCGCGGTGCGGCGCGAGACGCGCTCGACGCCGCCACGCTCGCCCACGTCGCCGCCCGCCTGATCGTGGCGCGCTCCCGCGGCCAGGTGCAGGCGGCGTACACGGCGGGACCGCTAGCGCTCACGTTTCCGGACCGCGGGGACGGCGAGATCGTGCGGGCGGGCCCGCTGCCCGACGACGACCTGGCCGGCGTGATCGCGGAGATCGGGCGGCTCGAACCGCCGGGCGGCGCGGCGGCCCTGTTCCGGCTGGTGCTGTTGTCGCGCCTGGCGTCGAGCCTACCGGCGTTTCGCGCCAGCGTGCGACGCTACGAAGCGTTCCTCGATCTCACGCGGGATGCCGGCGTCGAGGGTCGCGCCCTCACACGACAAGAGTTCCAGCGCTGGTTCCCGCGCACCGACGCCGAAGACTTGCAGCTCGCGTTGTTCCCGCTGCTCCTCGAGCGGGGGCCCGGGCTCGCCCTCGAGCGGGACCGCGACGTCGTGCGGCACCTGCGCGAGGTCGCGGACGGCGCCCCGGACTTGAAGGCTGCTCTCCTCGAGCGCCTGCTCGCCGAGCGTGCGGGCAAGACGATCGTGTTCGTGCAGCCACGCGCCACGGTGCGGTACCTGTTGCGGCGGCTGCGGGGACGTCGCATCGCCGCCGTCGTGGGGGACACGGGCCTGTTCGGGAGCGAGCCCGCGAGCCGGGCCGAGGTACTCGCGGCGTTCGCCCCGCGCGCGCAACGCGCAGCGCCGCCCGTCCCGGCGCTCGAGACCGACGTTCTGATCGCGACCGACCTCCTGAGCGAAGGGCTCAACCTGCAGGACGCCACTCGGGTGGTGCACTACGACCTGCCGTGGAGCCCCGCCCGGCTGGCCCAGCGCGTCGGACGGATCGACCGGCTGGGATCGCCACACGCCCGGGTCGAGACCGTGACGTTTCTCCCACCCGAGGAGCTCGAGCGCGCGCTCGCCGTCGAGCAACGGCTCGCGACCAAGCTCGCGCTGCAGACCGCGGGCGGCGCCGCGCAGCTCGAATCGGTGTCGGGACGCGAAGCGGCGCAGGGCCGGCTCGACTGGTGCGACCGGCTGCAGCGTCTGTACTCGGCACTAGCGGCCCCGGCCGAAGGAGCCGTGGCCGCCGTCGGAGCCCAGGCAAGCGCCGTCGTACTGGTCGTACGGATCGGATCGCTCGTCGAAGCCTTCGTTGTGACCGGAGACGACGCCCGGGCCGATCCCGCTGAGGCGACTCGCCTGCTCGAGCAGGCTGCACGGGCGGCCGCGGTCGCGGTGGATCGCGCGCGGCTGGAGCGTGCCATTCAACGCGCCGCGCCGCTGGTGCGGGCCCGGTTGGCAGCGCTCGGGGACGTGCGCTGGCGCGCGGCCGACCGCGACCGCCTCAGCCGCCGGCTCATCCCTTGGGTGCTCGACGCCGCCCGCCGGGCGGCGCGCCGGGGAGCCGCCGCCGAGCTGGCCCGCCTCGATGCCCTCGTGTCGCGTCTGGCGCTGGGGATGACGGCCGGAGAGGAGCTGTCGCTCGAGCAGATCCTGGCGCGGCGTTCCCCTCTCACGATCCGGGCCGTCGTGTCCTGGCACGAGGGGCTGGCGCCGACGCACCACGACGCCGACCCGCCGGGCGCGGAGCTCGTGGCGGCGGTGTTGTTCGAGCCGGGTTAGCTTCCGGCGTGGCGCTCTCCACTTTCCTGTTCGACCTGGACGGCACGCTGATCGACTCGATCGAGCTGATCCTCCGCTCCTATCGTCACACCATGCGCGCCCACCGCGGGCTCGAGCCGCCGGACGAGGTATGGATGAAGGGCCTCGGCACGCCGCTGTGGGTGCAGTTCCGGGACTGGACCGACGATCCGGCCGAGATCGAGGCGATGGTGGCCACGTATCGCGCCTACAACCTCGAGCATCACGATGCGCTGGTGCGGCCGTACGACGGCGTCGTCGCCGCAGTGCAGGCACTGCGTCACAAAGGCAAGACGCTCGGCCTCGTGACGAGCAAGATGCGGAGCGGCGCGCTGCGCGGCCTCAAGGTGGCGGGGCTCGAGGACGCGTTCGCCGCGATCGTGGGCGCGGACGAGGTGACGCATCCGAAGCCCCACCCCGAGCCCGTCCTCAAGGCACTCGAGCTGCTCGACGCGCCGGCCACAGGCGCGGTGTTCATCGGCGATTCGCGCCACGACATCGCGTGCGGCCAGGCGGCCGGCGTGAAGACCGCCGCCGTGCTGTGGGGGCCGTTCGACCGGTCGGACCTGGAGGACCTGGCGCCCGATTACTGGCTGGAACGCCCGGAAGACCTCACTTTACTCACGGCCGCTAGCTGACGGCGCCTTCTACGGAGGACCGCGTGCGCTTCGTTCCGTTCGAGCTCGAGCGCTGGCAGAGCACCTGGGAAAACCGCGTGCGCTTCAACCTGTCCGAGTCGGGAGTGCACCCGCTCTCGATTCAGGAGCTGCTCGGCCTCGCCGGCGCCTCGGCGCTGCCGTTGCTCGAGGTGCGGCTCGGCTACAGCCAATCGAACGGCACCGACCTGCTGCGCGGTCGGATCGCCGCGCTCTACCCCGGCGTCTCCCCCGACCAGGTCCTCGTCACCTCCGGGAGCTCCGAGGCGAACTTCTGCGTCTGCTGGCGTTTGATCGACCCGGGAGACAAAGTGGCGGTGATGCTCCCGAACTACCTGCAAACCTGGGGGCTGGCGCAGAACTTCGGCGCCCAAGTGCTCGGCTTCCCGCTCCGCCCGGAGCGGCAATGGGAGCCGACGCCCGAGGAGATCCGCACGGCGATCGCGCCGGGGACGAAGCTCGTGGTGGTGACGAACCCGCACAACCCCACGGGCCACGTGCTGTCGGACGAGATGCGCCGGCTGATCCTCGAGCGCGCAGCCGAGGTCGGCGCCTGGCTGCTCGCCGACGAGGTGTACCAGGGCGCGGAGCTCGACGGCCGCACGACGCCGTCTTTCTGGGGCAGCTACGAGCGGGTCATCGTCGTGAACGGCCTCTCCAAGGCATACGGGCTGCCCGGGCTGCGGATCGGCTGGATCGTCGCGCCGCCGGCGTTCTCGGCGGAGGCGTGGGCGCGGCACGACTACACCACCATCGGCCCCGCGGGCGCGAGCGACCATCTCGCCGCCGTCGCGCTCGAGCCCCGAGTGCGCGATAAGCTGCTCGAGCGCACGCGGCGCATCCTCAAGACGAACTACCCCGTGCTCGAGGCCTGGCTCCAGCGCTTCGGGGACACCTTCACCTGGCATCCGCCCCAGGCCGGCGCCATCTGCCTGGTGAAGTACCGCCAGGCGATTCCGGGCCTCGAGCTCGTCGAAAAGGTGCGCGCCGAGCACAGCGTGCTGCTGGTGCCAGGCGATCATTTCGGTCTGCCCAATCACATCCGCTTCGGCTTCGGCGAGGAGCTGCACCACTTCCAGGAGGCGCTGGCCGAGACGGAGCGCGGCCTGAAGCGCGTGTTCGTCGACTGAGATGCGGGTCGTTCCGCTCGAGGCGTTCCGGGACAGGATCTCCTTCGCCGTCGCCGTGAGCGCGGTGGAGCGGGCGTTCCGGGCCTTAGCGCTGGGCGAGGCGACGCTCCCCGATCCGATGGTCGTCGAGCTCGCCGAGCAGCAGGCCGAGGTGCACGTGAAGGGTGCACACCTGCGCGGCGCGCGGCACATCGTCCTCAAGGTGGCGACCGGCTTCTACCAGAACCGCGCCCGCGGGCTGCCGTCGGGGGACGGCATGTTTCTGCTGCTCGACGCCGAGACCGGCGCGCCCGACCTGTTGCTCGAGGAGCACGGCTACCTCACCGATCTTCGCACCGCGGCGGCCGTGGGGCTCACCCTCAAGTATCTGGCTCCGAAAGACGCCCGCGCTGCGCTGCTGGTGGGCGCCGGTGCGCTCGCCCGGCTCACCGCCCGGGCGATGATCGCCGAGCTGCCGCTCGAGCGGCTCACCGTGTGGAACCGCACGCCCGAACGGGCCCACGCGCTCGCCAAGGAGCTGGCGTCGGTCGTCGCCACGAGCGTCGCGCCAGCCCTCGAGCACGCCGTACGCGACCACCGCGTCATCGTGACCGCGACGGCGAGCACCACGCCGCTGATCCGGGCCGACTGGGTGTCGTCGGGCACGCACATCACCTCCGTCGGTACGGGGAGCCCGGAAAAGGTGGAGCTCGAACCGGAAGTCTTACGGAAGGCCGACAAGCTGATCGCTGATCGCGTCTTTCAGACCGAGCGCTACGGCAACCTGCACCACGCGCTCGCCGCCGGCGCGGTGACCAGAGGGAGCGTGTACGGCGAGCTCGGCGACCTCGCGGCCGGCCGGATCGCGGGCCGGGAAGCGGCGAGTGAAATCACCGTCGCGGATCTGACCGGGGTGGGCGTGCAGGACGCCGCCATCGCGCAAGCCGTCGTCCAAGTGCTGGGACTGTAGTCAGCGGATTGAGGCCCGCAGGACGAGGTACGACAGTCCCGCGATGCCCGCCGATGCGGGGATCGTCAGCAGCCAGGCCCAGACGATCCGCCCCGCGACGCCCCAGCGCACCGCCGACAGCCGGTGCGCCGCGCCGACGCCCGAGATCGCGCCCGTGATGGTGTGCGTCGTGCTGACGGGGATGCCGAAGTGCGACGCCACGAACAGCGTGATCGCGCCGCTCGTCTCGGCGCAGAAGCCGCCGAACGGGGTGAGCTTGGTGATTCGCTGGCCCATGGTCCGCACGATCCGCCAGCCGCCCGCCATGGTGCCCAAGGCGATGGCCGCGTGAGCGCTCAGGATCACCCACAGGGGGATGACGTTCGGCGTCGTGATGTGGAGGGCGCGGACTGGGAAATCGACGAACGCGGCTTGGGCGGCGAACAGCAGCCCGACCACGATGCCCATGGTCTTCTGCGCGTCGTTGGTTCCGTGACCCAGCGAATACAACGCGGCCGACACGAGCTGCAGCACGCGGAACCTCCGGTCCACCTGGCGCGGCAGCGAGCGCCGCAACAGCCATGACAGGGCGACCGTGAGCGCGAGGGCGAGCGTAAGGCCCATCAGCGGCGCCACCACGATGAACACGAGCGTCTTGATCCATCCCGCAGTCAGGATGGCGACGAAGCCCGCTTTGGCCACGGCGGCGCCCGCATAGCCGCCGATCAGCGCGTGGGACGACGAGGTCGGCAAGCCGAGCCACCACGTGATCAGGTCCCACACGATCGCCCCGATCAACCCGCCCAGGATGACGATCGGGTCGACCACGGAGAGGTCGACCAGCCCGCTGCCGACCGTCTTCGCCACCGCGGTGCCGAGGCCGAAGGCGGCCACGAAATTGAAGAACGCCGCCCAGACCACGGCGGCGCCCGGGCTGAGCACGCGCGTCGAGACGACCGTCGCGATCGAGTTGGCGCTGTCGTGGAACCCGTTGATGAAATCGAAAATGAACGCGACCACGACGATCGCGAGCACGAACCAGATCGTCGCCGTCATCAGGCGTGCTTGAGCGTGATGGACTCCAGCACGTTGGCGACGTCCTCGGACTGATCGAGCGTCATCTCGAGATTGTCGTAGATCTCCTTCCACTTGATGATCTCGAGGGTGTCGCGCTCCTTCTCGAACAGCTGGCCGAGCGACTCGTGGTAGATCGCGTCGCCTTCCTCTTCCAGCTGCTTCGCCTCGATGCAGTACCGCATCACGTCATCGCCCTTCTTGAGCCGCCCCACGGCTTCGCCGAGCACCCCCACCATCCGCTCGATGACCTCGGTGAGCCGCTTCACGCCCTCGGGGGCGGGCCCTAGCCGGAAAATCTGCGAGCGCCGCGCGGTGCCGTCCATCGCGTCCATCACGTCGTCCAAGTGCGAGGCGAGCTGATGAATGTCCTCCCGGTCGAGCGGCGTAATGAACGTGCGGTCGAGCCGATTCACGACCTCGTGGGTGACCTGATCGGCCTCGTGCTCGAGCCGCTTGAGCGCCTCGATGAAGGGCGTGCGCCGTTCGGGCGGCGCGGCGAACAGCTCGCGCAGGTGGTGGGCCGCTTCCTTGTTGCGGTTGGCGACCTCGACGAACAGGTCGAAGAATTCCTCTTCCCGCGGGAGTAGACGCACGAAGTTCCTCTCGGTTGAAGACGGCGGCGCCGGAGAATATGGCGACGTCCGGCGGGAGCGACTAGGTTAACCACGGCCCGATAACCCTGAAGGAGCGAGCCCGATGGCGACCACGCAGCAGCCGCGGACCGACTTCGTCAAAGCGCTGTCCCGGCTCGACGCCACGGCCCTCGTGGTCGGCTCCATGATCGGCTCCGGGATCTTCATCGTCTCGGCCGACATCCTGCGGCAGGTGCACGCCCCCGGCGTGCTGCTGCTCGTCTGGGCGCTCTCCGGTGTCGTGACGCTGATGGGAGCCCTCAGCTACGGCGAGCTCGCCGCCATGTT
>QHUM01000037.1 GCA_003222135.1 Gemmatimonadota bacterium | reverse complement strand
GGGGATGGGTGAGGCGCGCCGCGATTTCGATCTCGCGCAGGAAGCGCTCGGCCCCGAGGGCGGCCGCCAGCTCGGGACGGAGCACCTTGATCGCGACGGAGCGGCCGTGTTTCAGGTCCTGGGCCAGATAGACCGTCGCGGTGCCCCCGTGGCCCAGCTCCCGGTCGATCGCGTAACGATCGGCCAGAGCGCCGCGCAGGCGGGCGAGCAGCTCAGCCATCGGATTCCGATCCCACGATCCTCAGGAGACCAACCCCACCTTCTTGAGGAGGCGGCTAAACCGGGGATCGGCGCGCAGGCCGTCGAAGGCGGGGTCGACCCTCAGTGTGAACATCCCCCACGCGCGCTCCACGTAGGCGCTGTCGAGCTCCGCGAGCGCCCGCTCGTTGTCGCCCAGGCCGGCGTGGATCATGGCGAGTGCGAGGTGCGACACGAACCGACCTTGCCTCGCTTCAGCGCCGAGGCGGTCCAGCTCTGCCAACGCCTGCGCCCGGCGCCCGCACCTCGCGTAGGTATAGCCGAGGAGACCTACCCACACGGCGACGGCAAGCCCCGGCCTGCCTTCTTGCGCGGCTAACGCCTCGGCGCACCGACCCAGCCATAGGTACGCTCGGGCAAGTTCCGCGCGTCCCGCGTGCCCTTGAAACATGGAGTCCAGCTCCATAACCCGACGGGACTGGGCCAGCACATCATCGTAGCGGCGCGCAAGGAATAACATCGAAGCCAGGCGGGCGTTGTTGACGGAAGAGAAGGGATCGAGGTTAACGGCGGTCTGGACCTCGCGTATGGCGTCGTCCATTCGGTTGGTTGCCACGAAGTACCACCCGTGGAACAGGTGCGCATCGGGATAGCGGGGATCGAGGGCCAGCGCCCGATCGAGCTCCCGGCCGGCGGTCGGCCAATCCCAGTCGTAGAACAGCGCGATGAACCCCAGGGAGGTGTGCGCCTCCGCGAGCGCGCTGTCGAGCGCGAGCGCCCGCAGGGCGGCGGTCTTGGCCTTGGCGTAAACGGCGCGAGGCGGCACGTAGCCAAACACCCCAGTGTGACTGTACGCGTCACTCAGCCCGGCCCAGGCCAGCGCGTAGGATGAGTCCTTTTGAATCGCCCGCTCAAAGTAGTCCTGGGCTTTTCTGAGGCTGGTCGAGTCGCGCTTGGCAAAGAAGTACCGGCCCTGGAGGTACAGGTCGTGGGCCTCCGGGTTCTCCGTGGAGGGCTTCACCAGGGTGGCATTCGCTGCTCCTGAGAGCTTGACGCGCAGCGCTTCGACGATTGCCCGCGCGATCTCGTCTTGGACGGTGAACACGTCACGGGCATCGCGATCATATTCGTCCGACCAGAGATGGTAGCCGGTCGCTGCGTTGATGAGCTGGGCGCTCACGCGCAGCTGGGGTCCTGCCCGCCGGACGCTGCCCTCCAGCACGTAGCTGACGTTGAGCTTGCTCCCGATCTCCCGGATGTCGACCGCCTTCCCCTTGAAGCTGAAGGCCGAGGTGCGGGCGGTCACCCGTAGGTCTGCGACCTTGGCAAGGGCCGTAATGAGCTCCTCGGACATCCCGTCGCTGAAGGGCTCGTTCGCGGGGTCCGCGCCGATGTTGACGAACGGCAGCACGGCGATGGAGTGGGCCGACTCGCCGGACGGGCCGCCGACGGGCCGGCGAGAGAGGAGGGCGTACCCCGTCGCCAGTAGAGACGCGCCGGCCGCCACGAGCCCGATCGAGCGCGCGGCACGTCTCGGGAGCGAGGGGGGAGCGACCGCCTGCGCCAACGCCTCGCTCAGCGCGGCCGGAGTGCGCCACCGGTCCGCCGGTGACTTGGCCAGCGCCTTGCGCACGGCGTGCTCGACGGCTTGGGGTAGCTCGGGGCGAATGGTTCGGAGCGGCGGCACTGCATCGAGCGAGTGCCGCGCTAGGACTTCCTGCGCCGTGGTGCCGAGGAACGGCGGGTGCCCCGCCAACATCTCGTACAGCACGCACCCCAGGCTGTAGACATCGCTTCGCCCGTCGAGGTGCTCTGCGCCCGTCGCCTGCTCCGGGCTCATGTACCCGGGCGTGCCCACCGCGAGGCCGGTGTCCGTCAGCGTCTCCGCGCCCGCCGCCACGATCGCGCGGGCGATCCCGAAATCCGCCACGACCGCCTCCCCGCCGGATAACAGAATGTTCTCCGGCTTGATGTCCCGGTGCACCACATCATGGCTGTGGGCGTGGCTCAGGGCGGTCGCCACCTCGCGGGCAATCCTCACGGCTTCCTCGATGGGCAGCTGCTGCTCGCGCCTCAGCCGGTCCCGCAGCGATTCACCGTCTACGAATGGCATCACATAGTAGAGGAACCCCTTTGCCTCGCCGGAGTCGTGCAACGGGAGGATATGGGGATGGGTGAGGCGCGCCGCGATTTCGATCTCGCGGAGGAAGCGCTCGGCCCCGAGGGCGGCCGCCAGCTCGGGACGGAGCACCTTGACCGCGACGGAGCGGCCGTGCTTCAGGTCCTGGGCCAGATAGACCGTCGCCGTGCCCCCGTGGCCCAGCTCCCGGTCGATCGCGTAACGATCGGCCAGGGCCGCCTTCAAACGCGCCAAAATCTCGAGCATGCGGCTCCTGGGGGCGGAAGCAGCGTCCATCATAGGGACGGGGATGGAATGCAGCCAGGGGGCGGCCTTCGCCACCCCTGCGTTGACGGGGGGGCGGCGCTTCGCCATCCTCCAGTTGTGACCAGCACCGCTCCCATCCTCGCCCCCGAGCTCGCCCGGGCCGTGGCGGCCCAGCGCGACCGCCTCGACCTGGACCTGGTCTCACGCGCCTACCGCGTGAGCGCCCAGGCCCACCGCGGCCAGAAGCGGGAGTCCGGAGACGACTACGTCTCTCACAGTGTGGCGGTGGCGACGATTCTCGCCGAGCAGTTGATGGACTCCACGACCATCGCCGCCGCGCTGCTGCACGACGTGGTGGAGGACTCCGACACGTCCCTCGAGGACATCCGCCGCGACTTCGGCGCCGAGGTGGCGGAGCTCGTCGACGGCCTCACGAAGCTGTCCACCCTGACGTTCCGCTCGACGGCCGAGGAGCAGGCGGAGAACTACCGCAAACTGCTGCTGTCGGTCGCGAAAGACGCGCGGGTCATCATCATCAAGCTGGCCGATCGGCTGCACAACATGCGGACGCTCGAGCACTTGGACGTGGAGAAGCAGCGCCGCATCGCCCTCGAGACGCGCGAGATCTACGCGCCGCTCGCCCACCGCTTCGGGATGGCGGGCGTGAAAGCGGAGCTCGAAGACCTCGCGTTCAAGTTCCTCGAGGCGGACGAGTACCGGGCGCTGTCGCGCAATGTCCGGGCGAAGAAGAGCGAGCGCGAGCGGACCATCGAGCGGCTGCGCGACCCGCTCGCCGACGAGCTCACCAAGGCCGGGCTCGTCGGGTTCGAGATCACGGGGCGGCCGAAGAACCTGTGGTCGATCTACAAGAAGATGAGGAGGCGCGACAAGCCGTTCGAGGAAATCTACGATCTGCTGGCGGTGCGTGTGCTGGTGAACAACATCCCCGAGTGCTACCACGTGCTCGGCATCATCCACCACGAGTGGACCCCGCTGCAGGAGCGCATCAAGGATTACATCGCCAGCCCCAAGTCCAACGGGTACCAGTCGCTGCATACGACCGTGTTCGGGCCCGGCGGCCAGCTGTACGAGATTCAGATCCGCACGCGCGAGATGCATCACACCGCCGAGTACGGCATCGCCGCGCACTGGCTCTTCAAGGAAGGGAAGAGCCCGGACGAGCTCGACCGCCACCTGGCGTGGTTCCGCCAGCTGCTCGAGCTGCAGCAGGATGCACACACGCCCGAGGAATTCCTCGAGTTCCTGAAGGTCGATCTCTACCAGGACGAGATCTTCGTCTTCACACCGCGGGGCGACGTCAAGCGACTGCCGAAAGGGGCCACGCCGATCGATTTCGCGTTCGCGGTGCACACCGAGGTCGGCCAGCACTGCCAGGGGGCCCGTATCAACGGTCGCATCGCGCCGCTGCACCGCCCGCTCAAGAACGGTGACACGGTCGAGGTGATCACCAGTCCGCAGGCCAAACCATCCCGCGACTGGCTCGCTCACGTCCAGACGGCCCGCGCCCGCCACAAGATCCGCCAGTGGATCCGCCAGGAAGAGCACGAGCGGAGCCTCGAGCTGGGGCGCGACATCCTGGTGCGCGAAGTGCGGCGCCGCCGGTTGGAGCCGCCCGACGCGGCCCGGCTCGAGCAGGCCGCCGCCGCCCTGTCGGTGGGCACTCCCGAGCAGTTGCAGGCCGCGCTCGGCACGGGCGATATCGCGCTCGGGACGATCATGCGCGCGCTGTACCCGGATCTCCCCGCGGACGAGCTCCAGCCGCCCAGGCCCACGGCCTTCGGCCGAGTCATCGAGCGGCTGCGGCTCGGTCGGGGCATCAAGATCCAGGGCGTGGACGGCCTGATGGTCCGCTACGCCCAGTGCTGCCAGCCGGTGCCGGGGGATCCGGTCGTCGGCTACGTCACGCAGGGACGCGGCATCTCGATCCACCGCAGCGACTGCCCCAATCTGCTCGTCCTGTCGGCCGAAGCCGAGCGGCGCGTGGAGATCGACTGGCAGGAGTCCGAAGGCGAGACGTTCGTCGTGCGGCTCGCGGTGGGTGGCGAGGACCGGCGCGGCCTGTACGCCGACATCTGCACTGCCATCAACGAGTCCGGCACCAACATCAAGAGCGCCGAGCTCTCGACCAAGGACGGGGCGGTCTTCGGGACGGTGCTCGTCGAGGTCGAGAATCAGACCCACCTCAACAAGGTTATCCGGGCAATCCGGCGGTTGAAGGGCGTGACCGAGGTGGCCCGCCGCGAGTCGGGTCCCCAAGGGCAGCCGCCCGTCGGTTAACTTTCTGGGGATGCCTTTCGACCTCATTTCCCCCTACCCGCCGGCGGGGGACCAGCCGCGCGCCGTCCGCGAGCTGTCCCAGGGCCTCGCGCGGGGCGACCGCTATCAGACGCTGCTGGGCGTCACGGGCTCGGGCAAGACGTTCACCATGGCGCACGTCCTCACCGACTTCAACCGCCCGACCCTGGTGCTGTCCCACAACAAGACCCTCGCCGCACAGCTGTACGGGGAGCTGAAGGGATTCTTCCCGAAGAACGCGGTCGAGTTCTTCATCTCCTATTACGACTATTACCAGCCCGAGGCGTACGTTCCCCAGACGGACACCTACATCGCGAAGGACTCCTCGATCAACGACGACATCGACCGGCTGCGGCTGCGGGCGACGTCGAGCTTGATGGAGCGCGATGACGTGATCATCGTCGCCAGCGTGTCCGCGATCTACGGCCTGGGCGATCCGGAGGTGTACCGCCGGCGCCTCGTGACCGCGGCGGTCGGGGAGGAGCGCGGCCGGGACGAGCTGCTCGAGGCGCTCGTGGCGGTCCAGTACCAGCGCAACGACGTCGCGTTCGAGCGCGGCACGTTCCGGGTGCGGGGGGACACGGTCGAGATTTTCCCCGCCTACGACGAGCAGGGGGTCCGCATCGAATTCTGGGGGGACGCGGTGGAGCGCATCGCGAAGATCGATCCCACAACCGGGAACACGATCGCCGAGCTGCCCCGCGCCGCGGTCTATCCGGCGACGCACTTCGTGACCGAGCGGCCCACGATCGAGCGTGCCGTCGCCACCATCCGCCAGGAGCTGCGGGACCGCCTGACGGAGCTGCGCGCGCAGAACAAGCTGCTCGAGGCTCAGCGCCTCGAGTCGCGCACCAGCTTCGACATCGACATGCTGCTCGAGGTGGGGCGCTGCACCGGGATCGAGAACTATTCCCGCCACCTCACCGGGCGACAGGTCGGGGAGCGTCCCGCGTGCCTGCTCGACTACTTCCCCGACGACTACCTCTGCATCATCGACGAGTCGCACCAGACGATGCCGCAGATCGGCGGGATGTACGAAGGCGATCGCTCCCGCAAGCAAACCCTGGTGGACTACGGATTCCGGCTTCCGTCGGCGCTCGACAACCGGCCGCTCCAGATCGCCGAGTTCATGGGCCTCGTGCCGCGGATGGTGTTCGTCTCGGCGACCCCCGGGGACCAGGAGCTGAAGCTCTCGGGTGGTGTCGTGGTGGAGCAGATCATCCGCCCGACGGGGCTCGTGGACCCAGCCGTCGACGTGCGTCCCGTGAAAGGGCAGGTGGACGACCTGCTGCACGAGATCCGGCTGCGGGAGAAGCGGAACGAGCGCGTGCTCGTCACTACGCTGACCAAACGCATGGCCGAGGACCTCACCGACTACCTGCAGCAGCACGGGGTCCGTGTGCGCTACCTGCACTCCGAGATCGACGCGATCGAGCGCGTGGAGATCATTCGCGGCCTGCGACTCGGCGAGTTCGATGTGCTGGTGGGGATCAACCTGCTGCGCGAAGGGCTCGATCTACCCGAGGTCTCGCTCGTCGCGATTCTCGATGCCGATCAGGAGGGGTTTCTGCGCTCCGATCGTTCCCTCATCCAGACCGTGGGCCGCGCGGCGCGCAACCTGGGCGGGACGGCGATCCTCTACGCCGACCGCGTCACCGGGTCGATGGAGCGGGCGCTCGGCGAAATGGAGCGCCGGCGCACGCGACAACAGGCGTACAACGCCGAGCACGGCATCACCCCCCGCTCCATCGTCAAGTCGGTGGACCAGGTGCGCTTCGCCACGCGGGTGGCGGATGCGAAGACCGCCAAGCCGACGGGCCCGGCGCTGCGGCGCCCCGCAGATGCGCAGGAACGAGAAGCGCTGATCCGGCTGCTCGAGCAACAGATGCAGGCCGCCGCCGAGGAACTGGACTTCGAGCTCGCCGCCGTGCTGCGCGACCAGCTCCTCGAGCTCAAGGCCCAAGGAGATGCGGTGCAGCATGCGCCTCCGCGCGGACGACCTCAACCGGTTCGGTGAGGAGCTGGGCCGTGGCCTGGCGCCCCCGGCCGTCATCGGGCTCTCCGGCGAGCTGGGGTCGGGTAAGACGAGCCTCGTGCAGGCGATTTGCCGTGGCTTGGGCGCGCGGTCGATGGCGACGAGCCCCACGTACGCGCTGGTGCATCATTACGAAGCTCCGACCGCCCCCGTCTACCACGTCGACTGCTATCGCCTCAAGTCGCCCGACGAGGCCCGTGACATCGGATTCGAGGACATGACGCGGGAGCGCGCCATCGTGCTCATCGAATGGCCGGAACGGGCGGGCCCATGGGCGCCGCCGCTCGATCGGCACTTTCGGTTGAGCTACGGTGACGCCCCGGATATCCGGGAGCTGGAGGAGGTTCGGTGAGAGAGGAAGCGACGGCCCGTGATTGCGGATTGCGAATTGTGGATTGCGGATTGGACGCTCGTCTATCGATTCCGCAATCCGCAATCCGCAATCCGCAATTGGGGAGGGGTTGATGGGCGGGGTCTGGCTGGCGATCGATACCGCCACGGATATCGCCAGTGTCGCCGTCGGGAAGCCGCCCGACACCGCAGCGGGTGTGTTCGTTCAGGGCGCGCGCCGCCACGCGGCCGAGATCATCGTCTTGATCGATCACGCTCTCGAGCAGGCCGGCGTGCGGGCGAATGATCTGGACGGCATCGTGGTCGGGGATGGGCCGGGGAGTTTCACCGGCCTGCGGATCGGCTGGGCTGCGGCGAAAGGGCTGGCGCAACAAGCGGGATTGTCGCTCGTGGCCGTGCCGTCGCTCATGGCCGCGGCGGCAACGGTGGCGCGGCAGCTCGGCCCGGTGCCGGTCGCCGCCTGCTACGACGCGCTGCGGGGGCAGGTGTACGGAGCGGTGTATGTGTTCCATCCCGACGCAGTAGAGACGCGCGTAGCGCCGGCCGTCATGACCGTGGCCGAGCTGGCGCGCGTCACCCTTCCCTCGGCCCATCCCCGGGTCGTGGTGGGCGACGGAGCGATGCGGTATCGGGACGAGGTCCTCGCGTGGAGCGGGGGCGAGCCGATTCCCTTGGGGAGCCTCGTGCCGAACGCCACCACGCTGCTGTCGCTCTTCCGGCGAGCCGGAGCGACCCGGCAACTCGATGACTCTCTCGGGGCCGAGCCGGTCTACGGCCGTCCGGCCGAAGCGCAGGCGAAATGGGAGGCCCGCCATGGTCGCCCCCTACCGGATCCGTCCCGCCCAGCCGGCTGACGTGGCAGCCGTCGCCGCGATCGAGCGCGCGGTCTTCTCGGACCCCTGGTCGGCGAACGATTTTACCGAGTGCCTGGCCGCCGAGATACCGCTCTTGGTCGCTGTCCGAGGGCCCACCGTCGCGGGTTACGCCGTGGCGCACTACGCCGCGGACGAAGGGGAGATCCTGAACTTGGGCGTCGCTGTGGCGCACCGGCGCGGCGGCATCGGACGAGCCCTGGTGGAGCGGTTGCTCGAGGAGTTACGCGAGCGGGGGGTGCGGATCGTGTACCTCGAAGTGCGCGAATCGAACGCGGCGGCGCGCCGCCTGTATGAGAGCATGGGGTTCGCGGCCGTCGGCCGCCGGGCGCGCTACTACCGGCGCCCGGTCGAAGACGCAGTGATTCTGCGGGCCGGTATCCCGGCCGCCGGGGTGTCTGCAAAACTTTAGCCCAAGTGGCGTATCTTTGATTGACAGAATAACTTGCGATTCATATACTGTTGTCGCCCTTGGTCCCCGCCCGCCCATCGTTTGGAGGCCTGTTGTGAGCCGGAGCCTGAATAAAGTCATGCTAATCGGGAACTTAGGGGCCGATCCCGAGGTGCGGAGCACCACCAACGGCTCCCGGGTGGCGAACCTCTCCCTGGCGACTAGCCGCCAGTGGACGGGGCAGGGTGGGGAGAAGCAGGAGAAGACTGAATGGCATCGGGTCATCTGCTGGAACAACAAGGGCGCCCAGCTGGCGGACCTGGCCGAGAAGTACATGAAAAAGGGCGACCGCATCTACGTCGAAGGACGCATCGAGTACCGCACGTGGGAAGATCGCGAGAAGCAGACGCGCTACGTCACCGAGATCATCGCGCGGGAAGTGCTCCTGCTGTCGTCCCGGGGTGGTGGGGGTGGCGAAGGCGCCGGCGACGTAGCGCGGTCGAAGGCTGCGGCGAAGGTGGCCCCCGACGGGGGCACCGTGGGAGCGGGCAAAGCGGAATCGCTCGAAGCGTTCCCGGAGGCGCTGGATGAGGAGGACGACGATCTGCCGTTCTAATCGAGCAGCCCTGCCCGCCCTTGTGGCAGGGCTGCTCGCGGGGGTGGTGGCGCCGTCGCTCGCGGCTCAGGATACGACGCAGGCACGAGCTGACAGCGTACGAGCGGCGCGAGACACGTCGCCGGCGCCGCCGCCCGCCGCAGCTGTCTCAGAGGGACAACTTCCCGCCACACACACCGTCGTTGCGGGCGAGACGCTCTGGTCGATCGCCCAATTGTACTTCAGCGATCCCCTGTTGTGGCCCGAAGTCTATCGGTTGAATACCTCGGTGATCGAAGATCCACACTGGATCTATCCGGGCGAGTTGCTGAACATCGGGTCGGTGGTGGCCGTGGCGCAGGCGCCCGCCGAGACGACCGCGGTCGTCCCGCAACCGACGGGCGCCGATACCGTGCGGGCCCAAGCTCCGGCGGACACCGTGACTGCCCTCGCGCCCGACACCACGACGGTGCCGGATACGACGCAGACCGTGGTGGAAGCACCGCCGCCCGCGCCCACGGAAGCCTACCAGACGATCTTCGAGCGACGCCGCACGCCCGGCCAAGCCGTGCAGGACGTGCTGCGGGCGTATTCCAACCCGTTGTACCGTCCGTTGCGGCGCGGCGAGTTCTACGCTGCGGGCTTCCTGACCGAGAACGAGCGGTTGCCGTGGGGTCGCGTGTTGGGGAACACGGCTCCCCCCGCGATTCCGCGTCTCACCGAACGATCGACCGCCTCGCAGTTCGATCAGATTGCACTCGAGCCGCCGCGCAACGCCTCCTATCACGTCGGCGACTCGCTGCTGATTGCGCGCATCGATCGGGACATCGAGGGCTGGGGCGGCGTCGTGGTACCCCTGGGCGTCGCCCGCGTCACTGAGGTGCAGCGCCGCCAGGTCCTGGCGCAGGTGATCATGCAGTTCGGCCGGATTCACGACGGGCACCTCGTGATGCCGCTCGAGCCGTTCAAGGATCCGGGGCTCGCCAGGCCCACGGCGGTCGAGCAGGGGCTCGAGGGTCACATCGTGGCCGAGCGGGACCTGCACTCCCTCGCCGACCTCCAGCAGATCCTCTTCATCAATCGGGGTCGTGCCGAAGGGGTCACGCCCGGCGACGTGTTCGAGGTCTTCCGCCCTGCCTCGGGTGTGCCGGGGACGTCATCCGAAGAGGTGCGTATGGTGCTCGAGATCGTGCACACCCGGGAGCATTCGGCCTCCGGGTTGGTGCTCACGATCAGTCATCCCGACGTTCGCCCCGGAATGCCGGTCCGTCTCGTCCGGAAGATGCCTTCCTGACCTGCGGCCGGTCCCGTTCGGGGCTGGCGTCACGCGCCCGTGGTCCTGGTATCTCATCTCCTGGCGCTGGGGCTGTACGGTCTGGCCACGGCGCTCGCGCTGGCACCGTTCGCTGGACTGCGGCCCACGCCGCGCGCCCTGACGCTCGGCGCGCCCCTCTCGGGCGCGGCCGTGCACGTAGTCGGCCTCGCCCAGCTCACGCCGGTAGGCGTCGCGCCGGTGCTGTCGATCCTCGCGCTGTTCCTCGTTCTGCTGCAGGTCGTCAGCGAGCGTGTGTTCCGCGCCTCGGCGGTTGCCCTCTTCACCGGGCCGCTCGCTACGGGCCTGGTAGCGCTGGCGCTCCTGTTGGGGCTCGGACCGGGCGCCGAGCCCTCGGGCGGCGGCAATGCCTGGTTTATCTTGCACGTGACGCTCAGCGTGCTCGGCGTGGCGCTGCTCGCGCTCGCGTTCATTACTGCGGCGCTGTACCTGCTGCAGTTCCGCGAGCTCAAGTCGAAGCGGTTCGGACAGGTGTTTCGTCTGTTCCCGCCGCTCGAGCGGCTGGACCGTTTGAATCACGTGTCTCTCGTCGCCGGCTTTCCCACGCTGACGCTCGGCGTGCTGGTCGCCGTAGGGTACGCCGTCCGCTATGCCGGCGGCCTTCACGTGGACCCGGCGCAGGTCGTGTGGGGCTCGTTCACCTGGGTCGTCTTGGGGTCGGCGGTGTGGGTGCGGGTGGTGCGGCATTGGGCGGGCCGTCGGGCGGCGGTCGCGAGCATCGCGGGCTTCGTGGCGGTGGTGCTCGTGTACCTCGCCCTTAAGCTCGCTGCACCGGGGACCGAACGGTTTCTCTAGAGCGGCACGGAACCGATGACCATCGCGGTCGTGGGAGTGAATCACCGGACAGCGCCCTTGGAGGTGCGTGAGCGGTTCGCGCACGCTCCCCGCGAGGTGCCGGCCGCCCTGGAGCGGGTGCTCTCGGCCGGCGCGGGCGGAGGGGTGCTGCTATCCACCTGCAACCGTACCGAGTTCTACTTGGCCGAGCCGGGCGACGCGACGCCGGCGACGGTGTGGGCCATCCTCACCGAGCGCCTGGGCGAGGGTCGCAGCGCCAGCGAGTACGGCTATCTGGTGCGGGACCGGGACGCCGTCCGCCACCTGTACCGCGTGTCGGCGGGCCTCGACTCCATGATTCTGGGCGAGCCGCAGATCCAGGGCCAGGTGCGGGAGGCGTGGGAGACGTCTCGGTCCCAGGCCGGTCCGGTGCTCCATCGCCTGTTCCAGTCGGCCTTGCTCGTCGGGGCCAGAGTGCGGAGCGAGACGGCGCTCGCCGCGGGGGCGGCCTCGGCGCCCTCGGCCGCCGTCGCGCTGGCCGGAAAGATCTTCAGCCGACTCGCCGGCCGCGTCGCGCTGGTTCTCGGGGCCGGTGACATGGCCGAGCTCGCCGCGAGTTGCCTCGTGTCCGAGGGCGTGCGCGTCACGCTCGTCGCGAACCGCACCTATGAGCGGGCCCGGGCGGTCGCCGAGGAGCTGGGCGCCCGGGCGCTCACCTTGGACGAGGCGTGGGAGCACTTCGCCAGCGCCGACATCGTCCTCACCTCTACGGCGGCGCCGCACGCCGTGGTGACCTGGGAGCGCGTGGCCCCCGCCATCGCCCGGCGGGGCGGGCGCCCGCTCTGCATCCTCGATCTGGCCGTGCCGCGCGATGTGGAGCCCGCGGTCGGGCAGCTCGAGAACGTGTTTCTGTACGACATCGATGACCTGCAGGCCGTCGCCGCGCACTCGGCTGCGGACCGCCATCAGGAAGTGCCCGCAGCCGAGCGCATTGTGACCGACGAAGTCGACCGCTTTTGGGCGTGGTACGGCGGGTTGGCCGCCGTGCCAGTGCTCAAAGAGTTTCGCGGACGGCTGGACGACATGCGTGCCGCCGAGTTGGAGCGCGCGCTCAAACGTCTCGCGCACTTGTCGCCCGAGGATCGCGCCCAGGTCGAGCAGTTCAGCCACGCGCTGCTGAACAAGTTTCTGCACCATCCCACGATCGCGCTCAAGCAGGCCGCGCAGGCGGGCCGGGGGTACGGTCTCCTCGAGTCGCTGAAGAAGCTGTTTGGCCTCGAGCGGCACGATGGCCCGTAGCATCCTCGTGACCGGTGGGGCGGGGTACATCGGCAGCGTCGTCGTCGAGCAGTTGCTGGCGCTGGGCCGCTCGGTCGTCGTGCTGGACGACTTGAGCCGCGGGCACCGCGCAGCCCTGGATCCCGCGGCGGAATTCGTGGAGGGCGGGATCGCCGACCGTCGCCTCCTGGACGACCTGCTCGCGCGCCGGCCGTGCGACGCGCTGGTGCACCTCGCCGCTTACGCGCTCGTCGCGGAATCGGTCGCGCATCCCCAGATGTACTTCACGAACAACGTGGCCGGGGGTCGGGTGCTGCTCGATGCCGTCCTCGCGGCAGGCGTGCGCCGCGTGATCTTCTCGTCCTCGTGCGCGGTGTACGGCTACCCGCCCGTCATCCCGATCCCGGAAGACGCGCCCCGTGCGCCCGTCAACCCCTACGGCGAGACCAAGCTCGCCTTCGAGCGTCTGCTGGGGGACTACGCGACGCGGCACGGGGTCGCCTCGATCAGCCTCCGCTACTTCAACGCGGCCGGGGCGACGGCGCGACACGGGGAGGACCACGATCCCGAGACGCATCTCATCCCGAACGTCTTGCAGGCAGCGCTCGGCCGACGTCCGGCCGTGGAGGTGTACGGCACGGACTACCCCACGCCGGACGGTACTGCCGTGCGGGACTACGTGCATATCGCGGACATCGCGGACGCGCACGTCCGCGCGCTGCAAGCCGAGGTCGTGGGCGCCGAGGCGGTCAACCTCGGAACCGGGGTCGGTCATTCCGTGCTGTCGGTGACCGAGGCGGCCCGGCGGATTACCGGCCGGTCGATCCCCACGGTGCCGTGCCCGCGACGCCCCGGCGACCCGCCCACGCTGGTCGCCGCTCCGGGCCGCGCCGAGCAGCTGCTCGGGTGGCGCCCGCGCCGCTCACAGCTCGACGAGATCCTCGCCAGCGCCTGGGAGTGGCACCGGACGCACCCGTCCGGGTATCCGAACTGACCTGTTTGCCTGCTTCTCTGGGGGAGGGCTGAACCCGTGCTGCTGCTACAGGTGGGTCGGGCGGTGCCGACGACGCCCTGGGAGCTCGTGCTCACCTCGAGCCGCGAGACGAAGTTCGTGCTCGCGATCCTGGTCGTCTTCTCCGTGGTCTCCTGGTACCTCATTTTTCTGAAGTGGTGGCAGTTTCGGAAAATGCGCAGACAGGCGGACCGTTTCATGGGGGAGATCGAGCGCGCGGCGCGGCTCGAGGACGCCTACCACGCCGCGATGCGACTACCGTCCTCACCGTACAACCGGCTGCTGCGTGAGGGCATGCAGTTCTTCTCCGAGCTCAAGCCGGGGAGCCTGAAAGGCGGCCTGAAGAACGACGGGCCCGCCGTGGCCGCGCCCGCCACCACCCTGACGACGACACAGCTCGAAGCGCTCCGGATGGTGCTCGCCAAGGAGGTCGCGGCGGAGCGGGACGCCGCCGCGCGGTTCATCCCCTGGCTCGCCACGTTCGGATCGGTGAGCCCCCTGCTCGGTCTGCTCGGCACGGTGCTCGGTGTGATGGACGCGTTCATTGGGATCGCGGTGGGTGGGTCCGGCAACATTGCGGCGGTGGCCCCGGGGGTCGCAGAGGCGCTGGTCACGACCGTGGCGGGACTCGCCGTCGCCGTGCCGTCGGTCATGGCGTACAACCTGTTCGTGAATCGCCTCGGCCTGTTCGCCGGGGAGCTGGAGGGGTTTGCCCAGGAAATCATCGGTACGATGGCGCGCGAAGGGAGGCTCTAATGGCAGGCCTGTTGGGGGGCGGCGGCGGATTGCGCGGGCACGGCGAGCTGCCGTTGAATGCCGACATCAACGTCACCTCCCTGGTCGACGTGGCCTTCGTGCTGCTCATCATCTTCATGATCACCGCGCCCATCATGCAGGGCGGCGTCGATGTCCGGTTGCCCCGCGCCGAAGCGCGGCCCCTCGAGCCCAAGTCGGGTCTGGTCGTGACCCTCGACCGCGATGGTCACATATATATGGATCAGGCGCCCCTCTCCTACGGAGACTTCCGCGCTACCTTTCCCGCGTTCGTGCGAACCAAACGACCCACCGGGGTGTACCTTCGAGCCGATGGACGGGTCCCATACGCCGACGTGGTTCAGGTGTTGGCGGTGATCCGCGCGTCGGGCGTGAACGACGTGGGCCTCGTCGCCGAGCCGGAGACCGTGGACCGGTGAGACGCCGGTCACGCGCGCCGGCGAACGTCAGTGTCGGCCTCACCGGCACGGTCGTGGTGCACGCCCTGGCGGGGATGTTTCTCGTGGTGGGCGCCGCTAACGCCCGCAGGCCGGCGCCACCCTCGTACCGAGTCCACCTCGTCGCGGCTCCCGCGCCGACCGAGGACACCCGCAAGGCACCCGAAGCGGTGGACCGCCCGGCCGAGGAAAAACCCGCGCCGGCACCCAAGGCGAAGTCGCCGAAGAGCACCGTGGCCCCCGCGGCTCCGCCGCCCGTCGCGGACAACACCAAACGCGAGGCCGCCCCACGCACCACGCCCAAGACGCAACCGCTTCCCGGCGAGCGGCCCTCCACGGGCAACGATCCGCTCACCGTGTCGACCGAGGGAATCGAGTTTCCGTTCCCCGAGTACACGAACAACATCATTTCCCAGATCGCGATGCGGTGGCAGCGACCACTGCAGACCACCCCGCTCGAAGCGGAAATCGGGTTCCTGATTCACCGCGACGGGTCGATCAGCGATATGCAGTTCATCAAACGGTCGGGGAACTTCGCGTTCGATCTCGAAGCGCAGGGGGCGGTCGAGGAGGCCGGGCGCCGCCGGGCGTTCGGGCCCCTGCCCGACGGGTGGGGGTCGGACGTGCTGTTCGTGCGATTCTATTTCTCGGGGACACGGCAGTGATGCAGACGGGTAGCCGGCGAGACGGCTGGACGGTTAGGGGTGCGCACCTCGCCGCGCTGCTCCTCACTGTCTACCCGTCTACCCGTCTATTCGCGCAAGACACCTCCGCCGTCGACCGCGGCGTGCGCATCGGGATCATCTATCGGCCGGGGGTCCGTCCCGGTCTCGTCGTGCTGCCCGGCGCGGCGGCGGCGCTCGACTCGGTGCGCGCCATCATCGCCCGCGACCTGGATCTGAGTGACCGGTTTGAGCTGATCACCCTGCCCGGAGGGGACTCGATTCGTATGAGCGCCGCACCACCGTCGGCTGGTACCAGTCGCGCGCCGACGGGTGGGAGGGGCGGGGCCGCGGCCGGTCTGAATTATCAGCTCTACCAGGCTCTCGGGGCGGACTTTGCCGTCGGGCTCGCGCTGGCGGGGGACACCACCGTGTTGGCCGTGCACGACGTGGCCGCGGGCAGCGTGCGGCGGGAGTTTCGCAGCCGGCTGCCGCCCCTCAAGGATCCGGGGTTCCGGATGGCGGTGCATCGGCTCGCCGATCACATCCTGGAGGCTACCCTGGGTGTCGGCGGTATCGCGGCCACGCGCATCCTCTTCGTCTTGGACGGCAAGGCGTACGTGATCGACGAGGACGGCGCCGACAAGCAGCTCGTTTCCTCGAGCGATCACCAGGCGATGTCCCCTGCCTGGGCACCGGACGGGCGGCGCTTCTCGTACATGGAGTTCTGGGCCGGACACGGGCAGCTGTTCGTCCAGCCGGTCGGGCCCGGCAAACGGCAGCCTGTGGCCACGACGGGCCAGGCGCTCGATTTCACGCCGGCGTTCTCCCCCGACGGCAAGACGCTCGCGTTCAGCCGCGCGACCGAGGAAGGCACCGACATCTACGCGGTTAACATCAAAGACAACTGCTGCTTACAGCGCTTGACCGTGGGGCGCTTTTCTGACAACTTGTCACCGACCTACAGTCCCGAGGGCCAGCGGATCGCGTTCGTCTCGACGCGACCGGGGTTGCCACAGATCTACGTGATGGCGGCGGACGGGACGGACCAACAACTCTTCGCGCCGTTCGATTACGGCGTCACCGGTTCGTCCAACGCGCCGGACTGGTCACCCGACGGCCAATCCGTCGCCTTCCACCGCGACGTGGGGGGCACGCTACAAGTGTTCGTCCTCGACGTGCGAACACGCGCGGTGCGGCAACTCACTTCTTTAGGGCGGAACGAAGATCCGACCTGGGCGCCCGACAGCCGCCATCTGGCGTTCGTGTCGGACCGCTCAGGGTACCGGCAGCTCTGGATCATCGATTTAGAAACCGGCCGCATCCGCCCGCTGCTCCAACAGAGCGGCGCGCGCCTGCCGGCCTGGTCTCCACGGTTACCGGAGACCGCCTCGTCCACCCCTTGAATTCGGAGAGGGCGCCCACGATGAAACGCCTTTCCTTGATCGTGCTCAGCGGCATCGCTGTGGTCGCGTTGGCCGCGTGCAGCCACAATCCGCCCCCGGTGACGACGCCGCAGCAGCCGAACGCGGACTCTGTCGCGGCGGCCGAGCGGGCGCGGCAGGATTCGATCGACCGGGCGGCGGCCGAGGCCCGGGCGCGCGAGGAGGCAGAGCGGCAACGCCAGCAACGCATCGCCGACTCGCTCGCGGCGATGGGAAAAACCGGGGAAGCCGTGCGCACCATGTTGGCGACGCTGATTCACTTCGATTACGACAAGGCGAACATCCGGCCGGAAGACGCCAGCATACTGGACCAGAAAGTGGCGATCTTGCAGGCGAATCCGAATCTGCGCATCCGCATCAGCGGGCACTGCGACGAGCGCGGCTCGGACGAGTATAACCTGGCCCTCGGCAACCGCCGGGCCACCGCGGCCAAGCAGTACCTCGTGAGCCACGGCATCGAGGCGCAGCGCATCGAGACCGTGTCCTACGGTGAAGAGCGCCCGCTGGCGCAGGGACACGACGAGGCGGCGTGGGCACAGAATCGCCGCGACGAGTTCGAGATCATCGGGGGCGGCGACGCCCTGAAGCAGCCGTGAGCAGGGCATAGCGGGTGTTCAAACCGACGCTGGTGGTCGCCCTGGGGCTCGCCGCCGGATGCGCCCTGAGAGGGGATGTCCGGAAGGTCGAGCTCCAGGTCGAGGCGCTGCGCGCCGAGCGGGCGCGCGCCGAGACGGAGCGCGCGGCGCAAGCCGACTCCCTGCGTTCGCTCCTCGTCGCCGTGCAGCAGGCGCTCGCGGCGCAGCAGGCGTATCTCGTGCAAATGCGCGGGGACGTGCGCACCGACCTCGTCGCGGTGCAGCAGCAGCTCGTCCAGGTGCAGGAGCTGACCGGGCAGAGCCAGCAGCGCCTGAGCGAGCTGCGGGCGCGCATCGAGGAGCGCGCCCAGCAACCGGTCCCGCCCCTCGACACGACGGGTCGGACCGCAGGTGGAGGGCCGTCGGGCAATACGGCCGGACCGGGCCCGGACCAGATGTACGACCTGTCGCTGCAGCAGTTCCGCCGCGGCAGCCTCGCCACCGCCCGCCTCGGCTTTCGGGAGTTTCTCCGGCTCTTTCCTACGCACGAGCGCGCACCCGACGCGCTGTTCTACCTCGGGGAGACGTGGGGGGGCGAGAGCGCCGACTCGGCGGCTGCCGTGTATCAACAGGTGGTGAAGACCTACCCCAATTCGTCGCGCGCGCCTGCGGCGCTGTACAAGCTCGGTCTCCTTGCCGAGCAGCGTTCGGATAAGGCGGCGGCCCGCACGTATTACGCCCGGGTGATCGCCGGCTATCCCCGCTCCGACGAAGCCAACCTCGCCCGCGACAAGCTGCAACGCCTCGGGCGCTAGGCCGCGCCGGGCCCGGCGTGCCTGAGTCCCCAGACAACCGTGCCGAGATGCCGTTCCTCGATCACCTCGAGGAGCTGCGCTGGCGCATTCTCTGGAGCTTGCTCGCCATCGTGCTCGCCACCGTGGCGGGCTGGCTCCTGGTCGAGCACGCGGATATCATCGGGCTGCTGATCCGGCCAATCAAACCGCTACTCCCCGACGGCAAGCTCAAGTTCACGCACCCCACCGAGCCGTTCTTCATCACGCTCAAGTTCGCGTTCGTCCTGGGGCTCGTGCTCTCGTCGCCCGTGGTGATCTACCAGGCGTGGGCCTTCCTGGCGCCCGCGCTGTACCCGCGCGAGAAGCGGCTGATCGTGCCGGCGCTGTCGGCGGGAGTGGTGCTGTTTCTCGCGGGCGCCACGGTCGCCTACCTGTGGGTGCTGCCGCGCGCCTTGCGCGTGCTGTTCGGGTTCCGGCAGAACGTCTTCGATCCGATCATCACCGCGGAAGGCTACTTCGGATTTGCGGCTCAGATCATGATCGGGTTCGGGGTGGTGACCGAGCTGCCGCTGGTCATCGTGATTCTCGCCGCCCTCGGCCTCGTCACCCCGCAGCTCCTGGCGAGGAACCGCCGCTACGCGATCGCGCTCTCGGCGGGGGCCGCGGCGCTGCTCACACCGCCCGACGCGGTGTCGATGCTCATCATGATGGTACCGTTGCTGCTGCTGTACGAGGTGAGCATCGTCTGCGCCTGGATTGTCACCAAGCGGCGGGCGCGACGCGAGCGGGCCGCGAGCGCCGCGGGGTTCGTCCTGCTGCTGCTCGCCCTCCCGACAGGGCGGGTGGAGGCCCAGGGTGTGCCGCCGCCACGCGACACTGCGCGCGTCCGCGCCGACTCAGGTGTGCCGGGCCGAGCGCTCGACACCGCCACCGCGCGTAGGCTCGGGCTGCCGACCGGACCCACCCGCAGCTTCCCTGCGTCGGACGGGGTGATCGACTCGCTTCTCAAGCTCAAGGGATACCGCGTCACCCGCTATGTGGCGGATACCGTGCTGGTGGAGGGCGACAGCGCGATTTCACTGTGGGGCCAGGCGTTCGTCGATCGCGACGGGACGAAGCTCGAGTCGGACTCGATCCGCTATCGGCACGCGAGTTGCCGGCTCGACGCTGCGGGCAACCCGCGCCTGTTCGACCAGAGCACCGTGCTCGTGGGGGAGGCCATGCGCTACGACACCTGCATCCGGCGCGGCACGGTGAGTCAGGCCCTGACGCACGTGCAGCAAGGCGGCGCCGCGTGGTACATCCGGGGCGACCTCGCGGTCGACTCGGGCTCCACCCGCCTGTACGGCGCACGCAGCGAGATCACCTCCGACGACAATCCCGTGCCCGACTATCACTTCGGCACGCATCAGGTGAAGTGGCTGAGCAAGAGCGTGATGGTGGGGCGGCCGGCGGTGCTGTACATCCGGGACGTTCCCATCATGTGGCTCCCGTTCATCTTTCAGGACATCCGCCCGGGGCGACGCAGTGGCATCCTCGTTCCACGCTTCGGCCTGAACGATCTGGTGCGCCCCACTCGCAACTACCAGCGCCACGTCTCCGGCCTCGGCTACTACTTCGTCGTCAACGACTACGTCGATTTTCTCGTGTCGGGCGACTGGTACGCGGGACGCTACATGTCGCTCCGGACCCAGACTCGCTACCGCTGGCTCGACCGCTTCGTCACGGGCAGTCTGTCGTTCAGCCGGGACGACCAGCTCGACCAGCCGGCCCACTCGATCCACATCGGCTGGCAGCATCAACAGAGCTTTTCCTCGCGCACCAACTTCAACGCCAGCGTCAATTACTCGACGAATCCCAGGGTGATTCAGAACAACACGGTGAATCCGTTCGTCGCCACGGCGAGCCTCGTGTCGCAATTGAACTTCAGCAAGCAGTTCGATTGGGGAACGCTCAACATCGGGGGCAGCCGGTCGCAGGACATCGGCAACGGCCTCGTCTCACAATCGTTTCCCACCATCGGCCTCACCCCCGCGCCCGTGAACATCACACCGTCGATCACGTGGTCGCCCGGCTTCTCCTTCAGTAACCAGCAGACCTTTCATCAAGCCGACACGCGACTGCTCGTCCCGGGCACGGCGGGCGCGCCGGATACGCTCGCCCTGTTCGCCGACAGTCGGGTGACGCACCTCAGTTTTCAGACGCCCCTCCGGATCGGGCCGTGGAACTGGTCGAACAGCTTCGACGTCAACGACCAGATCAGCAACGCGCGCAGAGAGTTCGTCTACGACACCACGTCTCCCGGGGGGGCGCGGCGCGTGCTGTACGACCAGACGTTCGAAACCCGGGTGGAGTGGCAGACCGGGATCAACCTGCCGTCGTTCCTCTCCGGCACTTGGAAGGTCCAACCGGGGCTGGCGATCGTGAATACGACCACCGCGGGGCCGTTCGCGATCCGCAACCAGTTCACGGGCGGCGAGTGGATCCACCAGGGCAAGCGGCTCGCCTTCACGGCGAGCGTGTCGCCGACGTTTTTCGGTTTTTTTCCCGGAGTGGGACCGCTGCAGCGCATCCGGCACTCCATTGCGCCTCAGGTGAGCTACTTCTACGCGCCGGGCGCCACCGTCGCGGCGGCATTCGCGCGCGCCGTCGATCCGACCGGAACGAACCCCAGCGTGCGGAGCGACCCGCAACAGACAATCAATCTCGGGCTCTCCCAGAACTTCGAGGCGAAGCTCAAGCCGCCACCGGGCGACACCACCGGGCGCGAGCCGCGAAAAATCAAGTTGCTGAGCATCAACACGACGCCGATCGGCTATAACTTCGAGCAGGCCAAACAGCCCCACCGGACCGGCTGGACCACCCAATCAATGGGCAATACGTTCGCCTCCGACCTGCTCCCGGGTTTCAGCCTCGCGTTGACGCACGACCTCTGGCGAGGGGCCGTGGGCAGCGACACCGCGAAGTTCTCGCCCTTCCTCACGAGCATCACGGCGAACTTCTCGGTCACACCCGCGACGATTCGAGGGATCGCGGGTCTGTTCGGATTGGGTCGCGGGGGCGCTCCGCCGCCCGCCGCGCCGACCCCCGGGGTCCAGCCGCCAGCGGGTCAGTTTCCCGGTGGCCCGCTGGGCCAGGGAGGGTTCCCCATCGCCCGGCCATCCGGGGCCGGGATGGGCGGGGGGCAGGGTTTCTCGCTGTCCGTGCAGTACTCGGGCACCCGCATCCGCCCGCAGGCCGACACGCTGGGGAACTTGATTTCGAACCAGGGCGGCCGCCAGCAGCTCACGCTCGGCCTGGCGTTCAGCCCCACGCCACACTGGTCGGCCTCGTGGCAATCGACCTACGACGTCGACACCAAACAATTCGGCGCGCACTCGATTCAACTCCAGCGCGACCTGCACCGCTGGCACGCCAGCTTCTCGTTCCAGAAAAGCCCTAACGGCAATTTCGGGTTCACATTTTATGTGAGCCTGCTGGATGAGCCGGACATCAAGTTCGACTACAGCCAGTCGACCTTTGCCCGTTAGCCGTTTTGCTGCCACTGTCCCCTGCGGGTGACACGTTTTCTGCCGCCCACCAGCTCTAAGCGGCTTCCCATCGCTCACTTACGTCCGGGCACGCCCCGTGCCCACAACTCGCCTGAACGCTTCCCTTGAGGATGTCATGCGGCTCTTGTCGCGATACGCGTTGCTGGCGGGCGGCCTGCTGGGCTGGGGCTGCCGGTCGGATACCACGAATCTCGTTTCCACCCTCCCCCCACCACAGAACCTCGCCTACCAGCTCGACCCGAGCGGAACGCCGGGCCAGCCGGCCGGCATCCTGCTCGTGTGGGACGACGTGCAGAGCGGGAGTCTCGGGGGCTATCGCATTTATTCGCGCGGCAGCACCACCGGCGCGTACGGGCTGCGTGGCGAGACGAGCTCCAACACGTTCCACGACAACGGCGTGCCGCATCTGCAGTACTACGTCACCGCCGCGGACGTGAATGGGGGGGAGAGCGATGCCAGCAACGTCATCACCGTGGACGAGCGCCTGCAGCTGCCACAGCCCGCGAGCTTGAGCTCGATCTCGCTGAACCAGGCCATTCATCTCCAATGGGCGGACAACGCCGCCTTGTCTGATCCGGCACGCTTCAACTGGTACCGCCTGTACAGCCTGCCCTACGATCTTGATCATGGCGTATGCATTACGCAACCGGATTCGATTTTCCTCGAGGGCACGACCGTGTCGGACGAGTTCCTGGCGACCCTGCTCACGAACGGCGTACCGCGCTGCTTCGGTGTGTCGGCGATCAGCGTCGAGGGGTACGAGAGTCTGTGGTCGGCGCTGTGGCACGATACGCCCCGCCCCGATGCGCGCAACGTGCTGGTCTCGGCGCTCGAAGTGAGCGCGGCGCAGTCGGGGTTCCGCTTCTGGAACGATGCGAACGCCAACGGTCGCGGCGATCCGGGTGAGCTGGGGCTGGTGCAGGACGGCAACCGCACGGACATCGACTTCTGGGTGCACCTGCGGGCCAGCGATTCGACGCTGTGGATCGTTCCCCAATTTGCGGGGGACAGCATCCGGCTGTACGACAGCACCCAGGCCGTGCCGGATCTCACGTCGATAGACTTCGCGCCCGCGTCGGGATACACGCGCAACATGATTCAGGCCGTGCCTGGCTTCGCTTACGTGTTCCAGCGCAACGAGAATGGCCAGTACCACTATGCGGCGCTGCGGGTGACGGCGGTCGGCCGGCGGTACATCATTTTCGACTGGAGCGCGCAGACCGATCCGGGCAATCCCGAGTTGCGGGTGGTGAAGAACGGACTGTAGGCGCGCCAGCTCGGAAAGGCGTCACGAAAGGGCGTCACATAGGAAGCGTCACGGAGCAACCTCGTTCCGTGACGCTTTTTCGTGATGGTTCCTCCGTGACGTTTCTTGTGACTTGGCGCCTCTTCGCCTGGAGCGTAGCTTCCTCTCGCATGCCAGCCCCCGTCACGCTGGACGGCCGGTCTCTGTCGATCGAGGACGTCGTAGCCGTCGCCCGCCTCGGGGCGCACGTGGGCATCGCCCCCCGCGCACTCGACGCGGTCCGGGCGTCGCGCCGCACCGTGGAGGGGGCGATCGCGCGCGGCGCGACGATGTACGGCGTGACGACCGGCTTCGGGAAGCTGGCGCACGTGCGGATCCCGCCCGAGCGCGCCCGCCAGTTGCAGCTCAACCTGATTCGCAGCCATGCGTCGGGCGTGGGCGAGCCGCTTTCGGAGGAAGCCGTGCGGGCGATGATGCTGTTGCGCGCCAACGTGCTGGTTCGGGGCACGAGCGGCGTACGGCCCGACCTCCCCGAGCTCGTCGTCGCTATGCTGAACCAACGCGTGCATCCGCGGGTGCCGTCGCAGGGGAGTGTGGGTGCGTCGGGCGATCTGGCCCCGCTCGCCCACTTGGCACTCGCGATGGTCGGCGAAGGGGAGGACGGCGGCGCCGTGCGGGCGCGCGGGCTCGAGCCGATCGCTCTCGAGGCGAAGGAAGGGCTTGCCTTCGTGAACGGGACCCAGGCCCAGACCGGCGTGGCGGCGCTCGTCGTCCACGACGCCTGGGTGTTGTGGCGCACCGCCCATGCGGCGGCGGCGATGAGTCTCGAGGCGACCCGTGGGACTCCCGAGCCGTTCGACCCCCGCATCCACGAGGCCCGGCCCCACCCGTTCCAGCAGCGCTCGGCGGCGCTGCTCCGCGAGCTGCTGGCGGATTCGCAGATCCGCGAGTCGCACCGCGACAACGACCCCCGCGTGCAGGACGCGTATTCGATCCGCTGCTCTCCCCAGGTGCTGGGCGCCGTGGGGGAAGGCATCGCGTTCGCGGAACGGCTGGTCGCCGTGGAGCTGAACGCGGCCACCGACAACCCGCTGGTGTTCGACGGGGACGTGCTCTCGGGCGGCAACTTTCACGGGCAGCCGATCGCCTTGGCGCTCGACGTGCTCGCGATCGCCCTGACGACGCTGGCGGGGATCGCCGAGCGGCGCATCGAGCGCATCGTCAACCCCGACCTGTCTTCCGGGCTCCCGGCGTTCCTGGCCGGCGACCCGGGGATGGAGTCGGGGTTCATGACGCCCCAGATCGCGGCGGCGGCGCTCGTGGCTGACTGCCGGATCTTGGCGACGCCCGCGAGCGTGCAGTCGGTGCCGACGGAAGGGAACCAGGAAGACGTCGTTCCCATGGGGATGAGCGCGGCGTGGAAGGCGCAGCGGATTCTTGCCAACGCGACGCGGATCGTGGCGATCGAGCTGTTGGCGGCGGCGCAGGGGCTCGAGTACTTGAAGCCCCTCCGCCCGGGGCGGGGCGTGGCCCGGAGCTACGCCACGCTGCGGAGCATGGCCCCGCCACTGACAGGCGACCGCCCGCTCACCGCGGATATCGAACGGGTGGCGGTTGGCATTCGGGATGCCCAGTTCGATCCGGGGGCACCGTGAGCGGTCCGCGAACGGTGCGCGCGCCGCGGGGACCACAGCGGTCGTGCAAAGGCTGGATCCAGGAGGCCGCCCTGCGCATGCTCATGAACAACCTGGACCCGGAGGTAGCGGAACGGCCCGACGATCTCGTCGTGTACGGCGGCACCGGCAAGGCGGTGCGCGACTGGGCGTCGTTCGACGCGGTGTGCCGCACGCTGTTGGCCTTGGAGGACGACGAGACACTATTGGTACAGTCGGGAAAGCCGGTGGGTGTGTTCACGACGCATCCCGAGGCGCCCCGCGTCCTGATCGCCAACGCGAACCTGGTCGGCCGCTGGGCCACGTGGGAGGTGTTTCGCGAGCTCGAGCGAAAGGGCCTCATCATGTACGGCCAGATGACCGCGGGTTCGTGGATCTACATCGGGACCCAGGGCATTCTGCAGGGCACGTACGAGACGTTCGGCGCCGTGGCGCGGCGCCATTTCGGCGGCTCGCTCACGGGGCGCATCGTGCTGAGCGGCGGGCTCGGCGGGATGGGCGGCGCGCAGCCGCTCGCCGCAACGATGCACGACGCGATCTGCCTGGTGGTCGAGGTGGACGCCACGCGTGTCCAACGTCGCCTCGACACGCGCTACCTCGATCGCGCGACGGCATCGCTGGACGAAGCGCTCGCCTGGTGCGACGAAGCGAAGCGGGCGGGCCGGGCGCTGTCAATCGGCCTGGTGGGCAACTGTGCCGAGGTGCTGCCGCAGCTGGTCCGGCGCGGCTTCGTCCCCGATGTGCTGACCGATCAGACGTCGGCGCATGACCCCTTGAACGGATACATCCCGGCGGGCGTGTCGCTCGCGCAGGCAACCGAGCTGCGTCGCCGGGACCCGCAGGAGTACCTGCGCCGCGCGGTCGCGGGGATGGCGACGCAGGTGCGCGCGATGCTCGATCTCAAACGGCAGGGCGCCGTGACGTTCGACTACGGCAACAACCTGCGCACGCAGGCGCACGACGCCGGCGTCGCCGAGGCATTCGACATCCCGGGCTTCGTGCCGGAGTACATCCGGCCGCTGTTCTGCGAGGGGAAGGGACCGTTCCGGTGGGTGGCGTTGTCGGGGAACGCGACGGACGTACGCCGCACCGATCGCCTCGTGCTCGAGCTGTTCCCGGAGGACGAGCACCTGCGGCGTTGGATCACGCTGGCGCAGCAGCGCGTGGCGTTTCAGGGGCTGCCCGCCCGGATCTGCTGGCTG
This sequence comes from Gemmatimonadota bacterium, assembly GCA_003222135.1. GTDB lineage: Bacteria > Gemmatimonadota > Gemmatimonadetes > Gemmatimonadales > GWC2-71-9 > 20CM-4-69-16. The sequence continues at coordinate 120,029 of QHUM01000037.1, read as the reverse complement.
GGGCAGGGGGAGCGCGCTCGCTTCGGTTGCGCCTTGAACGACCTCGTGAAACGTGGTGAGATTGGAGCGCCCGTGGTCATCGGGCGCGATCATCTCGACACGGGCTCGGTAGCCTCGCCGTTTCGGGAGACCGAAGCCATGCGCGACGGCTCGGACGCGGTCGCCGATTGGCCGATCCTCAACGCGCTGTTGAACACGGCCTCCGGGGCCGCCTGGGTGTCGTTTCACCATGGGGGCGGGGTGGGCATCGGCAATTCGCTGCACGCGGGCCAGGTGTGCGTCGCCGATGGCACGGCGTCCGCCGGCCGGCGGCTCGAGCGCGTGCTCACGAACGATCCGGGGATCGGTATCGCCCGCCATGCCGACGCAGGCTATGAGACCGCCATCGAGGCCGCGCGACGGCACGCCATTCGCCTGCCGATGCGCGAGGCGGGCGACTGAGGACGCTGCTGGTCGGCGCGCATCAGGTCGTCACCTGTCGCGGCCCGGCACGGGCACGGCGCGGCCGGGAGATGGCGGAGCTCGAAGTCCTCACGGATGCCGCGGTGTTAATCGACGGAGAGCGCATCGCCTGGGTCGGCCCGCGTCGCGAAGCCCGCGACCTCCATTCCGCATTCCGCATTCCGCAATCCGCCATCGTGGTGGTGGAGGTGGCCGGGGTGCTCTTTCCCGGGTTCGTCGACTGCCACACGCACGCCGTATTCGGCGCGCCGCGGCTCGACGATCACGAGCGGCGTGCGCTGGGGATGGATTACAAGACGATTGCCGCCGCAGGTGGCGGGATCCTGGAGTCGGTTCGGGACGTCCGCGCCCGCTCCGATGCGGAGCTGGCAGCCCTCACACGCGCCCGGCTCGGCGCGCTGCTCGCCCACGGCGCCACGACGATCGAGGTAAAATCGGGCTACGGCCTCGACTGCGAAACCGAGCTCCGACAGTTGCGGGTCATCGGGCGGCTCGCGGGCGATCACCCCGCCGCGCTCGTCCCCACGTTCCTCGGGGCGCACGAGGTGCCGCCGGAATTCCGCGATCGGCGGGCCGACTATGTGCGCCTGGTGTGTGAGGAGATGATCCCGGCGGTCGCGCGCGAGCGACTCGCCGTCGCCTGCGACGTGTTTTGCGAGCCGGGCGTGTTCAGCGTCGCGGAGGCGCGTACGGTGCTCGACGCGGCCCGCCGCCACGGTCTGGCCGTGAAGCTGCACGCCGACGAGTTCGACGCTTCGGGCGGCGCGGAGCTCGCGGTGGAAGTCGGCGCGTTGAGCGCGGATCACCTGGCGGGCGTGTCCCCGGCTGGAATCCGCGCGCTCGCCGCGAGCGAGACGGTGGCTGTTCTGCTGCCGGCCACGCTCGTGTTTCTGGGAGGTCGCAGGCAGGCCCCGGCGCGGGGGCTACTCGACGCCGGTGCGGCGTTGGCGCTCGCCACGGACTTGAACCCCGGATCGTCGCCGACCCTAAGCCTGCCGCTGGTCATGGCGCTCGCCGTCTCGCAGCTCGGGCTGCGTCACGCGGAAGGTGTGAACGCGGTCACAGTGAACGCCGCCGCAGCTCTCGGCATGGCCTCGGATCGGGGGCAAGTGGCGCCCGGGTTCCGGGCCGACCTCGTGGCGTGCGCCCTGGCGGACTGGCGAGAGGTGGCGTACTGGATGGGCGGGAACGCCGTAACCGCCGTGTGGACAGGAGGTTCCGCTTGTCCGCTTCCGATCGGGTCCGTATCTTTAGGGCCTCATGTCGAAGCTTGAGAAGCTGAAAGACAAGGCCAAGGGTCTGGAAGCCAAGGACCCAAAGGGTGCCATCGAGGCCTGGCGGGGCGTGCTGGAGGCGCAGGAGCAAGAAGGGGAGCCCAACCCCGACCTGTCCGTCTTCAATCGCGTGGGTGATCTCTATCTCAAGGTGAAGGACCCCGCGCAAGCGGCGGACTATTACGACCGGGCCGTCGACAAGTACGCCGAGCTCGGGTTTCACAACAACGCGATTGCGATGTGTAACAAGGTGCTCCGCAACGCGCCCGGCCGGCAGACGACCTACCTGAAGCTGGCCAAGCTCTACGCGGCGAAGGGATTCGTAGCCGAGGCGAAGCAGAACTTTGTCGAGTACGCGGAGCGCATGCAGAAGATCGGGAAGATCCAGCAGGCGTTCGCCGCGCTCAAGGAGTTTGCCGACATCTCCCCGGAGAACGCCCAGTTGCGGGGGATGCTGGAGGAGCATCTCAAGATGTACGGCGATGCCGAGCGGCGCCCGCCCGGCCGGGCGACGGCGCCCGCGGCGCCGCCCCAGGAGTCGGAAGACGACCTCGCAAAGTCCGGGAAGCGGAAGACGTCGAGCCTGGTGTTCCTCGACGTAGACGCGCCTCCCGGCGCGAGGGGGAGGCCCCCCGCGCCCCCGCCCCCCGCGCCTTCGCCCCAGCCTCCCGCGCCCGACCGCGAACCTGAGGTCGAAACCGTGGCGCAGAACCTCGTGGAGTCGGTGACACCCGAGCCGGATACTTCGCTCGAGATCGAGTCCACGAACCTGGCGGAGGAAGTCGCAGTGCCGGGCGGAGACGGGAACGGGAGTGGCGCGCTGCTCGAGGGGTTCGAGACCACGACCGCCGAGTTTGGGGAGGTGGAGCTCGACGGCGCGGCCGATATCCCGTCGCTACGCGAAGAGGTGACCGGCGAACCGGTACAGCCGATGGCGGAGCTCGAGCCGACGGTGCCGGCGGACGCGGACGAGACCGAGCTCGATGTCGAGCTCGAGCCCATGCTGGAAGACGAACTCGAGATCGAACCGACACCGGCTCCTGCACCCGCCCCACCGCAGCGGGCGAGCGTCCCCAAGGTCACGCCGCCAGCCAGGGCAGGGCCGCTCAAGGTCGCGCCGGTGGTGCCGACGCGCGTGGGTGCGACCCCCGCTCCCGCCCCCATCCCCCCGACCCCGCCCGCGCCGGGACGCCCAGGAGTCGGGTCGCCGCCCCGCGTGTCGAGCCCCAAGGCTCCAGCCGCCGAGCCGCCCAAGGTCAAGCCGGTGGTGCCGAAGCGCCCGGCGCCGCCCCCCCCGCCGCCGCCCGCTCCTGCTCCGGACCGCGCCAAGCGAAAGGCAGTGGTGGAGGTGCCGCCGCTCGAGCTCGAGCCCGACTTCGATACGGCCACCACGGAGGCCGGGCACCACGTGGACGACGAGCCGCTCGCCGTCGAGGACATCCCCCCGACGGGGGGCTTCGTCCAGACCGAGGACGACACGTCCGTCTCGGAGAGGCGACGCTCGGCTTTCATCGACCTGGGACTGGACGGCGTGGTCAGCTCGGGAGACGCGCCGTCGTCGCTGGTGTTCACCAACATCGAAGCCACGCCGGCGCCGCCCACCATCGAAGCGCTCGAGGCCAGCGTCGCCGACGATCCAGATAATCCGGAGGCGCATCGCGCGCTCGGCGAAGCCCTCATCGAGGCAGGGGAGCGGGACCGCGGGATCGAGGAGCTCGACCATGCGACCGCGGGCTTCGAGAATCTCGGCAACCTGCCGCAGGCGCAGCATCTCGGCGAAGAGATCCTCCGCCTCGATCCGAACAGCGTGCGGCACCGCCAGAAACAGGTCGAATACGCGTTCAAGTCGGGCGACAAGGCGAAGCTGGTCGACGCCTACCTGGAGCTGGCGGACACCTTGCTGCGCCAGGACCTACCGGACAAGGCGCGTGCCGTATACCAGCGGGTGGCAGAGCACGATACGAAAAACGAGCGGGCGAAGGCGGCACTTGCGATGCTCGCGCCGGCCGCGGCGCCGCCGCACGAGCCGCCGCCCGCCGCCCGCGAGAAGCGGACGGCGCCCAAGGATGCGAAGCTGAAGGTTCGCGACGAAGCGGCGGCGGCAGGCGATTTCGTCGACCTGAGCGCCATGATTCTCGAGGAAGAATCCCCGCCCCGCGACACCCGCATGAAGGTCCCGGACGAGGAACCGACCGGGGACGAAGAGAAGGACTTCCAGGAGATGCTGGCGCGGTTCAAGCAGGGCATCGACGAGAACATCGACGAGGCAGACTTCCAATCGCACTACGATCTCGGAGTCGCGTTCAAAGAGATGGGGTTGCTGGACGAAGCGATCGCCGAGCTTCAGAAGGCGCTGCGCGCGCCCGAGGGGAAGCTCCGGACTTCGGAAATGCTGGGCGTGTGCTTCCTCGACAAGGGCGCCTACATCGTGGCGGAGTCGATCCTGCGACGCGGGCTGGAGCTGCCGGCGTCGGGCGATCAAGAGCGGCTCGGCGTGCTCTACTCGCTGGGCCGGGCGCTCGAAGAGCAGGGGAAAAAAGCGGAGGCGCGCGAGATTTACGGGCGCGTCTTCGCCGTGGACATCCGGTTCAAGGACGTCGGCGAGCGGGCTAGGGCGCTCGCCAAGGCGAAGTGACGTGAGCCAGCAGCTCGCCCCCGTTTCCCTGGGGGACATCCAGCGGCCCGTGGCGGGCGAGCTGGAGCGCGTGGCCGAGGAGCTCCGCCGCATCATCACCGCGGACTTCCCCATCATCGCCCTCGTCAACGAGCACTTACTGCGGATGAAGGGGAAGTTGTTCCGCCCGACGCTGCTGCTCCTCAGCCATCGGGCGTCCGGGGCGGAGGATGCACGGACGGTGACGCTCGCCGCGGTCGTGGAGCTGATCCATCTGGCCACGCTGGTGCACGACGACTCGGTGGACCACTCAGTGCTGCGGCGCGGGATGCCGACGATCAACGCCCTGTTTTCGCACCAGGTGGCGGTGATCATGGGCGATTACCTCTACTCCCGGGCCATCATCGAGCTCGTTCGACTGGATGACCTCGCGCCGCTGCGCGTGTTCGCCCGGGTCACCAACGAGATGACGATCGGCGAGATGCGGCAGCTCGAAGCGCACGACAAGCTCGCCTACGACGAGGCGCAGTACGACCAGTTGATCCGCTCGAAGACGGCCTCGCTCTTGTCGGGTGCGTGCGAGGTGGGCGCGCTCCGGGCACCGGTGCCGTATCGGGAAGCGCTGGCGCGCTTCGGCCTGCGGCTCGGGATGGCGTTCCAGATCACCGATGATCTGCTCGATTATACCGAGCGCGAAGCGGTGACCGGCAAGCCGTCCGGCCTCGATCTGAAGGAGCACAAGGTGACCTTGCCGCTGATCGCCGCCCTCGCCGCGATGGGGCCGGGGCAGCGGCGCCTGGTGGCCGAGTTGATGACCACGCCGGATCCGGGAGATCCGCTGGTCGCGGAGGTCATGCAGCTGGTGGAGACCGCCGGCGGGCTCGACTACGCCCGGCGCCGCGCGCTCGAGCTGGCGCAGCGCGCCGAGGCGGAGCTCGAGATCCTGCCGCCGTCGCCCGCGCGCGACGCCCTACGAGACAGCATTGCGTATGCAGTGGAGCGGCGCAGCTAGGCCCGTGGCGCGCGGCCACCGCGGGCCGCTATTTTACGTGGGGTTCCTCGCCGGCGGGTTCGTGCTCGGCGGGTTGCTCCACGCGCTGCTGCGACGATTCCTGCCGCAGGGCGCGGCGAAAGAGTTCTTTACCACGGCCGTGACGCCGACCTTCGGGCCCGTGCATCTCGACCTGCTCGTCGTATCGATCACGCTCGGCCCGATCGGGTTCGACGTGTCATTGCTGGCCGTCGTGGGTGTGGCGATCGCCTACTTCGTAGCCCGATCGATATTCTGAAAACGAGGCGCGTATGTTCGGAGACCTGTCGTTCAGCCACATCCTGATCCTGCTGCTGGTGCTGGTGCTGGTGTTCGGCGCCAAGCGGATCCCCGAGATCGGAAAGTCGATCGGCCAGGGGATAAAGGAGTTCAACCGCAGCTTGAAGGACGCCACCAGCGACCAGCCGGCCGCGCCGCCGCGTAACCTCCAGCCCCCGGGGACGTCCTCCTCCGTTCCGACCGGCGGCGATCCCAAGCGGCTGAGCGACTAGGCTCCGCCTTCGGACGTCGTCGGCCGAAAGACTTCCTTCCGACGGTCCACGATCCGCGCCTGCGCCCGGAGGGCGGCGAGGTACTGCTGTACCCGGGCTTGTTGCGCCGACCGTAGGAGCGCTTCCCGCTGCTGGTCCCGTTGTTTCAGCCACGCGGCGGAGTCGGCGGCTTGGTGCGCGACCCCCTGCAGGATGAAGCAGCCCGTCGTGCCGACGAGCACGCCGGTGCGCTGGCCCGGCTGGAGGCCGAACGCCGTGCCCTCCACCACGGGCTCACGCGCGATCGCCGATGGAGGATTGAGGCGCGTGAAGGGCCCGAGCCTCTCCACCGGCAGGCCGCGCGCTCTGCCGGCCTGCAGCAGATCCGGTGCGGAGGCGAGCTCGGCCAGGGCTAGGGCGGCGCGCTGCCGCGCGATCGCCTTCTTCTTCTCGTAACGGGCCACCCCGAGCACCCGGTCGCGGATCTGCGCCAGGGGCGGCGTGCCTGCGGCGTACAGCGAATCCAGTCGGAACACGTAGTTCGCGCGCTCCCCTTCGATCAGCGGGCTCGTTTCGCCCGGCCGCGCCTCGAACGCCCACACGCTCACGTCGGAGATCACGTACCGACCCAGCGTCAGCCGGTCACCCTGGATCAGTCTTGACGCCTGGGCCACGGGGAGGTGCAGCCGCTGCGCCGCGCTGTCCAGCCGCGCGCCGTCCGTTTGCTCGGCGGCGAGGTGATCCAGCGAGTCGGTCCGCGCATCGATTTGGTCGAGGTGCTTGCCCTGCGGCACGATCGGGATCAGGATGTGACGCACGTGCAGTGAGTCGCCTTTCGCCGCGTCGACGCGGATCAAATGATAGCCGAAGCTCGATAGCGCCGGCTGGCTGAGCTCCCCCGGCGTGAGTCGCCGCAGCGCCGCGAGGAATTGCGGATCGAAGCCACCTTCGTTGCGCTTCACCCAGCCGAGATCGCCGCCGCGCGCGCCGGAGACCGAATCGGCGGACTCCTTCTTCGCCACGTCCTCGAACTTCGCCGCGCCGCCCGCGACCTCCGCCCGGAGCCGCCGCGCTCTGGTGAGCGCCGCGGCCGTGTCGGCGGCGTCAGGCACCTTCGGCTGCGCCAGGTAGCTCAGCCAGGCCGTCGCCGGACGCTTGAATTCGTCCCTGTGAGTCGTGTAGTAGCGCTCGAGCTCGGCGTCCGTTACCCCGGCGAGTGAGTCAGGGATCTGTTCCGGGCGGAAGGCGAGTACGGCGACGGTCACCGACTCGTGCTGATCGCGCCAGATGCGCCACAGCTTCGCGTCGGAGACGTACACGTCAGCCGTGAGGTACTCCTCCAGCTTGCGCTCCGGGAGGTATTCGCGGTACAGCTGCTCGATTTGCGCTCGAAACTCCTCGCTCGCGCTCCCCAGGTAACGCTGCCATTTCGTGATGTCGAACTGACCGTTCGTCTGGAAGGTCGGGTCCTCCATGATCTGTCGCAGGATCTGCGGCGGCGGCGTGCTGCGTGCGATCTGGCGGATCTCGTCGTCGGAGACCTGGATACCGAGCCGGTGGTATTCGCGCTCGAGCAGAATCCGCTGGATGAACTGGTCGGTGACTTGGTCCTGGAGCTGCTGCTCGTCCTCGCGACTCAGCCGCCCGCCGCCCCGGCGGCGCGATTCTTCGATCGCGTTCTGGAGCGCCGCCTGGAATTGGGTGGCGCGCACGATCTGGCCATTGACCTTGAGGACCACGTCGCGCCCGCCGCCCAGAATGTCCGTCACCTGGCCGTAGGCCAGCCAGCCGATGAACGAGACCGCCACGACGACGAACACGGGCTTATAAATCACGCGCATGGAGCGCATCATAGGACGTGCAGCTCCGGGCCAGAGGGGACGGGAGGGGGCATAAGTCTAAGAACGACAACGAGGAAACTCAAGCGACGGGGACCCAATTCCGATTGACAGCGGCGCCGGCCGAACACTATCTTCGACCAATTCCCCCAAGAACTTAGGCCGTGGCCTATACCAGCGAAATAGAAAAGCTCGAAAAGCGATGGGCCGAGAACCCCAAGGGCCGCAACTTCGCGCCCTTGGCGGACGCCTATCGCAAAGCGGGGGAACTAGATAGAGCCATCGAACTGTGCAAGTCGGGGCTCGAGCGGCACCCCGATTACGTCAGCGCCCACATTGTCTACGGGCGCTGCTTCCTCGACCTGAAGAACGACACCACCGCGTCGCAGGTGTTCCGCAAGGTCCTGGACTTGGACCCCGAAAACGTCCTCGCGCTCAAGCTGCTCGCCGACATCGCGGAGCGGGGGGGACGGTACGACGAGGCGGGGCAATGGTTGTCGCGGCTGCTTACCGCCGATCCGATGAACGGCGATGCCGCCGAGGGGCTGGCCCGTAACAAGGGGAAGGCGGCCCAGGCCGCGCCGAAGCCCATCCCACCAGCCGCCCCCGTTCCGATGCCCCCGCCGGCCGTGCTCGTCCCGGAGCGGCCCGCGGCGGGCGGGACGATCACCGCGCCGATGCCGCGCCCCGAATTCGTTCTGGAGCACACGGTCGAGGAACCGGTGACGCCGCAGCTCGAGGTGAAGCCGCAGACTGGAGACATCGAGACATTCGACGGGACCTTGGATTTCAACGCCGTGGCACACGATGCGGCCAAGGCCGAGGGTCTCGAGATTCAGGAAGAAGTGGCGCTCAAGCCGCAGGAGCTCGAGGTCGAGGGGCTGGCCGCCACGCAGTACGAGAGCGGCACGTTCGGCGCACCGGCGGATGCGACCCCCGAGCCTGAGCCGGATCTGCCGACGGTGGACCTGCCCCTGATCATGCCGGAGGACGTGACACCGCCTCGGCCGCCGGCGGTCGCCTCGCCCCCTTCCGCCGTGGCCCCGTCTCAGCCGGCGTGGCCCACGCCGCTCGCACCCCCGCCTCCGCCCCTCCCCCCGCCACCGCAAGCGCCGCCTTTCGTCGAAGAGGCGCCACCCGCGGCGGTCGTGTTATCGGACGATGACGGCGCGGCGGATACGGCGGCGCTCTCGCGCGCCGAGCCGGTCGTCACCGAAACGATGGCGGACCTGTATCTCAAGCAGGGGCACCCGGAGGAGGCGCTGCGCGTGTATCAAGCGCTGCTGACGCAGCGGCCGGACGACACGCGGCTCCACGCGCGCGTTGACGCGCTGTCACCGGGGAAGAAATGGGGTGGCGGGCGGGAGACGGGTGAATCGGTGCCGATGTTCTTGAAGCGGATCCTGGCCGGGCGGCCCCAGGCGGCGGCGGTGGCGGCCTCGCCGCTGGAGCGTGCGTTTGCCGTCGCGCCCCCGGAAGCCCCGCGCCAGCCGGACGAGCCCACTCTGGGCGAGGCGAGCCGCCCCGCCGAGGACACGATTTCCCTCGACCAGGTGTTCGGCGACGAGGGGTCGCGGGCGCCGGCGCCCGTGGCGGAGCCCCCGGCGCCGAATCCGCCTGCAAGCGCGCCACCGACGCCGGGGCCGAGCGCGACGGGGGGGTTCTCGTTCGACCAGTTTTTCGGCGCATCGGGAGCGCGGCCCGACGATGGGGCGACGCCGGCGGGCGGCGGGGCGAGAGGAGCGGCGCGGCCGTCGGGCCCGAAGCCGCGTCCACCGCTCGAAGACGAGGGTGACCTCGATCAGTTTCAGGCCTGGCTGAAAGGGCTCAAGTCTTAGTGGACATCGCCGTGCTGAACGGCCCCAACCTCAATCTGCTGGGTGAGCGGGAGCCGGAGCTGTACGGCCGGGCGACGCTGGCCGAAATCGAGACACGGACGCGGGAGCGCGCGCAGGCGCTCGGCGTCAATGTGACCTGGACGCAGACCAACCACGAGGGCGAGCTGGTGGATGCGATCCAGGGGCTCAAGGGGCGGGCGGACGGCGCCGTGATCAACGCGGCCGCCTTCACGCACACCAGCCTGGCCGTCCGGGACGCGCTCCTCGCCGTGCGCGTGCCGTTCGTCGAGGTTCACCTGTCGAACATCTTCGCCCGCGAACCCGAGCGCCGCCGCTCGGTGCTCGCGGACGTCGCCGTCGGCGTGGTGACGGGGTTCGGGGCCGAGAGCTACCGGCTGGGACTCGAGGGCCTGGTCGGCTATCTCGCGTCCCGCCATGCACGCTGATCCGCGGCGCCAGCGACAGGAGGCGCTCGTCGGCACGCTCGCCGCCGCGGCGCTGGATGGGCTGCTCGTGACGTCGCGCGCCAACATTCGCTACCTGACCGGCTTCAGCGGCTCCGCGGCCCTCGTGGCGGTGACCCGCGGCGACGTGCTGTTGGTGACCGACTTTCGCTACGACGAGCAAGCGCGGGCCGAAGCGGGCGCCGTGGCCCGGGTCGAGGTCGAGAGCACGAGCGTGTGGGACCGGTTCTTCAAGGAGTTGGCCACGCTCGGGCCGCTCGCCGCGGTGGGGTACGAGGCGCACGCGCTCACCGTGCAGGACGCCGAGCGCTTCACGCAGGCCGGTCAGGCGTGGCGCTGGATGGCGACCAAGGATCTGGTGGAGCGGCTGCGCGCCGCCAAGGGGCCGGGTGAGGTGGCTGCGATCCGCGGCGCGGCTGACCTGGCGGGTGCGGCGCTGCGGGACACCCTGCCGCGGGTGCGGGTGGGGATGACGGAGCTCGAGATCGCCGGCGTGCTCGAGGGGGCGCTGCGGCGGCTGGGGAGCGAGGGACACCCGTTTTCCACGATCGTGGCATCGGGCCCGCGGGCGGCGCTGCCGCACGCGCGCTCGAGCCGGCGGGTGGTCGCGAAGGGCGAGTGGCTGCTGCTGGACTTCGGTGCGCAAGTGGACGGCTACTGCGCCGACATCACGCGCACGCTCGTCGTCGGCGCGCGGGCGACGGAGCGGCAGCGAGCGTTGTACGAGCTGGTGGCGGAGGCGCAGCGGCGGGCGCGCGAATGCGTCCGCGCCGGGATGACCGGGCGCGACGCCGACGCGCTCGCGCGGGACGTGATCGCAGCGCGCGGGTTCGGCGACGCGTTCGGTCACTCGCTCGGGCACGGGCTGGGACTGGAAGTGCACGAGGCGCCGCGGCTGTCCAAGACGAACGCCGATCCGCTTCCCGTCGGCGCGGTGGTGACGATCGAGCCGGGCGTGTATCTCGCCGGGCAGGGGGGTGTGCGGATCGAAGACGACGTCCACTTGTCGGCCACGGGACCGGTCCTCTTGTCGGACGGTCGCACGGAACTTCTCGAACTCGTGTAGATTTTGGGGTCTATGAACCTCGCCATCATCGCGCAGCTGGTGCAGATCTTGAAGGAGGCCCCGGAGCTCGGGGCGATCGAGGTGCGCCGGGGTCTGTTCGGGCGGTGGTCGTCGATCCAGGTCACGAAAGTGGGCCACGGGACTAACGCGGGCGGCGGTGGGGGAGGGGGGGGGCCGCACATGGTCGTTGCGCAGACGCCCGGCGGGATGCTCGTTCCGGTCGCCCCGACCGCGCCGGGCGCGGCCGCGCCGCCGAAAACGCACCTGGTCGACATCAAGTCCCCCATGGTCGGCACGTTCTACTCCGCGCCCGAGCCGGGTGCGGATCCGTATGTGAAAGCCGGCAGCCGCGTCGCTGCCGGGCAAGTGGTGTGCATCATCGAAGCGATGAAGATCATGAACGAGATCGAGGCCGAAGTCGCGGGGCTGGTGCGCGAAGTGTGTGTCGAGAACGCCCAGCCGGTCGAGTTCGGCCAGCCTCTTTTCCGAGTGGACCCTCATGCCTGACGCCCCTGCTACCGCCGGCGCGACCTTCAACTTCAAGCAGGCCATCACGCAGATGGTCCAGCGCAACGCGTCCGACCTGCTGCTCAAGGTGGGCCGTCCGGCGACCATCCGCGTGAACGGCGAGCTGCAGTCGCTGGAGACGGCTCCGCTCAAGCCGGAGGAGCTGAAATCGCTGGCCGAGCAGATCATGACGCCGCGGCAGGTGAAGGAGTTCGCCGAGCACAAGGAGGCGGACTTCGCGATCGGCGTGCCGGGCGTGGGTCGGTTCCGGACGAACGTGTACCAGCAGCGCGGCACCGTGGCGTTCGCCTTCCGGTCGATTCCCTACGAAGTCAAGACGATCCGCGAGCTGAACCTGCCCCCCGTGATCGAGGAGATCGCGATCAAGCCGCGTGGCCTGGTGCTCGTGACCGGCGTGACAGGGTCGGGGAAGTCGACGGCGCTGGCGGCGATGGTCAACCACATCAACCTGAGCCGGCGCGTCAATATCATCACGATCGAGGACCCGATCGAATTTCTGCACCGCGACAACCTGGCGAACATTTCGCAGCGCGAGGTGGGCAACGACACGCTGTCGTTTAACGCGGCGCTGCGTCACGTGCTGCGCCAGGCGCCGGACGTCATCCTCATCGGCGAGATCCGCGACATGGAGACGCTCGATACGGCGCTCAAGGCGGCGGACACCGGGCATCTGGTGTTCTCGACGCTCCACACGACGGACTGCACGCAGACGATCAACCGCGTGATCTCGTTCTTCCCGCCGCACCAGCACGACGAAATCCGTCACCTCCTGTCGACCGCGCTCGCGGCGGTGGTGTCGCTCCGCCTGGTCCCGAAGAAGGACGGCCAGGGGCGGGTGCCGGCGTCGGAGGTGCTGATCAACACGGCGGCGGTGCAAGACAACATCCGCGACATCACGAAGCAGCTCAACATCCCGGACCTGATCGCCCAGGGCTCGGTGCAGTACGGGATGCAGAGCTTCGACCAGTCTCTGTTCCACTGGTACCAGCAGGGCGTGATCAGCTACGAGAGCGCGATCTTTTACGCCACCAACCCGAGCGAGTTCGCGCTCAAGGTGTCGGGCGTCGAGTCCGGGCAGAGCCGGGCGTTCGGCGGCTCCACGGCCGCAGCCGGTCAGCGCGGCGACCTCGCGCCCTGATGTTCAAGAAGGTGCTGGTCGCGAACCGCGGGGAGATCGCCCTGCGGGTGATCCGTGCGTGCAAGGAGCTGGGGATCGAAGCCGTGGCGGTCTATTCCGAGGCCGACCGCGAGTGCCTGCACACGCGGTTCGCCGACGACGACGTGTGCATCGGGCGGGCGCCGTCGCGGGACAGCTATCTCAACATTCCGCGCATCATCGCGGCGGCGGAGATCACCGGCGCCGACGCGATTCACCCCGGGTACGGGTTTCTCGCCGAAAACGCCGAATTCGCCGACATCGTCAAGGCATCGAACATCACGTTCATCGGCCCGAGCGGCGACCAGATTCGCCAGATGGGCGACAAAGCGGCGGCCCGCAAGCTGGCGCAGAAGCTCAAGGTACCGACGGTGCCGGGCTCGCCGGGGCCGGTCGAGGATGCAGACACGGGGTTGAAGATCGCCGAAAAGATCGGATTCCCGGTGATCATCAAGGCCGCGGCGGGCGGGGGGGGCAAGGGGATGCGCGTCGCCGCCGACGGGGAGTCGTTTGGCCAAGCGTTCAGTCTCGCCCGCCAGGAGGCGCTCGCGGCGTTCGGGTCGGACGAAGTGTACCTCGAAAAGTACCTCGCGCGGCCGCGGCACGTGGAGATTCAGATCATGGGCGACACCCACGGCCGCATCATGCACCTGTGCGAGCGGGACTGCTCGGTGCAGCGACGCCACCAAAAGCTGATCGAGGAGGCGCCGAGTCCCGCCGTGGACCAGACGCTGCGCCAGGACATCGGGGATGCGGCGGTCCGGCTGGCGCAAGAGATCAGCTACGCGGGGGCGGGGACGATCGAGTTCCTGCTCGACGAGGACGGTGCGTTCTACTTCATGGAGATGAACACGCGCATCCAGGTCGAGCACCCGGTGACGGAGATGTGTACGAACTTCGATCTCGTGAAGGAACAGATCCGGGTCGCGGCGGGGGAGCCGCTGTCGCTCGTGATGAACGGCCACCGGCTGCGGGGGCATGCCATCGAATGCCGCGTGAATGCCGAAGACCCGGCGCGCAACTTCCAGCCGAGCCCCGGCACGATCACCGCCTACCATCCGCCGGGCGGTCCCGGCGTGCGGGTGGACACGCACATCTACGACGGCTACACGGTGCCGCCGTATTACGACTCGCTGTTGGCGAAGGTGATCGTGCACGGCAATACGCGCGCCGAAGCGCTGGCGCGCATGCGGCAGGCATTGGACTCGTTTATCATTGAGGGCGTGACCACGACCATTCCTTTCCTCAGTCGGGTCATGCGCCACCCCGACTTCGTGGCGGGCCGTGTCGATACCAAGTTCCTCGAGCGTGAGCCGCAGCTGCTCCAGCCGTCATGAAGATCGACGTCTACTTCACCCCCCTCGGCCTCGGCGCAGGCGATCTTGGCGGCCGGGGCATCGTCGTGATCGACGTGCTGCGCGCGACCACAACGATCGTGACGGCGCTGGCGAACGGGGCGAAGGCCGTGATCCCCGCTGCCACGTCCGAGGAAGCAGTCCGGCTCGCCTCGCACCTCGAGAAGGACGGCGTGCTGCTCGCGGGGGAGCGGCGCAGCGTCAAGATCGACGGCTTCGCGCTCGGGAACTCGCCCCGGGAGATGACACCCGCTGCGGTCGCCGGGAAGACGATCGTGCTCGCCACGACCAACGGGACGCCAGCGCTGGTGGCGGCACAAGGGGGCGAGCCCGTGTTGGTGGGCGCGCCGGCCAACTTCCGGGTGCTGGGCGAGCGCGCCCGCCAGCTGCTCGCGACACGGGGCGACTTGGTGATCATCTGCGCCGGCCGAGAAAAGCAGTTCGCGATCGAGGACGCCTACACCGCTGGCCGGCTCGTGAAGGTTGCGAAAAAGGGGACCCGCAAAGTCGAGCTGAACGATGCGGCCCGGGCGGCGCTCGTGCTGACCGAGCAGTTCGCGAGCTGGAAGGAGGCGCTCGCGGACTCCGAAGCCGCCCTCCAGCTCGCCGAGGCGGACCTCGCAGAGGACGTCGCGTTCGCCGCGAAGGCGGATCGCTTCGGCGTGGTCCCGACGTACGCGAATCGCCGCATCACATGACGCCGAAGGCGCGCCAGGAGCTCGTCGGGATCGGCGCCTTGGTCGTGGGCCTGTTCCTCGGGTTGACCCTGCTCCGTCTTCCCATCACCGGGAGCTGGGGCGAACGCATCGGCTCGCTCTTGTGGCGGGTGTTCGGGGCCGGCTCGGTCCTCCTGCCCGTGCTCGGCATCGGGTGGGCGCTGGCGGCGTTCGAGCGCCTTGGCACCCTGTCGGCGCCGCGCGCGGCGGCTCTGGGCGGCGGGCTCGTCGTGCTGCTGCCGTACGGGATCGGCACCGTCACCGGAGCCGGCTTCGTTTCCGACTACCGGACCTGGGGCCCCACCGCCAAACTCGTCGGCATGCTTCCGGCGGCCCTCGCCCACGGCGTGCACCAGGCGGTCGGCACCGCAGGCGGCGTGTTGGTCGGGGTGTTCGCACTCTCGGCGTTGGGGCTCCTCACTGTCGGCTGGCATCCGCTGGTCGTGCTGAGAGGCCGGGAAAAGGTCGGGGAAGGGGGAAGAGGGAAGGGGGAGAAGCGAGACGTCAAGAAGCCTGTCGCTGCGGCACGACCCGACGACAGCGACGCACTCTTCACTCTTCCCCCTTCCCCGAAATCCCGGAAGTTCAAGACACCTCCGTCCGTCCGACCGACCGTCGTCCCCAAAGGGGTTCTGATCCCGCCCATCGATCTCCTCAATCCGGCTCCCGCCGAGGACGGCGACGCCGGCCTCGCCCAGATCGAGCAGATGGGACGGAAGCTGATCGAGACGCTCCAGACGTTTCGCGTCGAGGGCTCGATCGCCGGACGCACGGTGGGCCCGGTCGTGACCCAGTACGAGGTAGCCCCCGGACCCGGGGTCAAGGTGGGCCGCATCGCGGCGCTCGCGGACGATCTGGCGCTGGCGATGCGGGCCCAGTCGCTCCGGATCGTCGCTCCGATCCCGGGGAAGGCGGCCGTCGGCATCGAGGTGCCGAACCCCATGCCGCGCATGGTTCATGTGCGCGAGCTCATCGAAGGCGAGGAGTTCCACAGCGGGACTCGCGTGCTCCCGATCTCGCTCGGCAAAAACCTCGAGGGCGAGCCGGTCGTGGCCGATCTGGCGAAGATGCCGCACCTGCTGATCGCCGGCGCCACCGGCTCGGGAAAGTCGGTGTGCATCAACACGATCATCACGAGCCTGTTATACCGCTATCCGCCGCAGGAGCTGCGGATGCTGCTGATCGACCCGAAGATGGTGGAGCTCTCGATGTACAATGCGCTTCCCCATCTGCGGCATCCCGTGGTCACCAACAACCAGAAGGCCGCGACGGCGCTCAAGTGGGCGGTGCGCGAGATGGAGCGTCGCTACCAGCTGTTCCACGCCAATCACGCCCGCAACATCACCGACTTCAACCGCAAGGTGCGCGACGGGAAGCCGCTCAAAGGTCAGCGCGAGACACTCGTCACCCAAGCGGGAGGAGGGGTTCAGCAGGAGCTGCCGTTCGATGCGGAGTATACGGAGGGGGTGCTCCCCTACGTCGTGGTGATCCTCGACGAGCTCGCGGACCTCATGATGACCGTGCAGCACGAAGTCGAGACGCCGCTCGCCACGCTGGCGCAGAAGGCGCGGGCCGTGGGGATTCACCTGATCCTCGCGACGCAGCGGCCATCGGTGAACGTCATTACCGGCCTCATCAAGGCGAACTTTTCCTGCCGCATCGCATTCCGCGTCGCATCGAAAGTGGACAGCCGCACCATCCTCGACCAAAACGGCGCGGAGACGTTGCTGGGAAACGGCGACATGCTGTTCCTCCCCCCCGGCAAGAGCGAGCCGGTCCGCATCCAGGGCTGCTTCATCTCGACGGACGAGACCGAGCGCTTGATGGGGTGGTACACCGAGCGCCGCGCCCAACTGGAGCGGCGGGTCGAAGTGGACATCATCGAGCAGATGGAGCAGCTCGCGGACGCGGAGAAAGCCGGAGAAGGGAGCGCGGGACAGGGGGAGGGCGAAGGTCAGCGCGATCCGCTGTTTCGCCAGGCCGCCGAAGTGTGCGTCCAGAACCAGATCGGCTCGACGTCGCTGCTGCAACGGCGCATGAGTATCGGGTACGGCCGGGCCGCACGCATCATCGATCAGCTGGAGCTGGCCGGGATCCTCGGGCCCGCGAACGGCAGCAAGCCGCGCGACGTGCTCATCGGGCTCGACGACCTGGACGAAATCTGCGGCGACTGATCCGTTTCAAGGTGGCACTGGGGATCACGGGGCTGCTCCCACAAACCCATAAAACCGAAAAAACACCAAACTTGCGCAGCCGCTGCACCTGTTTTACAATGGTGTCCGTCGCATCGTCGCTGCAGATGCAGCGCGGGTGCTACCCCAGCGTGTTGTTGTGACACACTTCACGGGTCGCTGGTGCGGGGGAGGGTCCCCCGAAGGCACAGCCAGTTTGGACGCTGCTCAGAGCAAACCCGTCTAAAGACGGCGACGCAGAGCTACGGGGCTTCGGCGTAACGGCCATGCCCGCCGGGCCGCCAGCGAATCGACCAATGGTCGACGCTGGCGGCCTTTTCCTGCTTAGGCATCTGGCCGGAGAGAGCGAGCTATGCCGTTCACGTTCAAGCTGTCCCAGCGTTTGGCGCGGATACGATGGGTCGCCCTGCTCCTCACCACCGCGGCGCTCGCCGCGTGCGAGAAGCCTGTCGGCCTCACCGAAGTAACCAGCACCCTTTCCCGGCTCGTTGTTTCTCCCAAAGTCCTCACGCTTCGACCAAACCAGACCGCCGACTTCATGGCGGTCGGCCTCACGAACGCCGGCGACACAGCCACGGTGGCGGTGAACTGGAGCGTCACCAGCGGCAGCATTGCGGCCATGAGCACGAACGGCGGCCGGCACTACGGACGCTACACGGCCACCGCGGACACAGGCACGGTGAAGGTCGTCGCCACAGGGAACCAGGCCGCAGTCGCCGACACGGCTCTCGTGCGCGTTACGCCGATACCCGTGTCGATCGTGACCGTAGCCCCGGCGCCGGCGAGCGTGCTGGTGGGCCAGCTGCTGCAACTCTCCGCCACCACGGCGGACTCCGCTGGTAACGTGCTGAGCGGCCGCGCCGTCACGTGGGCGAGCAGCAACACCGTGGTCGCCACCGTTAGCGGCACCGGGCTGTTGACCGGCGTGGTCTCAGGCACGGCGACGATCACGGCGACGAGTGAGGGGACGAGCGGCACGGCGGCCGTCACCGTCACGGTCGCTCCCGTCGCCACGGTAGGGGTGAGCCCGGGGGCACCGAGTGTGGTCATCGGCGGCACGGCGCAGCTTGCGGCTGCGCTCCGGGACGCCAATGGGAATCCGCTCAGCGGACGCACGGTGACGTGGGCGACGAGCAACGGCGGCGTGGCCACGGTGACGGCGACCGGTCTCGTCGCGGGCGTGGCCGTGGGTAGCGCGACGATCACGGCGACGAGTGAGGGGAAGAGCGGCACGGCGACGGTGACGGTGACGGCGGTGGCCGTCCCGGTGGCTTCCGTTGCCGTGAGCCCGGCAACGGCGAGCCTGCCAGTCGCCGGAACAGTCCAGTTGGCGGCGACGCCACAGGACTCGGCTGGGAAGACGCTGGCGGGCCGGACCGTCACCTGGGCGTCGAGCGCTTCCGGTGTGGCGACCGTTTTGGCGAGCGGGCTCGTGAGCGGCGTCGCGGCCGGCACTGCGACAATCACGGCGACGAGCGAGGGGAAGAGTGGCACGGCGAGCGTGACGGTCACGACGCCGCCCCCGCCCCCCCCGCCCCCGCCCCCGCCGCCCACGACCGGCTCGTGCCTGCTGCAGAGCGGGTCGCTCATCACCCTCTCCGGGTTGCGGACGACGGCGTACCAGAACACGAGCGCCCCGAGCGGCACGAAGTTCGACGCCACGGCGGCGCAGTGGCTCTTGAACACGCCCGACGTGTGGGGCTTCATCGGCTCGAGCGCGAACCTCTGCTGGCACGGGGGGCAGATCCTCGGGACGGTCCCCCCTTCGACGCCGTATGAGGACGCCCTCAACGGCTACCACCTCATGTACGGCGTGGACGTCCATGGGGCGAGCCCCGTGGTCGAGGGCCTGACCATCTTCACCGGCGGGGACGGGATCACCTTCGACGACCCGAGTGATGCGAATTGGACAGTGCGCGGCACGCACATGACGTACATCCGCGACGACTGTATCGAGAACGACTACCTGAACTCGGGCCTCGTGGACGATTCATTCTTCGACGGCTGCTACGACTTCATCTCGGCGCGCGCGTACGGCGCGGGCGCGCCGGACGGGCGGGCGAACACGGTGACCGTGCAGAACTCGCTCGTGCGCGTGCAGGCGATGGACAAGCTCTATCCGGGGATCCCGACCCCGGGGTACGGCGGTTTCTGGAAGTGGAGCGGCAGCGGGAGCCCCAACACCGATATCGGCCCGAGCCTCGTGTTGAACAACAACGTGTTCCGGGCCGACCAGCTCCCCGCGGAGCACAACTCGGCGGGCCTTTACATGGCGCCAGTGCCGGGCAAGGTGACGAGCTGCGCCAACAACGTGATGGTGTGGCTCGGCCCGGGGAGTTTCCCGGAGCCGTTACCGAGCTGCTTCACCGTGCTGACGGGCCAGGCAGGGCGGGATTACTGGGACCGGGCGGTAGCGCAGTGGAAGGCGGCGCATCCCGCGCTGATCGACCTGGCGCCGCCGATCGTGTCGCTGTGGTCGCCCGGGCTCTCCGGGTCGAGCACCTTGACCGGGACGGTGAATCTCGTGGCGACGGCGGCCGATGATCAGGCGCTCGTCGGGGTGCAGTTCCAGCTGAACGGACAGCCGATCGGGGCGGAGGTGTCGACGGACGGGCCGCCGGCGAAGTACACGCTAGGGTGGGATTCGCATGCCGGCGCGAACGGGACGTACACGCTCACGGCCACGGCGCGCGATGCCGCGGGCCACACCACCACCTCGGCCGGCGTCACGGTTACGATCAGCAACTGATCTCGGCGACGCCTGAGGACGCCAACCCCTCCCCTCTCGGGGGGAGGGGTGTTGCCGTTCTGCCGCGGTCAGGGCTGGTGTGGGACTTGCATGGAGGGGGCCTGTGGTGAAGCCCACGGCGGGGGCTACCGTACCACGCTGTGAGGCGCCGCCGTCACACCGCGTAACGGAGTGCGTGTCGTAGTCTCCGCAGCGGATGTGGCGAGCAAACGACAATCACAACCACAATGAGCAGGGCGCGGCGACTCGGGTGCGACGTGCGCGTAAGTGATTCTACCACGTTCCAAGCCAGTGCGCGCAGCCGACAGGTGCTCTGGGGCGTCGTGCTGGCCCTCGCGGTCGGTGGCTGCGGGCGCAATGACCTCACGCAAGTGCCGCCGCCCCCGCCCCCACCTCCCGTCGCATCGGTGGAGGTGTCGCCGACGTCGGCGACCTTGGATTCCGGTCAAACTCTCTCGCTCAACGCCACGCCGAAAGACGGGGGCGGGCATGCTGTGCCGGGGCTGCCGGTAACCTGGATGAGTGACGACACACAGATCGCGACCGTGACGCCCGCGGGGATTGTGACGGCCCTCACGGGCGGCACGGCAACGGTCACGGCGACGAGTGACGACGTCCGCGGCCGGGCCGAGATCGCGGTCATCGCCCCGCTGCCCCCACCGGGTGTCTCGTGTCTGACGCAGCCGGGTGCGGTCCTCACCGTGAGCGGAGTACAGACATCGGCACTCGTGGATACCAGTCTGGCGCTCAACGCCAAGATCGCCGCTAGCACCGCGCAGTTTCTCACCTCCGAGAACATCCCGATCAGGGTCGGCGGTAATGCCGGTCTCTGTTTCAGCGCGGGAGGGGTCATGGGCACGCTGCCGCCCGCGACGCCGTGGATACGGATGCACAAGACCTATGGCCTCGTGCCGTACGCACGCTCGTTCAGGCTGGAGCGGCTCCGCGTCTTCGACTACGGGATGGGCGTCAGCATGGATGCGGCAGGAGACGCCTCCTGGTCGCTGCGGGACGTGTACTTCACGTACATTCGCGACGACTGCGTCGAGAATACGTTTCTCAACAGCGGCACCATCGAGAATTCGCTGTTCGACGGCTGCTACGAAGCCTTCAGCTCGCGACCGTACACGACCCCACCTCCGGACGGGAGCAACAATCTCGTGGTCGTGCGGAACTCTCTGGTCCGGCTGCAGGACATGGACCAGGGCTACCTGCGCCCCGGCCATGGGGGGTTCTTCAAGTGGTACCCGGCGGCGCCCAAGGTCTCGCTGTATCACACCGTGTTCCGCGTCGACAGCCCGAACATCGAGAACAGCGTGCTCGTTCCGCTTCCGGATCAGCTGCAAGACTGCGTCGGCAACGTGATGATCTGGTTGGGGTCGGGACCGTTCCCCGAGCCGCTCCCGGCTCGCGCGGGCTGCTTCACGTTGCTCACAGGGGCCGAGGGCCTGCAATACTGGAACGACGCCGTGGCTCGGTGGAAGGCCGAGCATCCGGCGATGAGCGCGGACCTCGGACCGCCGATCGTCTCGCTCTACTCGCCGGCGGACAGCACGACACTCACCGGGGTGGTCACTTTAACGGCGACGGCGGTGGACGACCAGGCGGTAGCCGGAGTCCAGTTCGCCCTGAACGGCCAGAACATCGGCGCGGAAGTCACGACGGAGTCAGCGGCGACGAAGTTCACGCTGCCGTGGGACTCCCACGCGGTGGCGAACGGCACGTACGCGCTCACGGCGCGGGTTCGGGACGGTGTGGGTCAGGCGACGACCTCGGCCGGCGTCACGGTGACGATCAGCAACTGACCGTGCAGTCGCCGCGATCACGGTAGGCATGCCGACGCTCTCGCCCCCCGTGCCCTACCATGACCTCCATGGGGTGCTCGTACACGCAACACTTAGGTCCACCTCGCTCATCGCCATCATCTTGGCAGCGGTGGTCGGGAGGGTAGGCGCCGTTCAGACAAGCGCGGCCTCGCAGGCCTCGGCCGGTGTGGCCGCCTCGTGCCTCACCCGGCCGGGCCCGAGCAAGACGCTCCGTGGGCTCCACACGAAGCCGTGGACCGCCTACGGCGTGGTCGACAGCACCAAGTTCGACGCGACCGACGCCCAGTGGTTGAGCCCTGCTCCCAAGATTCTGGTGTTCGTCGAGGGCGGCTCACACATCTGCTGGCATGGCGGCCAGATCATCGGGCAACTACCGCCGGCAACGCCCTGGGTCACCATGCACGAGAGCTACGGCATGGACGCGCACGGCGCGTTCTTCCAACTCGAGAACGTCCGTATCTTCGACACCGGGGACGGCGTGACCATGGACCTGCAGGGCGACGTCGACTGGCATTGGCGGGATGTCTACGTCAAGTACATGCGCGACGACTGCGTCGAGAACGACTTTTTGAACAGCGGGACCATCGAAAACTCGCTGTTCGACGGGTGCTACAGCGGGTTCAGCGCGCGCTCCTACACCGGCGTGAAAGACGGCAGCGCCAACGTGGTGACGGTGCGGCACTCGTTGTTCCGGATGCAGGCGATGGACCAGGGCTACATCCGCTCGGGGCACGGTGGGTTTTGGAAGTGGGGGTCAAACTCGCCCCGGATCGACCTGTACGACACGGTGTTTCTGATGGACGGCCCCACCATCGAGAATGACGTCATCATGCCGCCTCCCGACAAGCTGCGGAACTGCGTGGGCAACGTGATGATTTGGCTGGGGGGTGGCCCGTTTCCCGAGCCGCTGCCGACCAGGCCGGGGTGTTTCACACTGCTGATCGGCGCCGCCGGACTGCAGTACTGGGACCGGGCGGTGGCGCAGTGGAAGGCCGATCACCCTTGGCCGGCGCAGGACGTGGCGCCGCCGATTGTCTCACTGTGGTCGCCCGCGGCACCCACGACCCTCCGTGGTGTCGTGCAGCTGGCCGCGACCGCCGTCGACGACGAGGGCGTTACTGGTGTACAGTTCCGGCTGAATGGGCGCACGCTCGGCGAGGTGACGACCGAGTCCCCGGTCACGAAGTTCGTCTTGTCGTGGAATTCGCGCGGCATGGCCAACGGCCTGTACACCCTCACGGCGATCGCGCGCGACGCTGCTGGCAACACGACTGAGTCGGCAGGGATTCAGGTGACGATCAGCAACTGACTGAATCGGTCCGTTGTCGTGAGCGACGGACCGGGTGAGACGGCTGCAGCCCTCGTGTGCTGCGGCTGCGCCACAGTGTCGCGAGGAATCGGCGCCGACGCGCGAGCTCCGCGGGGTCCCCCCCAGCCAGCCCGACCATATTTCCACGCGGCCGGCCGCCCCCCTTCCGGGGGTCAAATGGCGCGATCCATGCAATACCTCGACCCGTCTGCGCCGCTAGCCGGCATGCGTCAGCCAACTCCGACCACGTGCTATCGATGACTCGGCTCCGTTCGCATCCGTGTGCTGTCCGTTTCCTCGGGCTTCTCGTCCTCGTCTCGGCGTGTGAAAGCGAGCGAGAGCTGCGGCCCGTCATCCATACCCAGGTCACCGCGGCCGGGTCATGCCTGGCGCAGGCGGGGACGGTGCAGACGGTGAGCGGGGTGCAGACGGCGGCGTTCACGAACACCAGTCTGGCGGACAACACGGGGATCGACGCGTCGGCGGCGCAGTGGCGGACGGCGGCGCACATCTCGATTCGCCTGGGCGGAGGTGCGAACGTGTGTTTCCACGGAGGTGAGACCGTCGGCAACCTGCCGCCGGCGACGACGTGGAGCACGGCGCTGAACTACTACGCCATGGTGCCCGACGGGCCCAACGTGACCGTCGAGGGGGTGCGCACGTTCAACCGGGGCGACGGGGTGGCATTCGGCAGCAACGCGCCGAACTGGACGCTGCGGGGGGCGTACGTCCACTATGCGCGGGACGGCTGCGTCGAGAATCATTTCGTGTTCGCGGGCACGGTGGACGATGCGCTGTTGGACGGCTGCTTCATCGGGTTCGCCTCGCGGCCGTACCAGGCGGTGGCGGACGGCAGCGGCAACGTCATGACGATCCAGAATACGCTGGTGCGGCTGCAGCCGATGGACGGGGTGTACACGGGCCCGGTGCCGGGACATGGCGCGTTCTTCGAGTGGAGCGCCACGTCGCCCCAGCTGGCGTTGTACAACGACGTGTTTCGGGCCGATCAGCCGTCCAACGATGGCGACGAGCACATGGCGCCGCCGCCCGGGAAGCTGGCCGGGTGTGCCAACAACGTGATGGTCTGGCTGGGGCCGGGGCCGTACCCGGAGCCGCTGCCGAGCTGCTTCACGCTGATGACGGGGGCGGCGGGGCTGGATTACTGGAATCAGGCGGTGGCGCAGTGGAAGGCGAATCATCCGCCGGCGACGGCGGATGTGGGGCCGCCGGTCGTGTCGCTGTTTGCGCCGGCGGCGAACGCGACGGTGACGGGCGTGGTGACGCTGACGGCGACGGCGGTGGATGATCGGGAGCTGGCCGAGGTGCGCTTTCAGCTGGACGGCCAGGACCTGGGCGCGGCCACGACGACGGACCTGACGCCGACGAAGTACACGCTGCCGTGGGACTCGCGCGGGAGCGCCAACGGCACCCATACGCTGACGGCCACCGCGCACGATGCCGCGGGGAACAGCGCCACCGCGGCCGGCATCCCCGTCACGATCAGCAACTGATCGATGCGACCGGCGCGCGCGTCCTGCGGAAACGAACGGTGAAGCTCGCGGTTGCGTGGTCTCCAACCGCGATCCTTGCCGTCCTTGCCGCTTGCGGCAAAGTCACGCAGCCGCCGCCCGTCGCAGTGCCGTGCACCCGGGCCAACCCGACAATCACTCTGAGCGGCATGCACACGGCGGCGTTCACCAACACGAGCCTGAACCAGAATACCACGATCGACGCGGCCGACGCACGATTCGTGACGGCCGCGAACATCGCGATCTCCGTCGGGGGGGGGCAGGGGATCTGCTTTCTGGGCGGCCACATCATGGGATCCGAGCCGCCGGCCACACCGTACAACACGATGCACCTCACGTACGGGTTGGTGGCGCGGGCGAGCTCGTTCCGGCTCGAGGACCTGCTCGTCTTCGACTATGGCGACGGGGCGAGCATGGATGCGCAGGGGGACGCCGACTGGACCGTGCGGAACGCGTACTTCAAGTTCATCCGCGATGACTGTGTCGAGAACGACTTCCTGAACAGCGGCACGATCGAGAATTCGCTGTTCGACGGCTGCTTCGAAGGCTTCAGCTCGAGGGCGTACACGACGACGCTCGACGGGAGCAACAATCTCGTGGTGGTGAAGAGCTCTCTGTTTCGACTCCAGGACATGGACCAAGGGTACAGCAAGCCCGGCCATGGCGGATTCTTCAAGTGGGACGCCAGGGCGCCCATGATTGCGCTTTACAACAACGTGTACCGGGTCGACAGCCCCATCGTGGAAAACGACGTGCTGATTCCGCCGGCGAACAAGCTGAAGACGTGTTCCGGTAACGTGATGATCTGGCTGGGCGCAGGTCCTTTCCCGGAGACCCTGCCGTCGTGCTACACCTTGCTCACCGGTGACGTTGGGCTCGACTATTGGAACCGCGCCGTGGCGGCCTGGAAGGCCAGCCATCCGCAAGCCCGCGTCGATGCCGCGCCGCCCATCGTGTCGGTCTATGCTCCGGCGGACAGCGACACGGTCAGCGGCGTCGTCGCCCTGACCGCCACCGCCGTGGACGACCAGGCGGTGAACGGCGTGCAGTTCCGCTTGGACGGCCAGGATGTGGGAGCGGAGGTGCAGACGGAGGCACCGATCACGAAATTCACGCTGTCATGGGATTCCCACACCCTGCCGAACGGGAGCTACCGGCTCACCGCTACGGCGCGGGACGCGGCGGGCAACACCACGACATCCGAGGGGATCGTGGTCACGATCAACAACTGATTCCGCGTGTCCATGCCGATTCGCGTCCTCATGATCACCAGTGGCTACCCCGAGCCGGGGCGGCCGCACACCCAGCAGTTCGTCAAGCGCCAGGCGGAGTTTCTTCGGGCCGCGGGCGTGGAAGTCGATGTCTTCGATTTCCGCGGGCGCCAGAAGCTCAGGCACTACGTGACGGGATGGACGTGGGTGCGATCCCGCCTCGGGGCGGGCCGCTACGACCTGGTGCACGCCCAATTCGGGCAGAGCGGGCTGCTGGCGCTGCCGAAGCGTTTGCCGCTCGTCGTGACGCTGCGAGGCGACGATTTGCAGGGGATCATCGACGACGTCGACGGCCGCATCGGGCTCAAGGGAAGAATCCTGCAGCGCATCTCGCAGTGGGTCGCCTCACACGCCGACTCGGTCATCGTCGTGTCGGAGCACATGCGTGCCTTGCTCGGCCCGGTCGTCCCGGTCCACACTATCCCTTCGGGCCTCGACTTCGCCCTGTTTCGCCTGATCCCTCGAGCCGAGGCCCGGCGTCACCTGGGGCTGCCGCTCGACAAGCGGCTGGTGTTGTGGGTCGGGAGGCCCACCGAACCGCGCAAGCGCTTTCCCTTGGCGCAGCGGGCGATGGAGCTGTTGAACCAGTCGCTCCCCGCCGAGCTCATCGTCGGCTGGGGAGTGCTGCACGCGGACATGCCGTACTACATGAATGCGTGCGATGCGCTGGTCTTCACGTCCATGCAGGAGGGCTCGCCTAACGCCGTCAAGGAAGCGCTCGCCTGCAACCTCCCCGTCGTGTCGGTTGCGGTCGGCGACGTGTCGCTGCGGCTGCGGGGCGTGTCGGAGTGCGAGCTGTGCCCCGACGACCGGCCGGACACCATCGCGGCCGGGCTGGAGCGGGTGCTCCGCAGAACCCAACGCAGCAACGGACGGGACTCCCTGAAAGATCTGGACGAGGCGGCGCTCACAGCGAAGGTGATCGACGTCTATCGGTCGGTGCTCACGAATGGCTCGCGGCGCTAGCGCGCGCCGCTGATCGCAGCTGGCGCCACACCGTGGCGCCGAGCAGCGGGAGCGGATCGTCCCAGGCGACGACCGACTTGGCGTCGCAGGCCAGCGCCCAGGGGGCCCAGCGCCACAGCGGCAGGCCGGTGGCGCGCGCGGCGCGCCAATCGACCCAAGGCCGGCACCAGTGCGCGCCCGGGCGAGCGCGCGTGGGCGTGTGCCGCGCTCCGTCGGCACCGCTGCCGGTCAGGTCGGCGTACACCAGGGCGGGGAGGTTGACCCCCGCGACGGCGCCCAGGTGGTGCCACAGAGTGAAGCGAGGATTGATCTCGAGCAGCCACAATCGCCCCGCGAGGTCACGCTTGAAGTCGAGCTTCGCGACGCCCGCAAACTGCAGGCGCGCGAGGACGTCGCGCCCGAGCGCCGCGACGTCGGGCGCGTCGGTGAGCTCGAGGGCGGTGCTCTCGCCGCGTTCGAGCGGCCAAGTCCGGATCTTCCGGCCGGTGAACTCGCCCACCACCTCGCCACCGGGGCGGACGTACGCGTGGTAGCTCTCGATCCGCCGCTCCGATCCCGCGACGAGCTCCTGCGCGAGCAACGGCAGCCCGGCGGCGGCGAGACGCGGCCACAGCGCCGCCAGGTCGGGCGGCGTGTCCACGCGCAGGGCTTTCGCGCCGCCGGCCACCGGGTCCCATGACGCGGGGCGTCGGGTCAGCGGCTTCAGAACCAGCGGGAAGCGCAGCCCCAGCTCGCCCGGCCGCTCGGCCACGGGATCGACGCGGCGTGCCTGGGGGACGGGGAGGTTCGCGCGGGCCGCGAGCTGCTGGAACCGCTCCTTGTCCACCAGGTCTTCGACCAGGGTCGCGTCGGGCACGACGAACCTGAAGGCCCGCGCCAGGGCGGCGCGCCAGCGCGAAATGAACAGCAGGTCGCCGTCCTCCTCGTAGAACAGCACCGGCGACTCTGCCTGCGCCGCGCCGAAGGCGATCAGCGTGCCAGCGAGGACATCCGGATGACGCCACGGGTCGGTCCAGTCGAGCCGCCCGTCGGTGAACCGGGAATAGCGGGGTGGGGCGCCGGGCCGGGCGGCGACGACGCAGCGGATGTGGGCCAGCCCGAGTGGACGCACCAGATCCATGCTCCCCAGCACGCAGGCCAGTGGCCGCGGCGCGCTCACGCGCCGACCCCGTGGGCCGGCATCCCGCTACCCTCCCCGTTGCCCGCCAGCCGGTCGGCCAGGGCGAGGCGGAGCTGCCCCAGGCGGCCGCGCAGCGCCTGCTGCCAGCGATACCCGTGCGCGGCGGCCGAGCGGGCCGCCGTGAGCCAGCGGTACCGACTGCGGATCCAGCGCGATTTGGAGAGCTCGGGCTCGCCGCCGAGCTTGGCTTTGAAATCGCCGCCCCCCATGAAGTCGATGCTGGTGCAGCCGGCCGCCATCGCCCGCTGCATCACCGTCCAAGTCATCAGCTCGGTCGCCCGGTACCAGCGGTAGCGGGTGCGGTGGGTCCAGGTCCACAGCAGCAGCTCGCGACCGTCCTGGAAGAACATGCCCGTCGCGATACACGTGGTCGTGCGCGGCAGCCGGACCGAGACGGCCAGGAGTTGCCCGGCGGCCCGCATGTGGCGGAAGCACTCCAGCACGCGCCGTTTCCCGAATGGGACGACGACGCCGTTGCGCGCGTATACCTCGCACAACTGGTCATAGTGCTCGTCCACGAACGATTCGTCCTCCTCGAACTGCACGACCAGGCCCAGCTTGGCGGCGCGGCGCACGTTGCGGCGCGCGCTTTCTTTGAATGCCCGGAGCGTCGCCTCGGGGTTGCCGGCGTGCAGCGGTACGCGGTACGTGACGACATGGGCCTCGCGGAAGCCGCCGGCCACCATATCTGCGGGGTCCAGGTCGCGCGACATGAGCTCCACGTGGTGCACGCCGTGCCGGTGCTCGAGGTAGGGGACGAGCGTCTCCATCATGCCGGCCGTGGTGAGGCGGGCCGGGTCGAACGCCGGGCCGAGGCTCACGGTCTGCCACCCCTCGAGCGGCGACCCGAACAGGCGGATCGGCCCCAGCCGGACGAGCAGACCGGGGAGGCAGCCCGCGACGTCGCCGTTGGACTCGAACACGAGCCAGAGTGGCCGGCCCAGCCCCGACATCTCGAGCGAGCGGATCCACGCGGCGCGGTGGACCAGACGGTGGTTGGTGAATTGGGTTACCAGCTCGTCCCAGGCGGCGAGTTCGCGGGGGGTGGCTTCGCGCACCAGCGCGCGTGCGGCGGCGGTCTGCGTCATCCCGGCATCGCTTCCCGCGTGGTATAACGCACGTAACTGCGGTACAGTCCGGGGAGATGGTCGCGCAGCAGATCCTTGAGGCGCCGCACCATCAGCGCGGTGCGCCACCCCTCGAAGCGCGCCAGCGCCGCGATCCGCTCGGGGGCCGTACCCACCTTCACGTGGTAGCGCCCCAGCACCCGGCAGCCGTCCACCATGCGCGGGACGAACGACGGCTCGGACGTGAAGAGGTAACGCACGCCGGCGACGGCGGCGGACTGGAGCACGGCCGGGGAGATGTCACCTCCCGGCACGGACGCGACGGTGCAGGGCTCACCTAGCAGGTCGGCGAGCCGGTCGCAGCTCGTCCGCCACTCGGCGACCATCTGTTCGCGCGTCTGCTCGCGGAAGATATTCGGATGCGTGTGGGAATGGCTGCCGATGATGTGCCCCGAGCGCCGCAGGTACCGGATGCCGGCGGCGTCGAGGAATGTCGCGTCGCCGATGCGACCGCTGACGATGAAGAAGTGGCCCAGCCAACCGCGACGCGACAGCTCGTCGCTCACGTCGAGCGCGCTCTTGCCTCCGTCGTCGAACGTCAGCAGCAGGTGCCGGCCCGGCGTCGCGACATCGGCTGCCGTGACGAGCTCGGGGCGGCGCGACACGGTCGCCATTGCGTCGAGGTGACTGCTGAAGACGGCCCGGCCGATGGTGTAGGGGGCGGCGCCGCGCCACTGGAACCCCGACGCGCGCGGCTCGTCCGTCACGTCGTGGTAGCCGAACGTGGCGACGGCCGTTGCCGGGACTGACCAAGGAGCGTGCCTGGACATGGCGGCCTCAGCGCGACAGTGGCATCTCGACCGGTGGGACCCGGCGTCCGGACCCCAGCATCAACTTCAGCGTGGACCGCAGAAAACCGAGCCCGTAGCTCACATGCACGATCGGAAACGCGAGCGCCAACGCCGCGACGGTGCGCAGCCCGGCGCGGTACCCGGCACCGATCGCGCACGCCATGACGGCCAGGAGATACGGGGCCGCGGCGGCGACGCACACCGCGCCGGCCGCGGGCACCCAGGGCGTCGCGAGCGTCGCCGCCGCCAGCGTGAGCACGAACCCCGCGGGCACGAGCTGCCGGACCGTGGTCACGCGTCCTAATTTCCTGGCGACCAGCGGTTTGGAATAGCCGTACTGGTGGTACATCCGAGCCAGCTGCCGCAGGGAATCCCTGGCGTAATACTGCGCCGTCACGTTCGGCACGAGCAGGATGCGTCCACCGGCCTGGATGAGACGGCCGTTGAACTCGCTGTCCTCGTCGCGTGCCAGGGCTTCGTCGAACAGGCCGATGCGATCGAACGTCTCACGGCGGCAGCAGAAGAACGCGATCGTATCGACCCAGCGGGGTTCGCGGACGCCGACTCGGAAATAGGAGTTGCCCACCCCGAACGGGTGCGACATCGCGATGGCGATCGCCTTCCCGAGCGCCGTCTGGTTGGCGGGGAGCGTGACGAGGACGCCGCCCACGCTGTCCGCGCCCGTCTGCTGGAGCGCCGCCGCGAGCCCGGGGATGTAGTTCGGAGGATACACCCCGTGCGCATCCATGCGTACGAGAATCTCGCCGCGGGCGGCCCGGATCCCTGTGTTGACGGCGGTCGGCGGAGTCCGTGCGGGATCGTCCAACAGGCGAATGAACGGGTAGCGCGTGACGTAGTCGGCGACGATCGCCCGCGTGCGATCCTCGCTCAAGCCGTCCACGACCAACACTTCGAGACGATCGCGCGGGTATTCCGCGGCCACGATCGAATCGAGGCAGCGGGCGATGTAGCGCTCCTCGTTACGGCACGGCACGATCACGGACACGGTCGCGACGCGTGGGGTGGTGGGGCTCATGGACGCATCACCTCCGGGGTCTGCGAGCCCGGGGTCGGGGTGGCGCGCTTGGGGACATCGGAGAGACTCGGCGGCGGGGCGCGCCGGAGCCGCCGTGCGAACGTCGCGCGGAACAACCCGCCCAAGCCGCCGATGCCCTGCATCCACTCCCCGACGCCAGGCCACCGGTCATCCGATCGCCACGTTTCACTCCGGGTGCCGACCGGCTGGGGACCCAGGACTTCCCGCAAGCCTTGCAGGACGCTCGGGTATGGCTCGGGGCATCCCGGCGGCGCTCCCGCGACGACATAGAGCAGCCGTTTGACGTCGCCCCACGCCCATCGCAGCGTCACGCCGGTCTCGTACGCGCTGGTCGCCGCGACCCGCTCGCCGCGGAGCAGCGCCACCCACAGCTTCGGGAAGTCGACACCGGACGCGATCGCCAGTTCGAGCGAGCCCCAAAACCGGCCGTTCACCTCGATGAGGCATGGCTCGCCGGAGCCGTCGTCGCGGAACTCGACCATGACCGGCCCGTGCCAGGCCATGGCGGCGAGCAGGCGAGCCGCCGGCTCCCGCAGCCGTGGATCGAGCGGGATCGAGCGCCGCAGACTGCTTCCCGATCCCGACGGTCGAACGTCGCGCAGGCGCTCGTGGCCGAACCAGGCGACGGGCTCGCCGTGGTCACACAGCGCGAACACCCCTTTCCCCCGCCCCGCGACGATCCCCTGGATCAGCGGCCAAGCCTCGCCCCGGCGACAGGCGGCCACGCCGGCCTCGAGCCCCGCGTGGTCGGGCACGTAGCGCGCGCCGTGCTCGGCCTGGAACCGGCCGCCGTCCCAGAAATCGCTGAACCGGGGTTTGAGGATGCAGGGGTATCCGATCGCCTCGGCGGCTGCGCGTGCCTCGGCGAGCGTGCGCGGAAACCGCGTCGGCGGAATCCGCACGCCGCAAGCGGCGGCGAGCTCGAGCGTCCGAGCCTTGTCGAAGGCGTGCAGCAGCATGTCCTGCGGGCCGCACCCGACGACGATCCCCGCCGCCTCCCATTGCGCGCGCTCGGCGTCGCACAAGAGGCACGACCGCTCCCGCTGCGGCAACACGACGCGCACGCCCTGCGTCTGGGCCCACGCGCGCAGCGCCGCGAATGCGGCGATCGTCTCGTCGCCCAAGCGGAAGTGGGCGCGGCAGTACCGCGACCAGGCCGCCAGCGGGCGGCGCAACGGACTCGCCACGAACACGGTATGTCCCGCCCGCCCGAGCGAGCGCACACAGGCGAGCCCCTGCGTGGTTTGACCGTCGAGCACCAGCACCCGCTCAAACGATGGCACGCGGCGCCTCCACGATCCGCGGGTGGCCGTTGCGACGTGCCAACACCGACCGGTAGATGGCGATGACCTCCTGCGTGAGTCGCCCCTCGTCCAGGTCCAGCACGGTGTCGCGCGCTGCGACACGGCGGTCCCGGCGCAACACGCGTTCCAGCGCTGCGGCGATGGTAACCGGCCGTTCGTCGGGACACAGCTCACAGCCCTCGATGCCCTGGAGACGCCGGGGCACGTCGCCCACCGGCACGGAGACCACGGGGAGATTGCAGGCGAGCGCTTCCTTGACCGTGTTGGGCGAGCCTTCCTGCACCGAGGTGAACACCAGCGCATCGGCCGCGCTCATGAGGAGCGGCATGTCCGAATGCGGCGTTCCCCAGGCGAGGAGCAGCTCGGCAGGGAGCGTGCGGCGCAGCAGATCCAGTGCGTCGCAGGCGAGGGGGTATCGCTTGCGCGGCTCCGCCGGGTTCCCGACGAACAACACGAGGCGCCGGTCGAGCGGCAGGCCGAGACGCCGCCGTGCGTCGTCTCGGGGAACGGGACGGAACAGGTTCAGATCGAGCCCCGACGGGATTACGCGGGGCCGCACGGACCGTGGGAGAAACGCCTTCATGTGTTCCGATACGACGATGGCCGCGTCAGCCCACAAGGCCACGGCCCGACACAACAGCTGCAGCAACCTCCCGGTCGGAGTGACCCGCCCGTTCCAGCCCACCACTCCCTGGACATCGTCTCCGCGGAACGTGACGACCAGGGGGAGCCGTTTCGGCAACGCCAGCAATCCACTCATCCCGAATTGAGCGTGTGCGAGGTCGTAGGGCCGCTGGGCGATGCGGCGCCGGACCGCGAGCCAGGCCTTGAAGTAGTTCCAGGGTCGCCTGGCGCCCTTGAAGTGGAACACGTCCACCGCCACACCGGCCGCCTGGAGAAACTCTGCCTGGCGCTTGATGAAGAACGTCGTGCGCGGGCGGCCGTCGGGGACCGGCCACTCGCTCGTGATCATCAGGACCCGGATCGGGGAGTCGTGCGACGTCATCGTCTACCCGCCGTCTCGATGAGCAGCGTTCGCGCGCCGGACCGGGCCGAGTGCGGCGGCCGCGGCGCCAGCCGTCGCCCGGCTCGGGCCAGTGCGACGAGCGGGAGCAGGCAGATCCGGCCGGCGCTCGCCCAGTCCCCGGCGGCGATCCGCGCGGCGAGCTGGCGCAGGTATAGCCTGGTATTGACGCGGAGCACGGGAAACCGGTACGCCCCCGTGCGAAACCGGGCTCGTCCCCATCCGCGCAGGTCGAGCCGCTCCCTCACCGCCGCCGACAGGAGGGGCCGCCCGAACGTGTCGCGGTGGATGTGATCCACGTAGCTCAGGTAGCAGCAGAGGCCGTCGAACCCCCCGTGCTGCCGCGCCGTGCGGATGACGTACTCCCAATCGAGCGTGCCCGGGCGGATGGCGGAGATGGTGAAGACCACGTCGCACAGGAGGATCTGGAGGCGGCCCCAGACTCGCTGCAGGCCTTGCAATATGAGCTGATCCTCGACCGGAGGCTCGATGACCTCGGTTCCATCGAGGAGGCGGCGTCCCCGGTGCTGCATCAGCACCTGCGGGAACGTGCGGTGCTCGCCCACGACCCCGAGACGGCCGTGCTGCACGTCGAGGGGGGACGGGCAGCCGGCGACGGCGTACGTGGTCGTCCCGGCGATGCGGCCGCCGACATCGCGCCGCAGCGCCGCGGCGTCGAGCTCGGCGATGATGCGGTGGTCCGCGTCGGCGGAGGGCTCGAGCAGCAGCAGATCGACGTCGTCGCCCATGTCGGGATAGTCCTGGAACGCTTTCGGAAACACGAACGCGATCCCCGCCGCTTCACAGGCCTGGCGCACGCGCTGAATCAGCTCGAGGCTCGCGGCGACGCGGTCCTGCTCACGCGCCACGGCCTCGGCGAAGGGTTCCGGAACCGTGACATCGCGCAACGTCAGGCGCTCGGCGGTGCGCGCCAGCACGCCGTTGCGCCGGGCGATGTCCAGGAGCAGGTCCCAGTCGACGTCGCGCAGGCCATCCGGCGCGGCGCGCCGGTCGAGCAGCAGCCGGAGCAGCCAGGCGGCGTGCCGAGACTCCGTGTCATGGGCGGGCTCTGCCAGCACGAGGCGTGTCAGGGCGAGCTTGCTCGCCGCTGGGTCGCTTGCTTGGAGGACGAGCGGCGCGTCGACCCAACGGAACACCGTGTGATAGGCCGTTTCGCGGGCGCGCAGATAGGGGAGCGAGTATTCGCCCTTGCGCGCGTACGCCGCTTCGGGACTGATCTCGAGCAGGACGGGCACGTCCGGCGTCGGCGTGATCCGGTGGAGCCAGCGGAGCCAGCCCCAGCCGCCGGGGCCGGCTACGTCCACCAGCGTGTCGTAGAAATACCGATCCATGATGAGGATGCGCTTCCGCACCGTCTCGACGTACAGTCGGTAGCACAGGAAGACGAGCAGGTCGATCGGGTAGATGAGCCGGCGCAGCCACAGGCTCCAGACGACCGCGTCGCGGAGCCGTTCCAGTTGGCCCAAGAGCCCCGGACGCCGGGCGACCTCGTCGAGCGCGACCGCCCGCGCGGGACCATCCGGTGGGGCGCCCGTGAGCGCATCCCGGACGGCGCGCAAGACTGCGTACAGGCCGACATCGCGATTCATGTGCAGCACGGTGACCGCGCGGTGGCGGCGCTCCAGCTCGCCCTTGAGCCAGGCGATCAGGCTCGATTTGCCCGCGCCGTCGAGTCCCGAGAACGAGATCAGCATGCCGGGTTCACCACGTGAGGCGCTGCTCGCGCAGCCAGAGCTCGAGGGAGAGCACGGTGAAGACGCGCTGGTAGAGGCCACCCCGGCTCACGGATCCGCCGGCGCGCCCCAGCCCGTGACGGAACCCGGCGAGCCAGCGGCGGACGAGCGCGCCGTTGAGCACGGGACGCGTGCGAGCGTCGCCGGCAAGCAGCAGGTCCTCGAGCGTGCGGTGGAAACCGCGCGGCACCATCACATCGAGCGGGATGCTGAAGCCCCGTTTCGGGCGCGCGGCGACGGCGCGCGGGAGCCAGCGTTGTGCCAGGGCCCGCAGCACGCGCTTGCCCGCGCGGGCCCCGGTCTTGAGTCGGTGCGGCAACGTGACGCCGAGCGCGACGACGTCCTCGTCGAGCATGGGCACCCGCACTTCGATGCTGGCCCGCATGCTCATCATGTCGACTTTGCGCAGCATGTCCGACGGCAGGCTGACGGCGAAGCAGCGCTCCGTGAGGCGCCGGGACAGCTCGTCGAGATCCGTGGGACGAGTGGGGGAGGGGCCGGCCGTGTCGAAGTGGCGGTACACGGGCGCGAGCCCCGCGCGGCCCTCCGGCCCGACGAGCTCTTCCTTCTGCGTCTCGCTCAAGTAGTTGCCGAGTCCCGCGAGGACGACGGCGGGGTTGGCCCGTCCCGCGCGGGCGAGCTGAATGGCCTTCGCCGCCCGCCGCCCCCAATCCCGCGTCCACGGCGTGGCCCAGCGGCCCGACTGCTCGGCGAGTCCCAGCAACCAATCAGGCGAGCGCATGAGCAGCGCAAACAGGCCCGCCCGCCGGAATTTCTCGTAGCCGCCGAACGCTTCGTCGCCGCCGTCGCCCGAGAGGGTGCAGATGATCCCGTGCTCCCGCACGGCGCGGGAAATCCAGTACATGGGTACGAGGCTCGTATCGGCGAACGGCTGGTCGAAGTGCCGGAACAGCTCGAGCACCGCCTCGGGCGTCATCGCCCAGTCGCCGAGATCGATGGTATGGTGGCTGGTCCCGTAGTGGCGGGAGACTTGGACGGCGGGCCCCGTCTCGTCGTAGCCCCGGTCCGGGAAACGCACGTTGAATGTGGTCGTGGCGCCGCCGGTCGCGCGCGCGTACGCCGCCACGACGAGCGACGAGTCGATGCCCCCGCTCAAGAGCGCCGCGACCGGCACGTCCGCGACCGATTGCCGCCGCACCGAGTCGAGCAGTCGAGTCTCGACGACCGACACGGCGCCGGCGAGCTCACGCGCGGGATCGGGTTCGACGCGAAGCTCGTGGTAGCGGCGCAGGCGATGCGCCTCCGGTGTGATCGTCAGCGTGGTGCCGGCGGGAAGGGCGGCGATGTTGGCGAACCCGGTCGCCGGCTCGGGGACGTAGCCCAGGCCCATGAAGTCGTAGCATGCCTGCCGATCGATCGCCGGGCGGAACTCCCGCAAGGCCGTGATCGCCTTGATCTCGCTGGCGAACACCCACTGCCCGTCGAGCCGCGCGTAGAACAGTGGCTTCACCCCGTAGCGGTCGCGCGCGAGCAGCAGGCGCCGGCGCCGCGAATCGTAGATCGCGAACGCGAAGATGCCGCGCAGCTCGTTGACCAGCTGCTCGCCCCGCTCTTCGTACAGATGGACGAGCACCTCCGTATCGGATGTGCCGCGGAAGCAATGCCCGCGGCCCTGGAGCTCCCGCCGCAGCGCCTGATGGTTGTAGATCTCGCCGTTGTACACGACGTAGACGGTCCCGTCCTCGTTGGGCATCGGCTGGCGCCCGGTGGGCGACAGATCGATGAGGGCGAGCCGGCGGTGGACGAACTCACAGTGCTCGTCCGAGTGACAGCCGCACCCATCGGGCCCCCGGTGAGCGAGCAGGGCCTCGGCAGTGGCGGCCCAATCCGGCTCGGGGCGCAGCGCGATGGGGTGGAAGCGTCCTGCAAAGCCACACATGTGCGCACGGTCCTGGGGTCGCAGTTGTCGACGTGTGGGCATGCAGAACGCGTGCGGGCGGCGGTTCTGGCCTAAACATTTGTCACGTCGTCGGTTAACGGTGGCACGGGAGTTCGTCCGTTGCGTGCCCGCAACGGCAGGTGCGCCTACACCGCCCGGCCTCGCGTGAGGTCAGGCGCGCACGCCAGGGCACACGCGAACACCAGCCACAGGATCTTCGAAGCGATCCAGGTGCCGCTCATCGTCCCCATGAACATCGTGGCGAGCAAGGCGACCGGCAGGATGGCGTAGCTGCCACGTCGCCCGCGCCACGCCGCCAGCGCGACGAGGGAGAGCCCCGTGAGGAACGGGATCAGACCGATGAACCCCGTGGTCGTCAGCACCTCGAGCACGAGATTGTGGGCGTCGCGGCGCAGCTTGACCTTTTCCTCGATGCGCTTCGCCAGCTCGAACTGATTGGTAATGGGCCCCCACCCCAGCACCGGCCGCTCGACCAACATGCCGAGCAGGGCCGGGTAGATACGCTCACGCCCCGCAAAGCCACCATGGGCGGCTTCCTCGAACCGGTTCCGCATCATCTCGACCCGCATGGCGGCCCACACGAGGAACGCCATGGCGATGAGCACGGTGGCGCCGCTGCGCACCCGTTGCCAGACGGTGTGTCCCCGGAACAGCAGCACGAGGAGCCCAGCGGTGAGAGCGAGGAGGCCGCCGCGTGAGCCGGTGTGCACGACCGCGCTGGCCATGAGTCCGGCGAGCGGCCAGAACACGACTGGAGAACGCAGCACACGCCACCCCCCCGCGTGCCGTACGCCGAAGGCGGCGAGCAGGCCGCACGCCAGGATCAAGGCGCTGATGTTGGCGTTCTGTCCGAACACGGTCTCGCGCTCGCCCCCGGTCCAGACGTGGCGGGCGGTGACGCCGACGCCCAGGAACTGCATGCCGGCACGCAGTGCACAGGCGATGACCAGCGTCACCAGCGCGGCGCGGAACACCCGGCGATCGCGCATCAGGTTGCTCCCCGTCCAGCACACCAGCAGCAGCTCGAGCAGATTGGCCAGGAATTGCAGCACCATCAGGGCGTGCTCACCCGACTGGAGGAGTCCCGACACGATGGCCACCCATAGCCAGACGCTGAACCACACCAAGGCCGAGGGCACGCGGCCGAAGCACGCGCGGTATTCGAGCGGCGTGGTCAGCAGGAATAGCGCGGCGGTGATGGTCGTAATCTCGAGCGGGATCGAGCGGTTGGGCATCTCGAACGGAATCGAGAGGATGAAGAAATAGAACGCCCAGCGCACGACCGGATTGAGCGACCCTGCCGCTGCGACCGCCCTGGGACGCAAGGGTGGGTTCGGCGCGTAGACGGCACGCGCGGCGAGGGCGGTCATGGCTTCCAGGCCC
This sequence comes from Gemmatimonadota bacterium, assembly GCA_003222135.1. Lineage (GTDB taxonomy): Bacteria > Gemmatimonadota > Gemmatimonadetes > Gemmatimonadales > GWC2-71-9 > 20CM-4-69-16. The sequence goes on along the minus strand of QHUM01000037.1, from coordinate 81,814 downwards.
CTCTCGGCCAGAGCCCGCGCACTCTGGCGTAGATGGCCCGTCGCGTCGCGGCGGACGGACCGACCAGGAGCGCCACACCCACGGAGAGTGCCAGCGTCAGCACCAGACCTGCTCCCCACGCCGGCCAGCTCCCTGCGACGACCTGCCGGCCGAGCGCGCTGCTCGCGGCGAAGAGCAGCGCGGTGATGCCAAGCAGGCGCGCGGCCTCGAGGGAGGGCCGAAAGCGCTGCTGGAAGCACGACCGGACCAGCATGGGGTAGCCGAGCGACTGGACCGAGCGGCCCGCGAGGAGGCCGACACACAGACCGGCGATCCCCAGCGCCCGCGTGAGGGGGACGGCGAGGGCAATCGTGGTCAGCGTGGCGGCCGCGCCGACCAGCACGCGGGGTCGGGGTCGCAGCGCCGCGTCGATGATGTACGCGTCGGTGCGGATGAAGGCGGTCTGGACGGCGACCACGACGATCAGGAGGTCCACCCAGGGACCGGCGTAATGCTGCCGTCCGACCCACAGCGCAAGGAAGGACGGATTCCAAGCGAGAATCGTGGCGCCGATCCCCGTGACGAGCAGCCAGGTGAGGGTTTGGAGCTCTCTCCGCACCTGAGCGGCGCGGGCGTGATCCCCGCGCCCGATCAGGCCGCCCAACCCAGGCATCGCGGCGCTGGTGGTGAACTCGTGAATGCCGATGGCCGTGCGGGCGGCGTATCCCGTCAGCGCGTACGACGCGACCACGGCCGGTGACAGCACCATCCCCAGGATGAGGACGTCCGAGGCGAGCAGCAGCTTCACCACGACTTCCCCAGCCGTCAGCCAGGCGCTCATCGCGAGCAGCGCGCGAACGTCGTCGCGGGTGGGCCGCGCGACGCCGAACCACGGCACGTACCGCCGGGCGAGGGACCAGAATAGGAGGCCAGTGATGAACGTGAGCACGACCTGCGTCCCGCCCAGCCCGACGAGGCCCAGGCCCGCTCGGACCGCCGCGATCATCAGCAGGCCGCCCACCAGGTTGAGGCTCGCCTGCAGACCCATGCGGCGATACCCGAGGTTCATCCCGCGCAGCACGGATTCGGGCACCCCAGCCACGAGCGTCATGAAGAAGCTGGCGAGCAGTAGCGCCGTGGCGATCCGCACGGTGTCGTGCAGCGGGGGCGCGGCCTTGGTCACGCCGGGAGCGAGCCAGATCACGACGCCGCCCGCCGCCATGATGATCGGCAGGAACAGGAGCCACACCGCCAGCGCCGCTCCGACGTACCGGCGCTGCGTCGTCGCGTCGTCCACGGCCTGGCGGTTGGCCACCATGAGGCGGATCGCTTCGGTGGGTCGCCCGTCGGCCGCCGACATGTAGGTCACCAGCCGGTTCAGCATCTCCCAGGTCCCGAACAGCGAGCGGCCGAGTCCCGCCACCACGATCGGGGTCACCACGAAGCCCACGACCAACTTCGCGGCGTAATCGAGCAGCGACGCGATCGCGTTGAGGGACGCGCGCTGCGTCAGCGTGGGACCACGCCGTCCGGCCGCGGTCGGGATGCCGACGAGCTCAGTCGCCATCGCACGCCTCGCTGATCGCCGCGAGCACCCGCTCGGCGGTACGCTCACGCGGCTCGTTGCCGGTCACGAACGTGACGATCTCCGGGCCGCCGTGCGCCCGCAGGTCCTGCAGCACGCGGCCGAAGGCGGTGCGGAAGCGCGCCGTGAAGGCGCGCACCTCGTCATCGGGGGCGTTCTTGACCATGTGGCCTTTGGGGCGCGTCCGCATCCGGTGCAGCAACGTCGGGTCCGGGGCGTCGATCGAGACGACGAAGTCGAGCGTCCGGGCCCACTGGGCGAGCGCCTGCGTGCGCCACGCGGCGAAGCGGGGGCCGTTGCGATCCGGGTAGAAGACCTCCATCCAGGTCAGGGCGAACACCGGGCCCTCGTCGATCAGGATGGCCCCGGGCGACCTCGGCCGTTCCCGTTCCACCGCTTCCTGCAGGGTCTCGAGCCGGACCAGGTGCGCCAGCTCGGCGAGCGCGGGCGGGCGAGGGTCCCGCGCGAGCCGGATGAAGGTCGGCATCAGGCGCACGCCATGCGCGATCAGCCGGGACCGCGGCAGTCCCCAGATAGCGAGCGGCCCGCGCATGCTGCGGGCCTTGGCCCGGAGCTCGTCGACGAGCGTGCTTTTGCCTGCGGCCGCCGGACCGATCAGCTCCAGCACCGGGGCGTGGGCGCGTCGCCGCGGGCCAACGGGTGCGCGGGCGATCACGCTAGAGACGGCCCCAGATGTGCGACTTCACGTCACGCAGCACTTCCGGAAGCACGCGCCCCGCGTCGATCACGTGCGCGCCAACGTGCGCCCAATCGGTTTGCCACACGACCTGCGCCCGTCCCCGGACGTACTCGGACGGCTCCTCGGGCTTGCGGCGAACCGCGGTCTCGGGGTCGAGCTGGAGCACGATCGCAGCGTCGGGCGGCGACATGCGCTCGTAGTACAGCGCCTCCCGCCGTCGCAGCAGGCGCGTCACGCGGTTGTCCACGGGCGTGCCGAGCCCCTGGGCGGCGCTCGGCCCGGCCAGAAAGTAGTTCGCCGGGATCGGATAGCGCTCCGCGATGACGATGCCGCCGGCTGCTGCGAAGCGGTGCGTCTTGCGGTACAGTCGATAGCGGTCGCGCGCCGTGCAGACGTGACGGAGCAGATCCACGTAGGCGGTGACCCCGGCCCAACCCACTCCGCGGCTCGCTTTGAGCGCGGCACCCACCGCGTAGGTCGCCGCCGAGCGAGGAGGTCGACCGAGGTGTGCGTGCATAGTCGCCAGATCGGGTGCCAGCCAGGCCGTGAGGGCGTGGGCGCAGGTAGACTTTCCCGCTCCGTCGCCGCCCAACAGCGCGACGACGCTGCCACGCGGCAGCCGAGCGCCGAGCCGGCGATGGTAGCCGACCAGGCTGCCAAGCCGATCGGCTAACGCCATCAGCACCGCGACCGTCTTGGGGCGACGGGCGAAGGGGGCCAGCCGGGCGCGCAACGCTCGGCCGGCGACGTAGCGCGCCCACGCGGGACGATCCGGCTCGAGGGCGCGGCGGCACCGGTCGAAAAGCGCGACGTCCACGGACGGCAGCTGAGCGGTCAGGAACTGGATCACCTCGGACCGGGACACTTCCCGCTCGAGCTGCTCCAGGGTCGTCTGAGCCGCTAAGAGCCAGGGGGGGTGGGGTCGGAGCAGCGTATCCCGTGCGGTGCACTGTAACGCCAGTCGCAGCACGAGCAACACGAGCTCGTGCTCGGGGGCCGGAGCCTGGAACACGAAGCGGCGGCTCGCGCTGGCGAGTATGGCCGCTTCCACGGGGGGCGCGTAGGTCGTGGTCCAGGGCCGGCCGAACACGACCCGGTAGTGCACGTGGACGTTGACGAGGCGCATCAAGTCGGGGTCATAGCCGAAATAGCTCTCGGTGCCGGGGAGTGTGCGCCCGGCGGAGGGCTCGACCCGCTTGAATCCCAGGGTGCCCAGCACCTGCGCGAGTAGCGGCTGGGCCGTGCGATCGACCAGCAGGTCGATATCGCCGGCGCCGGTGAGCCAGCGCTCGGGACGCCGGCCGCCCTTCCACTGGCAGTACGGGACGTTGCGCGCCGCGAGGGCGTCCCCGAGCCGGCGCACCAGGCCAGGTGCGGCCGGGGTGTTGGGTCGGGGCTGGTCGTGAGGCCGCTGAACGAGCGTCATGCGTCTCCTGAGATGACCGAGGCGGCCCCCGGGACGTTCGGTGCAGGCCGCAGCCGACCGCTCCGCATGCGGCGGGCCATGAGCGCCAGCGTGGCGCGGACGCAACAGGAGTCGTCCGGGCGCATCGCGAGTTGTACGCCCTCGCCATGCACGGGGACTCGGGCGAGTCGCTTCAGTGACAGGTGCCGCTGCCGGAGTCGGTGAACGTCATGCCCGGGATCGGAATGAATTGCCAGTCGTAGGCGCCGTCGCGCAACGTGAGCTTGAGGACCCCGTGGTTCCAGCTGCTCACTTCGCTGTTGGCGATGGGGGGTCCTAGAGGGTAGGCGCCCGAGCCTCCGGTCCCGACCACGAATTCCCGAATGCCGCGCGCCGGGTCCGCAGTGCCGTCGGGCGTCTGCGGCGCGAAACGCTCGTAGTTGTGCTCGTGGCCTGAGAGCACGACGTCGGCACCGTGATCGTACAACGCCTGCCACAGCGGTTGTGGCACCGTCGAGCTCAAATGCGTGGTGCCGGAGCTGAACCGCGGGACGTGCCAATAGGCGAGCGTGCACTGCGCGGGGTGGGCAGCGAGGTCGGCGCGGAGCCACTGCTCTTGGGTCGAGCCCGCGCTCACGTTGATCTCCGAGTTCAGTGCCACGATGTGCCAGCTGCCGAGGTCGTAGCTGTAATAGCCCTTGCCGGGCTCGCCGGCGGCGACCCCGAAATAGCGGAAGTAGCTCGCCGCCCCGGGCTGTTCGTAGTCGTGGTTGCCTGGCACCGGGTGCGTGCGCTTGCGGTGGCGGCCCCAGCCGGGCGCGAAGCAATTCTGGTAGCTCGCATCCGAGCCATCCGGGTACGCGTTGTCACCCAACAGGAACACCGTGCCCGGGATCCCGTCGAGCAGCTTGCCCGTGGCGAGCGGATACGGTTTGGCGCACGTGCCCATGTCGCCGGCGCCGACGAACACCTGCGGCGTGCCGGAGGGCTCGACGAAGGCCGTGAGCGTGTCCCACCCCGTACTCCCGTCTGCCGCCGTGACGCTCACGCGTACGGGATAGCTGCCGGTCGCGCCGTACGCGTGGCTGGCGGCGACGAGCTGGGGAAGGGACGACACACTTCCCTGCGCGGTGGACCCGTCCCCCCACTCGACCGCGTAGGTCCAGGGCGCGTCGTTCTCGACGTGCGCGAGCCGGAACGCGAGGCGGGTGGTGGTACCGGGCTGCGTGCGGAGGTCGGGGCCCGCATCGACCGTCGGCGGGACGTCCGGTGGTGGTGGCGGCGGCGGCGGGCTGGACGCGTTGTGGCAGGCCGCGGACCCCGCGTCGCTCGCGCTCTGTCCCGCGATGGGGACGAACTGCCAGCCGTAGTGATCAGGGGACAAGGTCAGTTTCAGCACGCCGTAGGTCGCCGCGCGGACCTCGCTGTTGGGCGCGACCACCGTGGGCGCCCAGACGGCCTCCCCTCCCGTGCCGACGTTAATCTCCCGAATCCCGTGCACCGGATCAGCGACACCATCGGGCGTCATCGGGGCGAAGCGCTCATAATCATGCTCCGACCCGTTCAGCACGAGGTCGACGCCGGCGGCGTAGAGGCGGTTCCACAGCGCCTTGATCGACGGGCGCGAGGTCCATCCTGGCGTGGTCGACGAGAAGACATATGCGTGGTGCCACACGGCGAGCAGACACTTGCCGGGGTTCGCTGCCAGATCGGCCTGCAGCCACCGGTTCTGCGCCGAGCCCGCGCCGAACGGCTGGGATCCGCCGTTCGAGTTCAGGACGACGACATGCCAGGCGCCGAGGTCGACGCTGTAGTAACCGGTGCCGCTGGACCCGGCGCGACTGCCGAAGTACGCGAACGTCCCGGCTGCGGTGCCGGTGCTATCGAAGTCACGGTCGCCGAGCGCGGCGTAGGTGCGCGCGTTGTAGCGCCCCCAGCTCGGGTCGTAACACGCCTGGTAGTCGGCCGCTCGGCCGTGCGGCAGGGCGTTGTCGCCGAGCGTGACGACGGTGCCCGGGATCGCGTCCACGAGCTGTGCCGTCAGCTCGTCCCCGTTCGTGGCGCAGCTCGCGATGTTGCCGGCGACGACCAAGGTCTGGTCGGACGGCCCGCTCACGTCGGCGCGGAGGGCGGGGGCGATCGGCGGGCGATCTTCGCCGCAGGCCAGCGCGGCCATCAGCGCGGCGGTCAGCGTGCTGCGACGGTTCAGTGACATGAGGCCGTGCCCGAGTCGGTGTGGCTGTATTCGGGGGGAGTCGAGGCCGAATCGAGGGTGTAGCCCGATGGGAGGAACGCCCAATGATACGAGCCTTCCGACAGCGTCAGCTTGAGTACGCCGTGATCGACGCCCCCCACCTCGCTGTTGCCTAGCTTGGTCACCTTGGTGACGTCGAGCGAGTCGTAGCCGCCCCCTCCCGTGCCGACGACGAACTCCCTGATGCCGCGCGCGGGGTCGGCCGTGCCGTCGGGTGTCTGCGGGGCGAAGCGCTCGTAGTTGTGCTCGTGGCCGGACAGGATCACGTCGGCGCCAGCGTCGTACAGCACCTGCCAGAAGGCCTGCATCAGCGTGTCGTTTCCATGCACGACCCCTGAGCTGAAGCGGGGGTGGTGCCACATGGCGAGCGTGCAAGTTGTGGGATGCGCGGCGAGGTCATTGCGCAGCCACGATAGCTGCGTCTGGCGATTGAGCACTCTGCTGAGCGTCGCCGTTTCTTCGAAGCTCGAGTTCAGGACGATGATATGCCAGCTGCCGAGGTCATAGCTGTACCAGCCCGTGGGCGCGTCGTGCGCGGCCACGCCGAAGTAGCCGAAGTACCCCCCGGCGGCCGTGTCGACCTTATACTCGTGGTTGCCTGGGACGGGGCGCGTGCGCTTCTTGAATTGCCCCCAACTCGGGGCATAGCACCGACCGTAGTCGCTCAGCGTGCCGTCGGGATAGGCATTGTCGCCGAGGTTGAACACGGTGCCAGGAATGGTATCGACGATCGCGGCGGTCTTCCGCGCGTGCTGAAGGCCGCATTCCCCAATGTCACCGGCCCCGACAAAGACCTGTGGGGTCCCGGGGGGCTCGACGACCATCGTGAGCGTGTCGGAGGTCGCCGCGCCGTCCGAGCCCGCCCCGCTGACCTTGATCGCATACGTTCCGGTCGCGCTGAAGCCGTGCGTCAAGGTCAAGAGCGTGTCGCGACCGGAGAGCTTCCCGCTGTCGGCCGCGCCGTCGCCCCAGGTTACCGTCCAGCGGCTTCCCCCTCCGACGAGCCGGGTCGTGAGCGTAACCGGAGACCCGGGAGTCGTCCGCAAGTCGGGTCCGGCATCTACCGCCGAGGGGGGTGGGATGATCTGGGTCTGGGTCGGGTCGTGACACATCGCGGCCAGAACGGCGCTGACGCCGACGAGCCCGACGGTCACCGAACGACGAGGTTGCATGACGTTGCCTCCTCGATCATCAATTCGCGAGCTGCTGCGAGCTCGGGGGGATCGGGGAATGTCGATCGGCCGAGCGCGACGGACGCGATCGCCCAGAGCGCGCGGCCCACGATGGTGAGGTCGTAGCGCAGCGAGGCCCGGCGCACGTAGACCACGTCGAGCGCGAGCTTGAGCGGCAGCAGGCGGTCGACGTAATCCCGTTCGGGCTGGCCGCTCGAGAGCAGCCGTTCGCCGTGCGTGTAGTTGTAGATGCTGCCGGGGCTCGCCAGGCCGGGGCGAACGGCCAGGGTCTCGCGGTGCGCCGGCGCATAGTGGCGCAGGACGATCGCCGGATCCTCGGGACGCGGGCCCACGAGCGACATGTCACCGCGCACCACATTGAAGAGCTGGGGGATCTCATCGATCTTCGTGCGCCGCAGCCACGCCCCGAAGGGGAAGACGCGCGGGTCGTTCCGACCGGTGATCGCACTGCCAGGGCCCTCGCGCACGTGCATCGTGCGCAGCTTGTACATGGTGAAGGCCGCGCCGTTGCGTCCGACGCGACGCGCCCGATACAGCACGGGCCCCGGACTCGACAGGCGGATGCCGACCGCGGCCGCCGCCAGGAGCGGCGCCGCGAGCGCCACGCCGAGCAGCCCGAGCGCTAGGTCAAGCGGGCGGTTGACCATGGCGGTGGATGCGCCGCACGGTCATGAACACTTCCGCAGCCTCCATGCAGTTCTGGTTCCCCCAGGCGATGGCCCGGTGGCGCAAGGCATCGAGCGAGCGGGGATGAGGATAGGCACGGAGCTCGCTCTCGTAGCACGCCATGGCGGCGAGTTTGGTCTCGAGCGTGGCAGAGATTTCCACCCACATGTCGGGGACGAAACTGCGGGGGAAGGCCCACTCGGTGCTGCTCGCGGTGTCGAACGCGTAGATGGCCGCGATGCAGTTTTCCGTGGGCCGGGTCGCCACGAGGGCGGCCTTGAAGAGCAGCTCGTGGTCCCGGTTCACGTCGCCGCCGTACTGGCAGTACACGATATCCGGGCGCACGTCGCGGACCCGCTGCTCCAGCGGGGCGATGATGTCCGTGAGGGTGACCGTGTCGAGCCGCTGGTCGGGAAAGCCCAGCAGCCGCACGTCTTGCAACCCCAGCGTCTGCGCCGCCTGCTCCATGTGATGGGATTGGCCGACGCCCTCAGGCCCGTAGCGGAGCGACTCTCCCTCGCAGGCGATCGCGGCGTGGACTTCGTCGCCGGCCCGCGCGTGCAGCGCGAGGGTCCCGCCGCACCCGAGCACCTCGTCGTCCGGGTGGGCGGCGATCACAAGGACGCGCCTAACTGGTCGCTTCATCGGCGTTGCTCCAGCGTTTTCCCGTCCATGGTTGCTCGCTCAACGTCCGGCCCCGCAGCACGGCGCCATCGTCCGCCTCGAGCTCGAGCAGTACGACTGCGCCCTCTCCGCAGGCCACCAGCTGCCCGCAGGCGGCTTCGAGCGGGCTCACCACGGGACCGAGCACCGCGCCTGGCGTGCCCAGGTGGCCGGTCCCATTCGCGCTCGGGACGCGAGCCGTGTGCCACACGGTCCAGCGCTGCCCTTCGAGCCGGCTGAACGCGCCGGGGTAGGGACGTGTGAGCGCGCGCACGAAGTCGTACACGGCGCGGCTCGACTGGCCCCAATCGATGCGGCCATCCGCGGGACGGCGACGCGGCAGAACGGGCTCATCCCCCGCCGGCTGAGGCCGACCGGGCCGCTCGCCCGCCACGAGGCGCGGCATGAGACCGAGCAGCATGTCCCGGTTGGACGCCGCGACGCGCTCGTACAGCGAGGCGCAGGTGTCGTACGCGGTGATGCAGAACGCCGTTTGATCGATCACCGCGCCGCCATCCACGTCCTCGGCGAGCCAGATGAGCGAGTTACCGGTCTGCCGCTCCCCCCGGATCAGCGCCCAGTTGACCGGGGCGCTGCCCCGGTTGTGCGGCAGCAGTGAGGCGTGCGCCCCGATCATCCCGGTGCGGGCGAGCCGCAGTGCCGGAGCGTGCAGGATCTGACTCCAGCCGATCACGAACACGATGTCGGCGTCGAGGGCGCGCAGCGCCTCATGGCCGTCGGCATCGTTGATGTTCCCCACACGGTAGAGGGGGACGTGGTGCCGGGCGGCGAGCGGCGCGTAGTCGACGGCACCGCTGCGTCGGGCCGCCAGCTCGGGCCGCAGCGTGACGAGGCCGCTGATCGGCGTTCCGGCGTCGAGCAACGCTTCGAGCGCGGGAAGCCCTTCCGCGTGGCAGCCGACCCAGCCAAAGCGCATCGGTCTCCCCTTCCGTCAGCGGCGGTGCGTCCGCGCCACGTCCAAGACCGCCTCGATCACGTCTGCGACGTCACGGTCGGACAATCCCGGGTGGAGCGGCAGGCTGAGCAGGCGCCGGAAGTTGTCGTGTGCGATCGGGAACGCGTCGGGCGCGTAGCCGTACTTGTCCCGGTAGTAGGGGTGCAAGTGGACCGGGATGAAGTGGACCGACGTCCCGATGTTCCGGGCGGTGAGCTCCTCGATGAATCGATCGCGCCCGATGCGAAGCGCCTCCAGCCGCAGCCGCAGCACGTAGAGGTGCCAGGCGGGCTCGACCTCCGGCCGCGCCACCGGGGGCTCGAGGCCTGCGTCTCCTGCGAATGCCGCGCTGTAGCGCGCCACGACTTCCCGCCGCCGCCGCTGAAACGCGTCCTGCCGGCGGAGCTGGCACGACCCGATGGCGGCTTGAATGTCGGTCATGTTGTACTTGAAGCCCGGGAGCAGCACGTCGTAGCGCCAGCTCGCGCCCTCATCGTAGCGCTTCCATGCGTCCCGGCTCATGCCGTGCAGGCTGAGCACGCGCGCCCGATCGAGGAACGCCGTCTCGGCGGTGAGCATGCCCCCTTCCCCAGTGGTGAGGTTCTTGGTCGCGTAGAAGCTGAACGCCACCGGGTTCGGGCCGGAGCCGATGAACCGTCCCTTGTACCGCGCCGGGATGGCGTGCGCCGCGTCTTCCACCACCGTGAGGCCATGCGCTCGTGCCACTGCCTCGACGCCGTCGAGATCGACCGGATGGCCGGCGTAATGAACCGGGAGGATCGCCCGCGTCCGCGGCGTCACGGCGGCCGCGATCTGGCGCGGGTCGATGTTCAGCGTGTCCGGCTCGACGTCGACCAGCACGGGACGTGCGCCGACGTGCTCGATCACGTTGACCGACGCGGAAAACGTCATCGGAGTGGTGATGACCTCGTCGCCCGGGCCGATCCCCAACGTCGCCAACGCCGTGTGCAGCCCGGCGGTGCAGGAGTTCAGCGCCAGCGCGCCGGGCGCTCCCACGAAGGCGGCAAACTCGCGCTCGAAGGTCCGGGTCTTCGGGCCGGTCGTGATCCAGGCCGACTTGAGCGTGTCGACCACCGCATCGATCTCCGCCTGCCCGATCTGCGGCGGGGCGAACGGCAGGAACGTGCGCCGCCGCGCCGGAGCGGGTGCAACTGGCGTCGCGACGCCGGTGCGCGCGCCGCCGGCGGTCACGCGACCTGACCGGTCGTGGGCACGATGGCGACCGCCTCGGCCGCGGCCGAACCCTGCCAGGGTACGTACTCCGGTACGAGCGCCGCGATGCCCCGCAGCACGCCCGCGTCGTCGCCCAGCGTCATGAGCGAGACGAGGCGACTCAAGCCGCGGCGCAGGCCCGTCGGGTCGCCCACGGTGGGCGCGATGACGCGGATCTTCTCGACGCTGGTCTGGTGCGCGGCTTCGTCCGATGCGAGGAGCTCCTCCTCCAGCTTCTCCCCCGGCCGCAGGCCCGTGAACTCGATCTGGATGTCCTGGTGAGGCACGTACCCGGAGAGGCGGATGAGCTGTTCGGCGAGGTCGAGGATGCGCACCTGCTCGCCCATCTCGAGCATCGCGATCCGCCCGCCGGCTTCCGGCAGCGCCGCGGCCTGTACCACGAGCTGCACGGCTTCCGGAATGGTCATGAAGTAGCGTTTCACCTCGGGGTCCGTGACCGTGAGCGGGCCGCCGGCGGCGAGCTGGCGCTTGAACAGCGGGAGCACGCTGCCATCGGACCCGAGCACGTTTCCGAAGCGCACGGCGCGGAAGTCGGTTCCCGACGCCGCGAGATACGGCAGCTCGAGCACGACCCGCTCGGCGACCCGCTTGGTCGCGCCGAGTACGCTGGTCGGGTTCACCGCCTTGTCGGTGGAGATCAGCACGAACTTCTTGACGCCGTGCCGCGCCGCGGCCTCCGCGACGCGCAGCGTCCCCACGACGTTGTTCCATGCAGCCTCAGTGACGTTGGCCTCGCACAAGGGCACATGCTTGTACGCCGCGGCATGGAAGACGTAGTCCGGCGCGTAGGTGCGCAGCACCTGGGCCATGCGCTCGGCATTCGTGATGCTGGCGATCACCGGGACGACTTCGAGGGAGGGGTGCGCCCGGCGCAGCTCGACCAACACGAAGTAGAGGGTGTTCTCGGCCCGATCGAGCAGCACGATGCGGCGCGGCCGGAAGCGCGCCACCTGGCGTGCCAACTCCGATCCGATCGAGCCCGCGCCGCCCGTGATGAGGATCGTCTTCCCGGCGACATCGTGCTCCACTTGCTCGAGGTTGAGCTGGACCGGCTCGCGCCCGAGCAGATCTTCCAGCTGCACGTCCCGCAGCTGCCCGATTTCGGCGCGCTTCGCGAGCAGATCTTGGAGCGGCGGCAGGATCTTGTACTGAATGCGGGTTTCGGCGCAGCGGTCGACGATGCGTCGCAGCTGCGCCCGGTCGGCGGACGGAATGGCGATCACCAGCAAGTCGATGTGGTGGTGCGCCACGAGGCGGCGCAGATCGCGGACCCCGCCGAGCACCCGCACGCCGTGCAACGACCGGCCGTGCGTGTCCGGGTCGTCGTCGATCAGGCCGACGACACGCAACTGTTGGCGCTTGTCGTGCGACAGCTGGCGGAGCAGCTGCTCGCCGGCTTCGCCGGCGCCGATGATGAACGCGCGTTTCCCCTGCGGCGCCCGCGCCCGGATGAAGCTTGTCGCCTCGCGACTGATGCGAATGGCGAAGCGGAAGCCCCCCACGAAAAAGATCGCGAGCAGCCAGTCGAGCATCAGGACGGCCCGCGACATGCCTCGGACCTGGCCGCTCAGTAACAGGATCAGGACGAACGCGGCCGAGCCGAGCGTCACGGCGGCGGTCACGTTGACCAGATCGCGCATCCCCACGTGCCGCCAGTAGTCCCGGAACAGGCCGAACGACTGAAACGCGAGCGGCCGGAGCGCCACGAGGTAGGGCAACGTCGCCACCAGGCGGCGCAGCTCGTCCGACGGGATGGCGAAGTCGAAGCGCAGCGCGTACGCGCCCGTGTAGGCGAGTGCCACAAGGCAGGCGTGCAGCGCCCAGGTGAGCGGCCCGCGGTAGGGGTAGAGGCGTTTGAGCAGGCGTAGTGAAGGGTTCATCCCGCTGCGCCAGATGCACATGACGTGCGCGTCCCGCGGCGCGGCTCGCGTGAATTCCCGAGTCGATTGCGCCGCAACGCGTTGCGCGCGGCGGCGCGGTCGGCGCGCACTGACTCGTGCCGCTCACGCGCTACGAAATTGCGGGCGCGGTTGATGCGCGCGCGCCACGCGTCGCCGTCGCTCAGGCGTATTGTCTTCGCGGTCCCGGCCTTGCAGTGGTGGCGTGTGATCCCGGCACATCGAGTGCTGGGCGATACGACTCGCACTCGACATGGCGCAAGACCCACTGCTGATTCCCGAGTCCGCCCGGGTCGACGAGGTGGCTCCGTTGCTGGAGCGCCGCCCCGCTCGCCCGTACGCAGAGCCCCCGCGTCCGCTGGCGGCGGGCGAGCCCGATTGGCATCGCATTCTGGGCGCCATCCGCCGCCGCCGCTGGCTGGTGCTGGCCGTCACGCTGCTCGGCACGGCGGCGGGGGTCGTCGCGGCCGTCCGGTTCGTCGGGCCCCGGTACCTCGCGCGGGCCCGCCTGTGGGTCGGGGCGGCGGAGCCTGACCCCAACGCGCTCCGGGGCACCACGCCCTTGCCCGGTACCGACCGGCTGCTCGGCGTCGAGGCATGGGTCGATTTCGTGCGCTCGGACGCGGTGCTCGATACCGTCGTCCGGGATGCCCGTCTCTATCTCTTCCCCCGAACCCCGGCCGACTCCGCCGCGCTGGTCGCCTTTGGGCTAAAGGCGCGGGTGGTCCCGGGCCGCTACCGCCTCGAAGTGGACCGTCAGGCTCGGGGCTTTACGGTGGTTGCGGTGGGGGGTGGCGTGGTGCAGCGTGGGGCGGTGGGCGACTCGGTCGGCCCCGCCTTGGGGTTCGCGTGGGTGCCGGGAAAGACCGTGCTCAACCCGGGTCGCACCATCGACTTCACCGTCTACACCCCGCACGACGCGGCGGAGCTGTTGGCGGGCGAGTTGCAGGTGACGACGGACCCGGGGGGCAGCTTCGTGACGGTACAGCTCACCGGCACCGATCCGCACCTCACCACGGCGATCCTGCGGGGGGTGGCGAACCGAACCGTCGCCGTGGCGAACGAGTTGCGGCGCCACAAGGTGGCCGCGCTCGCCGACATGCTGGGCCAACAGGTGCAGCACGCGCAGACGAGCCTCACGGCGGCCGAGCTGGCGCTCAAGGACTTCCGGATCCGCACCGCCGGCGTGCTCCCGGCGGGCGTGGTGACGCCCCCGCCGTCCCCCGCGTTCACGAACGCGTTCGAGCTGCGGGTCACGCGCGATCAATTGGGCCACGACCGCCAGGCGATCGATCGCTTCCTGGCCCAGCCCGATTCGGGACTGTCGGCGGACGCGCTCGTCGTGATCGACGCCGTCCAAAAGTCCCCCGAGCTGATGCAGGCGTTGAAGGAGCTCACCGACAAGCAGGCCGAGCTCCGGGCGCTGCGCTACACCTATACCGACCAGAACTTCCCGGTCCAACAGCTGGCCGATGCCGTGGCGACGCTCGAGCACCGCACGATTCCGGCGCTGCTGCGGGCGGTGCGCGACAACCTGGCGGTGCGTGAGCGCGACCTGGGGCAGCGGGTGGATTCCACGGTCCGCTACCTGAGCAACATTCCGCCCCTGCTGTTCGAGCAGACCAGGCTCGAGCGGGAGGTGCAGGTGGCGGGGCAGCTCTACGCCTCGCTGCAGCAGCACCACGACGAGGCCCGCGTCGCCGAGGCGTCGGCCGTGCCCGATGTCCGTATCCTCGACGCTCCGGACCAGCCGTACCGGCCGCTCGGCAGCCTGGCGCCGTTCGTGCTCATCATGTCGTTCCTGGCGAGCGCCGGCCTGGGCGTGTTGGGAGCGGTGGTGGTCGACAGCCTCGATCCCCGGTTCCGAGATCCCGGGCATGTGACCCGCGACCTGGGTCTCCGGATTCTGGGCGCCCTCCCGCACCTGAGCCGGGCGAAGAACGGCGAAGCCACCACCCAGGCGATCGAGGCGATGCGCACGGTGCGCGTGAAGCTGCAGCACGCCTGCAATGGCGGCAGCCCGCTGCTCCTCACCGTGACGAGCCCGGGCGTGGGCGAAGGGAAGTCGTTAGTGTCGGCGAACCTGGCGCTCGCGTTCGCGTACGCCGGGCTGCGCACGATCGTCATCGACGGCGACATCCGGCGCGGCGCACTGCATCGCCTGCTACGCGCGAGCCGTCGACCGGGGCTGACCGATCACCTCACGGGGCGCGCCCCGCTCGAGCAGGTGCTGCAGGCGACTCCGTACAAGGATCTCTCGTTCATCGGGTGCGGATCGCGCATGCACAATTCGCCCGAGCTGTTGAGTGCGACGACGATGGTCGATCTGCTCGCCGCGCTGCGCAGCCGTTACGATGTCGTGCTGGTCGACACCGCCCCGCTCGCCGCCGGGGCGGACCCCTACACAATGGCGTCCCACACGAAAAACCTGCTCGTGGTCCTGCGGGCGGGCGTCACCGATCTGGAGCTGGCGCAGGCCAAGCTCGAGAGCTTCGACGACATGCCGGTGCGCGTCGTCGGATCGGTGCTGAACGACGTCCGGCCGAAAGGAGCGTACCGGTACTATGCCTACTATGTGCCCGGCTACGAAACAAAGGAAGAAGCGGACTTGGGACCGGAGAAGCCGGTGCTGGGTGTCCCCGGTGATTAGGCGCGCTGCGTTGTGCGCGGTGGTCGCACTCGCGCCACCTGCGGTCGCTCCGGCCCAGTCGGCCGCCGATTCTCTGGCGCACCACGCCCTCGCCACGCGCGCCGAGCTCGACAGCCTGGCGCGGGCGCTGGCGAGCGCGGATTCCTCGGGGCAAGGGGAAACGCTCGCCTACGTACGAAACCGGCTCGCGGCCGGAGACTTTCAAGCGGGCGATCGGATCCTGGTGCAAATCCCCGGACTGCAACCTCCTCCTCCGGTGCAGGTCACCGGGCAGCCCGCCGTCGTCTCGGCTGCGGCGCTGCAAGCGCGCGTCGATACCTTCACGGTGGGGCGGGACCGGGACGTCGTCCTGCCGGTCGGGGGCGGGAGCCCGATTTCGCTGCGCGGCGTGCTGCGCTCGGAGCTGCAAGATCACCTCGGCCAGGAGCTGAGCCAGTATCTCAAGTACCCGACGGTCCGCGCTCGCCCGCTGCTGCGCGTCTCGGTGCAGGGAGCGGTGGCGAAGCCGGGTTACTACTTCGTTCCTTCGGACGTCACGCTATCGGACGCCCTCATGGCGGCGGGGGGCACGGTACGGGACGCGAAGATGAAGAATCTGCGGGTTGAGCGCAGCGGCGCCACCGTTTTGAAGGGACGCCCGGTGGAGGAAGCGATCGCCGCCGGTCGCACGCTCGAGGACGCCAACCTGCAGAACGGGGATCAGCTGTTCGTGCCGGGCAGTAGCGACGTCACGGAGCATATGCGGTTCCTCTGGCTGGTCGTCAGCCTCGCGGGCGGCATCTACGGCCTGACGCGCGTCGTCCACTAGAGAGGCCGGAGCCCACGCGTCAGCGTGGGAATGCGTGGTTCCGCATGAAAATGGTTTGGCGTTCCAGGCGCACGGCGCTAGTTTATCGCGTGTGACGAACGGTGTGCGCTCAGACCCGACCGAGTGGACCGACGACCGCCACAAGCGCGGACTCGCCGGCGAGGAACAGGCGATCCAGTATCTGTTGTCCCGCGGCTGGCACATCCTGGCGCACCGGTTCCGCGTGGGCCATAAAGAGATCGATCTCATCGCGCGGCAGGGGAGTCTTGTCGCCTTCATCGAGGTGAAGGCGCGGCGCGGGACGGCGTTCGGGAGCCCGCTCGAGGCGGTGACGGGCGCCAAGCGGCGGGAGCTGGTGAAGGCCGCACGGGTGTGGGTGGATCGGCACGGGCGGCCCGCCGACGTGTACCGTTTCGATTGCATCGCACTCATCGACAACAAGTTGGAGCACCTGGCGGACGCGTTCCGACCTGGCTGGCGGTAGCCCGGTCTTCGGTATATATTCGGGCCTCATACAGGAGGCTCCTAACCCATGTCGAGGACACTCATGCCGGCCGACGAAAAGGAAGCCCCGAGGCTCACCGAGGAGCGCAAAAAGGCCCTGAACCTCGCCATCACGCAGATCGAGAAGACATGCGGTAAGGGCGCCATCATGCGGATGGGCGCCGACTCACCGCGGGTGCGGGTGGAGGCGATCCCGACGGGCGCCATCAACCTGGACGCCGCGATCGGCATCGGCGGCATCCCCCGGGGCCGGGTAACGGAGATCTTCGGGCCCGAGTCGAGCGGCAAGACGACGCTCGCGTTGCACATCGTGGGCAACTCGCAGCGGCAGGGGGGCGCAGCCGCGTACATCGACGCCGAGCACGCGCTCGACGTGGAGTACGCCAAGAAGCTGGGCGTGGACATCGACAACCTGCTCGTCTCCCAGCCCGACACCGGCGAGCAAGGGCTCGAGATCACGGAGATTCTGGTGCGCTCCGGGGCGGTGGACGTGGTGGTAATCGACTCGGTGGCGGCGCTCGTGCCCAAGGCCGAGATCGAGGGGGACATGGGGGATTCGCTCCCCGGCCTGCAGGCGCGCCTCATGAGCCAGGCGCTCCGCAAGCTCGCCGGGGCGATCAACCGCTCGCGCACCGCCGTGGTCTTCATCAATCAGCTGCGTGAGAAGATCGGGATCATGTTCGGCAACCCCGAGACCACCACCGGCGGCCGGGCGCTCAAGTTCTACGCCTCCGTGCGGCTCGACGTGCGGCGCATCGGACCGGTCAAGGAGCGCGAAGTGGTGATCGGCAACCACGTGCGCGTGAAGGTGGTGAAGAACAAGGTCGCCCCGCCATTCCGGCAGGCCGAGTTTGACATCATGTTCGACGAGGGCATCAGCCACGAGTCGCTGCTGGTGGACATCGCCGCGGAAGCGGGGATCATCGAGAAGTCCGGCGCCTGGTACGCTTACGGCAAGGAGCGTATCGGACAGGGGCGCGAGAACGCGAAGCTCTATCTCAAGGACCACCCCGATCTCGCGATCGAAGTCGAGGCCAAGGTCAAGGAGCACATCGGCGTGAAGCCCGTCCAGGTCGCCGCCGACGAGGAGGCCGCCTCCTCCGAGGAGTAACCCACGTGCCCATCCTCACGGGCCTCGCCCCCGATCTCCGCCAGTCAGGCTACCTGCTGGTCGAAGTGGATCGGGGGCGGTTTGCGTCCCTCCCTGGTGAGGCGCTCACGTCGCTGCGACTCGATATCGGGAGGGAGATCCCTGCGGCGGTGCTGGCACGGCTGCGGGAGCTCGCCGACATCGAAGGTGCCTTCCGAGCCGCGGTGCGCGCCCTGACCCGGCGACCGCACGCCCGCCGCGATCTGGGTCGGAAACTGGTCAGGAAGCAGCATCCGCCGGAGGCCGTGGAGGCCGCGCTCGAGCGCCTGGAAGCGCGCGGCCTGATCGACGACCGCCGCTTCGCGGAGCAGTACGCGGCGGTGCGCGCCACCCGGGGGCGCGGGCCGGCGCGCCTCGTGAAAGACCTGTTGGCGCAGGGCGTGGACGCGGGCGTCGCGGAACAGTCGGTCCGCCGGGCCCTCGAAGATGAGGGCCTCACGCCCGAGATCGAAGCACGGGCCGTCGCCGCGAAGCGGGTGCGGCAGCTGGCGGACCTTCCTCCGATGGTTCGCAAACGGCGCCTGCTCGCCTTCCTCGCCCGGCGGGGCTATGCGGGGGCGGCTGCGCTCGAGGTCGTGCGGGAGCTGTTGGAGCGGTAAAACGTCTGTGGCTTCGATCAATCGTCTGTGGCGTGCATGCAACATAACCAGCGCTCCGGTGTCCATTTCGGTTGGCTGGCCCCCGTCTTGCTCGATCGGATGACGAGCGGTTGCAACGCAGCCGCTGCGCCACAGAAGGGGGTCTCGAAGTCATGGCTGGAGCACGCCACACCGCCGCCTTCCTTAGAATGATCGGCGTTCCCGAGCTGGAGCCAGCGACCAGCCCGTTCGACCCTGGGTACGACCCGGTCACGCTGGAAGCTCACCTGGCGCAGAGTGGCCACCTGATGTCGACCCTCAAGATCTCGATGGCCTGCTGGCTCATCGCGGACGAGAGCGCGACGCGTCGGAAAATCGCCGCTGCGCGGCGGCACGGCGTCCCGACCGTCACCGGGGGAGGGCCCTTCGAGGTGGCGGTGGCGCAGAGACAGTTACCTGCCTACCTCGATCTGTGCGCCGACCTGGGCGTGACGCGGGTCGAGTGCGGCACGGGGTTCGCCGCCCGCGAGCTCAACCCCGATTGCGTGGTGGGGATGGCACTGGAGCGAGGGCTCGAGGTCCAGTTCGAGCTGGGCGAGAAGTTCGGCGGCGCCTTTACGCCGGAGGCGGTGAACCGCCTGATCAGCGCGGGACGCATGTGGCTCGACGCCGGGGCACGTCAGCTCGTGCTGGAGGCGCGGGAGAGCGCGCAAGGGGTCGGGCTGTTCGACGAGAGCGGCCGGCTGAGCTTGCGGCTGGCGGATCGGTTCGCCAATGCTTTCGGCCTGGCGGTCGTGACGTTCGAAGCCCCCACCAAGCCCAGCCAATTCGCCCTGCTCGACCATTTCGGGCCGGAGGTGCGCCTCGGCAACGTCCGCTTGGAGGAGCTGCTGCGGGTCGAGATCTATCGCCGGGGCCTGCACGCCGATGCGTTCGCGCAACCGCGTCTCAGGCTCCCGAGCCCCGACGCTGGCGTCACGACCCGAGCGATGGGAGGCTGACGGCATGGTTCCGGCCTATCGCACGGTGGCGATCGATTGTTTCCGCGATACCCTGGGCCGTTTTACGAACGGCTACGCGTTCGTGGCGGTCGATGTGGTGCGTGCGATGACCACCGCCGTCACTGCGGTCGCGCTGGGGCGGCGCTGCTTTGCCGCGCCGACCGTGGCCGCCGCGCTCGGGCGCGCCGCCCGCCTCGAGCGGCCGCTCCTCGTCGGAGAACTGGGCGGCGAAATGCCCGCCGGGTTCGAGCTGGGCAACAGCCCGGCCGAGCTGGCACGCCGCACGGACGTCGACCGGCCCGTCGTGCTGGTCTCGTCCTCCGGCACGCCGTTGCTCGAGCGGGCCGGCGCGTGCGGGCCGACGTACCTGGGGTGCTTTCGGAACAGCCGGTTTCTCGGCCGCTGGCTGGTCGGTCGGCACCGCCGTATTGCGGTGCTCGGCGCCGCGAGCCGTGGGGAGTTTCGAGAAGAGGATCAGATGTGCTGTGCCCAGATCGCCGCGGCGCTCATCGCGGCCGGGTACGCGCCGCAGGATCGGACCACTGCCGAGCTGGTCGAGCGCTGGGGCGACGCGCCGGCCGATGCGTGGCTCGGCAGTCACAGTGCGACCTACTTGCGGCGGACGGGACAGGCCGACGACCTCGACTTCATCCTGCGGCACATGCACGACCTCTCCACGGTGTTCCAGGTTCAGGATGGCGAGGTCGTCGCCGTCCGGGAAACCGCCGGGGCTGCCGCGTGACCCGTATCAATGCGTCGGTACCGGCGGTCGTCCTGGGGTTCCACTACGGCGGCCTGGGCGTGGCCCGGAGCCTCGGGCGCCTGGGTGTACGAGTACACGGCGTGGATCGGGATCGGCGAGCGCCCGGCCTCACCTCGCGCTACTGCCGCACGGCGCACGTGTGGGATTGCGAGCAGGCACCCGTGGCCGACACGTTGAGCTTCCTCGACGATCTCGGGAAGCGCGTCGGGCCGGCGGTGCTGATTGCCACCAGCGACGCGGCGGCGGTGCTCGTGGCCGAGCACGCCGACGAGCTGGCGCCGCGCTTCTTGTTTCCGCGACCGTCGCCACGCCTGGTCCGGGCGCTCACGGACAAGCGCGAGGTGTTCCGGCTGGCCCAGCAACACGGCGTGCCGACGCCCGCCGTGGTCTTCCCCCAGTCGCGCGACGACGTACTGGCCTTCCTGTCGCGGGCCGCGTTCCCGGTGATGCTGAAGGCGATCAACCCGACGCGCCTGGAGCGGCGCACCGGTCACCGCCTCCTCGTGGCGCGCACGCCGGAGGACCTGCTGCGGCAGTACGCCGCGTGGGAGGAGACCGACGCGCCGAACCTCATGTTGCAGGAGTACGTCCCCGGGGACGACACGACCGTTTGGATGTTCAATGGGGTGTTCAACGAGTGGTCCGAGTGCGTCGCCGCGTTTACGGGCCAGAAGCTGCGGCAGCACCCGGCGTACGGCGGCGCCACCAGTCTGGGCGTGTGCGCGGAGAATGCGGCCGTCGCGCGGCTCACGATGGATTTCATGCGGGCGTTGCGCTACCAGGGCGTGCTCGACATCGGCTTCCGGTATGACGGCCGCGATGGCCTCTACAAGCTGCTCGATCCCAATCCGCGCATCGGGGCGACGTTCCGGCTGTTCGTAGACCAACAGGGGATGGACGTAGCGCGCTTCCTCTATCTGGATCTCACGGGTCAGCCGGTATGGCTGGCGCCGATGCGCGCCGGACGGAAATGGATCGTCGAAGACGCGGACCTCGACTCGAGCCTGGCTCGGGTGCGGGCCGGGCGGCTGACGTTGCGCGGTTGGCGTGAGTCGCTGCGCGGTGTGGAGGAGGGGGCCTGGTTCGCGCGGGACGACCTGCGGCCGCTGTGGCGAATGAGTGGACGGCTCGCCGGGCGGGCGCTCCGCGCGGTGGCGCGCCGGCTCGGCCTCGCTCCGTTGGGCGCGGGTGTGGCGTGGCTGCGCGACGCGTGGGGCCGGGTGGTCCACCGCCGCGTTAAAAGCCTGCTCGGGGCCGTGGCGTTCGGGACAGGGTTGCACCGGGTGCTGCTGCGCGAGAAAGCAGTGATCGTGCTGTTTCACCGGGTGGGTGAGCGCTCGGGGAAGGACGGACTGTGGTCCACGGCGCAAGCGTTCAGCGGCTTCTGTGATTTCTTCGAGCAGTATTTCCGCGTCATCTCTCTCGGGGAGCTGCTCGATCGATTGGCCAGCGGGAAGGATGTGAGCCGTTGCCTCGTAATCACGTTCGACGACGGCTATCGCGACAATCACGACGTGGCCGCCGCCGAGCTGTCGCTGCGTCGCCTGCCGGCCTGTTTCTTCGTCACAACGGAGCTGCTCGGCTCCCGCGCCGCTCCATCGTGGGCCACGTCGGGGGGCGTCCAACCGGTATGGATGAGCTGGGACGAGGTGCGGGCACTGGCGGCCCGGGGCTTCGAGATCGGGTCCCACACCATGACGCACGTCGATCTGAGCCGGACGCCTGGGGACGTGGCGACACGGGAAATCCTGGGTTCCAAGCGTCGACTAGAGCGAGAGCTGGGCGCGACCGTGCGACATTTCAGCTATCCGTTCGGCGAACACGATCAGATCACCGAGGCCAATCGCGCCGTCGTGCGGATGGGGGGCTTCGAGTGCTGCCTCTCCGCGTACGGCGGGCTGGTCGCGGGGGGCGCCGATGCCTTCCATCTACAGCGGCAGCCGGTCTCGCCGTGGTACATCTCTCCCACGCATTTCGGATTCGAGCTGTTGGAGGCGGCAATGCAGCGACCGCTCGGGTTGAAGCACGCCGTTCCGGAACGCCAGGTGCAATCCGCCGCTTAGGTCGGTAACTCCCGATGAACCTTTGAGTTGGGCGCGGGGCCGCGCTATATTTGCGCGCATGCGTGCCGCGGAAATCCGCCAGCAGTTTCTCACCTACTTCACTGCCCGGAAGCACCACCCGGTGCCCAGTTCCTCGCTGGTCCCGGCGGGCGACCCGACGCTCCTCTTCACGAATGCGGGGATGGTGCAGTTCAAGCGAGTGTTCCAGGGGCTCGAGCGGCGGGATTACACGCGCGCCGTGACCTGTCAGAAGTGCGTCCGGGCCGGCGGCAAGCACAACGACCTGGAGCAGGTCGGCCACACGGCCCGTCACCACACGTTCTTCGAGATGCTCGGCAACTTCTCCTTCGGGGACTACTTCAAGAAGGAGGCGATCGAGTACGCCTGGGAGTGGGTGACGGGGAAGGACTGGCTCGGCATCGCCCCCGACCGGCTGTACGTCACGGTGCACCACAGCGACGACGAGGCCCGCCGGCTGTGGCGCCAGATCGCGGGGATCCCCGAGTCGCGCATCTACGGACTGGGCGACAAGGACAACTTCTGGCAGATGGGCGAAACCGGCCCGTGCGGGCCTTGCTCGGAGATACTGGTTGACACGCGCGGGATGCGGGAGGGGGGAGGCGGGAAGCGAGAACTGAGCCTTGACGAATTCGTCGCGCTGAGCGAGGCCGGGAAGCTGCTGGAGATCTGGAACCTCGTGTTCATGCAGTTCGATCAGCAGGCCGATGGCTCTCGCTCCCCGCTCCCCGCTCCCTCGGTGGACACGGGCGCCGGTCTCGAGCGTATTGCTGCAGTCATGCAGGGCGTTCCGTCCAACTTCGACACGGACCTGTTCACGCCGCTCATCGAGCGGGCGGTCGAGGTGATCGGGAAGCGATACGACCGGGGCGAGCGCGGCGCGTCCTACCGGGTGCTCGCCGATCACGCCCGGGCGGTTGCGTTCCTGCTCGCCGACGGCGTGTACCCCTCGAACGAGGGTCGCGGCTACGTGCTGCGGCGCATCCTGCGGCGGGCGGTGCGGCACGCCTGGTTGCTGGGGCGCCGCGAGCCGACGCTGGTGCACCTGGTGCACACCGTCGAGGACCTGATGGGTGGCGTGTATCCCGAGCTCATCCGGAAGCGGGCGGACATCGCGAGCGTGACGCGCGCCGAGGAGGAGCGATTCTTCGATACGATCGAGGGCGGGCTCGCGCGCCTCGATGAGCTGAAAGGCACGCCGGTCATCTCGGGCGAGGACGCGTTCAAGCTGTACGACACCTACGGTTTCCCGATCGATCTGACCCAGCTGATCGCGGCGGAGCGGGGGCAGGCGGTGGACACGGCCGGGTTCGAGCGGGCGCTCGCGGAGCAGCGTCAGCGGTCGCGTGCGGTGCGCAGACCCGGGTCAGGCTCTGCGAAGATCGTGGGACACGCGCCGAGCGTGGTCGTGAAGCCCGCCGGCGAGTGGCGCACCGTGAAGCCTAAGAAGAAGCAGAAGTGGGTCGGCTACGAGACGACGCAGGCCGAGACCGAGGTGCTGAAGTTTCGCCAGTCGGGCGAGCGGGTCGAAGTGGTGCTCGAGGAGAACCCGTTCTACGTCGAGTCGGGCGGGCAGGTCAGTGACACGGGAAGAGTGAAGGGGGAAGGGTGGGAGCTCGACGTTTCCGACGTGGAAAAGGCGGACGGCGTGAGCGCCGTCGTGGGGCACTTCGAGCACGAGTTCGAGCCGACCGCCGTCGTGGCGCAAGTGGACGAGCGGCGGCGCCGGAACATCGAGCGCAACCACACGGCGACGCACCTGGTGCACGCCGCCCTGCGAAAGGTCCTCGGGCCGCACGTGCGGCAGCAGGGGTCCGTGGTCGCCCCCGACCGCCTGCGGTTCGACTTTGCGCACCACGGGCCGATCGACGACCCGACGCTCGCGCGGATCGAGGAAGAGGTGAACGCGCACATCTGGGCCAACCTCCCGGTCGCGACGCGCGAGATGAAGTACAAGGAGGCGATCGCGGCGGGCGCGATGGCGTTCTTCACCGAGAAATACGGCGACGTCGTGCGGGTGGTGGACGTACCGGGGGTCTCGCTCGAGCTGTGCGGCGGGACGCACGTACCGGCTACGGGCCAGATCGCGCTGTTCCGGTTCACCCACGAAACGGGCGCAGCCGCCGGCGTGCGTCGCATCGAGGCGGTGACGGGGCCGGGCGCCTACGCGTTGGTACGGAAGCTCGAGGAGCAGCTCGCGGAAGCGGCGGGCGTGCTCAAGGCGCAGCCGGAGCATCTGATGAAGCGGGTGGAAGCGCTGCTCGAGGAGAACCGCAAGCTCGAGAAGCGCATTGAAGAACTCCTGAGATCGGGAGGCGGGAGGCGGGAGACGGGAGTGGTCGAGCGGATCGGCGACGTCGAGCTGTACATCGATCAGAGCGATCTCGACGACCGTAACCAGATCGGCGCGCTGATGGATGCGTTCCGGGCCAGTCCCAAGCGGGCGATCTCGGTGCTGTTCACCAACGGCGATCGGCCCGGCGTGCACGTCGCGGTGACTGACGACCTGGTGGAGCGCGGGGTGAAGGCGGGGGAGATCGCGAGCGCGATCGCGGCAGTGGGCGGCGGGAAGGGTGGGGGCCGGGCGCACTTCGCTTCCGCGGGGGCGGGCGACGCTGCCAAGCTGGGTGAAGCGCGTGAGCGAGCGCCGGCCATCGTCCGGAGCATGCTGACGCGATGACGCGTCGCGAGGTGCTCGCGTGGCTCGACACCCGGCGCCCGGCGCCGCCACCGGCGCTGCGCGCCCACTTGGATGCGGCGGTGACCGACTCGGACGAGTGGCTCCCGGCGCACTTGGCCGAGCTCGGTCAGGCGGTGCTGGCCCGCGTGACCGGGCGGCCCGAGGGGGGACGGGAGCTGGCGCTCGATCTGCTCGCGGCCGACGCGTTCGTCACCTACGCGTTCGAGGCGCAGGCAGAAGCGGACGTCCGGGGCCTGGCGGCGCTCGCCGACCGGGTCGCCGCGACGGGGCAAGAGGGGGGGGGGAACACGTGAGTTTACTGGAGCGCCGGCCGGGTCTGCTCGTCCTGGTGGACCCGAGCCGGACGGCGCCCGCCGAGGCGGAGCGTGTGGCGCGAGAGGCACGCGCGGCGGGCGCCGCGGGCCTGTTGATCGGCTCGTCGTTCGACGGCACGCGGGACACCCAGCTCGTCGCCCGGGCGATCCGGCAGGCGGTTCCGGGCTTCCCGGTGGCGCTGTTCCCCGGCTCGGCCATGCAGCTCACCGACGACGTGGATCTGGTGCTGTTCCTGTCGCTCGTCTCCGGGCGCAACGCCCAGTACCTGATCGAGGAGCACGTCCGCGCCGTGCCGTTTCTCAAGCGCCACCCGGTGCCGACGCTCTCGACCGGGTACATCCTGATCGACGGGGGGCGCGTGACGAGCGTCGAGGCGGTGAGCCAGACCCGGCCGCTGCCGGCGGACAAGCCCGAGCTGGCAGCGGCCCACGCCACGGCGGCCCGGCTGATCGGGATGCGCGCGATCTACGTCGACGCGGGAAGCGGCGCACTGCGGCCGGTGCCGGCCGACGTGATCCGGGCCTGCCGCGAGGCGGTTCCCGGGCTGCCCCTGTTCGTGGGCGGTGGGATCCAGCATCCCGAGCAGGCGCGCGCCGCCCGGGCGGCGGGCGCGGACTTCGTAGTGATCGGGACGGCGGTCGAAACGGCGGAGTCCGGGAAGGCGGAGGGGGCGAGCGTGCGTGACGAGCTGACGGCGTTCGTTCGTGCGGTAGGCGGTCCGGGGATCGCGCCGTGACAGCGGCGGAGCGAGCGCGGGCGGGCTTGACGGGGCTCGCGGCGCTCGCGGCGCGCGTGTCCGAGCACCACGCCGACGACATCGCCCGCCTGGCCGGGCGGTACGTGGAGACGCTGCAGGGGGGCGGCACCCTCTTCTTTGCGGGGAACGGCGGCAGCGCCGCGGACGCTCAGCACATGGCCACGGAGTACGTCGTCCGCTACAGCCATAACCGGCGCGCGCTGCCGGCGATCGCGCTCACGACCGACACGTCGCTGCTCACGGCGTGCGGCAACGACCTCGGCTTCGACGAGATCTTCGCCCGCCAGATCGAAGCGCTGGCCCGCCCCGGTGATCTCGTGGTGCTGCATTCCACGAGTGGCGAGAGCCCAAGCGTCGTGCGGGCCGCGCAGGCGGCGCGAGCCAAGGGCGTGGGGGTGGTGGCGTTGCTCGGCAAGGGCGGCGGCGCCACGCGCGAGCTGGTCGACGAGTGTCTCGTGATTCCGGCCGACGAGACGTCGCGAATCCAGGAGTTGCATCTCGCCATCGAGCATGTGATTTGTGAAATCGTCGAGGCGACCCTCAAACTGTGATCTCTCTCGCGGGCAGGCGCGCATTCGTCACAGGTGGGGGGCGGGGCATCGGGCGGGCGACGGCGCTGCTGCTCGCGCAGGCGGGCGCGAGCGTGGCGGTCGGGTACCGCAGCCGGCGGGCCGAGGCGGAAGCGACGGTCAAGGCGGTCGAGAGCGGGCGAGGGCGGTCGAGGGCGGTAGCGGTCGCGGGGGATCTGGGGGATCCGGTCTCCACCCAACGGGTGGTGGACGAGGCGGCGCGGGCGCTGGGCGGGCTCGACCTGCTCATCGTGAACCACGGCGTCTGGCCCCCCGACGACGTCCCCGTGGCGCGCATGACCGACAGCCAGTGGGACGCGACGCAGCGCGCCAACCTGGACGCCGTGTTTTACGTGTGCCGCGCCACGATCCCGCTGTTGCCGCAGGGTGGCCGGATCGTCCTCGTCTCATCGACCGCGGGGCAGCGCGGCGAGGCGTTCCATGCCGACTACGCGGCCACCAAGGGCGCCGTGATCGCGTTCACCAAGTCGCTCGCGGTCGAGCTGGCGCCGCGGATCACCGTGAACTGCGTCGCGCCGGGGTGGGTCGATACCGAGATGTGCGAACTGCCGTTCTCACGGCAGTCCCGAAAGGACTCCCTGTCGGTCGCCGGAGGGGGGAGACGGGAGATCGAAGCCGGCATTCCGCTTGGGCGCGTCGCGAGCCCCGAGGACATCGCCGGGCCGATCGTGTTTCTCTGCTCCGATCTTGCGCGACACGTCACCGGTGAGGTGCTGAACGTCAATGGGGGAAGCGTGCTGTGTGGGTGAGCCGAATGCGGAATACCTATTGCGGATTGCGGATTTCGGATTGCGGATTCTGCCGGCCAGTCGCCGGCGGCCGGGGCGCGCTTCGGAGCGCGTTCCGCCAATCCGCAATCCGCAATCCACACTCCGCAATTCGTACCGCATGAATTTCCCCGACCGTCTCCCCATCCCCGACGAGGTGCTCAAGATCGCGCAGAAGCTCGAGTCCGCCGGCTACGAAACCTGGTGCGTCGGCGGCGCGATCCGCGACAATCTGCTCGGGCTCGACAACCACGACTTCGACCTGACGACCGCGGCGCCGCCCGAGGAGGTGCGCAAGCTGTTCCAGCGCACGGTGCCCGTGGGGATCGAGCACGGCACGGTCGCCGTGCTGGACCGGCACAACCGGGCGCACGAAGTGACCACGTTTCGCCGAGACTTGAAGACCGACGGGCGGCACGCCGTGGTGGAGTTCGGGGTGTCCCTGATGGACGACCTGGCGCGCCGGGACTTCACGATCAACGCGATCGCCTACCACCCCGGGCGGCACGAATGGCGGGACCCGTTCAAAGGGGTCGAGGACCTCGAGCGCCGGCTGATCCGCTCGGTGGGCGATGCGAACTGGCGCTTCCAGGAGGACTACCTGCGGATCCTGCGTGCGCTGCGCTTCAGCGCGCGCTTCGAGTTCCGGATCCACGCCCGTACGCTCGAGGCCGCGAAGGCGAACGTGCAGGGTCTGGCGCAGCTGTCGGCGGAGCGCGTGCGGGACGAGTGGTTCAAGGGGATCGCCACGGCGCAGCGCGTCTCGAAATTGGTCGCGCTCTGGGTGGATGTGGGGGCGGCGAGGATATGGCTGCCCGAAATACGGGAGGCGGGAGACCCTAAAGGACTCCCGGTCGGTCGCGGGAGGCGGGAGAAGGGGCAGCTCGACAAGCTGCCGCGCGATCCCGTGCTCATCACCGCGTTCCTCGCGGGAGATCCGGCGTCACTGTTGATACGGCTCAAGTCCTCGAACAAGGACATCGAGCGGGGCAGAGCGATCGGTCAGTGGCGAGACAAGTACCCCGACCCGAAGCACGTTCCGGAGGTGCGGCGCTGGCTGTCGGCCGTGGGGGAGCATGCGGATGATCTCATCGCGCTCCTGCCCGCGCTCGACACCTCCCGTCTCCCGACTCCCGCGACCGACAGGGAGTCCTTTAGGGTCTCCCGTCTCCCGGCCGTCGTCGCTGCGATCCGCGCCGCCCAAGATCCCTTGACGCTGCAGGACCTCGCGGTCAACGGGAACGACTTGATCGCCGCCGGGGTGCGGCCCGGGCCCGACGTGGGCGAGGTGCTGCAGCGGCTGCTCGCCGAGGTGCTCGAGGACCCGCAGCGCAACACCAAGGAGTACCTCCTGTCCCGTGTCTAGGGCCCTGGTGTACGCACTCGTCGCCGCCCTCGGCAACGTGATCGGCGCGCTGGCGGTGACGCGGCGTGCCGCGCGTGGCCTCGCCGTCATCGAGCACTTCGTGGCGTTCGGCGCGGGCTTCATGCTCGCGGTCGCGCTGATCGAGGTGCTCCCCGAGGCGTTCGCCCGCTCGGGGGCCGCCGCCCCGGGCCTCGTGCTCGCCGGCTATCTCGCCGTGCACCTCACCCAGCATACGCTGACGCCCCACTTCCACTTCGGGGAAGAGACGCACGCCGTGAACCAGCTGGCCGGGACGTCCGCCCTGGTGGGATTGCTGCTGCACACCTTCTTCGACGGCGTGGCGATCGCCAGCGCCTTCCTCGTGCGGCCGGCCCTCGGCACGATGGTGTTCATCGCCATCTTCCTCCATAAGCTGCCGGAGGGAGTGACCATCGCGAGCCTGTACCTGGCGGTGGGGCGCTCGGGCGCCCAGGCCGTCGGCGCAGCGATGTCCCTTGGGGTGGCGACCTTGCTGGGGGTCGTGGTCACCGATCAGCTGGGATTCCTGGTGCAGCACGGGCTGGCGCTGGCCGCTGGCGTGACGATTTACGTAGCGGCGTCGAACCTCGTCCCCGAATTCCAGGGCAAACGAGGCTGGAAACTGCCGGCGGCGTTCTTTTCAGGGGCGATCGCGTTCTTCCTCACCAAGACTCTTCTAGAGTTGGCTCATTGATCGGGAGGCGGGAGACGGGAGACGGGAGGGATCCTTCCCGTTGAGCCTTCTGATCAGGCCGAGGAGAATTGTCAACATCCTGTCGCACAGTTTCATTGCCTCTGCGGCGTCAACTGTCGCCGCAAGGTTCAGTGCAAGGCCCAGCTCCAGGTGGGCGCGGAGCTCGGCGGTGGAACCAAGCGAGATCCGGAGACAGCGGATGAACTGTGGTGTTGTACCAAGCGCATATCCCTCTGCAATATTGGCGGGGATGGACAGCGCAGCACGCCGAATCTGATCGCTCAGCGCGAAGTGCCTATTAAGCGGTCGCTGCAGCGTAAGTCGGTAGGCTCGTTGTGCCAGGTCGCGACCACACTTCCAGGCGTCAAACGACTCTAGATTTCTCACGGGACCAAGATGAGCGGCTGGCGGTTCGAAACCTTCACCAAACTCTTGCTGCGAGGGGCGCTTTTCATGCCGTTCTCCCGCCTCCCGTCTCCCGTCTCCCGTGTCTGAGGCGACGCTCTTCCAAAGCTCCGGCGGCCGTCCGGGCTCCGAGCCCCTCGCGGCCCGCATGCGCCCGCGCACGCTCGAGGAGTTCCTGGGCCAGGAGCAGCTGCTCGGCTCGGGCAAGGCCCTGGGCGAGCTGATCCGTCGCGGGGACGTGGCGTCGTGCATCTTCTGGGGTCCCCCCGGCTCCGGGAAGACCACGCTCGCCCGCATCGTCGCGCATTACACCGCCCGCCACTTCGAGCCGTTCTCGGCCGTCACGGAAGGCGTCGCCCGCGTGCGCGAGATCATCAAGGCCGCCGAGGACCGGCTCAAGTACGAAGGGCGGGGCACGATCCTCTTCTGTGACGAGATCCACCGCTTCAACCGGGCCCAACAGGACGCGTTCCTGCCGTGGGTCGAGAACGGGATCGTCACGCTGATCGGTGCCACCACCGAGAACCCGAGCTTCGAGCTCACCGGCGCCCTGCTGTCACGCTGCCGCGTGTTCGTGCTGGAGCCGCTCACCGAGGAGCACATCAAGACAGTGGTGCGCCGGGCCCTGGAGGACCGAGACCGCGGGCTCGGGGCGCTGGGACTCGCGATCGACGACGACGCGCTGGCGCTGCTGGCGCGGGAAGCGGACGGGGACGCGCGGCGGGCGCTCCAGGCCCTGGAGGCGGCTGCGGAGTATCTGATCGGGAGAGGGGAGGCGGGAGGCGGGACGCGAGTGGAGGTCTCCCGTCTCCCGTCTCCCGCCTCCCGTGTGACCGCTGCGGTCATCAGTGATGCCCTGCAAAAACGCTTCGCGAAATACGACAAGGGTGGTGAGGAGCATTACAACCTGATCTCGGCACTGCACAAGGCGGTGCGGGGATCGGACGTGGAGGGCTCGCTCTACTGGTTGGCGCGCATGCTCGCCGGCGGCGAGGACCCGCTCTACATCGCCCGGCGCCTGGTGCGGATCGCGGTGGAAGACATCGGGCTCGCCGACCCCCGGGCGCTCTCACTGGCGCTCGCCGCCAAGGACGCCTATCACTTCCTCGGCAGTCCGGAGGGAGAGCTCGCGCTCGCCCAGGCGACGGTGTACCTCGCGACCGCCCCGAAATCGAACCGCGTGTACACGGCGTACGGGCGCGCGACGCAGGCCGCCGAGCAGCACCCCGCGGAAGCCGTGCCGCTGCACATCCGGAATGCGCCCACCAGGCTGATGGAAGAGCTGGGGTACGGGGCGGGGTACAAGTACGCCCACTCGTACGACGAAGCGTACGCTCCTCAGGAGTATCTGCCGGACGTCTTGCGGGGGCAGAAATGGTACGAGCCGAGCGAGTTCGGATTCGAGCAAGACATCAAGAAGCGGATGGAGTGGTGGGAGCAACTCAAGAAGGGGGCGGACGGGTGAGACTCGAGCTGACCGCCCTGCTGGCGCTCACCGCCTGCGCCACCCTCAGCACGCTCTCGTTCCACGAGCCCGAGCTCCAGCTGCAAGAGATCGGCGTCACCGGCGTGGGTCTCACGGGAGGCACATTCGAGCTGGTGTTCGACGTCTACAACCCCAACGCCTACCGCATCCGCTCCACGCGGCTCGAGGTAGGCGTGGACCTCGAGGGGACGCACTTCGGCGATGCGCTGCTGGAGCGGCCACTCGATCTCTCCCCGACGAATCACAGCCGGGTGGTGGTACCGGTGCGGTTCGAGTGGTCCGGCGTGGGCGCCGGCGCGAAAGCATTGCTCACGCGGCGTGCGGTGGCGTACGCCCTGACGGGCACCGTGCTGTTGGACACGCCGCTCGGGGACCAGCGGGTAACATTGCACGACAGCGGGAACGTGCCGCTCAAACCCTTCATCAGGTAATCGCGGTCAAGATCCGCTGGGGTGAGCGGCGGAGCCGGCGGGAGAGGACGATCCGAAGTGCTGCGCCGGCCAGCACACCCAGGGCGGCGGCCGCCCACTGCAAGGCGGGGGTCGCGACCAGTGGCGTGAAGGCGGGCGCGCCAGCCAATCCCGTCGCTGCAGCCGCAGCGGTGAACAGGGCATCGCCCCGGGTGCGCATCCAGAAGCCCGCGAGCGCAAACAGCCCGCCCACCCAGGCGGCGCCCAGCAGCATCCGCATCCAGGCGGGGAAGCTCTCCGGGTACATGAGCACAGCCCAGCCGCATCCCACCGTGCAGCCGAGACCCGACGTGATTCGGCCATTCACCTCGAACGAGTAGCGTCCCTGCTCCCGCTGGCCCCCGCGTGTGACGGTGATGGCGAGCGTATCGCCCGCGGCAACGTGCTGCAGGGCGCTCACGAGTCGGACATCGGGCTGGTCGAACCGGAGGTCGGTGGCGCGCGCGCGAAAGCGAAACACCAGGTCATCGCGGTCGGGACCGAGCAGCACGATCTCGCGCTCGTGATCGTCGTAGATGGCGAACAACGGTGCCAGCGCCGGTGTACGGGGCCCGGCGACGGCTCGGACGTGCAACGAGAACCCCTGTTTCGAGGCGAGCCGCTCGCGCACCAGGTGGGAGTCCGGGATCGGTCCAGGCGTGATCCGCAGCCCGGACAGCGTCGCGGCGAGCACCCGGCCGCGGTACCGCGCCAGATGTGCGAGGCTCGGCGTCCACTGGCCATAGTAGAGCGCATCGGGGAAGGCGGGAGTGAGCAGCGCGCCCGTAACCCAACACACGACCGCCGCGGCGAGAGCAGCCGTGCGGGATAGTCGCGCGGCACGCTCCGGAGACGGCAGCAGCCAGAGCGCGGCGGTGCGCGTCAGGACGGCGCCGAGCGCACCACCGAGCGTGTTGGACAACAGGTCGCCGAGGCTCGAGTCCCGGCCGGGGATGTAGAGCTGCGCCAGCTCGATGCTGGCGGACAGGAGCGCCGCGATGAGTGCGCAGCGCGGGATGCTCCGCACGCGGAGAGCGAGGGCCGCGCCCAGCGGAGCGAACAGGAGGATGTTGAGCAGCACGTCACTCGTGGCGTCGTCGCTGCACGCGATGCAGCTGAGGAATCCCTCCGGCTCCTGCCCCGGAAACGGCCACAGGGTAGCCACCAGGATGGGGAGCAGGGCGGCGACGAGGAATCGAGTGCGGGCGGGAGGTAACCGCATAGGGCATAAGGTAGCAGCCCCGTCGCGGGCGGACTCGCTGCACAAGCGCCGAGCGCATGTGTACATTGAAGCTCGAATACGAGACGAGGAGCGTCGCCACATCCGTCAGCTGATCGAAGTCCAACTTCCCGCTGAGCGCGCGTTTCTCGTCGGGGCACCCCGTAAGGGGTCGGCCGAGGCCACGCAGGTGGACGAGCATCTCGAGGAGCTCGGCCAGCTCGCCGACACCGCTGGCGCGGCCGTCGTCGGACGGACCTTCCAGCGGATCGAGGCCCCCACTCCCACCTTCTACCTCGGCCAGGGTAAGGTCGAGGAGCTGAAGGGCATGCTCACCCGGATGGGCTCCACGCTCGTCTTGTTCGACGAGCCGCTGTCACCCGCGCAGGGGACGAACCTCGAGCAAGCGCTCGCGGTGCGGGTGATGGACCGCACCGAAGTCATCCTCGACATCTTCGCGACCCGCGCGCGCTCGGCCGAGGCGAAGATGCAGGTCGAGCTGGCGCAGCTCGAGTATCTGCTGCCGCGCCTCACCCGCATGTGGACCCACCTGTCACGCATCCGGGGCGGTATTGGGCTGCGGGGTCCGGGCGAGACGCAGCTCGAGACGGACCGCCGCGCCATCCGCCGCAAGATCTCCGTTCTCAAGAAGCGGCTCGACGACGTGGCCGACCATCGCGCGAACCAGCGTCAGGGCCGGCGGCCGTGCCCCAGCGCCGCGCTGGTGGGCTACACCAACGCCGGCAAGTCGAGCGTTCTGCGGGCCCTGTCGGGCGATGACATCTTCGTGGAAGACCGGCTGTTCGCGACGCTCGACACGCTGACCCGCGAGGTGGACGTGGGCGGTGGGTACCGGTTTCGTCTCTCGGATACCGTGGGCTTCATTCGCAAGCTGCCGCATCACCTGGTCGCCTCGTTCCGCGCGACCCTCGAGGAGGCGCGTGCGGCGGACCTGTTGCTGCACGTCATCGACGCAGCGCATCCGGCGTGGGAGGAGCAGGTGGAGGTCGTCGAGCGAGAATTGCGGATTGCGGATTTCGGATTGCGGATTGACAAGGAAAGGCCCGAGCGCAAGCGGGTGATCTACGTGTTCAATAAGGCCGACCTGCTGCCTGATCCGGATGGGTTTCTCGCCCAGGTCCGAGAGCAGTATCCTCACGCGGTACTCACCTCGTCCATTCCGCAATCCGCAATCCGCAATCCGCAATCGGGCGGGGTCGACGGGTTGCGGTCGATTCTCCGCACCTCCGCCCAAGCGCTCCGCCCCGTCGCGACGATCCGCGTTCCTATGGGGGAGGGGAAATTGCTCGCTGCGCTGCACCGGGACGCCGAAGTGCTGCAGGAAGCGCAGGTGGACGGTGGCGTAGAGGTCACCGCCCGGGTCGAGGCGTGGCTGCTGGGGAAGCTGCGGCGCCAGGGGATTGACGTAACAATCCCCCCTTGAGTCGCGACAGGGCGTCTTGCAGGCTGCACGATAGCGTGCGAATTGCCAACGAGTTACGAAACAGTCGTCGCCACACCCCCACCGCCGTAACATATTGCACTCCTTCAGTATGACGGCCGTCACCGAGCATGGGGAATGTGTCTTGCTAGGTTGCCGCCTCGGGGGCGGGCCACGAAGGGTGGTCCGGAGCCTCCACTAGCAGGGCACGCTGCTCAGAGCAAAACCGCCGAAAGGCGGTGACGCAGAGTCACGGGGCTACCGCGGCACACTCGCCGCCACGCCAGCCGGGCCGCCAGCGCGTCGACGCGGGTCGACGTTGGCGGCCCGGTCGCGTTTTGGAGCCGTCGAGGCGCCCGCCATGTGTGATTGGCGTGGGCTCGTGACGACTGAGGAGCGGTCATGACGTTCAAGCACAAGCTGGCGTGCCGCTTGGCACTCCTCAAAGACCGCCGCCTCCTGACCCTGGTGGCGGCGCTCGCCGCTGCAGCCGTCGTCAACTGCGAGCGCACGATTTCGACCACGGATCCGATCACTGCCGTCGCACGCGTCTCGCTCTCCCCGAAAACTGTCTCGCTCCAGCCGAACCAACTCGCCGACTTCACGGCCGTGAGCTTCACGGCGGCCGGGGACACCTCCGGCGTCGGCATCCTGTGGCGGGCGACCGCCGGTGTCGTCAGCGATACGGGCACGACGGGTCGCCGTCACTACGGCAGGTACCACAACGGGGCCTGCGGTAGCTACCGGCTGATCGCCAGCAACAGCCCCGGCTGGTTGGCGGATACGGCCAGCATCGCGGTCGTCTGTCAGGCGGTGGCGTCGGTGGACGTGACGCCGCCGACGGCCGTGCTGCAAGTAGGGCAGACCGCGCAGCTCGCGGCGACCCCGAAGGACGGGAATGGCAACCCGCTGTCCGGGCGCGTCGTGACGTGGGGCAGTAGCAATACCGGCGTCGCAACCGCGAGCGTGAGCGGGCTGGTAACCGCTGTCGCGGCCGGCTCGGCGACCATCACGGCGACGAGTGAAGGCCAGAGCGGCACGGCGGCGGTCACGGTCGGGAACGTGGCGGTCGCGTCGGTGGACGTCAGCCCACCGTCGGCGGCGGTGGTCGTGGGTCAGACGCTGCAGCTCGCGGCGACCCCGAAGGATGCGAGCGGCAACCCGTTGAGCGGTCGGGCCGTGACGTGGACGAGCGGCAATACGGCGGTCGCTACGGTGAGTGCCAGCGGCCTGGTGACGGCCGTGGCCGCGGGCTCGGCGACGATCACGGCCTCGAGCGAGGGGAGGAGCGGCACGGCGGCGATCACGGTGAACCCGCCGCCGGTCGCCTCGGTCGCGGTGAATCCCGCCACGGCGAGCGTCCAGGTGGGCCAGACCGCGCAGCTCACGGCGACCCCGCAAGACGCGAGCGGCAACCCGCTCTCCGGGCGCGTGGTAACCTGGGCGAGCAGCAATACCGCCATCGCCACGGTCAACGCGAGCGGGCTGGTGAGCGCCGTCGCGGCCGGCTCGGCGACCATCACCGCCACGAGCGAGGGCAAGAGCGGCAGTGCGGCGGTCACGGTGACGACCGTGCCGGTGGCCGCGGTGGCGGTGACGCCCGCCTCGCCCAGCGTGCAGGTCGGTCAGACGGCACAGCTCACGGCCACGCCGCAGGACGCCAACGGCAATCCGCTGAGCGGCCGCACGGTGACGTGGACCAGCAGCAACCAAGCGGTGGCAACGGTGAACGCGACCGGGCTCGTGACCGGAGCGGCGGCAGGCGCGGCCACGATTACCGCGACGAGCGAGGGGAAGAGCGGCACGGCGGCGGTCACAGTGACCCCGGTGCCGGTCGCGTCGGTCGCGGTGACGCCGGCGTCGGCGAGCATTCAAACCGGGGGCACGATCCAGCTCACGGCGACCCCGAAGGACGCGAACGGCAAACCGCTGACGGGCCGGACAGTGGCGTGGACGAGCGCGAACGGCGCGGTCGCCACGGTCAGCACGAGCGGGCTCGTGACGGGCGTTGCGACCGGCACGACGACGATCACGGCAACGAGCGAGGGCCAGAGCGGCACGTCGAGCGTCGCGGTGAGCAACGCGCCCGTGGCATCGGTCGATGTGAGCCCGGCTGCTGCAAGCCTGCAGGTGAGTCAGACGCTGCAGCTCACGGCGACACCGAAGGATGCCAACGGCGGGCCGCTGTCCGGCCGGGCAGTGACCTGGGCAAGCAGCAACACCGCGGCCGCGACGGTGGGTGGCAGCGGGCTGGTCACGGCCGTGGGGGCTGGCGCAGCGACGATCACCGCCACGTCCGAAGGACAGAGCGGCGCGTCGAGTATCACGGTGACCAATGTGCCGGTGGCGTCGGTCGCCGTGAGCCCGGCGACGGCGAGCGTCGCGGCGGGCCTGACCGTGCAGCTCACGGCGACGCCCAAGGACGCCAACGGCAATCCGTTGAGCGGTCGCGCGGTGGCGTGGACGAGCTCGAACGCGGCCGTCGCGACCGTGGACGCCAGCGGGCTGGTGACGGCGGTGGCGGCGGGTTCGGCGACGATCACGGCCACGTCCGAAGGGCAGAGCGGCACCGCGGCGATTTCGGTGACCCCGGCGCCGGTGGCGTCGGTCGCAGTGACGCCCCCGTCCGCCAGCGTAAACGAAGGCACCACGGTGCAGCTGACGGCCACGCCCAAGGACGCGAACGGCAATCCGCTGTCCGGCCGGGTGGTGACGTGGGCGTCGAGCAACACGACGGTCGCGACGGTGAGCGCGAGCGGGCTCGTGACGGGCAAGGTGGCAGGCTCGGCGACGATCACGGCGACCTCCGAAGGGCAAAGCGGCACGTCGGCCATCACGGTCGTGCGCGTGCCGGTGGCCGCGGTGACCGTGACGCCCGCCTCCGCCAGCGTGAACGAGGGCAACGCGGTGCAGCTGACGGCGACCCCGAAGGATGCGAACGGCACGCCGCTCACGGGGCGGACGGTGACGTGGGCGTCGGACAACACGACGGTCGCGACGGTGAGCGCGACCGGGCTCGTGACGGGCAAGGTGGCGGGCTCGGCGACGATCACGGCGACGAGTGAAGGGCAGGGCGGTACGGCGGCCATCACGGTCGTGCACGTGCCGGTGGCGTCGGTGACGGTGAGTCCGGCTCCTGCGAGCGTCCAGGCGGGGCAGACGGTCCAGCTGACCGCGACCCCGAAGGACGCGAGCGGCACTCCGCTCGCGGGGCGGACGGTGACGTGGGCCAGCGACAACACGGCGGTCGCCACGGTGAGCGGCAGCGGGCTGGTGAGCGGCGTGGCCGCCGGGTCGGCGACGATCATGGCGACGAGCGAGGGGCAGAGCGGCACCTCGGCGCTCACGGTGAGCGCGCTGGGCGCGAGCGTGGTGCTGGTCGGCGCGGGGGACATCGCCGACTGCTCGCGCACCAGCGACGACTCCGCGGCGGCCCTGGTCGAGCGGCTCGCGCCGGACGCCGTGTTCACCGCGGGCGACAACGTGTACACGAACGGCACGGCCACCGAGTACGCGAACTGCTACGACCCGACGTGGGGCCGTTTCAAGGCCAAGACCCACCCCGCCCCGGGTAACCACGACTACAACACGAGCGGTGCCACGGGTTACTACGGCTACTTCGGGGCCTTGGCCGGCGATCCGACCAAGGGCTACTACAGCTACGATCTGGGCGCCTGGCACATCATCGCGCTGAACGGCGAGATCAGCACCAGCGCCGGCTCGGCGCAGGAAGTGTGGCTCAAGGCCGATCTCGCCGCCAGCACGAAGACGTGCACGATGGCCTACATCCACCGGCCGCGCTTCAGCGCCGGGTACCACGGCAGCAACTCGTCGATGCAGCCGCTGTGGCAGGATCTGTACGATGCCGGCGCGGAGCTCTACATCGCCGGACACAACCACGACTACGAGCGGTTTGCCCCGCAAGACGCGAACGGCGTCGCCGACCCGGTGAAGGGCATCCGGGAGTTCGTGGTCGGCACCGGTGGCGCGGGCTCGGAGGCCTGGAGCACCACGCCCCCGATCGCGAACGAAGAGGTCTGGGCGGACCCGACCTGGGGCGTGCTGAAGCTGACGCTGCGCGCCGGCGGGTACGACTGGCAGTTCGTCCCGATCACGGGCCAGACGTTCACCGACTCGGGGAGCGGGACATGCCACTGACCAACGAGTGTGGAAAGGGAGACCGGAACGCCATGAGGTACACCGGCACGCAGCGCTATCGCAGGGTCTCCGCAGGGCTCGCCCTGCTCAGTGTACTCGGCCTCGCCACGTGCGAGAAGCCGCTTCCCACTTCCGGATCGACCACCGTACCGGTCGCGTCCGTGGCCGTGAGCCCCCCCTCCTTGAGCGTCGGGGCCGGGACCACGGGGCAGCTGACCGCGACCCCGAAGGATGCGAACGGCGCGGCGCTGTCCGGGCGCGTGGTGACGTGGGCGTCGAGCAACTCGGCGGCCGCGACCGTGAACGGCAGCGGCATGGTGACGGGCGTGGCGGTGGGCGCGGCGACGATCACGGCCACCAGCGAAGGACAGAACGGCACGGCGTCCGTGGCCGTGACACCGCCTCCGGTGGCCCTGGTGTCGGTGAGCCCGGCGTCCGCGACGATCGCGGCCGGCAACACGGTACAGCTCGCGGTGACGCTGCAGGACGCGAACGGCAACCCGCTGTCGGGCCGGGTGGTGACGTGGAGGTCGAGCAATACGGCGGCCGCGACGGTGAGCGGCAGCGGCCTGGTGAGCGGCGTGGCGGCCGGGTCGGCGACGATCACGGCGGCGAGCGAGGGGAAGAGCGCCACCGCGACGATCACGGTGTCCGCCGTGTCCGTGGCGTCGGTGACGGTGAGTCCCGCCACGGCGAACGTGAACGAAGGCAGCACGGTACAGCTGACGGCGACCCCGAAGGATGCGAACGGCGTCCCGCTCACCGGGCGGACGGTGACGTGGGCGTCGGACAACACGACGGTCGCGACGGTGAGCGCGACCGGACTCGTGACGGGCAAGGTGGCGGGCTCGGCGACGATCACGGCGACGAGTGAGGGGCAGGGCGGTACGGCGGCCATCACGGTCGTGCACGTGCCGGTGGCGTCGGTGGCGGTGAGTCCGGCTCCTGCGAGCGTCCAGGCGGGGCAGACGGTCCAGCTGACCGCGACCCCGAAGGACGCGAGCGGCACTCCGCTCGCGGGGCGGACGGTGACGTGGGCCAGCGACAACACGGCGGTCGCCACGGTGAGCGGCAGCGGGCTGGTGAGTGGTGTGGCGGCCGGGTCGGCGACGATCACCGCGACGAGCGAGGGGCAGAGCGGCACCTCAGCGCTGACCGTTTCCGCAGCACCGCCACCGGGCACGTGCGTCACGAGCGTTGTCGCGGTGCACAACACCGCGTTTGCCACACAGAGCGGCTCCTTCACGGTGCAGTTCGACGCGACCCCGAACGGGTCACCCATCGATGCCCCGACCGGTTTGTCGTCCGGCCCGGCCGCGGGGTACACCGACCTGGCCGTGATCGTCCGTTTCAACCCGACCGGCCAGATCGATGCTCGCAACGGGGGTGCCTATGCCGCGGCGAGCACCATCCAGTACGCGGCGGGCACGAGCTATCACTTCCGCCTCGTCGTGGACGTCGCGTCGCGCACCTATTCGGCGTACGTGACACCCGCGGGCGGCACGGAGCTGACGATCGGCACCGGCTTTGCGTTCCGGAGCGAGCAGAGCGGGGTGACGGCCCTCGCCAATTGGGCCTTGGGCGCCGGCGTCGGCTCCCACACGGTGTGCAACTTCGCGATCACGTCGAGCACCCCTCCTGCGCCCGTGGCGTCGGTCACGGTGACCCCGCCGACTCCCAGCGTGTCAGTCGGGGCGACGGTGCAGCTCATCGCGACGCCGAAGGATGCGAACGGCAACCCGCTGGCGGGCCGGGTGGTGACGTGGGCGAGTGGCAATACGGCGGTCGCGACCGTCAGCGGCAGCGGCCTCGTGACCGGCGTGGCGGCCGGCTCGGCGACGATCACGGCGACCAGCGAAGGGCAGAGTGGCACCGCCTCCGTTACGGTGATCTTCGTGCCGGTGGCCGCGGTGATCGTGAGTCCGCCGTCACCCTCCGTGCAGGCCGGGTTCACGGTGCAGCTCACCGCGACGCCCGAGGATGCGAACGGCGCCCCGCTCTCGGGCCGCACCGTGACGTGGTCCAGTGATAACACCGCCGTGGCCACGGTGAACGGCAGCGGGCTCGTGACCGCTGTGGCGGCGGGCTCGGCGACGATCACGGCAACCAGTGAAGGCAAGAGCGGCACGGCGGCGGTCACGGTGACCCCGGCGCCGCCCCCGGGATCGAGCGTGGTGCTCGTGGGCGCGGGGGACATCGGCAACTGCTCGAGCAATGAGACCGCGACCACCGCGCTGCTTGCGGGCATCGCCGGTACGGTGTTTACGGCGGGCGACAATGCGTACCCCGGCGGCTCCACGTCGGACTACATGAGCTGCTACGACCCGTACTGGGGCAAGGAGAAGGCCCGCACGCGGCCCGCGCCGGGCAATCACGAATACAACGACGATCACTCGTCGA
Source organism: Gemmatimonadota bacterium (assembly GCA_003222135.1). Classification (GTDB taxonomy): domain Bacteria; phylum Gemmatimonadota; class Gemmatimonadetes; order Gemmatimonadales; family GWC2-71-9; genus 20CM-4-69-16. The sequence goes on along the minus strand of QHUM01000037.1, from coordinate 40,961 downwards.
GCGCGCCGGGTTACTACAACTACTTCGGCCGGATCGTCGGGGACAGCGCCAAGTACTGGTACAGCTACGATATCGGCGCCTGGCACATCGTCGTGATCAACACCTGGATTGACATGAGCGTCGGCTCGCCGCAGGAAACCTGGCTGCGCGCCGATCTCGCGGCGAGCACGAAACGCTGCACGCTCGCCTACATGCACTACCCCCGGTTCAGCTCGGGCGCCAATCACGGGAGCTACAGCAGCGTGCAACCGATTTGGCAGGCGCTGTACGACAACGGGGCGGAAATCGCGATCGCCGGTCACGACCATGAGTACGAGCGCTTCGCGCCGCAGACCCCGACCGGCCAGTCGGATGTGGCCAAGGGCATCCGGTCGTTCGTGGTGGGCACCGGTGGCGCGGGCCTCTACAGCTTCTCCACCCCACTCCCGAACAGCGAAGTGCGCAACGCCAGCACGTTTGGCGTCATCAAGCTGACGCTGAGCGATCAGAGCTACACCTGGGAGTTCATCCCGATCGCGGGCCAGACGTTCACCGATTCGGGCAGCGGCACCTGCCACTAAGAGCCACTACAGGAGGACGTGCGTTATGCCGTATCTGCACAAGCTGTCCAATCGGTTGGCGTTGATCAAAGACCGCGCAGCCGTCGCGGCCACCGCGGCGCTCGTGGCTGGCGCCGCGGTGGCGTGCGAGCGCGCCGCCGGCACCACGGGACCGGCCCCAACGGTCTCCCGCCTTGTGGTGTCACCCAAGTCGGTCGTCCTGCCACCCAAACAAGCATTGTATTTCCTCGCCGTGGGCCTCATGCCCGCCGGCGACACCGGGGCCGTCACCGTCACTTGGGGCGCCACCGGTGGCGCCATGCTGGACACGAGTACGGCCAGCGGTGTGCACTATGCCCACTACCAGGCCGCTCCCGCTCCCGGAAGGTACCAGGTGATTGCGGCGGAGCAGCCTGGGGGGAAGGCCGACACCGCCGTGGTCACGGTGTCGAGCGTATCCGTGGCGTCGGTGACCGTGAGCCCGGCCACGGCGAGCCTGCAAGTGGGGCAGACCGTGCAGCTGACGGGCACGCCCAAGGACGCGAGCGGCGGCGTGCTGTCCGGCCGCGTGGTGACGTGGGGGTCGAGCAACCCGGCGGCGGCGACGGTGAGTCCCAACGGGCTGGTGGCGGGCGTGGCGGTGGGTGCGGCGACGATCACGGCCACGAGCGAGGGACAGAACGGCACGTCCTCCGTGACGGTCGCGGTGATTCCAGTGGCCGCGGTGTCGGTGAGCCCGGGGTCTGCGACGGTCGTGGCCGGTAACACGGTGCAGCTGACCGCGACGCCCAAGGACGCAAGCGGCGGCGCGCTGTCCGGCCGGGTGGTGACGTGGGCGTCGAGCAACCCGGCGGCGGCGACGGTGAGCGGCAGTGGGCTGGTGACGGGTGTCGCCGCGGGCGCGGCGACGGTCACCGCGACGAGCGAGGGTCAGAGCGGCACCGCGGCGATCACGGTGTCCAGCGTCGCCGTGGCGTCGGTGACCGTGAGTCCCGCGACGGCGAGCCTGCAGGGCGGGCAGACCGCGCAGCTCACGGCGACTCCGAAGGACGCGAGCGGCGCGGCACTGACCGGCCGGGTGGTGACGTGGGCGTCGAGCAACCCGGCGGCGGCGACGGTGAGTGGGAGCGGGTTGGTGACGGGCGTGGCCGCGGGCGCGGCGACGGTCACCGCGACGAGCGAGGGGAAGAGCGGCACGGCGGCGATCACGGTGGCCAGCGTGCCGGTGGCGTCGGTCACGCTGACCCCGGCGGCCGCGTCCACGTGGGTGGGCGGCACGCTGCAGCTGGCGGCGATCCCGAAGGATGCCGGCGGTAATCTGCTGTCCGGTCGCGTCGTCACGTGGGCGAGCAGCAACCCCGCGGTGACGACGGTGAGCGGTAGCGGGCTCGTCACCGGAGTCACGGCCGGTTCCGCGACGATCACGGCCACGAGCGAAGGGAAGAGTGGGACGGCCGCGATCACCGTGACGACCAGTACGGGCGGTTCCGTGATCACGGATCCGAACGTGCTCCTCACCGAGGCGACGGTCGCGAAGGCCGGGTACCTGCTTCCCATCGCGCCCAGCCCCTTCGGGCTCAAGGTCACGCGGGTCGCGAATGATCCGGGGCAGGCGATGACGCTGCAGAACGGCTCGGGAAGCTGGGGCTCGGACGCCCGGCAGCATTATTCCAAGGATCAGCCGTGGAGCGCCGACGGCAGCCTGCTCGCACTGCAGAACAGCGGGTCGCCGGACTACATCTATCTGGACGGCAACACGTACCAGCCGGTGCGGGGCAAGTGCTCCAACTACGGCTACGATGACGACCGGTGGCACCCGACATCGGCGCACGCGCACGAACGGATCAACGCCAGCGGCAGCTCGCTGATCTGGTTCGACGTGACGACCTGTACCGAGACGCGTCGCTGGTCGCTGCCGTTGTCGGTCGTGGGCCTGGGGATGGGGGAGGGCAACGTCTCTTTCGACGGCCGCTACGTCGCCCTGTCCGACGGGGTCAGCGCGTTCCTGGTGGACATGGATCCCCAGGCGCCGTTCGTCCCGTATCCGAGCTCGCGGATCGGTCCCACGGTGAGCCTGAGCAACTGTGGACTGTCGAGTGGGTGCAGCATCGACTGGGTGTCGGTGTCGCCCTCCGGGAAATACGTGATCGTGGTCTATAACGGCGATCACTTGCGCGTGTACGCCGTGGACCCCGCGACGCTGGCGTTCACGCCGCTCCCGATGCCCACCATCTACGCCAACTGTGCCGGGACGGCGGCTCAGGGGTTCATCTATGACGTCGGCCACGCCGACATGACGTTGAACCCGTTCGATGGGAACGAGGACGTCATCGTGGGCCAGGAGCATTGCGGCAACGCCGGGCGGACGGTTTCGGGGCTGCTCATCGGCGGCGTGATGATGGTGCGGCTGCGCGACGGGGCGATCACGCCCCTGACCGACCCGACGAACGAGGCCTACCCGCATCACGTCTCAACGCGCAGCTACGATCGGCCCGGCTGGGCCTACGTCGGCTACTATTACTCGGCCGGCCAGCGGTTCAGCAACGAGATCATCGCCGTGAAGCTCGACGGCAGCAAATCGGTGGAGCGGATCGCGCACTCGCACACGGATGACGGGTGTTATCGCTGCGAAGCCCACGCCGTGCCGTCGCGCGACGGATTGCGGGTCCTGTTTGCGAGCGATTGGATGGTTGCGGGCGCGGGGACCGGGAGCACCTCGATCACCCAAGCCTTTGTGGTAGACACGCGACCGTGACAGATTGGGTGCGGTGAGGACGACTGCACTTCTCGCCGCGCTCGCTCTAGGAGTACTGGGAGCTGTCTCCGCTGCGGCACAGGGCCCCTGTACCGGTGACGCGGCCGCGACGGCGCGGGCACTGTACGGGCGGATCCTGCACCGCGCGCCGGATTCCCTGGAGCTTCGGAACGCGGCCCGGCAGCTGGCTCGCGGTCGTCTGGTCGTCGAGCTCGTCTACCGCCTTACCCTGTCTCGAGAGCACCGCGACTCACTCGCCAAGCTGGGTACGGCGCGCGCGGTTGGACACCTCTATCGGGACCTGCTCGATCGCGACCTGGATGGCGCGGGTCGCGCGCAGTGGCTGCCGGTCTACCGATCCGCAGGACCGAACGCGGTCGCCCACGGAATCCAGTACGGCCAGGAGTATCGGGAAAAGTGGGGTGCGGCCGGGGTTCCGGGAACGCAGGTCTCGTTCTTCTGCGCGCGGGACGCGATGCCGATGCGTCACACGCATTGACCCGCGCCGGATTCAGTTGATGTCGAAGATGCCGCTCGTCGCGGGCGTGAGCCCGGGGGTCGTCGCCACCAGGCGGTAGCCGGCGCCGGGCGTCGCGATGCTCAACGTGCCGAACGTGGCCACGCCTCCCACAGCGGCGAGCGCCGTGGTCCCCGCCAGCGTCGCCCCGCTGATCCCCGTCACGGGCGAGATCGCCACCGTCACGGTGCCCGTGAAGCTCGGGACCGGATTGCCACCGGCATCGAGGGCCGTTACCTGCACCGCCGGAGTGATGGTGCCGGCCGCCGCGGTGCTCGTCGGGTTCACCGTGAACGACAGCTTGGCGGCCGGTCCCAAAGTGATGTCGAAGGGCGTGCTCGTGGCGGGTGCCAGTCCGGTGGCTGTCGCGGTGAGCGTGTAGCCGGTGCCAAGGGCGCCGACGCGAAGCGTGTAGAACGTGGCCACGCCCGAGGAGGCCACTACTGCCGGCGTGCCCTCCAGTGCGGCTCCGCTCGTGCCCGTTCCCGGCGTGATCGCCACCGTCACGCTGCCGCTAAACCCGAGCGCGCGGTTGCCCAGGGCGTCCAGCGCCGTCACGCGCACCGCCGGGCTGAACTCCACGCCCGCCGACATGCTGGACGGCGCCACGCTGAAGGCCAGCGTGGTCGCGGGACCCGCGATCGTAAAGGTCCCGCTCGTGGCCCCCCGTAACCCGTCGGCTGTCGCTGCCAGCCGGTAGTTCCCCCCCGGGGTCGCGACGCTGAGGGTCGTGAACGCGGCTACTCCGCCGAGCGCCGCCAGCGCCGTCGTCCCCGCCAGCGCGGCCCCGGACGTGCCCGTCCCCGGGGCGATTGCCAGCGTGATGGTGCCGGCGAAACTCGGCACCAGGTTGCCCCCCCCATCGAGCACCGACACCTGGACCCCCGGCGTGAGCGTGCTCCCCGCCGTCGTGGATCTCGGGTTCAGGGTAAACGAAAGCTTCGCCGCCGGACCGAGGGTGATGTCGAACGGCGCGCTCGTCGCCGCGCTCAGCCCGGTGGCGGTGGCCGTCAGCGTATAACCCGTGCCGACCCTGTTGATGTGCAGGCTTGCCGCGCCGGAGAACGTGGCCGCTCCCCCGATCGCCGCCAGCGTCGTCGTCCCCGCGAGCACGGCCCCGCTGGCACCTGACCCGGCGGTGATCGCGACGGTCACCGTGCCCGTGAACCCGAGCACCGGTTTGCCCCCGGCGTCGAGCGCCGTCACCTGGACCGGCGGGTTGAAGGCGGCCCCGGCCACGGTGCTTCCCGGCTGCACGCTGAAGACAAGCGCCGTGGGCACCTCGGAGATGGTGAAGCTGCCGCTCGTGGCCGACGCCAGCCCCGGAGCCTGCGCCGCCAGCGTGTAGCCCGTGCCGGGCGTCGCGACGCTGAGCGTCGCGAACGTGGCTATGCCACCGACGGCTGTCACCGTCGTCGTCCCCGCCAGCGTGGCCCCGGGCGTGCCCGCCCCGGCGGAGATCCCCACGGTCACGCTGCCGGTGAAGCCCGGCACCAGATTGCCGGCGGCATCCTGGGCGGACAGTTGCACTGCCGGCGTGAAGACGCGGCCCGCCGTCGTGCTCCTCGGGTTCACGGTGAACGCGAGCTTCGTCGCCGGTCCCACGATGATATCGACGGGCGAGCTCGTGGCGCTCGTGAGCCCGGTGGCCGCGGGAGTGAGCGTGTACGCCGTCCCGATCGTACCGATGCGGAGTGTGTAGAAGCTCGCCGAGCCCGTGGCCGCTGTCACGACGGTCGTCCCCGCCAGCGTCGCCCCGGCGGTGCCCGTTCCCGGCGTGATCGCCATCGTCACCGCACTTGCAAACCCGAGGGCGCGGTTGCCCAGGGCATCGAGCGCCGTCACCCGCACGGCGGGAGCGAGCGCGATGCCCACCCCGCTGGTCGTCGGCGGTTGCACGGTGAACGCCAGTGTCGTGGCCGGGCCCGCGATGAAGAAGCTCCCGCTCGTGGCCGGCGTGAGCCCGGTCGCCGCGGCCGTCAGCCGGTAGCTCGAGCCGGGCGTGGCGATGCTGAGCGTCGTGAAGGTCGCGACCCCGCCCACCGCCGTCACGGTGGCGCTGCCCGCGAGCGTCGCCCCGGACGCGCCGGTTCCCGTGGCGATCGCCATCGTCACATCCCCCGCGAAGTCCAACACGGGATTGCCCAGACCATCGAGGGCCATCACCTGCACGGCCGGCGCGATGGCGCTTCCGGCCGCCGCATTGCGCGGGTTACCGGTGAACGACAGCTTGGCCGCCACGCCGGCGGTGGCGACCGCCGCCGGCTGAATCGAGGCGGTCGAGGCGGTCGGGGCGGTCGGGGCGGTCGTCTCGCGGCGGTCGCAGGACACGAGCATCGTAGCCGCAAGCAGGGCGCCGGCTTGCAGCAGGCGATGGGGGACGGCGGCTGTCACAGCACGCATCGTGCGAGCACTCGCTGAAAGACGTACCGGTGTAGGGCACGTTTCGTACCTGACGCCGGCGCGGCGCGGAGTGCCCGGGCCCATCTCGGGGAGGCGATTCCTCGCATGGTGCTGTGGCCAAACGTCGACACGTCGGCCGCCTGTGTGGCTGCCACGGTCATCACTTGGCGGTGTCAGGACGGGTGTCCACGACATAGGCCTGGATCACGGACCGCGCTCCCGTCCCCGCGCCCGCGACCATCCAGTTGCTCGCCCACAGGACCCGCCGGCCGTCGCGCGACGGCACGGCGTGCGCCTCGCAGCGATAGCAATTGGTGCGGTCGGTGCGACTGTGGGCGAAGCGCTCCACCGCTTTGCTGCCATCGAGCTTCACCGCGACGATCTCGTCGCTGAACCGTTTGCCGGGGGCCGGATAATAGCTGACGTAGGCCCAGCCCAAGCGGTCGGAGTTGCGCGTCGAGACGTGATTCGGGTAGGCCTCGTTCGTCGGATCGGTGAGGGGCGTGATGGCGCCATCGCGCAGCCGCACCATCATCACCCGCCCGAGGAGCTTCCCCGCGACCACGCGGCCCGCGTTGTGGCAGTGTTCCTGGCCGACGATGATGTCCGCCTTGCCGTCGAACGGGTTCAGCGTCATGTCGGCGTGGCCGACGTCGTAGATGAAGCCGCCCGCCGGTGTCCCATGGCAGTTCGCAGCGCCAGCCGGCAGGGGTCGGGGGGCGAACGCCAGCGTCGCGGGAGCGATGTCGTAGATCCGCAGGTAGTCGCCCTGGAAGGCCACGACCAGGTAGTCCCCGGAGGGGGAGACCGACACCCAGTCGATGCGGCAGCCGCTCGAGACACCGCAGTCGGTCACATCCAGCGCCGGGCCGATCCGTTGAGTGGGGTAGGGAGCGAACGGCGGCTGCGGGTCCATATCCACGAGGAACGCCCGCCGGCCGTCGGACAAGGCGACGTAGCGGCCGTCGAACGAGACGTTGCCCTCACCCATCCCCAGGCCGACGACCGGGAACGGCAGCGTCCAGCGGCGTGTCGTGGTGCAGGTAACCACGTCGAACCACGTCAGGTCGCGGTCGCGGACGTTGATGCGTTCGTGCGCGTGGGTTGGCGCCGGATGCCAGCGGTCGTCGCCGTACGCGTAGTCGCGGCATCTCCCCAATCGCGGCGCGTACGTCTCCCCGTCCACGAAGAGCTGGTGCGGCGAGCCGCTGTTCTGGAGCGCGAGCAAGCGACCGTCGGCGCTCCAGGGTTGGTCTTTCGAGTAGTGGTGGCGGGCGTCGGCGCCCCAGGTCCCCCGAGCGTCGGGGAGGAGGAGCGGCCGGCCGGGGTCATCCGCGATCCGGGTCACATTCAGGCCGAACGGCCCGGGACAGATCGGCGTGAGATAGGCGGGTTTCGGCACGTCGGGCGCGGCCAGCGTCGCCCCCGGGTCGCTCAGCAAGCGGCCCGCGGAGCCACAGGCGATGCGCCCCTCTCCCGGTAGCCCATCGAGCCAACCCGGTGGCTGCGCGATCAGGGCGACGGCCGCCAGCACGAACGGTGCGAAGCGTCGCCCGGAAGACGCCATGTTCACGGAATCAGGGCTGGGCGCTCTGGTGCTCGGCGATCGCCTGGGCCGGCGGCCCCCAAGCCGGTCGCGTCTCCAGCGCAGGCCGCGGCGACGGCTCCACTTCCACCGGTGCCCGGCTCGGGACGGCGATGGGGCGCCGCGCCACCGCGGAGTAGACGGCGAGTGTCCGGTCCAGCATATGCTCGAACGTGAAGTGGCTCTCGTAGCGGCGCCGACCGGCCGCGCCGAGCCGCACCCGCAGACTCGGATCGCTCAACAGCGCGGCGATGCGGTCTCGGACCGCCGCGACGTCGTGACGCGGTACGACGAAGCCCGTGTCGCCGTCTACGACGGACTCACGCACGCCCCCGACGTCCGACGCGACGACCGGCAACCCCGCGCGCATCGCCTCGAGGATGCTCCGCGGGAACCCCTCCCAGTTGCTGATGAGGGCGAAGAGCTCACACTGCGCGAGCCGCTCGGCGACATCCCGCCGGGCCCCGAGCAGCCGCACGCGATGGCCGATGCCCAGGTCTGCCGCCAGCGCCGCGGTCTGCGAGCGCAGCGGGCCGTCGCCGATCACATCCAACTGCCACGCCATGGACTGTAATTGCGCCAGGGCGCGGAGCAGCGTGGCGTGGTCTTTCTGCGGCTCGAGCCGCGCGATCGTCACGAGCCGCGGCGGGGAGCGATCCGGCCGGGCGCGCAGCCGGGCGGGAATGTCGGGCATGCCGTTGTGTACGGTCACGAGCTTGGCGGCGGGCACTACGTGATGGCGCAGCGCGAGCTGGTGATCGTACTCGGACACCGTGACGATCCGATCGGCGAAGCAGGCGGTGAGTCGCTCCACCCAGCGGTACAGCCGTGCCTTGACGGCCGGGACGCCGGTGGTAAACGACCAGCCGTGGGCGGTGAACAGCACGGGGATCCCGAGCTCGGCGCCGATTACCCGACACAGCCACCCGGCCTTGCTCGAGTGCGCCGAGACCAAGTCCGGGCGCAGCCATTTCAGGTAGGTGCGGATCTCCCACAGCGCGGCGGCGTCGCGCCACGGCAGGATGGGACGAACCAAGTGTCGCAACGGATAGTGGGGGATCCCTTCCGCCGCCAGCTCCTCGCCGAACGGTCCCCGTTGACCCGAGAGCACGATGGTCTGGTGTCCCGCCGCTCGCAGCGCGACCGCAAGGTCGTGCACGTGGACGTGCGCGCCTCCGATCGAGTCCGAGCGCGTGACGACGTATACGATTCTCATGGCCGGCCGCCGGACAACACGCTCTCGCGTTGCCGCGTGAGGCCGGGTGCCGGCGCCGGCTCGGCACCGGATCGCGGCGCAGGCCGTACCATGTGGCCCAGGGTGCTCAGGACGACGAGAAAGTCGGTCCACACCGTCGCGTGGGCGGCGTATTCGAGATTGAGGCGGATCTTGTCCGGCAGAATCTGGGAGACGTAGACGGTTTGCGGGTCGGACGCCTGAGCCAGCAGCTCGCTCTCCTCGCGGTACTTGATGGAGGCGCGATCGGTGATGCCGGGGACCAGGTCGAGCACGCGCCATTGCTCGGCCGTGTACAGCGCGACGTAGCGCGGCACTTCGGGACGCGGGCCCACCAGGCTCATCTCACCCCGCAGGACATTCCAGAGCTGCGGCAGCTCGTCCAGCTTGAGCCTGCGAATCCACCGGCCGACCGGCGTCGTGCGGGGGTCCCGGCCCACCGTGAGCAGACTACCGACCTTGTCCGCATCCACGACCATGGTTCGGAACTTGAGCATGCGAAACACCCGCCCGCCCTTGCCGACCCGGGCTTGCCGGTACAGCACCGGGCCGCCGTCGCCCAGCGCGATGATGAGGCTCAGGAACACGAACACCGGCCACAGCAGCGCCAACCCCACCACCGTCCAGCACAGGTCGAACAGACGTTTGGCGCCGCTCATCGCCGGTAGGTCCGCACGAGGTCCAACACCGCTTCGATCACGTCGCCCACATCTGCGTCACTGAGCCGCACATTGAGCGGCAGGCTCAGCATGCGGAGGTAGTTCGAGTAGGCAACCGGGAAGCTGTCCGGCCGGTAGTCGTATTTGTCCCGGTAGTAGGGGTGCAGGTGAATCGGGATGAAATGCACCGACGTGCCGATGTTGCGCAGCGCGAGCTCCTCGATGAGTTGATCGCGCCCGATCCGCAGCAGCTCGGGCCGGAGCCGGAGCACGTACAGGTGCCAGGCGTGCTCGACGTCAGGGCGTGCCGTCGGTGTCTCGAGCGCGGGCTCGTCCCGGAAGGCTCGTGTGTACGCGGCGACCACCTCGCGCCGCCGGACCTCGAAGCCGTCCAGCTTGCGCAGCTGCCACAGCCCCATCGCCGCCTGAATGTCGGGCATGTTGTACTTGAATCCGGGAAGCAGCACCTCGTATTGCCACTTGCCGCCCTTGTCGTAGCGCTTCCAGGCATCACGGCTCATCCCGTGGAGACTGACGATCCGAGCACGATCCAGAAACTCCGCGTCCCCGGTGAGCATGCCGCCTTCGCCGGTGGTGAGATTCTTCGTGGCGTAGAAGCTGAAGGCGACCGGGTTCGATCCCGAGCCGATCAGGCGGCCGCGGTAGCGCGCGGGAAGGGCGTGCGCTGCGTCTTCGAGCACCGCCAGGTCGCGTCCGCGGGCGAGCTCCAGCAGGGGCTCCAGGTCCACGGGGTGTCCGGCGAAGTGCACCGGGATGATGGCCCGGGTGTGCGGCGTGAGCTGGCGCTCGACCCGCGCCGGATCGATGTTCAAGGTGTCGGGCTCGACATCGACCAACACCGGCCGCGCGCCCACGTGCTCGATGACGTTCACAGAGGCGGCGAACGTCATCGGCGTGGTAATGACCTCGTCGCCGGGCCCGATTCCCAGGGTGATCAAGGCGGTGTGCAACGCCGCCGTGCAGGAATTGAGCGCCAGCGCCCCGGGCGCGCCGAGGTAGTGGGCGAAGTCCGCTTCAAAGCGCTTGGTTCTCGGGCCCGTGGTAATCCAGCCCGAGCGGAGGGCCTCCACGACCTCCCCGATCTCTTCGTCGCCGATCAGCGGCGGCGAAAACGGCAGGAACTCAGTGCGTCGGGTAGAGACCGTCGGGACCGTTGGCGCGGCCGGCAAGATCATCGTCACACTCTGGCTCGTGTCGTCGCGCTCTGTCGCAAGGGGCGTGCGGATAGCCGTGCGACCTGCCGACAGCCGCTAATGACCGAAGGATCAATGGATTGAGTACGCCGCCCGCGAGCGGGCCTCGGCGCCGCCTGTCGCTCGCCAGGGCGGCAGCCTGTAACTACGTAGCGACACCGCGTGACGTCGTCCGGGGGCGCGTCGAGCGCGGTCTGCTCAAGCCCTTCTTGGGCAAGTGATTGGTGCCGCGATGGCGTGCCGGCCGACCGTCCCAGCCAGCTGGAGGTGGCACGAGACTTGACTCCCTTCAGGCCGGCTCACCGTGCCCTGAGTGACCGGCGGTTCATCCGGAGGGCCGCCCCCAGTTCGTCTCGATGTGGAGAACAGCGTGCGACCCAATTCCGCAACAGGCCGCTTGACCCGTACGCGACTGCTTAGGCTGCTGTCGCTCGCCGTCGTCGGAACCTGTGCGCGCGACGATGTCGCCACGGGTCCGCGGAGCCCCGATCGGCCGCCCACGGCCAGCGTCACGGCGGCGCCGGCAGTCGCGCTGGGCTCGATGACGGCCAGCAACGTGCTCGTGGGGGCCGGTCAGATCGCCGATTCCAACAAGCCCAACAGCCCGTTTACCGCGAACCTGCTCGACACCATCCCGGGCACCGTCTTCACCCTCGGCGACAACGCCTATCAAAACGGCTCCGCGACCGCCTTCACACGCGAGTACGACCCCTACTGGGGGCGGCAGAAGGCGCGGACGCGGCCGACTCCGGGGAATCACGATTGGGAGACTGCCGGGGCCGCCGGATACTTCGGGTACTTTGGAGCGAACGCGGGTCCTGCGGGACGGGGGTACTACAGCTACGACCTGGGCGATTGGCACATCATCTCGCTCAACAGCATCAGCGGGACGCAAGCGGGCGCCGCCCAGGAGGCATGGCTGGTCGCCGAGCTGGCGGCGACGACGAAGCCTTGCGTGCTGGCCATGTGGCACCACGCGCGGTTCTTCTCGCCCTATACCTTCTCTGACAATTGGCCCGAGCCCAACCCCTACATGCGGCAGTTTTGGGCCGATCTTTATCAGGCCCACGCGGACCTGATCATCGGTGGGCACAACCACCAGTACGAGCGCTTCGCACCGCAGACTCCCGATGGCGGGCTCGATTCCGTCAACGGCATCGTCCAGATCATTGCAGGGACGGGAGGCGCCGGCCACGACGTGCCCATCGTTATCGTGCCCAACAGCGTGGTAGAGAACTCCGCCACGTACGGCGTGCTCAAGCTCACGTTGTCGGCGGATGGCTCGGCCCAATATGTGTGGAAGTTCATCCCGATCGCGGGGAAGACCTTCACCGACTCGGGCGCGGGTGCCTGCTATCCTAAAGGGACGTCGGTGGTGTCGGCCGGGCTGTCGACGCTCGCGGTGTCGCCGGCGAGCGTGTCGGTCGGCGGATCGGCCACGGTGACCGTAACGGCGCGTGACGCAAACGGCAACCCGTTGCACGGAGCGGCGGTGGTGCTGGCCGCCACGGGGAGCGGCAACACGCTGACGCAGCCGACGGCCACCACCGATGCCAACGGCATCGCGACCGGGGCGCTCTCTTCCACCGTGGCGGCCACGAAGACGGTGTCGGCGACGGTGAGCGGGACGGCGGTCAACCAGAGGGGGACGCTGACGGTCACGTCCGCGACCGTCTCCGCCACGCTATCGACCGTCGCCGCGGCACCCGCCACGATCACCGCGGGTGCGGGGTCGACGACGATCACCGTGACGGCCAAGGACGGCTCGGGGAACCCGATCAGCGGGGCGTCGGTCGTGCTGGCGGCGACGGGGACCGGGAACACGCTGACGCAACCGACGGCGGGGACGAACGGAAGCGGGGTGGCGACGGGGACGCTCTCCTCCACGGTGGCCGGGGCGAAGACGGTATCGGCCACGGTGAGCGGGACGGCTCTCACTCAGACGGCGACGGTGACGGTGACGGCGGGTCCAGTGTCCGCGGCGCAGTCGACGATCGCTGCGGCGCCGGCCAGCATCGCGGCGGGTGGAGCCACGACGACCATCACCGTGAGGGCGAAGGATGCCAACGGCAATCCGGTGAGCGGGGCGACGGTCGTGCTGGCGGTGACGGGGACCGGTAACACACTCACGCAGCCGGCGGCCCTGACCGACGCGAGCGGCGTCGCCACGGGGACCCTGAGCTCGACCGTGGCGGAGGGGAAGACGGTGTCGGCGACGGTCAGCGGCACGGCCCTGACAGCGACCGCGGCGGTGACGGTGACGGCGGGCGCGGTGTCCGCGTCCGCGTCCACCGTGGCGGCAGCGCCGGCGAGCATCACCGCCGGTGGCGCCAGCACGACGATCACGGTGACGGCCAAGGATGCCAACGGCAACGCGGTCGGCGGCCTGACGGTGATACTGGCCGCAACGGGGACCGGGAACACCGTGACCCAGCCGACCGGGCCGACCAACGGGAACGGGGTGGCGACCGGCACGATCAGCTCGACCGTGGCGGAGCCGAAGACCGTGTCCGCCACCGTGGGTGGGACGGCCGTCACCCAGACGGCGGCGGTGACGGTGACGGCGGGAGCGCTGTCGGCGACCGCATCGACGGTGGCGGCCGCGCCGGCGAGCATCGCGGCGGGCGGTGGGCCGGCGACGATCACGGTGACGGCGAAGGACGGCAACGGCAATCTGATCAGCGGGGCGACGGTGGTGCTGGCCGCGACGGGCAGCGGGAATAGCGTGACGCAGCCGGCGGCCGGAACGGACGGCAATGGCGTGGCGACCGGGACGGTGAGCTCGACGGTGGCGGAGGGGAAGACGGTCTCGGCGACAGTGAACGGGACGACGCTGACAGCGACGGCCCCGGTGACGGTCACGGCGGGGACGGAGTCCGCGACGGTGTCGACGGTGGCCGCGGCGCCGGCGACGATCGCTCCAGGGAGCGGGGTGGCGACGATCACGGTGACGGCAAAGGACGGGTACGGCAACCCGGTCAGTTTGGCGACCGTGGTGCTGGCCGCGACGGGGAGCGGCAACACCGTGACGCAGCCGGCGGGCCAGACGAACGCGAGCGGTGTGGCGACCGGGACGTTGAGCTCGACGGTCCCTGAAGGGAAGACCGTTTCCGCGACGGTGAACGGGACGGCGCTGACCCAGACGGCGGCGGTGACCGTGGCGGCGGGCGCGGTGTCGCCGACGCAGTCGACGGTGGCGGCGGCGCCCGCGAGCATCACGGCGGGCGGAGCCGGCACGACGATCACGGTCACCGCCAAGGATGGGTCGGGGAACGCCGTCAGCGGGGCCACCGTGGTACTGGCGGCGACGGGGAGCGGGAATACGGTCACGCAGCCGCCGGCGGTCACCGACGGCAATGGCGTGGCGACCGGGACGTTGAGCTCGACGGTGGCGGAAGGGAAGACGGTCTCGGCGACGGCGAACGGGGAGGCGGTGACGCAGACGGTAGTGGTCACGGTCACCCCCGGCGCTGCTTCAGGAACGGTATCGACGGTGACGGCGGCGCCGGCCAGCATCGCGGCGGGTGGGACCAAGAGCACGATCACGGTGACGGCAAAGGATGCGAACGGCAACCTGATCGGCGGGGCCGCAGTCGTGTTGGCCGCGTCGGGTACGGGGAACACCCTGACGCAGCCCGCCGGCGCGACGAACGGGAGCGGCGTGGCGACGGGGACGCTGAGCTCGACGGTCGCCGAAGGGAAGACGGTCTCGGCGACGGTGAACGGGACGGCGCTGACCCAGACGGCGGCGGTCACGGTGACGACGGGAACGGTCTCGGCGACCCTGTCGACCGTGGCGGCGGCGCCCGCGAGCATCACGGCCGGGGGCGGGCCGACCACGATCACGATCACCGCCAAGGACGCCTCGGGGAACCCGGTCGCCGGGATGACCGTGGTGCTGGCGGCGACGGGGAGCGGCAACACGTTGACCCAGCCGGCGGCGGCCACCGATGGGAATGGCGTGGCGACGGGGGCGCTGAGCTCGACGGTGGCGGAGGGGAAGACCGTTTCGGCGACGGTGAGCGGGACGGGACTGACGCAGACGGCGGGCGTGACGGTGACCGCGGGGCCGGTCGCGGCTGCCCAATCCACCGTGGCGACGACGCCGGGGATCATCGTCGTCGGCGGTCAGCCGGCGACGATCATGGTGACCGCGCGTGACGCGAACGGCAATCCGGTGAGCGGAGCAACCGTGGGGTTGGCAGCGACCGGAAGTGGGAACACGCTGGCGCAGCCGGTGGGGCCGACCAACGCAAGCGGGGTGGCAACGGGGAGCCTGGGCTCGAACATCTCGGAGCTGAAGACGGTCTCGGCTACGGTCGACGGCCTGTCCCTGGCGCAGACACCGACCGTGTCCGTCGGGGTCGCGCTTACCGGAGCCGGCACCATCGCCACCTGCAGTCGCCTCAACGACGAAGCAACGGCGAACCTGCTGGACACGATCCCGGGGAACGTGTTCACCACGGGGGACAACGCCAACTCCGTAGGGAACCTCGCGGACTTCACCAACTGCTACGCGCCGTCGTGGGGTCGTCACAAGGCCCGGACGTTCCCCGCGGTGGGCGACAAAGAGTATCAGGTGACCGGTGCGGCGGGCTACTGGCAGTACTTCGGAGCCGTGACCGGCGATTCCGGGAACTACTACTACAGCTACGATCTCGGAACGTGGCACATCGTCGTGCTGAACAGCAACATCGACGTGAGCGCCGGCTCGCCGCAAGAGCAGTGGCTCCGTGCCGATCTGGCCGCGAGCACGAAGCAATGCACCTTGGCCTACTGGCATTACCAGTTGTTCAGCTCGAGCGGAACCGGTTATCGGACCGCGGTGGTACCGCTCTGGAACGCCCTCTATGCTGCGGGCGCGGAGATCGTCGTGAACGGCCACGCCAGGGTGTACGAGCGGTTCGCGCCACAGACGCCGACAGGCGGGTTGGACCAGGCGAGAGGGATTCGCCAGTTCACCGTCGGTACGGGAGGCTATCTCACCGACACGATCGGGACCGTGCGGGCCAACAGCGAAGCGCGCAACGGCGGCGTGTTCGGCGTTCTCAAGCTGACCCTCTTGCCCGGGTCTTACACGTGGCAGTTCTACCCCATCGCCGGCCAGAGCTTCACCGATTCGGGCAGCGGAGCCTGTCATTGACCAGGTGAACCCTACCGAGCCCCTCAGCTCCCCGCCTGAGCAGCCGCCCAGCCGGACCGAGCGGGCGTTCTCGGGCTGGCTGTGGATGTCGTCCGGCGCCGGCGTCCAGGGTCTGGTCACCGTCGGTGTCCTGGCGGTCCTGGCCCGGCTGCTCACGCCCGCCGACTTCGGGTCGGTGTCGGCCGCGATGCTGGTGATCAACCTCTCCCTGCTGGTGTCGCAGGGGTTCGTCGGCCCCGCGTTGGTGCAGCAGCCGCGGCTGCGTGAAGCCCACGTGGACACGGCACTTTCCCTGTCGATGCTGGGCGCCGGGCTGCTGGGCGCGCTGCTGTGGGCGTTCGCGCCGGCTGTCGCAGTCGCGCTCCACGTGCCCTCTCTGACCGCGATCGTGCGCGTGCTCGTCTGGATTCTCCCGATTCAAGGCCTCTCGGCCGTGGCGGATGCGCTGTTGCGCCGCGACCTGCAGTTCCGGACGGTGGCCGCCTTCCGCATGATCTCCTTCGCACTCGGGTACGGGGCCGTGGGGATAACGGTGGCCGTGTTGGGCGGCGGCCTGTGGGCCCTGGTGGCGGCGAATGCCTCGCAGGCGGCGCTCAATACCGCTCTGCTGCTCGGCAGGAACCCGCGCACGCTCCGATTCCGCCTGCATCGCCGGGAGTTGGGCGAGCTGCTGTCGTTTACCGGCGGCTTCTCGCTCGGCCGGATCGGAAACTACGCGGCCGTGAACGGCGACTACCTGGTCGTGGTCCGCTGGCTGGGCGTCACGGCCCTCGGTCTGTACGAGCGAGCCTACCAGCTCATGGCCGCGCCGGCGACCCTGGTCGGCCAGGTGCTCGACGACGTGCTCTTCCCCGCCATGGCGCAGATCCAGTCGGAGCGGCAGCGCGTGGCCGTAGCGTACCGGCGGTGCGTCGCCGGAGTCGCGCTCTTGGCCCTGCCGCTCAGCGCGCTGACACTGGTGCTCGCGCCGGAGATCGTGCGCGTGTTGCTCGGGCCGGGCTGGACCGAGGTGACGGCGCCGTTTCGCGTCCTCGTGCTCGGGACCCTATTCCGCACCAGCTACAAGATCAGCGACTCGCTCACTCGAGCGCTCGGCGCTGTGTATCGTCGCGCCTGGCGCCAGTGGAGCTATGCCGCGTTGGTGATCGGTGGGGGAATCGTCGGCCAGCGCTGGGGGATCACGGGTGTGGCGTGGGTCGTGTTGTTGGCCCTGCTCGTGAACTTCGTGTTGACGGCGCACCTGGGTACGCGCCTCGTGGGCATGGGCTGGCGCGAGTACGTGGGGGCGCACGGGCCCGCGCTGCGGGCAGCCGGCGTCGTGGGCGTCTCTGCCTGGGCGTTCGCTGCCGCCGCCCGCGCGCTCGGGGCACCCGCGGCGGGCGTCCTGGGCATCACCCTGGCCGGCACTGGCGCCGTCCTGGGCAGCGTGGTGTGGATGCGCAACGGCGATTGGCTGCTGGGGCGTGACGGGCAGTGGCTGCGCGAACGCCTGGGCGGCTTTTGCCGGAACGCGCTGCGACGGGTGCGGCCCGCTCGGGCCGTCGTGGGAGGAGTGTCGTGACCGTGGCCTGGGGACAGATGGTCACGCTCGACATCCCCGCCGTCCACCGCGGGGCGACGCGGCGGGGAGGGAGGGTGGCGCGGGGGTGGGGCAGATCGGTGCTCGCGCTCGCGCTCGGCGCACTGTACCCGTTCCACAGCTCCGTCGCCGGGGTCAACGTGAGCGCCGGCGACGGCGTCGTCGCCCTCGTCGGGCTGATCCTGGTACTCCAGTTCGCCGCCCGCTCGGTGCCGCTGCCCCGGTACACGCTGCACGCGTTCCTGCTGGGCTTGATCATCATCGCCTCGCTCGCGATCAACAGCTTGGCGCCCAGTGGATTCTTTGCCCTGCTCCCGGGGGAGGTCGAGACCCTCAAGTACCTGGCCGCAGTGGCGTGGATGGTGGCGCTGTACTGGTTGCTGCGCGACCAGGTGCCGCGGCGGTTGCTGGTGTTCGCGTGCACGTCCGTCCTCATGGCGACGGGGTTCGCGATCCTGACTGTGTATCAGAACCTGTTCCTCCACGAGCAGCGGCCGACCGGCCCGTTCGAGAACGCGAATATCTACGGCAACTACCTCGTGCTGAACGTGTTCTTGGCGATGTGCGCGGCCAATCTCCTCGCGGAGGACCGCGGGGGAGGGGAGACGCGCAGCTCGCTCCTGCTGCGCAGTGGTCGGACGGTGGGCATGCTCGTGGTGATACCGGTGCTGATCGTGGGCGTGTTGGCCACGGGGTCTCGCGGGACTCTGGTCGGCTTCCTGGTCGGGCTCGTGGTGGCGGTGCGGTTCCGACCCCCGACCGCGCTGGGTCCGCGGAAGCTACTCGCCGGCGTGTTCGCCCTTGTGACGCTGACAGTCGCCGTCGCCTGGTTTCTCGAGCACCACCCCTATCTCCTGGCGCGAATCGGGCGGACGGGGAGCACGGACCCGAACGTCGAGCATCGGCTGGCCTTATGGCGCGCGGCGCTCGCGGCCTTGTCGGCCCATCCGCTGTTCGGCATCGGGTACGGTCAATTCACGAGCTATGCAGGGTACGTGCGCCTGTGGCGGGCGCAGGTGGCCCACCAGACCTATTTGTCGATGGGAGCCGAGCTTGGGTTGCTCGGGCTGCTCGTGTTTCTGTGGCTGCTGGGGACGGTGATCCGGGACAGCTGGCGCGTGCGGGTCGCCAAAGGGCAGGGGAGCCGGCTGGGCCGGATCTGCTGCGGGTTCGCGGTCGCGACGAGCGTGCAGGGCCTGTTCAACAACGTCGAGCAGTTCCGCTCGCTCTGGATCACATTCGGTATCGTCGCCGCCCTCGTGGCGTACGCCCGCGTGGCCCGGGCGCGCGCCGTCGCGTCGTCCTCAGGCGGGGACCCAGCGCGATACGTGGAGCCAGCGCGGACCCGACAGCAGCTCTGAGACCGCGTCGGCGATCGCCACGGCGTGGGCCGGCAGGGTGCACTCCGCGTCGTTGTCGATCCGCAGCACCACGAGATCGTGCACGTGCGATAGTTGCCACGCGATGTCTTCGACGTACTTGAGCACCTGGCTGGCTCTCGCGAGACAGTCGGCCGACCTGTCCGTGACCAAGTCCCGCTCCAGCCGACTCTTCCCTGTACCGCGTTGCGCGAGCCGCTGCAGAATCGTGGGGACCGCCGCGTCCACCAGCACGACGAGCGCGCGCGGTGGGAGCGCGCTACCGAGTCTCGACAGCAAGCCGGTGGAGACGACGTCGGGGCGCCGAGCGCCGTACCCGATCGACCAGAGGGCCTGGAGCAGCCCTTGATCGAACACGTGGACCCCCGGGACGCCCGACCAGCGTTGCAGGCTTCCGATCAGGTAGAACCAGTTCAGGGCGACGGTGCGCGGCCAGCGCGCGCCGTCCTGGTGCGCCGCGACGAGCGTCTGCATCCAGAACCGGCTCTCGCGTGGATTCCGAGCCCACCCGCGCGCGGCCAGCCAGAGCTTCGATGCCAGCCGCTGCGCCGGCGGGGTAGCGTGGTCCATCTCGTAGGACGGCTCGGAGACGCGCAGATGGCGCGCGCGCAGCACTCGCGCCGTCGCGCGAGACACTTCGGACTTGCCGGCGCCCGGCAGCCCCACGAACTCCACCCACACGCTGCCGCGGGGCGTGGCTAGAGGTGGCTCCACACCGCCCCCTCGACATCGCGCAGGACGTGCTCCAAGGAGCGATCCGCGTCGATCTGGACGACCGTCGCCCCCGGGAACGCGAGCGTGCTGATCGCCGCGATCCGGCGCTGCACTTCATGCGCGCCCGTCTCCGGCTTGCGCCGCGTGGCCGTTTCGCGGGTGACCGTGAGCTTCACGATCACATCCGGCGGATGCCGCGCCGCCCAGTGGTAGGGCGCCGCCTCAAAGCGCGCGAGCGCGCGCAGCACGACGTTGCGATGGGTCGCCAGGTGAGCCAGCAGCGGGCCGTCGTTGAAGCCCGCCAGCTGCGCCTGCGGGTAGCGGTCGGTAAGAACGATCATGCCGCGGCTCCGGGCTCGCCACGACGCCCGCAACTTCCGCCGCTTTTCGACGGCGAGCGTGAGGGCCCAGAGCACGAGTCCCAAGGACCGGACGGGACCGGAGCGCCGCGCCGCGCGCTCTTGCCCGGCCGGTCGCCACCCGAGCCCGAGTCCGGCGCCGACTCGCCGCGCGAGTCGCAACGGCCAGCGCAGTAACGAGCCGGGCCCGTCCCCGCTGCCGAAGTACATGAGGAAGACGTCGAGCTTCTGGGCGAGCAGGGCGGCGAGCGCCCGGGTGAGCGTCGATTTCCCGGCGCCATCTGATCCCAGAAACGCCACCATCACGCCGCCGTTCGTCAAGGTGCGCCGAATGGGGCGGGCAATGCGCCACCGCCGCCGGTTGAGCTTCACGACGCCGGCGGCCAGCTCGCGGCGCCAGGCCAGCAGCCGGCCGGCCAGCGGCCCGGATTCCCGGAACGACCGCAGCGCATCGCGAGCCGACCGTCGGAAGGCCAGCAGCCGCGACAGGGTGAGCTCGCCGGCGAGCAGCGTTCCGAATGCGGGCGTGACCCGCGCACCGAGCAGCTCGGTGCACCACGCCGCGGCAGCCACGCGGTCCGCGCGCTGGCGCAGCCAGGAGTGCTCGCGAGCCGCCCCCGGTGCGATCCCCGGTCGCCCGAAGAGGGCACCGGCGAGGTCGCGGAACCGCACCCGGGTCGCGGCGCGGGTGCAGAGAAACAGCATGGCCAGCGCGGGATCGGGAACCCAACCGCTGCCGCTCGCGGCCGGTCGGCGGGTCGCGAGGAACCGCTCTTCCCACGGCAGGTGGTAACCCTTGAGGTAGGGCTCACCGACGACGAGGCGATAGTGAACGTGACAGTGCAGCAGCCGCGACGTGTCGGCGTCCAGCGCCAGGTAGTCTTCCACCGCGGGATGGCGCATGGCCGGGGTCGCGACGGCGCGCTTGAATCCGCAGCGCGCCAGCGCCGCGCCAGCCGCCTGCGCCTGGGCGTGATCGATCAGCAGATCGAGATCCGAGACGCCTGAAAGCGCCTCGTCGATTCCGCGCGGGTCACTCTTCCAATGGCAGTACCGGATTCCCGCCCGGTCCAGCGTCTCGAGCAGCGTCAGCGCGACGCGCGAGACGGTTGCGCCGGCGGGCACCGCGGAGGACCGGTGTCCCGGAGGGTCGGCCCGCGCCGCTTCGACGGTGTGCGCCATGGGAATCGACCTCCTACCCGACCGTGAGGGAGTGGCGACGGCACTCGCTCAATAGGCCACGAGGTGGTTGTAGAAGCGCGGTTCTGACGGGCTCGCGACGCGACCTTGCGCCAGATCGTCCCAGATTTCCCGAATCGCGGTTTCGACGGTTTCCTGCGTTCGGAAGTGCAGGTCTCGTTCGATCTTGGCGAAGCTCACCCGATAGTCCCGTAGATCTTGAACGCCGTCTTCGATCACCAGCTCGACGCCCGGGAGCACGTCGCACACCAGCTGCCCCAGTGCCAGAATCTGGTAGTTCTGCGCGTCCGAACCCACGTTGAACGTCTGGCCGCGTACGCACTCGATCGGCGCTTCCAGGGCCTGGTGGAAGGCGCGGGCGGCGTCCCGCACGTGCAGCAGCGGGCGCCACTGCTTGCCGCCTTTGACGACGATGCGGCGCTCCGTGAAGGCCTTCAGCACGAACGTGTTCAGCACTAGGTCGTAGCGCATCCGCGGCGACGCCCCGTACAGGGTCGAGAGCCGGAGGCAGCACGGTGCGAAGTTCTGGTCCGCGAACGCCAGAATCCCCTGTTCCGATCCGATCTTGGTGCGGGCATAGAGGGACACCGGCGCGAGCGGTGAGGTCTCGTCCAGCACCGCGCCGCCGAGCCCGTACACGCTGCAGGTCGAGGCGTACAGGAAACGGTTGATCTGCTGGTAGCGGCACGCGTCCGCCAGGGCCTGGGCGGCTACGAGGTTGGTGCCGATCGTCTCGCGCGGGTTGGCCTTCGACGCCGGATCCCCTACGATCGCCGCCAGCAAGATGCACGCGTCCATGCCCTCCAGCGCGGCCACCGCTTCGTCGATGTGTCGCAGATCGCCGCGCATCAGCTCGAAATCGGGGTTGGCGTGGAGGTCCCTCATGCTCTCCCCGTCACGCCGTCCCCCAAACAGCAGCCGGTCGAACGCGCGTACCTGGTAGCCGGCATGCAGCAAGCGGCGCGTGAGGACCGAGCCGAGATAACCGGCGCCTCCGATCACGAGCACCGAGCCGACGGTGCGGCGGACGGCCTGCTCGGCCCGTCGCGTCGCCAGTGGCGGCTTGTGGAGCAGCCGCTCGAGCTCGTCGATACGGCGCACCCCCGCGACCGTCCCGTCAGCCGACAAGACGGGGACGAACCGGGCCTGGCGCTCCTGCAGCAGGCGTACGACACCCGCCAGCCGCGATCGCTGAGCCAGGTCGACGAGCGTGATCACCACGGGAGTCTTCGTCATGGCGACCTGGGTCTGGGAGGCGGCATCCTCGCCGGCGAGCAGGGCTTTCCGAATGTCGCCGTCGCTGACGACGCCGAGCAACCGCCGCTCCCCATCCACGACGAGAGCGAACCCCACGCCGCCGCGGTCGATGACGCGCATCGTGTCGGAGATCGTCGTCTCCGCGCTGACCAGCACTTTGAGCCACCTGAGGTCGGTGTCCCGGGCCGGGGCGGCTCGATGCACCGGCTCGCTGCTCCGCGGCACCTCGATCGTCGTCACTCGCGCCAGTCCACTTCGGAATTGTGCTGCCATTTGCTCCCTCGCATTTGCGGACCCGGGGATACGCGTCAGGCAAGGGCCGTGCGCCGGCGTATGCGCCGTGCGCGTTTCCGTAACAGCTGATGCAGCAGTGGTTTAGACGGACTGGCGGGACTCGCGGGCGCGCCGGATGTGGCAGCGCTTCGTCTGGTTGTGGGTGGGGTGAGCTACAGGCGGGCGGGAGCCCGACTCGGAGTGCTACAGTTCGGGCGCCGGAGGCAACTCCAGCTCGAAAAAGAACCGCGTGCCGCTGTCGGGGTCAGTCTCGACTCGGAGCTCCGACCCCATGGCGCTGACGAGTTTGCGGCAGATCGCCAGCCCGAGTCCCGTGCCCGAGAAGCAGAAGCCCTCCCGGCCCGGATTGCGACGGAACGGCTCGTACAGACTGCCGAGCGCCGCCGGACTGATGCCGCGCCCGCTATCGCGCACGCCAAACTCCAAGCGGGTCGGCCCGCGCGGCGTCGCGTGGATCTCGACGAACCCGTGGTCGGTGAACTTGAGCGCATTGGTCGTGAGGTTGAGCAGCACGCGGCCCAGCGCGAGCGGGTTCCCGAGGCGATGGTCCGGCAGCTGCGGCACCACGCGGACGGTCAGGCCCTTCTCCTCCGCCATCGGGTGGACGATGTCGCGCACCGAATCGAACAACGCCACCAGCGAGAACGAGGAGGGCCCGTCATCGAGCAGCTCGTTGCCGTGGCGCGCCAGCTCGATCGCGTCGCTCGCCAGCGAGCTTAGGCCGAGGGCGGCGCTGTAGATCAGGCCGAGCTGCCGGTGCTGCAGCTTGTTGACCGCGCCGCTCTGACCCTGCTGCAGCGTTTCCGCGAGGAACAGGATCGACGTGAGGGGAGACCGGAGGTCGTGCGCCACTTCGACGAGCAGCTCCAGGCCGTCGGGGCCGGCGAGCTGCGAGGCCATGTGCTCCGCACCGCTTCGCTCGAGCGCTTTGCGCACGGCCTCGACGGCGTTCCACGTCTTGAGAACGAGGGCCGTGCTCACGCGCGCGCCATCCTCGTCCCAGGCGCGGATCAGCTCGGTTTGCAGCAGCTCGAGCTGACGCCAGCCGGCCGGGGACGCGGCGCGCGCATCCACGGTGACGGCGTTGCCACAGCGGGCCTGCTGCACCGCCTCCGCCAAACCGAGCAGGAGCGTCGGGCCATCTCCCGCCGCCCCCCCCCGCGCGCCCTCGGCGCGCCAGGTTACGGCGGCGTGCGCTGCGGCCGCTAGCAGGTCGGCATCCGCGCTCCACACCGTCGCCTCAGTGACCCGCGGCGGCGCGTACGCATCCCACCTGCGGAGGTCGCTCGACGGCGGCGCGTGCGGCACGCTGTATCGCTCTCCCCTCGGTGCTTTCGTGTCCGCCAGCCTCTCTAGTGTGCAACATGTGCCAACTTGTGTCGTCGCATAGCCGCTCGCGTGCGACGCTACGTGTCCTCCGTCAGCGCGAGCCCTTCGGGGTCGCGTTGCATCCCCTGACGCTCCATTAGACGGTACAGTGTCGTCCGGTCGATGCCCGCCAGCCGGGCCGCCTTGGACATGTTGCCCCCCGCGAGCTGCACCAGTCTGATCAGATACTGGCGGTCGAATTCTGCCAGCATCCGGTCGCGCGACGCGTAGTACTTCTCGCCAGTCGGGCTGCCGATGAGCGCGCCCGGCGCCGCCGCCGGCGCTGCGCGCTGGCCATTGCCGGTGATGAACGGGATGTCTTCGGGCCGGACGTCCGCGCTCGGCTCCAGCAGCACGACGGCGTGCTCGATCACGTTCTGCAACTCGCGCACGTTCCCCGGCCACGAGTGCGCGCGCAGCGCGGTCAACGCCGCCTCGGTGAGCTTCGGCAGGGCCGGCATCCCGCTGCGGTGACGGTTCCAGTAGTAGGCGAGGAAGTGCGTCGCCAGCAACGGGATGTCGTCGGGCCGCTCGCGCAGCGCAGGCACGTGAATCGGCACCACGCGCAGCCGGTAATACAGGTCCTCCCGCAGCGCGGTGGACTTGACGGCGTCCTCCGGGACCTGATTGGTGGCGGCGATGAAGCGCACGTTCACGATGGCGTCGGTGGTCTCGCTGCCGACGCGGCGCACCACGCCGTCCTGAATGACGCGCAGCAGCTTCGCCTGAATCGGCTTGGACATCTCGATCAGCTCGTCGAGGAACAAGGTGCCGCCGTTGGCCATCTCCAGCAGGCCCGGCTTGTCCCGCACCGCGCCCGTAAAGGCACCCTTACAGTGACCGAACATCTCCGATTCGAGTAGCGTCTCCGGCAACGCGGCGCAATTGATCGCCACGAGCGGACGACTGCTGCGGCGACTGTGATGATGGATGAACTGGGCGATGAGCTCTTTGCCGGAGCCGCTCTCGCCGGTGATGAACACCGAGGCGTCCGTTGGCGCGACCCGCCGCGCGAGGGCGATCGCCCGGCGGAACGTGGGCGATGTCCCTAGGACCGCCACCTTCTCACTGTTGCCGTGTTCCTGCTCGAGCCGCCCCTGCAACGCGCGCGTTTCCCGCGCCACCAGCACAGTGTGGGCGGCACGCCCCACCAGGACTTGCAGGTGCGTGGCGGAGAATGGTTTGGGGAGGTAGTCCCAGGCCCCCGCCCGCAGCACCTCGATCGACGAGTCGATGCTCGGTTTGCCCGTCATCATCACGACGAGTATGTCGGGGCGTACGTCCAGCGCGGCCCGCAGCAGGGCCAGCCCGAGCACCTGCGACATGTACAGATCGATCAACACGATGTCGAAGGGCGAGCTCTTGAGGGTCTGCAGCGCCTCATCCCCGCGACCGCTCACGGCCACCGTGTAACCCTGGCTGCGCAACAAGGTTGCGCAGCTCTCCCGCAGCGTACGCTCGTCGTCCACGATCAGAATCCGCACGCTGGCGCGTGACGCGGTGCTGATGGGGAGCAGGCGAGTGACGTCGTCTTGGAGGGGGGGAGCCTCGGGCCCGTGCGGGGCCGGTGGCGGGGGCGGGACTGAAACCGCTGTCGGGATGGACGGACTGCTCATGATTCGACCTCTGGCCCCGTGCTTTCACGTGGAGGTGCGCCGGGGGCACCTCACCCGCTGGCGAAGCGCCGCACGGCGCCCGGCCAGATGCAGGGTTCGGGCCGAGGCGCCGACCCCGCAACGCGGGTTGTAAGGGCCCAAATACGCCTCATTTGGCCCTCCTGTCAAGCGGCGCTGTCAGCGATCTGCCACACTGTTGCTGCCGGCCGCCGCAACGCCCGCCCTGCCACGGGCGGACGAGGCGCGCGGTGGCGCGGCCGCCGCCCAGACAGTGGCGTCGCGCGAGTGACGGGCGCTCGCGGTACTAGCCTTGCGGTGGCGCGGTGCGCCGGCACGCCTGGTCCCGTTCGCTGCCGGCGGCGCAGGCACCCGAGGGAGGCCGTGAGACCGCGATGGCGACCGATCTACCAGTAGGGCCCCAGGGGGGCGACACGGTGCCGTTGGGTCACGGCAGGACGCGGGGCGGGCGGGGCACGTCGCTCGGATACCGGCTGCCGCCGTCCGGCGACACGCCGCCGGAGGAGGAGTGGCGCGGATACTTCGGGTCCATCAAGCGGTGGAAGCGGCTCGTAATCATCGTCACCCTCGCCGGGACGGCCCTCGGCGTCGTGGCCACCAAGCTGGTGGTGCCGTCCCTGCCGTTCTACGCCGCGACGGCGAACATTTGGATCGATGGGAGCGGGCACCGCCCCGATCGGGATCAGGCTACGCCGGGCCCGATCCACTCCGGGCAGCTGCTCGGGGCCAGTGGATGGGTGAATCTGGCGCGCTCCTACGTCGTGCTGGACAGTGTAGCGCGCGGGATGCGCCTGTATCTCGGCTGGGACAGCGAGCAGGATTCGGCGGCGCTCGCCTCGCTCGAGCTCAAGCCCCAGTTCCGCTCGGGAGAGTATCGGCTGCAGGTGGACTCGTCGGGTCGTCGCTTCCGTCTTCTCACGGCCCAGGGCGGGGAGGTGCAACACGGCATCGCGGGGGACTCGATCGGCGGGGCGGTGGGATTCGTGTGGGTCCCGCCGGCCAGCGCGTTCACGCCTCGCCGCACCATCCGGTTCTCGGTCTCGTCACCCTATGACGCCGCGACGAACCTCGCCCAGCGGCTGCAGGTCGAGCTCGATCCCGACGGCAATTTCCTGCAGATCTCGCTGCGCGGGTCGGACCCCGCGTACATCGCCGCCACGGTGAACGCGGTCGCGACGCGCTTTGTCGACGTCGCCACCGATCTCAAGGGCAAGCGGCTCAGCGAGCTGACGAAGATCCTCGCGACGCAGCTCGAGCACGCCCAGGCGAATCTGCGCAGCGCCGAAAGCGCGCTGCGAAGCTTCCAGATCCGAACGGCCACGGTGTTGCCGGGGAGCGCGATCATTCCGCCCGAGGCGCTCGCCCCGGGGGCGAATACGCCTCCGCAGCGGCGGCCTCCCGTAAGCGACCTGGTCGGACAGAGCCGCGACCCGGTGTTCGCAAACTTCCTGGACACCCGGGTGGCGCTGGAGCAGCTCAAGCGCGACCGGGCGGCCATCGAGCGCGTGTTGGCGCAGACCGCGGACTCCGGGCTGGCGGTGGACGCGCTGGAGCTCGTGGGGTCGGTGGAGCGCTCTTCCGAGCTGACGGACGCCCTCAAGGAGCTGGTGGGGAAGCGCGCCGACCTCCGGGCGCTGCGCTACCGCTATACCGAAACCAATCCGGAGGTGCGACGCGTCGCCGGGGAAATCGGCACGCTGGAGCGGCAGACGATTCCCGCGCTCACGCGCCAACTGCTCGGGGAACTGCGCCGGCGGGAGGCGGAACTGGTGCGTCAGGTGGAATGGGCATCCGCGGACCTCCGCCAACTCCCCTCGCTGGCCATCGACGAGCTGCGGCTCCAGCGGGATGTGGTGGATGCCGAGCAGCTGTTCGCCAACATCCAACAGCGGTCCGAGGAGGCGCGCCTGGCGGAAGCGAGCAGCATCCCCGACGTCCGGATTCTCGATGCCGCAGTGGAGCCGCGGCAGCCGTTCATGGACGCGGCGCCGTTCCTGCTCCTGCTGTCCGTCGTCGGGAGCCTCGGCGCGGGCGTGCTGGCGGCCGTGCTGCGCGATCGGGTTGATCCCAAGCTGCGTGACCCGGCGCATGTGACACAGGAGATGGGGCTCCCGATCCTCGGGGCCGTGCCGCACCTGAACGCGGCGAACGGTAAGGGAGCGCGGGGACTCAACGGTGGGGGAGCGGGGGCGGCCGGGCCGGTCATCGAGGCGTTGCGCGGGATCCGCCTCAGCCTGGTTCACGCATACGGCACGGCCGGGCCGCTGCTCGTCACCATCACCAGTCCGGGCAGCGGGGAGGGGAAGTCGTTCGTCGCGGCGAATATCGCACTGGCGTTCGCCGACGCGGGCCACCGCACCCTGCTCATCGACGGCGATATCCGCCGCGGCCAGCTGCACCGCGTGCTGAACGCGGCCCGCGTCCCGGGCCTCACCAATGGGCTCACCGAGGGCACGCCGCTCGACGCGATCCTGCAGACGACTCCCTACCCGCGCCTCTCGTTCATCGGGTGCGGCCCGCGCACGCCGTTGGGCCCCGAGCTCCTGGGCTCCGGGGAGATGGCGCGGCTGTTCGCCAGTCTCCGGCCGCGCTTTGAGGTGATCCTGGTCGACAGCCCGCCGCTGTCGGTCGGTGTCGACCCCTACATCCTGGGGACCCTGACGGGCAATCTGCTGTTGGTGCTGCGCTCGGGGGTCACCGATCGTGAGCTTGCCGCCACGAAGCTCGACGCGCTGGACCGCCTGCCGATTCGGCTGCTGGGGGCGGTGCTGAACGATATCCGGCAGGACGGCGCCTACCGCTGTTACTCGTATTTCCCGGAGGGCTACGAGCTGCGGGAGGAAGAGTCGGCGGGTCAGCGCAAGCGCATCCTCACGGCGGCGCAGTGAAGCGCGCCGCCGGGCGCTAGGAGGGGACGCTGGCGCGGGGCGGCTGGAACGAGCGAATCCAATTTCCCGCGGGATGGGCCGCAGACGCCTCGAGCGCGCTGGTGGCGCGCTGGAGCAGCCCGGCGGGGTCGAGCGCAGCCTCACGGAAATTGGATACTGCGTCGTAACCGGCGCGGAGTCGGACGGCCTGGTCGGGGAGGTGGCGCGCCGTGGTCGCGTGCTCGACGGCCAGCGCGAGGCGCTCGGCGAGTCGGACGGCTCCCGCACCGTCGGTGTCGGGCGCGACGATCGCGAGCTGCATGGGCCCCAGGCGCGCAGCCGCGTCGGAAGCGCGCTGCGTCGCGCCGAACACCCTGGCGACGTGCTCCACGACGGCCGGGTCCGCGGCTCGGGCGCCCGGGTCGGCGTCGAGTGAGAACACCACGCACGCGAGGGCCGCGCTGCGGCGGTACGCATACGATCCCAGTTCCAGGGCCCGGCGCGCGAAACCGCGCGCGTTGTAGAGCCCCGTCGCCTGGTCCACCAGGCCTAGGTCCCGGGCGTGGTCGGCGTCGCGTTTGGCCGCGACCATGGCTTCGAGTCTCAGGGCAAACTCTTCCGCGTCGATCGGGAGGCTGAGGCACTCCGATGCGCCGGCCCGGATCGCCTGAATCCGTTGTTGCCGCGGCGTGGGGCCGGGCGTGACGAGGAGAATGGGGGTACCGCGCGTGATCGTTGGTGAGGTGCGCAACACGTGGCACACGCTCAACCCGTCCGGTCGGGTGAGGTCCGCGTCGATGATGACGACATCCGGCGGCGTCTCGTGTGCGCGCTTGAGCGCGTCCTGGCCGGTATGCGCGCGCACCACCACGTATCCCGAGGGTGCCAGGACGGACTCAATGGCGCGGAACGACCACTCGTGCGCACTGGCAAACAGCACGACGGGCGCGCGCTGGGACGTCACTCGATGGGTCACGTACCCTCCAGCATTGGGGAAGCGGTTGTGTGCGTTGCCGCCGAGCCGCTGCGGACGGCTTGTGCAGTCCGTGCATTACGCGTGCGCCGCGGGCGCGCGGGCCAGTCTGTTATCCGACAGGCGGTTACACGGGGCTCCGCCGTTTGCCGCCGCCCCGGCGTCGCTCATCCGACCCACATTGTTGTGGCTCAAGTGCCGCGATTGGCGCATGCGGCTGCACGAGCCGTGGGTTGGCGCGGGCCGCAACGCCAGCGCGGAACTCGTTGGGACGTACCGGATAGGGCGACCGCGCGAGGCGGTCCGCTCGGGTGTCGGCCTCAAACTTGATATAGGCCGGAGCGACGGCAGAACCATCGTCGGAAGGGAGTTCCGGTCGTGCGGTGTCACGTTTGCGCAGAGTGCGGGTCGCCCGCGAGTGAGGGCGCCACGCCGAGCGGCGCGGCGCGGAGCGACCTGCTCTGTGAACGCTGCGGCGTGGCGCTCCCCCAGGGCGAGATGGCGGAATCGGTGCCGCGGCGGCTGTCGCAGCTGGCGCGGTTCGGCGTGGCCGGGTCCACGCGGCGTGTACCGCGGACGCGCAACTCGACGCCCCGAGAGGGGTGAGCTATGTGTGGCATCGTAGGCTACGTCGGCGTGCGGCAAGCGGCGCCGATCTTACTCGAAGGGCTGCGCCGTCTCGAATACCGCGGGTATGACTCCGCGGGGGTGGCGTTGCAAAATGGCGCGGGCGTGGTGGTCACCAAGCTGGCGGGGCGGGTCGAAGGGCTGCGCGACCGGCTCACCGTCGAGCCGGTGCAGGGCACGAGCGGCATCGCCCACACGCGCTGGGCCACGCATGGGGCGCCGACCGAGCGCAACGCGCACCCCCACAGCGATTGCACCGGGCGCATCGCGCTGGTGCACAACGGCATCGTCGAGAATGCCGGCCCGCTCCGCGCGGCACTCGAGCGCGACGGCCACCGGTTTTCCAGCGACACCGACACCGAGGTGCTCGCCCATCTGGTCGAGACCGCGCCCGGCGCCACGCTGGAGGCGCGCGTGGCGGCCGGGCTGCGCCGCGTGGACGGGACCTACGGCCTCGCCGTGATCACCGCGGACGAGCCTGGCAAGATCGTGGTGGCCCGGCGAGGCTCGCCGGTGCTGCTGGGCATCGGGGAGGACGAATATTTCGTCGCCTCCGATGCGTCCGCCATCCTCGAGCACACGCGGTCCGTCATGTACCTCCAGGACGGCGACATCGCCGTGCTCACGCCGGCCGGGTGTCACGTGCTGGACGACGAGTCGCACGTGCAGGTGCGCTCGATCGACGACATCGACTGGGACCTCGAGGCGATCGAGCTGGGTGGCTACCCCCACTTCATGCTCAAGGAGATCTGCGAGCAGCCCGAGACGATCCGCAGCACCTTGCGGGGGCGGGTGCTGTTCTCCACCGGCACGGCGCGGGTCGACGGGCTCAACCTGGCGCCCGACGCCTGCCGCCAGCTGCGCCGCGTCGTCATCGTAGCGTGTGGGACGTCGTGGCACGCCGGCCTGGTGGGACGCCACGTCATCGAGGAGCTGGCGGGCATCCCGGTGGTCGTCGAGTACGCGTCCGAATATCGCTACCGCCGCCACATCGACGTGCCCGGCACGCTGATCATGGCCATCTCCCAGTCGGGTGAAACCGCCGACACACTGGAAGCGACGCGCACGGCCCGCGCCCTCGGGTCGCCGGTGGTGGGCATCGTGAACGTCGTGGGGAGCACGATCGCCCGGGAAGCGGATGGCGGCATCTATCTGCATGCGGGCCCCGAGGTCGGCGTCGCGTCGACCAAGGCGTTCACGGCACAGATCGCCGCGCTGATCCTGTTCGGCCTGTACGTGGGGCGCCACCGCGGACTGTCGCTGGAGCAGGGGCAGGCGGTGGCCTGTGCGCTGGCCGGGCTTCCCGACCTGGTGGCGCGCGCGCTCGAGTTGGAGCCCGAGGTGAAGGCGCTCGCTCAGTCGTGCGCCGATGCACGCAATTTTCTGTACCTGGGCCGGGGCGTGAGTTTTCCGGTGGCGCTGGAAGGCGCCCTGAAGCTGAAGGAGATCAGCTACATCCACGCCGAGGGGTATCCCGCGGCCGAGATGAAGCACGGGCCCATCGCGCTCATCGATCGCGATATGCCCGTGGTGTTTGTGGCTCCGAAAGACGAGGTGTATGCCAAGGTGCTGTCCAACATGCAAGAGGTGAAAGCACGGGGCGGCCGCATCATCGCCGTCACGACGCAGGGAAACGGCGACCTCGGTGGGCTCGTCGACCACCAGCTGCGCGTCCCGGCGACGCCGTCCCTGCTCTCACCGGTCGTCACCACGATTCCCCTGCAGCTCCTAGCCTACCACATCGCGGTATTGCGAGGGTGCGATGTGGATCGGCCACGTAACCTCGCAAAGAGCGTGACGGTGGAGTAACACCATGACTCACTTGAGAATTGTGCCCGCGACGTTGGCCCTCGGCCTGTGCTGTCTGGCGCTGCCGCGACCCGGGGGCGCGCAGCAAGCCGCCGACTCGGGGGCCGCCTTACAGGCGACGCGCGTGGCGCTGCAAGGTCTCGCGCAACGCGATTCGTCTCGCTTCGCCGCCGCCATCCACGCGCGGCTCACCGATGGGGACTTCCAGCAGGGCGATCGCATCGTGCTCACCGTCGAGGGCGAGTCGCAGCACCCCGACCGGCCTGTGCCGGTGCAGCAACCGCGCACGATCGAGCGACAACTCTCCGACACGTTCACCGTCGGGGCGGGTCACGAACTGGTGTTGCCGGTGCTCGGCTCGATCTCGCTGCGCGGCGTGCTCCGGGCGGAGCTGCAACCGTATCTCACGCAAGAGATCGCCCGCTTCGTGAAGGACCCGGTGGTGCACGCCAAGGCGCTGGTCCGCGTCTCGGTGGCCGGTGCGGTCGCCAAGCCGGGCTTCTACTTCGTCGCCAGCGATGCGGCACTCTCCGATGCGCTCACGGCCGCCGGGGGCCCGACCCAGGATGCGAAGCTCGACAAGGTGCGCATCGAGCGGGCCGGCACGCGCATCCTGCAGGGGAACGAGCTGCGCCTCGCGTTCACCGAGGGCCGCACGTTCGACGCGATGAATCTGCGCGCGGGCGACCGCTTCGTCGTGCCGGGTGTGCCGGGTCACGCGTACGACAACGTCAGGTTCTGGGCGACCTTGCTCAGCATCCCCGTCGCGATCTACGCTCTGAAGCGCGCCTTTTGACTCGGGCGGGGTCCGGGCTCGGCGCGCGCGCCGGGGCCCCATGAACGAACCTCGCACCGCCGACTTTGTGGTGGTGGGCGCGGGCATCGTGGGCCTGGCGGTGGCCCGGGAGTTGAAGCGCCGGCACCCCGCCGACCACGTGGTCGTGCTCGAAAAAGAGGATGCGCTCGGGGAGCACGCCAGCGGCAGGAACAGCGGGGTGTTGCACTCGGGCATTTATTACCCCGAGGGGTCGCTCAAGGGCGCGATGTGCGCCGAGGGTGCCCGCGAGCTCGCCACCTACTGCCGCGAGCATCACCTGCCGATCGTGCGCGCCGGCAAAGTCGTCGTCCCGACGCGGCCAGAGGACGATGCGGCGCTGGACCTGCTGCTGGAGCGCGCGCGGCGCAACGGCGCCCGCGCGGAGCTCATTGACGCGCAGCAACTCCGCGAGATTGAACCCGATGCCCGGTCCGCCACCGGCCGGGCCCTGCATGTTCCCGAGACCGCCGTCGTCGCCCCCAAAGCCGTGCTGCGCCACCTCGCCCACACGCTCACGAGCGCAGGTGTCGAGCTGTTGCTCGGTCACCGCGTGGGGGAGATCGACCCGGCGCGCGGACGGCTTCGGGCGGGTGGCCTGGAGGTGCACTACGGCCACCTCTTCAATGCCGCGGGCCTGCACGCCGACCGCGTGGCGCAGGCCTGTGGCGCCGGCGGGCGGTACGGCATGCTGCCATTCAAGGGCCTGTATTACCGCCTCGTCCCCGACTCGGGGGTCCGCGTCAGCGGACTCATCTACCCGGTACCGGACCTCCGGGTGCCGTTCCTGGGGATCCATTTCACCAGGGACGTGGACGGCACCGTCGCGGTCGGCCCCACGGCGGTGCCGGCGCTGGGGCGGGAGAACTACCGCGGCGCACGGGGCATCCGGCCCGGCGAAGCGGCCGGTATCCTGCTGCAGGTGGCCGCGCAATATGCGCGCAACGAGCAGGGATTTCGCCGGTTCGCACACATGGAGGCGCTGCGCTTCCTCAAGTCGCGCTTCGTCGCCGCCGCGCGCGCGCTCGTGCCGCGACTCGGTCCGGAGCACCTCGCGCGCAGCTCCAAGGTCGGCATCCGGGCACAGCTGGTGGATCGTACCACCCATCGCCTGGTCATGGACTTCGTGGTGGAACCGGGCGAGCGCTCCACCCACATCCTGAACGCCGTGTCTCCGGCGTTCACGAGCGCGTTTCCGTTCGCGCGGCTGGTCCTGGACCAGGCGGGTGTCACGGGCGGGCGGCAGGCCTGTGGCTAGTCTCGCGGATTGGTCGTATCTGCTGTACCAGCTCACGTTGCGCGACCTGAAGGCCCGCTACAAGCAGACGTTTCTCGGCCCCTTCTGGGTCTTCGGCCGACCCGTGGTGGAGCTCGTCGTGTACGTCATGGTGTTCGGCGTGTTCCTCAGGGCGCCATCGGACGGCGTTCCCTATGGGCTGTTCGCGTATTCGGGCATCGTGCTGTGGACCTTCGTGGCGGGGGGTCTGTCGCGCGGTACCCGCAGCATTACGGCGCACGCCGGCCTCGTGTCGCAGGCCGTTTTTCCCAAGGCCGTCATCCCGCTGTCGGCGCTCGCCGGAGCGGCGATCGACGCGCTGCTCGCGGGGACCCTGCTCGCGGTCTGGCTGGCCGTGCGCGGCGCGTCGGCGTCGCTCGAGCTGTTGTGGGTCGTGCCGATTGCCGTCATCGTGGTGGCGATCGTCACCGGGCTCACACTGGCGACGTCGGCGCTGAGCGTGTTCTATCGCGACGTGACGCACCTCGTGGACGTCGGCGTCCGGATCTGGCTGCTCTTGACGCCCGTGGCCTACGCGGCCTCCGTGGTGCCGGCGCCGTACCGCCGGTGGTACGACTTCAATCCCCTGGTCGCCCTGTTCGATACGCTGCGGCGCGCGCTGTTCGGGGGAGCGGTCCCTGGCCCCGGCGCCCTCGTGTACCCTGTGGTGGTGGGCGGCGTGCTGCTCGTCGCCGGGGCGCTGGTCTTCCGGTACGCGGAGCCGTTCTTCGCGGAGTCGGTGTAGGGACATGCCCGGCACGGTCTCGGTCGCGGGCGTGTGGAAGCGCTATCGGCTGCGGGAGCGCACCCTCGCCGACCTGACCACGCGTCTGTGGCGGCGCTCCCCCCCCGATCCGCGAACCGCGCCGAGCGTGTTCTGGGCGCTGCAGGACGTGTCGTTCCGGGTCGAGCCGGGCACCGCCCTGGCCATCATCGGCGGGAACGGGTCGGGCAAGTCGACGCTGCTGCGGCTCATCGCCGGCATGATGCACCCCACGCGGAGCGCGGTCGGCGCGACCGGGCGGCTCAGTCTCCTCAGCCATCTCGGCGGCGGGTTTCACGGCGAGCTCACCGGCCGGGAGAATCTCTTCCTGCAAGGGGCGGTGCTGGGGCTCGGGCGGCGGGAGCTGCGCGCCAAGGCGGGCGCCATTTTCGCATTCGCCGAGCTGGAGCCGTTCGCGGATGTGCCCGTGAAACGGTATTCGTCGGGCATGGCGTTGCGGCTCGGGTTCGCCATCGCCGCGTACCTGGACCCGGAGATCTTGTTGATCGACGAAGCGTTTGCCGTGGGCGACACCGCGTTTCGGGACCGCTGTCTCGGACGGATCCTGGGGTTCAAGGCCGCCGGAGTGACGATGGTGCTGGTGTCGCACGAGCGGTACCTCGTCGAGCAGCTGTGCGATCAGGCGCTGCTGCTCGATCGGGGCCGGATGGCCGCCGCCGGCACGCCGGGCGAAGCATTCGAAGCCTACGAACGCCTCATCGAGGCCGAGCCCGCTGGTGCTCGCCAGGTCGAGGGCGACGTGACCCGGAGTCCACTGGTCGTCGAGGGGGTCCAGGTCGACGGCCACGCCGACGGCGTCACGCCGGCGCTCGCCATGGATCAGCCGATGACGGTGCGGATCCGACTACGCGCCACGCGTGACGTCGCACGGGCGACGGTCGGCGTCCAGATCGCGCGCGACTGGCACGTCCTGCACGGCACCCGCTCGAATCGGCAGGGGATCGATATCGCGGCGCGCGCGGGGGAGCCGGTGGTGCTCGAGGTGGAGTACCGCCAGTTGGGTTTGAGCGGCGGCACCTACGCGGTGCACGTGGCCGTGCTGGAGCATCGCCTGGCCGAGGCGCCGCTGCTGGTCGTGAAGCGGGCCGCTCGGTTCCGGATCATTCACAGCGAAGCGGAAGGTGTCGGGCTGGTGCGGCTGTCGCACGTGTGGCGCCGCGTCGCCGGCTGACCGGCGTCGCGGTCACGCCAGCGCGGGTCGGGGGGCCGGGCCCCACGCGTTCGTCCACCAGCACAGCAGCTCTCCCACTCGGCCGTCGACCGCGATGTGTCGCAGCAAGGCCCAGCGGCGTCGCACGGCGGCGGGCACATCGAAGTGGCGTACGTCGCCCGCGATCGCGCTCGGCCGACCTGCGGCGGCGAGCCACGCCGCGGCGCCGAGCCAGCCCCCCGCGCGAGCGAGCCGGCCGGCTTCACCCGCTGCCAGGCGGCGGTGGACTTCTCCCCAATCGAGCGGGGCCCCGCTCGCCCAGATCGCCGCGCCGTCCAGCAGGAAGTGCAGCCGGAAGGCGTTGGCGCGATGGCGCAGGCTGTGGGTCATCCCGTTCCACAACAGCTCCGTCGCGGAGGGGATGCGCAGCCGCAGCCCGTCGCGGGTGATGTCGCGGGCGTGCGCGTTGGCGCGGTCCCACGCGAGGTCGGGGGCCACCGCGGGCGACGTCGAGCAATGCACTTCGACCGCCACGCGGGCGCCGTCCCACAGCGGCTGCAGGTGGTGGTGTTCCGGTCGTGGCGGCGCCTCTCCAGGCGGCAGCGCCGGCTCGTAGCCGACGCGCCGCAGCCCGTCCCATACCGCCTGGGCGCGCGCCGCCGGGACGAGCACATCGACGTCGTGGGTGGCGCGCGCGTCCGCGAACGGGTAGAGATCCGAGGCGATCCGCCGGGCGGTCCCCTTGAGGAACACGTGGGGCACGTCCCACTGGGCCAACTGGCGCGCGACCGCCGCCACCTGCGCGTCGACCAGCAGGTTCCCCGCCGCTTCCGCGAGGGCGCGCTGGCGGAGCCAGCGGGGGAAGCCATGCTCGGTCAGGGCGGACGCGCCGATCTGTCGCAAGCGCCGCTCGAGCCAGAGCGCACACCGCTCGAACTCCACCAGCCGGACCAGCCCGGTGGTACGGGCCTCGCGCCACTCCGCGGCGAGCCGCCCGGTGTCGAAACCGCCGCCGAGCCGGAGGGTGTGGGCTAGGAGCTCTGCGGGATGCATGCGACGGACGGGGCGGTGTGGGGCTCGGGGAAGCGGGCGATCATCGTGTGCGCGAGTGAAACGCCGGGGTCGGGCTCGAGGTACGGTGTGCCGTCGCGCACGAGCCAGGCGTGTGCGGCGAGAGTCTCACCGCTGCCTTTGGTGCGGCGCACCCCGATGCACAATTCGACCGGGCGGCCCGCCGCGTGCAGCAGATGGTACAGGACGACGCTGCGCTTCAAACAGGTGTGGTGCCAGGGGCCGGGGAGCCGCCGGAGCACGGCGTCCACCCAGCGCGCCAGCGCGGCGGCGTCCAGCTCGCGGGCGGGCACGGCCCGCGGGCGCACGCCCGGGCCGAGCCAGGTGACGACGCGCGCGAAGGACGCGACACGCAGCAGCGGTGGGACGACGAGCGCCACGCCGGCGGCCCGGAGCCGCCACGTGACGGAGAGCCGACGCGTCACCCGACCCGCTCCACCGCCAGGAGGTCGGCGGTGAGGCAGCGCTCGAGGAAGTCGCGGACGCTCTGTTCCGCCCGCTCCGGGGTCACCTCGTAGCGGTTGAGCACCACGGGGACGAGCTCCTCGAGCGTGCGCGGCGCGGCGAGTGCTTCGAGCACGGCCAACCCGCTTTCGCTGACCGTGAAGTAGCGCCGGGTGCGGAGATGCAGCACCACCCCTTCGCCCTCGACGGCGGTGAAGCGCAGCTCTGGATGCCGCAGATAGCGCACGGTCACGCGAGCAACTCCGTCAGTCGGGCCGGCCGGGCAAACAGGTCGGGCCCCAAGGTCACGCGGTAGCTCTTCGCCTGCCGTGCCAGATCGGCGAGGAGCTCCAGATGCTGTTGGGCGAAATCGGGCTCGAGCATCACCCACGCGGACCACCGCACGAGTTGGGCCAGGGACTCGCGCGCTCCGAGTGGCGTCGCGGTCGTCGGCCCGATCCCCACTGACGTGAACAGGATGACGTCGGGTACCACGCGGGCCGCGAATCTGCCGCCGAGCTCTTCCGGCCAGTATCCCAGCTTGCGCCGCCGCGGCAACAGCGTGCCGCCCAACCGGCCGAGCAGGCGATATCCGGGCGGGCGCAGCGCGATGGGCGCTCGATACGCCACCGCGGTGACGCATCCGTTCAGCGGCGCGAGGAACGCCGTGTCGTCGGTGCCGACGCGCCACCCTTGCGTGGCGAGCAGGGCAGCGGTGGTCGATTTCCCCGCTTGGCCGTCGCCGGCGAGCAGCCAGCCGCGCCCGGCAGGGTCCACCGCCGTCGCGGCATGGATGTGGTGCCAGCCGGTGCGGCGTAGCAGAAAGATCAGCACCGTGACCAGGAACGTGTCGGTGCACTCGTCCAGCCGGGCGGCGGCGGACGGCGACAGGGTCACGCACGCCTGCGGCTGCGTCGCGTGCACCTCGGCGACGGCTGGTGCGGCCTCCCAGGTGAGGTGGACCCCGCCGTCGGACGGATCTGCGCGCACCACGACCCCCGGTTGCCGGAATACCGGCCGGGGGTCGTCGGTGAGAGTAGGGGGCTGCTCCAGCCGCACGTCGATCCACACGGGAATCGGCGGATCGAGTTGCGCCCGGTCGAGCCAGGCGCGGAGCACGGCCCGTACCTGGGGCTCGCTACACAGAAGGTGAATCTTCGACGCCATGCGAAGTCAGGTCCCCTTAAGACAACGCGCGCCTGGCCGCTTGAGGCAACCCGGCGCGCGCGCCCCAGTACTGGAGGCCGTGACGGATCTAGAAGCCGCCTCCATGACCGTGTGTTGGCAACCTATCGTGACCGTGACCATGACCGAGCTCGTGGCCATGACCGTGGCCGTGTAAGTCGCCGCCGTCCCCGTGCCCTGCCCCCCCGGAGTGCAGCGTCACGTCCATCAGCGACGCCTCCTCAGTGAGAGTCAGGTTCACGAACGGTTTTCTACCTAGCACTTTCTGCATGCGTCCTCCCTCTGGTGACAGAGGATCCGATCGGTAGCGACACGTCGCGGCAAGTTCTGGACCTGTAGCAATAAGGGACAGCGCGGTAGCCGCGACAGTGCGGTGTGGGCGTCGACTGCCACACCGTGGCCAAGCGCCAGCAACCGCACCGCAGATGACAGGTGGGATCGCTACTCGATGGGGAGGCTGGACTTAGCCGGGCAACGCGAGGGCCGGTGCAATCCTCCGAGGCGGGCGATGGCTCAGACTGGCAGCCTGGCCGCGTGCGGTCGGCTCGGAAGCGCCGCGCGAGGACGGGGGAATTTGCCCGCGAGTGCGGCTCGCCGACGTGGCGGTTGTCACGATTCTGCGACACGACGGGAGCGACCGCCGCGCGGTACTGGCCTTGCATAAGGAGGGCGCGTGACTGGGAAAAGCGCGGAGTTGAGCCGTTTTCAGGGACTTATCGGAACAGTGCGAAGGCCCGTTTTCGTGCAGTGGGCGACGGGCGCGCTGGTTTGTGCCCTCCCCCTGCTGACGGGCACCTGCAAGATCGGCGACATCACGAACCCGCCCCCTCCGCTGGGGAAGTTGGCAGTGTCGCCGGCCGCGGTCGTGGACTCGGCCGCCGTCGGCAGCGTCGCCCGGCGATCCTGGACCGTAGCCATCAGCAACGCCGGCCAGGGCGTGCTGTCGTGGACGGCGCACGCGGACGGCGTGAACTGGGTGGCGGTGAGCCCGACGAGCGGCACGGCGCCCGGCAGCGTGACGATCGTGCTCGATCCGGCCGCGCTCGGCATGGGCGTGTACCGTGACACGGTCATGCTGTCGGCCGACGGCGCGGCGAACAGTCCGACGGCGCTGCCCATCGAGTTCGCCGTCCGTCCATGCGCCACGGCAGCGGTCGTGCCTGACATCGAAATCAGCGACTCCTTGCGCACCAGCGACTGTGGCGCCCCGCACCGCGCAGGACACTTCGCCCAGCTGTACCGCTTCGATGCCGCACCGGGGGACTCGATCACGCTCGCGCTCGCGTCGCCCAGTTTCGGCCCGCATGTCGTGCTCGACAGCTCGATGGCTGCGACGGCGCCTCCACTGGCGGAGGCGGCGAGCTGCCCCGGCCAGGGCGGAGCGTGTCTCTCCTACGTGCTGTTGCCGCGCGCCGGGACCTACGTGGTGGAAGCGACCTCGGTCACTGCGGGACAGATCGGCGCGTACTCGTTGAGCGTGACCCGGCCGCGGGCGCCCAACCTGCCCGATTCGCTGCGGCAGCTGCGCAGCGACTCCATCACCGCGATCCCCGTCGGCGGCGCGGTCGATCAGGGGCCGGTCGTGCTGGGCGGCGCGCTCAGCGACTCCAATGCACAGGATACGTTGCGGCTCGAGGTGGAGGTTCGCCCGGTCGGCACGGCGTTCACGGGCACCCCGACCGCGGGCAGCGCGCGCGTGGCCAACGGGCGGCGTGCTTTCGCTGCGATCGCCGGCCTGAGCAACAACACGTCCTATCACTGGCAAGCGCGCACGGTGGATCAGACCGGGCGCAGGAGCGGGTGGGGTGCGTTCGGCGGGAATGCGGAGAGCGGGGCCGACTTCACCGTCGCCATCCCGCAGCCGCCCAACTCGCCCGCAGACCAGGGTCAATTCAAGGCGGACGGCGTCACGTCACTCACACTGGACGGCACCACGGATCAGCTCAGCGTCGTGTTCAAGGCGCTCGTCACCGATCCCAACCCCGCCGACCAGCTGCACCTCGACGTCGAGGTGGAGGCGGTCGGTACGGCGTTCACCAACACGCCGAGCGGCACGGGGGTCCCCGTCGCGAACGGCGGGACCGCCACGGCGACCGTAGCCGGGCTGGTGGACAACACCGCCTATCAC
>QHUM01000060.1 GCA_003222135.1 Gemmatimonadota bacterium | reverse complement strand
GCCTGCCGCTGACCGTGAGCGGGGGCGTGGTGACGTGCCTGCAGCCGGCGGAAAGTCTGGAAACCGTGATCGGTACCGCCGACCAGGTGCTGCACGGGGCGAAGAGCACGGGGCGGGACACCTTCTGGTCCGAGGTCGTGGCTCCGCAGCCGCTCGAGGGGTTCGAGCCGGCGCGCCTGCGCCGGCCGTGGCGCCTGCCGCCGAGCTTCGACGTCCCGATGCCGCCCCAGTACGGGCAGCAGGGCTAGCCGGTCGTCACAACGCCACCTGCACCACGCGGTCTTTTCCGCCCCGCTTCGCTTCGTACATCGCCTGGTCGGCCTTGCGGAGCAACTCATCGGTCCCCGCCTCACTTCCCGTGACCGAAACGACACCGATGCTGGCTGTGACGGACGGCGTGCCGCGGAACACCGTGCGGATGCCGGCGGCGAGCCGCGTGGCGGCGGCGTGCGCGACGATGCCCTCGGTCTCCGGCATCAAGACCCCGAACTCGTCGCCCCCGAGGCGGCCCACCACGTCGGCCTGGCGGACGGCGCTGCGCGTCGCGTCGGCCACGAGCCGCAGGACGGCATCGCCCGTGGCGTGACCGTGCACGTCGTTCACCTTCTTGAAGTCGTCGAGATCCAGGTAGATCAGGGCTAGCGGGCGGCCGTAGCGGCGGTTCCGACCGAGCTCCTGCGCCAGCTCGGCCGAGAACGCACGCGCGTTGAGCACGTTGGTGAGCGGATCGTGGGTGGCGAGCTGCTGCAGCTGCGCCTGCGTGCGCCGCAGCTGTGACAGTCCGGTGATCGCGACGCCCACCACGGCGAGATAGGAGAGCTCGTTCACGAGACGCGCCATCAGGGGGGTATCCGCCGGCATCTGGTCGATCCCGATCACGTAGCGGAGCAGTGCCGTCGCCAGGGCGAACCCGCAACCCCACGCAAAACCGTCGTGCCAGGCCACTAGCAGCACCGGGATCACGTACAGGATGCCGAGCCGGTACGCGGGCGGGGTGCGCACGTTTGCCCAGTACACCAGGGCGATCAGCGCCAGTGCTCCCATGAGGCGCAAGGCGCGGCGCACGTCCGGGCCGAGGGCCACCTAGAACGGCGCCTCGGCCACGTGATACGGATCGTCCAGGAGCAGCGCCCGGAGTGTCTCCCCGGGCGCCACCGACGCACGGTCCTCCGGCACGATCAGGAGCGCGTTCGCGCGAGCCATGGACGTGAGGATGCCGGAACCCTGGGGGCCCGTCAAGCGCGCCGTGAGCGCCCCTGCTCCGTCCGCGGGGCTGACCACGGCTCGCAGGAAATGGCGCAGCCGGGGACCGAGGGTGATCGGTTCGGACACACACACCGGCACGACGCGCCGGAACGGGAGCGCGTGCCCCAGCATTTTGCGGATGGCGGGGCGCACGAACAGCTCGAACGTCACCATCGTGCTCACGGGGTTCCCCGGCAGCCCGATCCACGGCTTGCCGTCGAGCAGCCCGAACCCGAGCGGCGCGCCCGGACGCATCCGAATACGCCACAGCTTCATGTCGCAACCGAGCTCGGTGAGTACGTCGCGCACCAGGTCGTGCTCGCCCACGCTGACGCCGGCCGTGGTCACGAGCAGGTCGGCGTCCCGCGCGCCCGTGAGATGGTCGCGCAGGCTTTGCTTTGTGTCGCCCGCCACGCCGAGGTCGAGCGGCACCCCGCCGGCCCGGCGGATCATTCCGAACAGGGTGTAGGAGTTCGACGTCGCGGTCTTCGTCCCGGCGAGGATCTCGGCGGCGTGGTCTAGGTCGACGATCTCGTCCCCCGACCCCATGAAGGCGACGCGCGGCGGGCGATGCACCAGCGGCGTGGCGTGAGCGATCGAGGCGAGCACGCCGAGCTGCGCGGGGCCGAGGGCGGTGCCTGCCGCGAGCGCGACATCGCCAGTCCGGATATCCTCGCCGCGGTGGCGGATGTTCTTGCGGACGTCCCGGCCATCGCGCACGGCGACGCGCCCGCCGTCGAGCGCCTCGGTGTCCTCCTGGCGGATCACGCTGTCGGCTCCCGCCGGGAGCGGCGCGCCCGTGAAGATCCGGGTGGCCTCCCCCGCGGCCACCGCCTTCGACGGAAAACGCCCCGCCGCGACGGTCTCGACCACGTTGAGCGTGACCGGGCGGTCGGCCGTGGCGCCGCCGACGTCCGCGGCCCGGGTGGCGTAACCGTCCATCGCCGAATTGTCCCAGCCCGGCAGGTCGATGGGGCTGGTGACGTCCTCGGCGAGCACCAGGTCGAGCGCTTCCTTGAGGGGCCGGCGCTCCGTGGGGAGCGGCGCGACGTACTCGAGGATCGTGCGCGCCGCTTCGGGCGGGGTCAGCATCTCACGGCGCCAGTATCTTGGCGCGGTCCCACGCCAGGTTGGCCAGCGTCACGAGCCACGCGGTGTCCGAGAAACGAAACACGGGGAACTCCGCGCGGTACCGCGGGTGGTCCGTGACCATCGCCACCCAATCCCCCGGGTCGTGGGCCTTCGAATCGAAGATCGGGTCCGGCCCCGCGACGAGCCGATACACTTCGATCTTCGGTAGCGGCGCGCGTTTGAACCCCTCCACCACGACGATGTCGGCGCCGTCCAAGTAGCGCCGGGCGAGTGTGACCGGGTCGGACTCCTGCGGCGTGCGCTCGAACAGCACGCGCTCGCCGGGGGCCTCCATCAGCACCCGCTCGGCCTTCCCCTCGTGCCAGTGCCGCCAGGTGTCCTTGCCTTGCTGGTCCATGTCGGCCCGGTGGGTGCCATGCTTGATGGTCATGACCCGGAACTTGCGACGCGCCAGCTCCGCCGCGAGAGCCACGAGCAGCGTGGTCTTGCCGGCGTTCTTGCGGCCGATGATCGAGATCATGCGCGTCGCCGCCACAGGGCCTCCGCCTGCTCCAGGTCTTCCGGCGTGTTCACGTTGAAAAACAGCACGGCCGGGTCGCCGAACGCCCGCACGCGCTCGAGGGAAAGTGTACCGACCTTCACGGACCGGTGGAAGCCGATCGCCTGCAGGTCGCCGCCGGTCAGCTGGCGCTCGATGGCGGGGCCGCACGCGGGGCCGTACACGGCGCACAACGGCTCCACCCCGCGGCGCGAGCCGCTCTCCGGAAGGAACGCGTCACAACCGGCGGCGCCGTCCCGCAGCGCCTGCAACAGCTCGGGAGTGACGAACGGCATGTCCCACGCCACGCACAGCACCGGGCCGGAGCCCGACACGACCGCCGTGTAGATGCCACCCAGGCTGCCGCACCCCGGGCGCACGTCCGGCACGGTGCGGAGATCGGGACGCCACGTCGGACCGTCGGGCGCGTTGGCGACGAGCAGTGGGGGCTCGCCGGCGACGGTCTGGACGGCGTCCACCACGCGGTCGAGGATGCGTCGTCCGCCGAGCGGGA
This sequence comes from Gemmatimonadota bacterium, assembly GCA_003222135.1. Taxonomy (GTDB): domain Bacteria; phylum Gemmatimonadota; class Gemmatimonadetes; order Gemmatimonadales; family GWC2-71-9; genus 20CM-4-69-16. Next base: position 40,581 of record QHUM01000060.1, on the reverse strand, counting down.
CGAGCCCTTTGGGACGGCCGCCGTAGCGACGTGCCGCGCCGCCGGCGAGGACGGCCGCGCGCACGCTCAGTAGCGGCGCCCGCGCCGCTTCTCGAGGATCACGTCAAACGCCACGATGAAGGCGAAGTTGTGCAGGCTGCGACCGGCATGTGGTGGGTACAAGGTGCCGCGGCTGGGGTCCGCGAGGCCGGTCACGCGGTCGAGACTGGTGACGACGTCCCGGCCTTCGAGCCGCAGCTGGGAGGCGGGTCCGAGGGAGAGCGCCAGCCCCACGGCGAAAGTGAAGTGCGCCCGCGTCTTGTTGGGAACGCTGTCGCCGACGACGATGAATTCCTCGAGCGCGTTGCGCGCCGTGTCGGCGAAGGTCCCGATCAGCTCGATCGTGCTGCGCGTGCGCGCCACGACCCCAATGTCGGCGCGCACGTAGGGGTACGTCGCCTTGTCCGGCCGCAGCCGCCCGACGACCCCGGCGGAGAAGCTCACCGCGCTGAGCGAGTTGGTCGCTCCGTTCAAGGACGTGCATAGCTCGGGGTCGATATCGCCCGAGGGCGGGGGTTGATACTGCCGGATCGCACAGCGACTCTCGACGCCCATACCGAGGAAGGCGATCTCACCTTCGAAGCCGAGGTTCGGACGGGGGAAGTACGTGCCCGCGGCGCCGATCACGAACCCGGGGGCGACGTCGTGCTGCAAGTCGAGGGTATCGTACTGCCCCGGGTTCGGGCCGATGGGCGTCTGCACCAGGAACGGCTGGCCGGAGCTTGTCCACAGGTGGCGCGCGGTGCGGTACCCGCCGAACATCGACAGGTAGAGGCGCGGCGCGCTGGGCGCTTGCCCGGGGAGGGGAGCCGGGGCCAGCGAAACAGCGGCGATGGTCACGCACGCGAAGAGGCGCATCACACCTCGAGCAGTTGGTGGTCCACCATGAGGCAGCGATCCATGACGAACGGGATGCCTGCTGCCGAGGCGCGCGTCGCCGCCGCCTCGTCCACGACGCCGACTTGTAACCAGATCAGGCGTGGCTTGAGGGCGATCGCGTCGTCCACGATGGGACCCGCGAACTCGCTGCGCCGAAACACGTCCACCAGGTCGATCGGGTGCGTGGCCGCCGCGGCAGCGAGGGACGGGTGGCTCGGTTCGCCGAGCACGGCGTCGTGCTCGGGGTTCACCGGTACGATTTTGTAGCCGGCCTGCTGGAGGTAGCGCGCCACTTGATGGCTCGCTCGCCAGGGCTTCGGCGACAGCCCCACGATTGCGATCGTCTTCGTTTCCCGCAGGAGGGCGCGCAGCGCCTCCGGGGTCATGCGTCCGGCCGATGGATGTGGGGCGTCCCGCTCACCGCGCGCCCGACCAGCACCATGCCGGCGCGCTGGGCGACGGTGAGCGCGAGGGTGGACGGCACGCTCGGTGTCGCGACGTACGCGAGCCCGGCGCGAGCCGCCTTGTGCGCCAGCTCGGCCGAGATACGGCCCGTGACGAGCAGCCCCCGGCCGGCGATCGGCTGCCGTGCGATCACGGCGGCGCCGATCACCTTGTCCACCGCGTTGTGCCGCCCGATGTCTTCGGCGTGGAACTGGAGCGTCGCGTCGTCGGTGAGCGCGGCGGCATGGATCCCCCCGGTTTCGTTGTAACGCGTGCCGCGGGCGAACAGCTCCTTGAAGAGCGCCCGCAGCGTCTCCGGAAAAGGCGGCTCGCGCTGGGCGGGGGCGTGCCGCACCGCGGGCGGATGGGCCAGGAAGGTGGAGACGGCGCCGCACCCCGACGCCAGCACCGGGCGGCGCTGGTCACCCTTCACCAGCGTCACCCGCTCCGGTTTCACTTCCGCCCAGAAACCGAGGTCTGTCGCGCAGGGGCGGAGTTTGATGAGGTCGTCGAGCGTCTCGATGTAGCCCTCGCCGTGCAGCCATCCCGTCGCCAGCTCTTCCAGCTGGTCGGGCGTGCACATCCACGTCACCGCCGGTGCCCCGTTCACTTCGAGCCACACGGGCCACTCCTCGACCACGGCCGAGTCGGCGAGCATCCGGCCGCGACGCGAGCCGGGCAAGTGGGGCTCAGGCTTCGCCGAAGTATTCGGAGTAGAGATGGGGCCCTTCCTGCACGCGCACCGCGTGCAATGTCACGCCCGCGGGCAGCCGCGGGGCGAGTCGTTCCCAGACGTACACCGCCAGGGCTTCACCGGTGGCGAGACGGCGGCCGTCCGCGAACTCGGGCAACGCGTCGTTGATGCTGCGGCCCTCGAGCCGCCCGGTCACTTCCTCGGCGAGCAGGGCGTCGAGCGCAGCCAGGCTCATCACTCCGCCCGCCTCCGGCTCGAGCCGCCCCTGCACTGTGACGCGACACTGGTAGCGGTGGCCGTGATCCACGGCCGCCTTGCCGAACTCGGCTCGGTTCTGCTGGTCGGTCCAGTCGGCCCGCCGGATCCGGTGCGTCGCGGTAAACTCAACGATACGCGTAAGATAGCTGATCGGCATCGCTAGAACACCCGTACCGCACTGGCCTTGAACGCGAGCACCACGGGGCCGCCCGGCATGAGCTGGAGGTCGTGGGCGGCCTCCTCGGTCACCACCGCGACGAGCTCCACCCCCACGTCCACCGTCACATGCACCGCTCCGGCGCGCTGCCGGGCGAGCCGGATGACCCGTCCGCGGAACACGTTCCGCGCCGAGGACGCGAGGGGCTCCCGGCTCACCAGGATGTCGGTGGGCGGCACCGCGAGGATCGCGGGCCCGGTCTTGTCGGTCATCGCGGCGATCTCGATCGCGCCGACGCGCACGTGCTTCAGGTCCCCCGCGCCGGTAAGCGGCAGCTCGACGCGAAACAGATTTTCCGGTGTCACGGGTGAGAGCTTCCCCTCAGCGAGGGCGCGCACGTCGTCCGCCCAGCGGTAGGCGTCCTCGAGCTGGTGCGACGCGAGGCAGATCGCGAGCGGCCGGCGGCGGCGCTCCTCGCGGAGTGCGGCGTACAAGGTTTGCGCCGCCGCGCGGTCGGCCGAGCTCACCGGCTCGTCGAGCAGCAGCACCCGGGGCTCGACGGCGAGCGCGCGGGCTACGGCCACGCGTTGCACCTCGCCTTCCGACAGCTCGTGGCGGCGGCGCTCGAGCAGCGGTGTCACGCCGAGCCGCGCGGCGACGTCTTCTGTCACCCGGTTCACTTCAGTGCGTCTCATCCCTCGCGCCCGTAACCCGAATCCCAGATTATCACGGACCGTTCCCTGCAACAGGATCGGCCGCTGCTCGACCAGCGTGACCGAGCGGCGGGCTACCGTGCCGGGCCGGACGCGCGCCGGCCCGCCGGAGACGGCCCGGCCGTCGAGCCGCACCTCGCCCTCGGTCGGCCGCTCGAGCAGGGCCAGCAGCCGGAGCAGGGTGCTCTTGCCCGAGCCGTTTGGTCCCACCATCGCGATGAGCGCTCCCGGCGGGATCGCGAACCGCTCCAGGTCCAGCACCACGCGCGCCGCATAGCGGTGGCGCACGCCCACGAGCTCAAGCATGGCCTTGGCCCTGGAGCACCTGCAGGGCGATGTTGACGAGCAGCGCGAGCACCAGCAGGATGACACCGAGCGCCAGTGCCAACCCAAAGTCGCCCTGGCCGGTGTAGAGCGCGATGGCCGTAGTCAACGTCCGGGTAGAGCCACGGATGTTGCCGCCCACGATCATGGCGGAGCCGATCTCCGCGATGACGTGACCGAAGGCGGCGGTGATCACGGCCGCCAGGGCGAAGCGTGCTTCGCGTGCGACCGCCCACGCCGTGCGCCACGCCGAGGCGCCCAGGGTCTGGGCGGTGCGGCGGATCCGCGGGTCCACTCCCTGTACTGCGGCGGCGGACAGCGCCGCAGCAATGGGAAGCGCGATGCAGACGTCGCCCAGCGCAATCGCCTGCCACGTGTACAACCACCCCAGGCCCCCCAGCGGCCCGCGCCGGGACAGGAGGCCGAACAGTAGCAATCCGGTGACAACGGTGGGGAAGGCAAGCGCCGTGTTGACGAGCGTGAACGCGGCGCGGCGGCCCCAGAACGGACGGGTCGCCAGGAAAAAGCCGAGCGGGAGACCGATGGCGCACGCGGTCAGCGTGGCCGTGACGGCGACCTTCAAGGTGAGGAAGACGACGCCGCTCACTTCGGCGTCGCCCCCCAGCAAGAGGGCGAGGGCGCGCCGCAGTCCCTCCCCTAGAAAGTCCACCCCAGGCCGATCGTGATCCAGGGATGGGCCGTCCACTCAGTGAGGGGGGCGGTGAGCGGCAGCACCCGGCTGCCGTCGATGGGGGACGGCTGCTTGTAGTCGAGGGGGTACTTGAGCCGCCACAACACGAGCCGGAAATCGGTGCGGACCGACACGCGCCGCGCGGGATACCAGCGCAGCCCCGCTCCCGGCGCCACGGTGAGCTTGGTGCCGAAGTCGTAGCTGCTCGGATCGGGCGGTGACCCGCCGCCGATCGCCACGCCGAGCGCGCCGCCCACGTAGGGCGCGAAGCCGTGCCACGTCTTACGACCGGTGAGGGCGAGCTGCAGCCCCACGTCGGCGAGCACCACGTCGGTATCGAAGGGGCCGGTCCGCCGCGACAGCGAGTCCTTGGTCGGGTCCACGACGAACCGCGTCGTCTGCGCGTAGGCGATCCCGAGCGAGGCGCCCAGCGCGTTTCCGAAGGCCACCTCGTAACGCAGCCCGCCGGTCGGCCCATCCGAAATTCCGACCCCCGGGCCTCCCCGCGAGCCACCCAGATAGCCGAAGGTGATCACGCCGACCCCGCCGCGGCGGACATCGTGGTAGGGTGAGTGACTCGGCTCATGGCCAACTTGGGCGGACAGATTGAACGATGGAACGATGGCAAGGAGAACCATCGCGCTCCAGCGCTTCGTCCCACGGCACGTTCCATCGTTCCATCGTTCCATACGGTCAGTCCGTCTCTCTCAGATCCCGCCCCGTCATCTCGGGCGGCGGTTCGAGCCCCAGCATCCGTAGCACCGTGGGCCCGACGTCGCGCAGGGCGCCGCCGTGCCGGAGCGGGGTGGTGGCCTCGTCCCCGACAATAAGGAAAGGGACGGGGTTCGTGGTATGGGCGGTGTGCGGGCCGTCGGTCGTCGGGTCGATCATCAGCTCGCAATTGCCGTGATCCGCGGTGATGAGCAGCGTGGCGCCGGCCTGCTCGGCGCTCTCCAAGACGCGCGCGAGGCACTGGTCCACCGTCTCGACCGCCTTGACCGCCGCGGGTAGTACCCCGGAGTGACCGACCATGTCCCCGTTGGCGTAGTTGCAGAGGATGAAGTCGTGGTGGCGAGCGCGGATCGCCTTGCAGAGCACGTCGGTCACGCCGGCCGCGCTCATTTCCGGCATGAGATCGTACGTCGCCACTTTCTGCGAGGGCACGAGCAGCCGCTCCTCGCCGGGGTACGGCGTCTCGAGGCCGCCGTTGAAGAAGTAGGTGACGTGCGCGTACTTTTCGGTTTCCGCGGTGCGAAACATCGTCTTGCCGTGGTCGGACAACACCTGCGCGACGATCTGCGACAGCACCATCGGCCCGAACGCCATCGGGAAGGGGAACGTCTCGTCGTACTGCGTCATCGTGACGAGATCGACCGACGGCCGCGTGCCGGTGTCGAACGCGTCGAAGCCGTCGAGTGCCAAGGCCCGCACGATCTGCCGCATGCGGTCGGCGCGGAAGTTGAAGCAGAACACGCCGTCACCGCTGCGGATGCGCGGCGTCCCCGTGATCACTCGCGGTTTCACAAACTCGTCGGTCTCGCCCGCTTCGTATGCCGCGCGGATCGCCGCGACCGGGTCGGGGGCGGGCGCGCCCACCCCGTGGACCATGGCGTCGTAGGCGATCTTGGTCCGCTCCCAGCGCTTGTCGCGGTCCATGGCGTAATAGCGGCCGACGACGGTGGAGATGAGGGGATCCCCGAGCCCCTCGAGCATCTCCTGCATGAACCCGAGCGCCGACTGCGGTGGCGTATCCCGCCCATCGAGCCAGGCGTGGATCGCGACCGGCAGCTCGTGCTGGTGGCCCAGCGCGATCGCGGCCACGAGGTGCTGATCGAGGGCGTGCACGCCGCCGTTCCCGAGCAGGCCGATCAAGTGGAGCGTGCCGCCGCGTCGCTTCACGCCGCGGCACAGCTCGACGAGCGCCGGCAACCGGAAGAACTCCCCCGACTCGATCGTCTGCGAGATGCGCACGATGTCCTGCGGCACCACTCGTCCGGCGCCGAGATTCAAATGTCCGACCTCGCTGTTACCGATTTGTCCAGCGGGCAGTCCTACGGGAAGTCCCGAGGCGTCGAGCAGTGTGTGCGGCGCCCTGGCCCAGAGGCGGTGCCAGGTGGGCGTGTCGCCCAGCTCGACGGCGTTTCCCTCGCGGCCGGGACGGAAGCCCCAGCCATCGAGCACGATCAAGACGACCGGGGTGCGCGGCCCATCCCTCTTAGCCATATTTGAGAGCGATGCAATTTAGTCGGGCCCTCCGCGCCCTACCAGTTGTCTTCTGGCTCGGGCCCTCCGCGCCGGATGCGTCGCTGGCCGCCCAAGCGCGCTACCGCATCACCACCGACGGCGCCTGGTTCTTCCAGGAGGCGGGCGGCAAGCGCCTGGCGCGCCTCGCCCGGGGCGCGCAGGTCGCGGGCGGCGATGCGCAGGGCGACTGGCTTGCCGTCACGCTCGAGGGCTGGATCTTCGCGACGTCGGTGGGACCGACGCCGCGCGCCGGGTTCGACCTGGCGGTCACCCGCGCGCCCGAGGAGAACCTGCGCTCGGCCCCGGCCGGCGCGCTGGTCGGGAAGCTGCCGCAGGGGTTTCTGCTCACCCGGGTCAGCGACGGCGGCATGGATCGGTGGGTGCACGTCACCCGCACGGGCTGGGTGCAGAAGGGCGATGTCGAGGCGGTCGCCCAGGTGGCGAGCTCGCGCATGGCCGCCGACTCGGACACCACGCCGGCGCGGCTGACCCCGGGGCGGAGCCCCGGGGTTACGGCAACCCCCGGGCGTGGCCCGGGGGTCGGTCAACCCGATACGAGTCCCGCTGCCCCCGATCCGTCGCACGTCGAGTCGGCGCGGCGCACGGTGCTGTACCGCGCGCCCGAGGGGGCGCCGACGGGGACGCTCGCGCCCTCCGCTCCGCTGCGCGTGCTGGGGCGCTCGGGCGACTGGACGCGGGTGGAGATCGACGGGTGGGTGCGGAGCGGCGACCTCCAGGCCGCGCCCGCCGGCGTGCTGGTGGGCGTCTCCGCGGCCGAGCTGCGCGCCGAGCCGCAGCGCTACGTGGGGCAGGTGCTGCGGTGGACGCTCCAGTTCATCGCGGTGCAGAAGGCCGACGAGCTCCGCCCCGACATTCCGAACGGCGCGATGTACCTGCTCGCGCGGGGCCCGCTCCCCGAGCGCGGCTTCGTGTACGTCGTCGTTCCCGAGGCGAAGCGGGCCCAGCTCGACGCCCTCACCCCACTCGCGACCGTCCAGGTCACCGCGCGCGTACGCGCCGGTCGCACCCGGTTCCTCGGCAACCCGGTGCTCGACCTCATGTCGCTGGAGACGCTGCCATGAACGAGATCCTGCGCGACCGGCTGCAGCGCAAGCTGGAAGCGCTGCCCGAAGACAAGGCCTACCAGGTGCTCGACTACGTGGAATTTCTCGAGTCGAAGTACGCCGAGCGTCCCGCCGGGGCCGCACCGTTCCAGAGGGTGGCCGAGACGCTCGAGGACACGCTGCGCGCGGGGCGCGTCCCGGTGAACATCATCCGCGGGACGATGGACGCGGTGGGAAAAGCGGGGAGGATTCTCGAGAAGTTCGCGGCCGCGGGGAAGGCGGCTGTGGACGAGGCCGGGAAGAAGCCGCCCGAGAAGGTTGAGGAACCGCCGTCGCCCCAGTAACTTTCGCCATGGGAACCTTCCGCCCGGGTACCGCCCTCACCTTCGACGACGTCCTGCTCGTTCCGCGGCACTCGAGCGTGCATCCGCGGAACGTCGATGTCCGCTCGCGTTTCACCCGGGGCATCCCGCTCAACCTGCCGCTCGTCTCGGCGGCGATGGACACGGTGACCGAGTCGGAGATGGCGATGGCGATCGCGCGCGAGGGCGGGATCGGCGTGATTCACAAGAACATGCCGATCGACCGCCAGGCGGCCGAGGTGGACCGCGTGAAGCGCAGCGAGTCCGGGATGATCCTCCATCCCATCACCCTCGGCCCCGACCGCCCGCTGCGGGAGGCGGTGCGGCTGATGGAGCGGTTTCGCATCTCCGGCGTCCCGGTCGTGGACGACGCGGGGCGCCTGGTCGGTATCATCACCAACCGCGATCTCCAGTTCGAGCGCGAGCTCGACCGCCCGCTTCGCGCGGCGATGACGCGCGAGCGCCTCGTCACGGCACCCGTCGGCACGACGCTCGAGGAAGCGGAGCGGATCCTCGCCAAGCACCGCATCGAGAAGCTGCCGGTCGTCGACGAGCAGGGAATCCTGCGCGGCCTCATCACCATCAAGGACATCTTCAAACGGCGGCGGCACCCCGACGCCAACAAGGACCAGCACGGCCGGCTGCGGGTGGCGGCGGCGGTGGGCGGCACCGCGGACGCGCTGTCGCGTGCGCGCGCGCTGGTCGACGCGGGGTGCGACGTGCTCGTCGTGGACTCGGCGCACGGTCACTCCGAAGCGGTGCTCAACACCGTGGCGTGCCTGCGCGACGCGTTTCCCGACGCCCAGATCGTGGGCGGCAACGTGGCGAGCGAGGCAGGCGCGCGCGCGCTGGTCGAGCGCGGCGTCGACGCGGTGAAGGTTGGGGTCGGGCCGGGCTCGATCTGCACCACGCGCGTCGTGACGGGCGTCGGGGTCCCACAAGTCACCGCCATTCTCGACGCCGTCCGAGGCGCGGGCGAGGTGCCCGTCATCGCTGACGGGGGCATCAAGTACTCGGGCGACGTCGTCAAGGCGCTCGCCGCCGGTGCTTGCAGCGTGATGATGGGCTCGATGCTCGCGGGCACCGAGGAAAGCCCGGGCGAATCGTTCCTGCTCGAAGGACGCCGCTTCAAGGTGATCCGGGGCATGGGGAGCCTGGGCGCCATGGAGGAAGGCTCGGCCGACCGCTACTTCCAGGAGGGCGAGGTCTCGCCGTCCAAGCTCGTCCCCGAGGGGATCGAGGCGCGCGTGCCGTACAAGGGGCCAGTCTCCGACGTGATCTTCCAGATGGCGGGCGGGCTGCGCAGCGGGATGGGATACTGCGGCGTGCGCGACATCGCGGCCCTCCAGACCGAAACCGAATTCATCCAGATCACCACTGCGGGGCTGCGCGAGTCGCATCCGCACGACGTCGTGATCACTCGGGAAGCACCCAACTACAGCATCTGACGATCTGCGCGGCTTGACAGGTCGGGGGGCCGGGGCCTACTGTAGCGCCCGTCTCTCCGATACGGCCGATTCTCTCCCTCGCACGAGGCGCGCATGAATCTGCTCCGACGGAAGAGTATCACCGACCTGCAGACCGAGGCGCTGACCGATCATTCCCTGAAGCGCGCCCTCAGCGCGCTCAACCTCACGATGCTCGGGATCGGCGCCATCATCGGCACGGGGATCTTCGTGCTGACCGGCACGGTCGCGGCTCTGAACGCCGGGCCCGCCGTGGTACTCTCCTTCGTGCTGGCGGGCGTCGCGTCCATCTTCGCGGCGCTGTGCTACTCCGAGTTCGCCTCGCTCGTGCCCATGGCCGGCAGCGCCTACACGTACGGCTACGCCACGCTGGGCGAGCTGTTCGCGTGGATCATCGGCTGGGATCTGGTGCTCGAATACGCGCTCGGCGCGGTCACGGTCGCCATCGGCTGGTCCGGGTACGTCGTGTCGTTCCTGCACGACGTCGGCCTGGACGTGCCCGCCGCCCTCTCGGCCGCCCGCGGCACGCAGCTCATCCACATCCCGGACCAGGGCTGGAAGGCGGTGACCGACGCGCTGTTGCAAACCGTGACCGCCCGCGGGATCGACCCCAACACCCTGCCGCACGTGACGGCGGTGTTCAACCTCCCGGCCATCATCATCATCGCCATCATCACCACGCTGCTCGTGATCGGCATCAAGGAATCGGCCAACGTCAACAACGTCATCGTGTTCGTGAAGGTCGCCGTGGTGCTGCTGTTCATCATCGGTGCGGCGCATGCGGTCAACCCGGCCAACTGGCACCCGTTCATCCCTCCCAACATGGGGGTGCGCGGTGAGTTCGGCTGGTCGGGAGTGATGACGGGGGCGGGGATCGTGTTCTTCGCCTACATCGGGTTCGACGCGGTGAGCACCGCGGCCCAGGAGGCGAAGAACCCGCAGAAAGACATGCCGGTCGGCATCATCGGCTCGCTGTTGATCTGTACGGCGCTCTACATCCTCGTGTCGGGGATCGCGACCGGCGTGATCTCGTACAAGGAGCTGAACGTCCCCGACCCGATCGCGGTCGCGGCCGACCGGGCGGGGTTGGGATGGATGGCCTCCCTCATCAAGCTGGGCGCGATCGCCGGGCTTTCTTCCGTCATCCTGGTGATGCTGCTCGGCCAGTCGCGCGTGTTCTACTCGATGTCGCGCGACGGCTTGCTGCCACAGTTCGTGAACAAGGTCCATCCCAGGTTCCAGACCCCGTACATCACCTCGATCGTCACGGGAATCGGCGTGGCGTTCGTCGCCTCGCTACTCACGGTTCGGGAAGCGGGAAGCCTGGTGTCGATTGGGACGCTGCTCGCCTTCGTGATCGTCTCGGCCGGGGTGCTGTTCCTGCGGGTGCGGGAGCCCAACCTGCCCCGTCCCTTCAAGACGCCGGCGGTCTGGCTCGTGGCCCCGCTCGGCGCGATCTCCGCGCTCGCGCTGATGGTCGCCCTCCCCTGGCGCACGTGGGAGCGGCTGATCATCTGGTTCGTCGTCGGCATCGTGATCTACTTCGGCTACGGGGTGCGGAAGTCGAAGCTCGCGTCGAAAGTCTAGCAGGCGTCGAGTAACACACACTCCATGCGCTCGCTGAAGTGGTGGGGCTTCTGGACGCTGCTCGGCGGGGTAGCGAGCGTCCAACTCTACTTCGCGCATCAGCGGCTCGGTCCCGACCCGTGGGGCTGGGGGCAAGCGCTCGGGGCGAGTCTTCCCGCCTGGTATCTCTGGGGGCTGCTCTCGCTCGTCGTCGCCTGGCTCGCCCGCCGGTTCCAGGTGGACCGCGCCAACTTCGGTCGACACTTCTTCATTCATCTGGGCGCCAGCATCGACATCGCGTTGTTGCAGCTCGTCGCCGCGGTGGGCATCCAGGACCTGGTGCACGGGGCGGTGGGACGGCCCTATCCGTTCGCCCAACGGTTGGTCGATGACTTCACGCTCTACTTCCACTGGAATGTCCTGATCTACTGGGCGATCGTCGCGGTCGTCCATGCCTACGATTACCATCACGCGTTGGAGCAACGCCGCGTCGCGCGACCGGCCGATCGCCTGCTGGTCGAGGACGACGGCCGCAGCTTTTTCGTGCGCACCGCCGACGTCGACTGGATCGAGGCGGCCAGGAACTACGTGCGGCTCCACGTCGGCGATCGCACGCACCTGCTGCGCTCGACCCTCACGGCGCTCGAGCAGCGACTCGATCCGGAGCGGTTCCGGCGCATCAACCGGTCCGCCGTGGTGAATCTCGACCGGGTGCGTGAGCTGCAGCCGTGGTTTCACGGGGACGCGATCATCATCCTCCACACGGGAACGCGCGTCACGTTGAGCCGGCGCTACCGGGACAACCTGCTCGCGCCCAGCACGTCCTAGCGCCGCTCGTCCCCGTCCCGATCCCGCTCGTCCCGCGACCGTTCACGGCACGCCGACAGCGGCCGAGATTGCGGGGTGCCCCTCTTCGCCACCAAGCCGATCGCGGCCCTCCGCGCCGAAGCGGAGGCCACCGGCGAGCACGCCCTGCTGCGGACGCTTGGGCCCCTCAATCTCGTCACCCTCGGCATCGGCGCCGTCATCGGCGCCGGGATCTTCGTGATCACGGGGCAGGTGGCCGCGCTGTACGCCGGTCCCGCCGTGCCTCTCTCGATGGTCCTCGTCGGCGTCGCTTGCGCGTTCGCAGGGCTGTGCTACGCCGAGATGGCGAGCGCCGTGCCGGTCGCGGGCAGCGCCTATACCTACGCGTACGCTACCATGGGCGAGTTCGCGGCCTGGATCATCGGGTGGGACTTGGTGCTCGAGTACGCCGCCGGCGCCGCGACCGTGGGCGTCGGCTGGTCCGGCCACTTCGTGTCCCTGCTGGGGCTGTTCGGCGTCCGGATTCCCGGGAGCCTCACGGCCCCGCCCACCCAGTTGTGCACGGGTGCGCAGGTGGCCGCCCACGCGGTGGGATGCGCGCACGTGGGGCTGAACCCGACCGGCGCGATCATCAACCTCCCGGCAGTCCTCATCGTCGCGGTCATGTCCGCCGTGCTGGTGATCGGAATCAAGGAGTCGGCGCGGGTCAACAGCGTCATCGTGATCCTCAAGGTCGCGATCGTCCTGCTCGTCGTGCTCGTCAGCCTGTCGCACCTCAATCGGGCCAATTGGACACCGTTCATCCCTCCGAACACAGGGGAGTGGGGCACGTACGGCTGGTCTGGCGTGCTGCGGGGCGCGGGTCTGGTGTTCTTCGCCTACATCGGGTTCGACACGGTCTCGACCGCCGCGCAGGAGTCGAAGAACCCCCAGCGCGACATGCCCGTCGGCATCCTCGGGTCACTGGCGGTTTGCACGGTGCTGTACGTGGTGGTGTCGGCCGTGCTGGTGGGCATGGTCCCCTATGGCGAGCTCAACATCCCCGCGCCGATGGCGTACGCGATGCAGCGGATCGGCGCGCCGTGGTGGATGCGCGTCGCGATCGACGTCGGCGCGGTGCTGGGCATCGGGTCCGTGATCCTGGTGATGCTCTTGGGACAGTCTCGCGTTTTCTATTCGATGTCTCGCGACGGCCTGCTCGGGCCCTGGGCCGGCAGAGTCCATCCCCGTTTCCGCACCCCGTATCTCTCCACGATCTACACCGGCATCGCCGTCTGTCTCGCTACCGGGCTGTTGCCGCTGCAGCTGCTCGGGACATGGGTCAACATCGGTACCCTGCTCGCGTTCGTGCTGGTGTGCGCCGGTGTGTGGATCCTCAGGTCGCAGCGTCCCGATCTGCACCGCCCGTTTCGTACGCCGTGGGTTCCCGTGGTCCCCATCCTGGGCATCGTGTGCTGCTTCGGATTGATGCTGACGCTGCCTGGCGATACGTGGATCCGGCTCGGCGTCTGGCTCGCGATCGGGCTTGCGATCTACGGGGGTTACGGGCGGAAACATTCGGCACTGCGAAGAGACGTCTAGCGAAGGCGTAGCACGGAGACGTCACGCAAAGACGTCACGCGAGAACGTCTAACGCGTTCGCGTGACGCCTTCGTGCAACGCCTCCGCTTGACGTATCTTATGTTCATGCTGAACGGAGTTCCGGTTCCTCCAGAGCGCGCTAGCGCGGCCCAGACGGTGGCCGCCGTGCTGACCCCTGGGCGCCGCGTCGCCCTGACGACGCATGTCAACGCGGATGGCGACGGCGTGGGGAGCGAGGTCGCGCTATGGCATCTCCTCAGCGCGCGCGGACTCAAGCCGGCGATCGCGAACCCGACGCCCGTCCCGGAGCGGTTCGCCTTTCTGCTCCCCGCCGGGGCCGACCACTCCGAGCGTGCGGCCAAAGAGATCGAGGCGGCGGACGTCGTGGTGGTGCTCGACATCTCGGAATTGAGCCGCCTCGGCGACCTGCAGCGTGCCATCAAGCAATCCCACGCCGTCGCGTGCATCGACCATCACGTCAGCCCGGGGTCGCTCCCCGAAGGGCCGCGGCTGGTCGCACCGGAGGCGGCGGCGACCGCCGAGCTGGTGTTCGACTTGGCCAGCGCCCTCGGCTGGTCGATTGGCCCCGAAGCGGCGCGAGCGCTGTACGTCGGGCTCCTCACGGACACGGGCGCCTTCCGCTTCGCGAATACCAGCCCACGGGCGCTGCGGGTCGCGGGCGCGCTGCTCGAGCGCGGCGTCAGCCCCGAGTCGATCTACGAGTCGGTGTATGCGAGCGCGCCCGAAGGCCGGGTGCGGCTGATGACGGAGGTGCTGCAGACGCTCGTAGTCGAGCCGAACGTCGGCCTGGCGTGGGTGACCGTGCCCCCGGACGCGCTGCAGCGCCACGGCGCCACCGCGGACGACTTGGACGGGATCGTCGAGTATCCCCGCTCGATCGCCGGCGTGCGGCTCGCGCTGCTGTTCCGCCAGATCGCGAACGGGCGGGTCAAGGTGAGCTTTCGCTCGATGGGGGACGTGGACGTCGCCGAGCTGGCGCATCGGTTCGGCGGGGGCGGGCATACCCGGGCGGCTGGAGCGTCGCTCGAGGGCTCGATCGCCGAGGCGCAACAGGAAGTGCTCGCGGCGGCCCGGCGGTACCTGCGGGGGGACTAGGGCTCCCGCGTCGCCACCGCCTCGATCGCGAACGTCACCCGATCGGCGACGCGGACCGTTCCTGCCGGGCCTCCGCGGAACGGCTTGATCCCAAAGTCGGTCTGCTTCACGGAGAACGTGGCCCACGCCCGCAGCGTGTCCGGCCCGATCGCCACCCGCACGTCCACCGCCACCTCACACGTCTGCCCCACCAGCGTCAGCTCGGCCACGATGCGAAACCCGCTGTCCGCGGGCGCCGCGGTCTTCGATGTGAATGAGATGGTGGGATACTGCTCCGCCCTGAGGATCTCAGTGCGCATCGCCTCGGTCACCTTGCGGATCTCTGCGGTGTCCGGGGGCGTGAGCACTTCCAGGCTGTCGCTCTGCACCGTGAGGTCCACTCGTGACGCGGTGGGCGCGCCCGGATAATAGACGACGCGCCCGGCGAACCCGCGGGCGCGGATCACATGCTCGTGGCCCGCGAAGCCGAACAGCCCGGCCTTACCGGTCTTGACCTCGAGCCGGCTGGTAGGTGAGAGGCGATACACCACCGAGTCGGGAGCGCCGAGCTGGGCGGGAGCGGGGGCGGGGGGGAGCAGCGCTGCCAGCGCTGCCAGGACGGCGAGGCGGCTCGGGGCGGTGAGCACCTTGAATGGTACCCGGCCGCCGCCCACTCCGCCGCGCCGTTGACTCCTCGTGCGGGCGGCGCCATCAATAGCGCCGTGCCCCACCTCCTCACCGTCGGTTTGAAGCAGCGCCCGCCCGCGGGCGAGCCGGCGTTCCCGTTTTCCGTGCCGGCCATCGCTACGCTGCCGACGCTCGACCTGTCGGCGCGTGTGACCTGTTTCGTGGGGGAGAACGGGTCCGGGAAGTCCACGCTGCTCGAGGGGATCGCCGCAGCCGCCGCGCTGCCGACCGTGGGAGCGACGGAGGTCGCACGGGACGGCACCCTCGAGGCCCAGCGTGGGCTGGCCAAGGTATTGCGGCTCACGTGGTCGAAGCGCACCCATCGGGGGTTCTTCCTGCGTGCCGAGGACTTCTTCGGCTTCCAGCGGCGGCTCGCCGTCGAGCGCCAAGAGCTCGAGCAACGGCTGCTCGACCTCGATGATGAGTACCGCGACCGCTCCGGCTACGCGAAGGGTCTCGCCGCCAGTCCGGTGCGCGCATCGCTCGGCGACATGGAGCGCCGCTACGGGCGGGATCCGGATGCGCGCTCGCACGGGCAGGCGTTCCTCAATCTGTTTCAGGGCCGGTTCGTGCCCGGCGGCTTGTACCTGCTGGACGAGCCCGAGGCCCCGCTCTCCCCGCAGAACCAGCTCGGGTTGCTCGCGATCCTGCTCGACCTGATCGAGCGCGACGCCCAGTTCATCATCGCGACGCACTCGCCCATCCTGCTCGCGTTTCCCGGTGCCAGCATCTACAGCTTCGACCGCCTCCCGATTGCGCCGGTTGTGTACGGGGACCTGGATCACGTGGTCCTGACGCGGGCGTTCCTGAACGATCCGCAGACGTATCTACGCCGGCTGCGCGCCGGCGAGTGAGCCAAACCCAGCGGCCCCGGGCGGCATCGTAAGCACGTTCTCGAGAGTCTGTCTCGCACCCACGAGTCCTTCATATGTCCAGGATTGCCGGCTTCTGTCTGACCGTGGTGACGCTCGCCGCGCGCGGGCCGGCCGCATCGGCCCAGAATCCGTTGCATGATCATACGGAGGGCGTGGAGATCCGGTTCGCGCGTACCCAGCCGGTCGTCGGCTACACGCTGCGAGTCGACGCGGGCGACCTGTCCGGGTTCGACGTCGAACTGCGGCTACGCAACCTCCGCGACACGTTCCGCCTCGCGATGGTCGCGCACCCGGAATACGACGACCGCAACTGGCGCTTCGTCGAGGCGCTGCGGGTCGAGACGCCCAACGGCGCGGCCACGGTGAGCCGCGAGGACAGTGCTCTGTGGCGCGTTGTGGCCCCCGGTGGCGAGGCGTTGGTGCGCTACCGGATGCGTCTCCCGGCCCCCGAGTCCCCCCGGGCCGCGTGGCGTCCGTTTCTCGCGGCCACGGGCGGGTTGATCGGCGGGCCGCACGCGTTCCTGTACGTTGTCGGCGCGACGCTCGCCCCGTCGCATGTGACGCTCGAGCTGCCTCCTGAGTGGCAGATCGCGACCGGGCTCGAGCCGACGCTCGATCCACACACGTTCTTCGCGCCCACCGTCGGCGTTTTGGTGGACTCGCCGATGCTCGTGGGGCGGCTGCGGAGCTGGCGGTTCGCCGTGGACGGCGTGCCGCACGGCGTGGTGTATTGGCCGCTCCCCGACGCGGCGCCGTTCGATACTGCGGCGCTCGTGGGTAGCATCGAGCGGCTCACCCGCCAGGCGGTCGCGCTGTTCGGGCGCGCGCCGTATCGCGACTATTCGTTTCTCTTGCAGGACGGTGCCTACGGCGCGCTCGAGCACCGCAGCTCCGTCACGCTGGGCGCGCCGAGCGCGGATCTCGCCCGCGATCCCAGGCCGCTGCTCGGTGAGCTCGCGCACGAGTACTTCCACACCTGGAACCTGATGCGCATCCATCCGGCGGAATACGGCGACGTGGGCTACCGGCCGCCACCCCGGGCGCGCGGGTTGTGGTGGAGCGAAGGGCTGACGATGCTGTACGCCGATCTGCTGCTGCGGCGCGCGGGACTCCCCGTGTTCGACTCGACGCGCGTGGCGCACCTGGAGGGGCTTATCGGCCGCTACCTCGCCAGCCCGGGCAACTCCACCTTCTCTCCCGAAAGCGTGAGCGTGGTCGCGTACGGCGCGGCTCCCGGCTCACTCGGCGACTACAGCGCCAGCACCCACTTGCAGGGCGAGCTGCTCGGCGCGATGCTCGACTTGATTGTGCGGGACGCGACGAGCGGCGCTCGCTCGATCGACGACGTCATGCGCGCGATGCTGGAGCGCTTCGCCGGGGCACGGGGGTTTACCGGTCAGGACATCGAACGGACGACCGGAGACGTATGCGGGTGCAATGTTCACGCCTTCTTCGCGACGCACGTGCGCGGACGGCAGCCGATCGATTTCGACCAGTACCTGCGACTCATTGGACTGCGCATCCACGTCTCATGGACGCCCGCGCTGGGCCGCGACGGACAGCCCGCGGCAGATCTACGGCTGTACGCATGGCAGCCGCCGGCGGAGAGCCTGCTCAGCCTCGTGATCACCAACCCGGCGGGGGCGTGGGGCAGGGCCGGCCTGCACACCGGCGATCGCCTCGCCGCGCTGAACGGGGCGGCGGTCGCGACGGTGGCGGACTTCCGCTCGATCGTGACCCGCCTGCGGATTGGCGACACCACCGCCGTCGAGGTCCGACGGCCGACCGGTGCGTGGCGGATGGCGATAGTGGTCGCCGGCTACGAGCGACCGGTCGTGCGGCTCGAGGAGATCCCGGCCGCGACTGAGCGGCAACGCACGCTGCGGGCGCAGTGGGTCGCCGGGTCCCCACGCTGAAGCGTGGGCTCGTTAGTCCACGAACGCCCACAACAGCGCCCGGCTCTGCTTGTCGAGCGCCGCCGGATCGGTCACGTGGTACAGGTCCCCCGCCACGTCGCGCAGCAGCAGGCCGCCCTGCGGCAGCAGCCGTGGCCAGGCGTCGAGCCGCGTCTGAAACGAGCGCGCCCCCTGCCGGGTCTCGACCCGCCAGTGCCGGATCTCCACTTCCTCCTCGATCGCCGTCACCCGCGTTACCTCGAAGACGAAGCCCGCCGCCGCCATCGCCTCTTCGAGCACCTGCCGCGAGGCGGCGTCGAGCTCGCCGGGGTCGTGCACCAGCGCGAACTCGCGCTCCTCGTCGTCGCGCAGCGACACGAACCGCGCCGGCTCGGACCACGGGAAGCAGCGGCGGACCCATACGGCGCGTTCGACGTCGCCGCGGACCGCCCAGAGCCGGCCGTCGGCACGACGCTCGAGCCTCAGCTCGCCCACGGATGCCCTGCCTTCCTCAGCGTCACGTCTCCTGACGGTACTTGTTTCCATGTTGCCTCCTAGGGATCAGGGGTCGGGGGTCGGGGTTTGTCGGTTCCAGACCCCTGACCCCTGACCCCCGACCCCTGACCCCTGACCCCAGTTCACGCCAGCTGCACCTGCATCTCATACAGCCGCCGATACTTCCCGGCCGGCTTCGCTAGCAGCTCGTGATGCGTACCGCTCTCCACCAGCCGCCCGTCCGCGATCACGAACAGCCGCGACGCCTTGCGCAGGGTCGACAGCCGGTGGGCGATGGCGAACACCGTGCGTCCGGCGATGAGTCGCTCCAACGCCTCCTGGATTTCCTGCTCGGTCTCGGTGTCGACGCTCGACGTCGCCTCGTCCAGGATCAAGACCCGCGGGTCGTGCAGGATCGCCCGCGCGATCGACACGCGCTGGCGCTCGCCCCCCGATAACGTGTGCCCCCGCTCGCCCACCACGGTGTCGTAGCCGTGCTGCAACTTGCAGATGAAGTCGTGGGCATTGGCGGCCCGCGCCGCCGCGACCGCCTGCTCGAGCGACGCCGCGGGCAGCCCGTAGCGGATGTTCTCGAGCACGGTCCCGTGAAACAGATATGGGTCCTGTAGCACCATCCCGATCTGGCGGCGGTAGTGTCCTGTCTCGAGCCGCCGGAGGTCCACGCCGTCGATTTGGATCGCGCCGCCCGTGACATCGTAGAAGCGTGCGATAAGGTTCACGATCGTCGTCTTGCCGCCCCCCGAGGGCCCGACGAGACCGATCAGCTCGCCCGGCGCCACCTCGAAGCTCACGCCCCGGAGCACCTGGCGGACGCCGTCGTAGGCGAAGGTCACGTTCTCGAACGTGACCCGGCCGCGCACCGGCTCGAGCCGCACCGGGTGGGGTGCGTCCGTGACCTCGGGCTCCGTGTCGAGCACCTCGAACACGCGGTGCGCCGACGTCGTGGCGCGCTGCATGGTGCGCGCCATCTGGCCGATGACCTCGATCGGCCCGACGAACATCGTCGTGTACAAGAGGAACGAGACGAACGTTCCCCCCGACAGCGCCGGCCCGACGCCCAGCAGCCGTGGCACGGCCAACACCCACACGCCCAGCGTGGTGGCGTGCACTGCGAGCATGAGCAGTGGCCAGAACGTGGTCCACAGGCCGTGCAGGCGGTTGATCTCGTCCGTCACGTCGTCGTTGTGGCCGTCGAACCGCGCGACCTCGCGTGCCTCCTGGTTGAACGCCTTGACGACGCGAATCCCGGGCATCGTGTCGGACAGCACGTCCGTGAGACGCGACCACTTGCGCCACACGCGCAGGAACACGCGGTTGAGCGCTTCGCCGTGCCGGTAGATCGCCCAGCAGAACAGCGGCACGGGAAGGGTCATCACCAAGCCGAGCCGCCAGTCGAGCGACACCAGCACCGCGCCGAGTCCCGCCAGCATGACGAGCGAGAGCGACACGTCTACCACGCCGAACGCCAGAAAATCCCACAGCCGGTCGGTGTCGGCCGACACGCGTGTGATCAGGCTGCCCGTGCGCTTGCGCGAGTAGAACGCGAGGCTGAGCCGCTGCAGGTGCTCGTACAGCTCGGCGCGCAGGTCGCGCGCGACCCACTCGCCCAACACGGCCATCAGCCGCAGCCGCAGCAGCGCCGCCGCCTGGCGCACCAGATACACGAGCGCCATCGCGGCCACGGCGAGCCAGGCGATCGTCGCGGCGCGAGCGCTGTCGAGCCGGCCTTCCTGGGCCGGGCGGACCACGCGGTCGATCACGTATCCCGCGACGTACGGCGGCACCAGGCTCACGAGCGTGATCAGCGTCGCCGCGGCCATGCCGAGCGTGAGCCGGCGGCGGTATGGCGCGAGGTAGCCGAGCAGCCGGCGGATCACCGCCACTTGACGCCCGGTCACGAGGGCCTGGGCGTCGCGAATCGGGCCCGCGACGCTCGCCGCGTATTCCTGGTCCGGGTCCGGCGGCGTGACGGCGCGACCCTCGAGCGCCTCCTCGAGCACGAATTTCAGGTTCTCGAAGGCGCGCCGCTGGCGGTGGCTGTAGCGCAGCACCGCGAGCGGAGGATCGCCGGGACGCCCCAGGATCGTGAGCGTGCTGGCCGACAGACCGGGTGCCTCGCGCACCGCCTGGATGCGGGCGCGCTCGACGCTTGCGATCTCCCAGGTCTCGGTGAGATCGACCGGCCGGGCCACCGCCAGGTGCCCGGGGCCGAGTGCGACCCACCCCTGGGTGAGCCGCAGGGCGTGGTCCAAGTCGGCGAGCGCGTATAGCTGCACCGGAGCGCCGTGCCAGGACGCCTCGATCACGCGGCGCAGCTCGGCCGGCAGCCGGGGCGGCTGGTCGGTGTAGCGCGCCACAATCTCGCGGTCGAGGTTGTGGAGGTGCTGGAGGTTGTGAAGGTCAGTAGACATGCACGTGATCCGTGTTCCTAGTGTCCAGACAACAAGAACGGCCTCCCGGGGTTCACTGGAGCACCCCGAGAGGCCGGATCACGGCAGCGGATCCTATCCTTCTAGGGGGCTCGTCGGCGCCGCACCGCGGCGTCGTAAGACGCAATACGCCCGTCAGCGCCCAGCAGCGAGCCGGCCCGATACACGAACTTCCGGGTGGCCCAGCAGCGGAGCGTGAGTGAGGCGTCGCGGATGCGGATCATCACTAAAGGAGTCCTTTGGGTTGGTGCTGGTGACGCTACTGCCGCAAAGTAAGAGGAGCGGCGGGGGAGGGGCAAGGGGGTCATGCCGGTTTCAGCTCGCGCACTGCCCGCCCTGCGGCGCGGATGTTCGCGAGCTTCATCTCGGAGTACTTCCGGGACAGCAGCGCGCCGTGAGCCCCGCCCTGGAATGCCGCCCGCACTGCCTGATACACGTCTTCCGGTTGGGTCTTCTTCTCGTTTACCCCGGTGGGGATGTCGATATCGATCCCCGGCCAGATCTTGAGGCCTGGCCCGGCGCCCGCCACCGCGCGCTTCGTCTCGCGCAGCACGTAGTCGGCCGAGAGGCCCTGCTCGGCGATGCGATCCAGTGGCTGTTCACCGTATAACTGGACGCCGTAGGTGAAGTCCAGGACCTGTTCCGGTGTCAGGTCCGCGAGCAGCGTCGCGTGGATGTTCCGGACGTATTGCGCGAGGCGCGGGCCGCCGCAGTTGTTGTACATCACGACCTTCAGGAAGTCCGAGTAGTTGGCGAACTCGGCGTAGTCCTGCTCCGCGCGGTACAGCGGTGAAAACGAATTGTTGTGCCAGATGTGCCAGCCGACGCCCTTCCCCGGGGCGATGCTCTTCGTGAGCCGATACAGATCCCGGTACGTGTCGCTGAGCCCCTCGTTCCACAGCCGCTCCCAGGCGAGCAGCTCAGGGTACTTGACCAGCAGACGCCAGAACGTCACGAACGCCCCGTCGGCGGGTCGCTGCCCGGCGCGCAGCGCGGCGGCCCAGCGCTCGAGCGCCAGATAGCCGTCCCGCGCGCGCTCGATGTTGATGCCGTCTTTCCGCGCGGCTGCGAGACAGTGGGGGCAGAAGCAGGCGATCACGCCGCCCGCGCTCGAGCCGCCGTGGCTCGCGCCGAGGGCGTTGTCGAGCGGGCCCTGGCGCTCGCTTCCCCACATCAGGCCGTCCACGTCGTAGGACCGCAGGTAGTCTTCGGCGAGCCCGAGCCAGAAGCTCCGCGCGTTGGGATTGCGGTGGCAGGTGAGCCCGGTCGGCTTGCCGTGCAGGTCGATCTCCGCCGCCTGGTCGAAGCCCGGCACGTCGCGGCGGAACACGTCCTCGAACCAGCAGATCACCTTCATGCCGCGGCGGTGTGCCGCCGGCAGCACGTTCGCTATGATGTCGTAGTCCGGATGATCGGGCGCCTTCTCGGGGGCGATGCTTGTGTGGCGGTAGTACTGCGCGTGCGGCGTCGCGAAGTTGCCGCCGCGAAAGTTGTCGTCGTATTCCTGCTTGCCGTGGTCCGGGAGCGGCTGGCCGCGCGGCTGCCTGCCGCCGATGCCGCGACCGTACGTGAACGTGGCGAGAAACAGGGTGTTGATCGCGGCCAGCTCCTGGAATCCGTCCAGCACCTGGTCGGTGCCCTCGTCGACGAACGACACGGCTCCCACCTGAATACCGACCATCGGCGGGTCGGCGGGCACCCGCTCCCAGGACGCCCGACCCAGCACCGCACCTCCCGCGACCAGCGTGGAAGTCTCCAGGAATTCGCGGCGATCCATCGCTCGCACGAACGCCTTCATCGGATCACCTGACCCGTCGCGAAGTCGAACAGCGTGACCCGGCGCAGCCAGTAATGGGCTTGCCAATAGCCGCGCAGCCCCTGGACGAAACTCGTGAGGGCCTGGTCCTTTTCGGTCTGTGCGATGTACAGATTGTCGATCGCGATTCGCCCAATGACGTACCGGTTGTAGGCCACCTCGAATCGCTTCTGGCCCACGGTGTCGGCTTTGGCCAGCAGGGCTACGTTGCGGCGCGCCTGCGACAGCTGGAGTGCCGCGAAGTGCGCGTCGTGTGCCACCTGGTCGATGGCAGACCGCCCCTGGCTCGCCACGCGCCGCTGATCGGCTTCAGCGGCATGGATATCGTCCTTGTGTGCGCCCCACGTTACGAGCGGCACTTGCACCGACAGCATGAATTGGCGCGCCTCGAGGAGATTCTGATACACGAGGCTAGCGCTCGACGCCGTGGCGTTGAATCCATAGGCGGCTTGGACCGTGGCGCCAAAGCTCCCCGTGAGCTTGGCCTCGCTCACCCGCCGCCGGGCCTGCACGTCCTGCAGCTCTACCTCGCTCACCAGGGCTCGGTTGCGCAGAGCCTCGGTCACGGCGCGCGCGGTGTCGGCCGCGAACTCCGGCACGTTCCGTGTCACCGCGATATCGAGGGGCGTGCCCGGCGGGAGGTTGAGTGCGAGACGCAGCGCGGCGGTGGCACGCTCATCCTCGAGCCGCGCGCGCTCCAGCGCAGCCCGGGCACGCAGCAGCGCCAGCTCGCTCTGCAGCAGGTCGTTCTCGCCGATCTTCCCGACTTCGAACCGGCCCTGGTTCAGGCGGTAGAGCGTGTCGTTCACAGCGGCGTTCGCGACGGCGTTGTCGAGCGCCACGTGCGCCGCGTACACGTCGAAAAAGAAGTCGCTGGTTGCGAGGGCGATGTCCTCCAGCGCCTCGCGGTATTGCCGCTCCGCGAGCTCGGCGCTCACCACGTTCTCGCGGCGGTCCCACGCCGCCGTGTTGGGGCGCAGGATGCCCTGGCGCAGTCCGATGGTGACCGGTGTGGAGGACCACGTCTCGATCGCCTGCGGGCCGCTCACGGTCAGCCGGGCGAGCGATGAAGTGACGAACAGCGCTCCGCCCGTCACGGGAAGCGTCTGGGACAGGCTGAGGCTCAGCGCCGCGTTGGTCTGGTCCTGGGGGCGAAACAGGGTGCTGCCGTCGGGCTGCAGCACCGGGATGATGGACCGGTTGTAGGTCGGCACGGTCCCGCCGAGCGAGAGCTGCGGCAGGAGCCGCGCGCTGAACGCCCCGGTGCGGTAGCGCGCGGCGTCGCGCGCGGCGCGTGCCATCTGCGCTTGCGGCCCTCGCTCCTGCGCCAGGGCGACGGCCTGCGGGAGCGTGATCGGTTGCTGCGCCACGAGCGGAGAGAGGCAGGTGAGTAACAGGCGCGCGGCCACAGCCGCCGCGGGCCGAGCGGGGTTCGAAGGGCGCATGGGAGTCACTCGTAACGAAGGCAGACGACCGGATCTTGGCGCGCGGCGCGATGCGCCGGCATGATCCCGAACGCGAGGCCCACGGTGAACGACACGCCGAAGGCGACCACCACCGAGAGATACGACACGATCGTCTGGATGCCCGCGAATCGCTGGATGGCGGCGCTGAGACCGCCGCCCACGAGAATTCCGGCCACGCCCCCGACGACGCTGATGAGCACCGCCTCGCTCAGAAACTGCAGCAGGATGTCTCGCCGCGTGGCCCCGACCGCGCGGCGGACGCCGATCTCCCGGATGCGCTCCAGGACCGACGCGAGCATGATATTCATGATGCCGATGCCGCCGACGACCAGGGAAATGGACGCGATGGCACCGAGCACGACGTTGAAGATCGTCTTGGTCCGCTGCTCCTGCTTCAGCAGCAGTTCGGGCACCGTGATCTCGAAGTCCACTACCGAGTTGTGGCGGCGTGCGAGCATGCGCTGGACGACGCTGGCCACGGAGGGGACGAGCTTCGAGTCGCTCACCCGCACGATGATGCGGTCGAGCTGGTTACGATTGAGGCGCTCCTGACGGTCCGCTTCGCTCTCGGGGGCGCTGTCGGATGAGACGAAGGTAAAGCTGCGGGCCGCGGTCTCGATGTCGCGCTGGGTCAGCTGGGCGCGATTCCGGAAGCGCAGCAGCAGCGTGCGCGCCGGGACATACACGTCCATGCTGACGTCGCGGATGCCGAGCTTCTGGGTGGTCTGCGTGCTCACGCGCCGGTCCGCCAGCACCCCGATCACGGTGACCCAGTTGTTCCCTACCTTGAGCGGCTTGCCGATCGGGTCTTCCGTGGTGAAGAAGCGCGACCGCACCCCGAGCCCGATGATCGCGACGGGCAGGCCGCGCTCCACCTGCAGCGGCGTGAAGGGATCTCCGCTCGCGAGCGCGAGGTTCGTCAGGCGGAAGTACGTCGTATCCACGCCCACGACCTTGCCGGAGCGATGCCGCCCTTCGCGGGTGATCGTCGTGTTCAGGACGATCTCGGCGCAGGCGACATCGACGGCCGGAATCACCCGGGCGATCGCCTCCGCGTCGGCGTAGGTGAGCCCCGGTGAGAATTTCTTCACTTCCTTCTCCGACCGCTCCTCGATCGGCCCTTCTTTCTGCTGCACCAGTGGGGTGATCAGCAGGTTGTTGGAGCCGAGCAGGCGCAGCTGCTCGAGAATCTCGCGCTCGGCGCCCTTGCCGATGGCGAGCATGGCGATGACGGAGGCGACGCCGAACAGGATGCCCAACGAGGTCAGGGAGGCACGCAGCTTGTTGTGTTGCAGCGCCTCGACGGCCGTGCGGAATGTAAGGTTCGCCTGGGGACCGAGCTCGGCGCGCAGCCGCGCCAGGGTGGCTGGATCGAGGCGCACGGCGTCAATCCTTGTGGGATGCCTGCTTTCCGGTGTCGCCGGGCGCGGTCGCTACGCTCGCGCCGGCCGCGCGCAGCCGCACGAGTGTGAGGCGCTCGTGGTTTGCGGGCGGCGACAGCAACACCCGATCGTCCACGCCGAGGCCGCTGACGATGATCACCTCGTCGTCGTTCACCGCGCCCGTGCCGACCTCCTGCTTGACGACGCGCCCGCGCGCCTCCTTGTACACGAACGACACGCCGCCTTCTGAGCCCAGGGCCTCGAGCGGCACGAACAGCGCGTCGGCGACCTTGAGCGTCTCGATCGAGTTGCCGGTGGTCATGCCGGGGCGCAGGGTCGAGTCCGACTGCTCCACCTGGACCTTGACCTCGAAGACTTTCGCGTCGGCATTGGGGCGTTGCTCTCCCACGTTCGCGACGTTCGTCACCTTCCCGGTGAGGCGCTTGGTGGGATCGGCGTCCAGCGTGATCGCGACGGGCTGGCCCACGGCCACTTTGCGCACGTCGATCTCGTTGACATACGTCACCGACTCCATGTGGGTGAGGTCGGGAAGCTGGGCGACCCCGGGATCCCAGGCGTTCACCTGGGAGCCCGTCGTCCGCTTCTTGCCATTCCATTCTTTCGTGTAGATGACCATGCCCGGTGCCGGCGCCTTGATGGTGAACCCGGCCATGAAGTCCTGCACCGCCTTGAGCAAGCCCCGCTGCCGCGACAGCTCGGCGCCGACTTCGCGCATCTTGGCCCGCGCTTGCTCGGTCTTCGTCTCGTAGTCCGCCTTGGCCTGCGCCAGCGCGCGCGTGGCCTTCTCGTAATCGATCTCCGCCTGGCGCTTCACGGTCGGCGCCTCGTAGACGGCCTGTTCCTTGGTGAGCCGCTTCTCCTCGAGCCCGAGCTCCATCGTCCGAATGTTCTCCCGCGCGGTGGACAGGTTGAGCGTCGAGTCGAGCATCGCTTGCTCGTACTGCGCGTCCGCCTTCTGGAGCGCGAGGGTCACTTCCTGGAGCTTCGGGGCGACGGTGGTCCGGTCGAGCTCGGCGACGACGTCCCCCTGTTTCACCACGGTGCCTTCGGGGACGATCGAGGAGATCTTCATCTGGTAGACGCCCGCCTGCTGCCCGCCCGGCGGCGCGGTGACCTGCACGAATTGGCGGGCGCGCAGCTCGCCCGCCGTCGTAACGACCACGGTGAACGGCCCGCGCTTCACGGCTGCTACGGCCACCGCATCCGTGCCGCGGCGCTCACCTCCGAGGAGCCAGGCGCTGGGCAGTGCGAGCGTCAGCACGGCTGCGGCGATGCGGTGCCGGCGCGTAGGAAGGAAGCGCATGGGGGAGCTCCTCCTCTCGAAGGCAAGTGCGCGACGCTGTGACGGGCGAAGCCATAGTTAGACACCGTCCGCGACGGTTTCGTTTCGAGGAGCACCGCCGTGGCGTGTCCGCAACAACAGTTCTTCACTTACTTATAGCCGGTACGTCTCCTTCGCCAGATCGTACGCCAGCGCCCGTGCCATGCGGCGCGCATCGTCCATCTCGATCACGTGCCGCGCGACGAGCCGCGCGAGATAGTTCGCGTCCACCCGTCGCGCCAGGTCGTGCCGCGCCGGGATGGAGCAGAAGGCGCGCGTGTCGTCGTTGAAGCCGGCGGTCTTGTAGATGCTCGCCGTCTCGGTGGTGCGCTCGCGGAACCGCGTCATCCCTTCGAGCGAGTCGTGGAACCACCAGGGCGGTCCGAGCCGCACCGCCGGGTAATGGCCCGCCAGCGGCGCCAGCTCGCGGCTGTACGTCGACTCGTCCAGCGTGAACAGCACCAGCGTGAATCGCGGATCGTTGCCGTAGGCATTGAGTAGCGGCCGCAAGTTGCGCGTGAACTCGGTGGCGACGGGAATGTCGCCGCCCCGGTCGGGCCCAAACCGCTCGAACAGCAGCTGGTTGTGGTTCCGGTATGCACCCGGGTGGAGCTGCATTACGAGCCCGTCGTCCAGCGCCATGCGCGCCATCTCGAGGAGCAGGTGCGCCTCGAAACGGCGCTCGTCGGCTCGAGTCGCCTCCCCCTGGCGCGCCTGCTGAAACAGCACCTCGGCCTCGTCCGGAGGCAGCCAGGCTGTGTACGGCTCGAGCACCGCGTGATCGGTGGCCGTGGCCCCCATGCGCTTGAAAAACGCGCGGCGATCCTCGAGCGCGTGCACGAACTCGGCGTAGTCCACGAGCGGCGCGCCGTGCTCGCGGCCGAGCGCCTCGAGCTCGGCGGGCCAGCCGGGCGCCGCGATCTTGAATACGGCATCGGGACGGAAGCAGGGGATGACCCTGCCCGGCCACTCCGACTCGCGGATCGCCCGATGGTGGTCGAGCGAATCGCTCGCCTTGTCTGTGGTGGCGAGCACCTCGATGTTGAAGCGCTCGAACAGCGCCCGCGGCCGGAACTCGAGGCTCGCGAGCCGCTCCGCGATCGCGTCGTAGATGGACCGCGCCGTCTCTCCCGTGAGCCGCTGCTCGACGCCGAACACGTCGTGCAGCTCGTGGTCGAGCCACGCACCGGTAGGCGTGCCGCGGAACAAGAAATACTGCTCGGCGAACAGCTGCCACACCTTGCGCGCGTCGCCGTCGAGCAGCGTCTCGAGCGGCACGCCGCGCGCGTACAGGAGGCGCAGGATGTAATGGTCGGGCTGTACGATCAGCGCCGCGGGCTCCGCGAACGGCTCGTTGGTGGCGAGGATGCGCGGGTCCACATGCCCGTGCGGCGCGATGATGGGGAGCCGGCGCGTCTCGTCGTACAGCGTGTGCGCGACGCGCCGGACTGCGGGGTCAGGATCGAAGCAACGGTCCTCGTGAAGGACGAGCGCGTCCGCCACTACACGACGGGCGCCCAGCCCGGGGCGTACGCGCGCTGCCAGAACTTCATCGCTTCCTCGTCCCCGACGATGTGGCCCGACTTGGGGTCGGTGCGCAGCGCGCGCCCGGTCGACTGCGCGATGTTGCCGAGGTGGCCCAGCAGCACGCTCTTTGCCCCTTCCTCGATCGGCTGATGCAGCGCTGCGCCGCTGCGGATGGCGTCGACGAAGTTCGCGATGTGCAGGACAGTCATGTCGTCGTCGGCATGCGTATTGAGACCGTCTCCGGCTTGCGCGGCGAGGGATTGCTTCACGACTTTGCCCTTCACGTCGTACACGGTGTAGCCGTCGCGGTCCATGACCACGCTGCCCGTGGTGCCGAGGATGGTGGTGCCGCGCTCGCGACCGTACGTGGGCAGGCCGTTGCAGCTTTGGCCCTGCCAGATGATGGTCTTGCCCCCCGCGAACTCGAAGCTGGCTTCCTGGGTGTCGGGGAACTCCCAGTCGTCGTCGAAGTGATAACGCCCGCCCACCGACGTGACGCGAACGGGATAGTCCACGCCCAGGGCCCAGCGGGCGACGTCGATCTCGTGCGTGCCGTTGTTGCAGATCTCGCCCGTGCCCCAGCGCCGGAACCAATGCCAGTTGTAGTGGACGACGTTGTCGCGGTACGGGGTGTGGGGCGCCGGGCCTTGCCACAGCTCGTAGTCGAGGTTCGCAGGGACGGGCGCGGCTTTCCCGCGTCCAATTGTGGCTCGGGTATTGGCGTACCAGGCGCGCGCCAGGTAGGGCTGTCCGATCGCCCCTTCCTTAATTGCCTGCACGACCTCGATGGAGCGGGGGGCGGAGCGCTGCTGCGTCCCCATCTGCACCACGCGCTGGTGCTTGCGCTGCGCCTCGACGAGGAGCTCGCCTTCGCGCGCGTTGTGCCCGCACGGCTTCTCGACGTAGACGTGCTTCCCCGCTTGCATCGCGAGGAGCGCGGCCGGCGTATGCCAATGATCCGGCGCCGCGATGACGAGCGCGTCCACGCTCTTGTCATCGAGCGCGCGGCGGAAGTCGCCCAACCCTTTGGGCGCCCGCGCCTGCGCCTCGCCCACCTGCGTCACGCTCTTGGCCAGCACCTGCGCATCGACGTCGCATACATAAGCCACGAGGGCGTTGGGCGTGCGGGCGAAAGTACGAGCCAGCACCGAGCCGCGGCCGTTCAGCCCCATGACCGCGACGACGACCTGCTCGCTCGGCCGGGACTTGAGCGACGCCAGCCGCCGCGGAGCGACGAGTCCCAACCCCGCGGCGGAGACGGTCTTCAGGAATTTGCGCCGTTTCATAGCCCCCTCACCTTGATGCTGCGGAAATAGACTTCGTCTCCGTGATCCTGCAAGACGATGTGTCCCTTGCGCCGCTCCGCGAAGCCCGGGATGGAGTGGTACTTGCTCGCGGCGAGCGCCGAGTCCATGCGTGCCGTGCCGAGCTCGAATTCCACGATCTTCTCGCCGTTGAGCCAGTGCTCGCCGTGGTTGCCGCGGAAGATCACCCGCGACTGGTTCCACTCCCCCACGGGGCGGACGTGTTTCGCGCCGTTCGGCGCCACGAGGTCGTACAGGGCGCCGGCGCGGTGCGTCGGCATCTGGCCGTCGGGGTGGCGATCGTCATCCAGCATCTGGTACTCGAACCCCAACGCGGAATGATTCGGCGCGATGCTGCCCTGCGCGACCGCCGCGGGGGTCATCGCCCCGGCTTGCGCCACGGACAGCTCCTCGGAGACGTTGTACTTGACGCCACTGTTCGCCCCCGGCGTGACCTTCCATTCCCAGCTCAGCTCGAAATCCCCGAACGTCTCCACGGTCATCAGGTCGCCGCCGTTCAGCGGGCGGCCGTCCGCAACCCGGGGCACCTTGCCGCTCGCGATTTTCTTGATCGTGCCATCCGCGATCTTCCAGTGCGCGGTGGGCACGGTGTCGTAGCCCAGGCCGCGCCACCCGGTGAGCGTACGGCCGTCGAACAGCAGGCGCCAGCCGGCGGCGCGCTCGCCGTCGGTGAGCTGGTTCGGCCGTGCGGTGGTCGCGCTGAAAGTAGTGGGACGCGTCTGGGCTTCGGCGGGCGTCGCCGCCACAGGGAGAACCATGAGCAATCGGGCCATCAGCAATCGAGCCATTATCATCCCTCCAACATCAGAATGAACGGGTCTGTCGGATCTTCACCCATGGCGGGCTCGCCACTGGCAACTTGGGCGCCTCACCGCTCGGCCGCGTGAGCGACACGTCGTCGAGCAGGATCGACGGCACCACGTAGGTCGCAGTGTACTGGGGTCCGGGCTCGAAGCCCTCAGACAGGCCCCCGATGAATCCACTAAACGCGCCGAAGAAACGCCCGTGGCCGCCTTCGAAGGGTGCCGTGTATACGGTCTGCGACTGCGACGCGGCCACGATCTGCTTGAACGTCGCGGTGGTGAAATCCGAAACGTCGGCGTTCCGGATCGGCTCCTCGTGGCCGTCCGGAAAGAGCTTGACTGCGAGCGTCACCGCAAGCCTGGTGGCACCGGACGCTTCGGCGCTCATCTCGGCTAGGAAGGCCATCGGGTCGTCGACCGCTCCGAGGTCAGGATTCGCGATCCGTCGCACGATAATCCCGTAGGCCTTGCCGCGCTCCGCGGCGAGCCTGAGCAGGCGCTGCTTGAGCTCTGCGTCGGTGAGCCCGCTATCGGTGGTGATCAGCAGGTTGCTCACGGCGGGTCCGTCTCCACGGCGACTCCCGGTGCTGCGCGAGATGCCCCGGACCGGTACGCGTGTCGTCAGGAGGGTCGTCAAGATGCCATGCTCCACGAGCTTGGTCTCGCGCGCGGGGACGCCATCGTCATCCACCTGGTGGCCGGCGAGGAAGCGACTCCGATAGGTTCCGCTGCTCGGGTTATCCGTCACGCTGAGGAACTTCGGCAGGACCCGTCCGCCGATCTGGTCAAGCAGCGGATTCTCGAAGTGGGTCGCAAACCCCTCGAACATGGGGTTGTCCGAGACCGGGCGGCGGGAGGCGACGAGCCGCGGCGCCAACACCTGGTTGACGAGCTCCGCCGCCGCCTGTCCTTCGAACAGCACTGGTCCGTTGTAGGTCTCCGCCCGCCGTGCCTGGCGCAACCGCTCGAGCCGAGTCACCAACTGCCTCACCTCACCCGAGAGCTCGTCGCGCGGCGGGAGATCAGCCGGCACGGCGCCGTCCTCCGCTACCACATCGGTGAGCGGCATTCCGTCGGTCGCCTGCGTGCTCGCCTGCACGCGCAGAGCGGTCCATGGCGACGTCCGGACAAACGACGTCCCCTCGCTATTCACGTACGACGTACGGACGGTCCCGCCGGTCCATTCGACGCTAGTGCTGTACAGGTCGGGCGCGGCCCGGAACACGGCGGACAGACTCCGGACCAAGGATTCGCCGCCGCTCCGCTCGACCGGCGGGGCAGACGCTTCATCCCGCACGGTGGCCACGTCCTCCTTGCTCAGGTCGGGAACGTAGTCCGAGCGGGTCCGGCTTTCGAGGGCCGCCCGTTTCTGCGACAGCTGCTCCACGGCTTCCTTATAGGCACCGTCCGTGGCGAGCCACAGCTGACGGCGGATCACCCCATAGTCGTCGTCGAGCGGTAGCTCGACCAGCCCACCGAATCCGGACACGAGTCTCGATCGCCCGGTCGGTAGCCCCATGAAGTTGGTGTTGTCGAACGCGTAGTCTCCCACGCGCAATTCCACAGTCAGTCGCCGCGCACGACCGCCGTCGCTGTGCAGCAGACTGCCGAGCGTGGCCGCGGCTTCGGCGCGCTCGATTTCGTCTACGCGGTAGGCGATGAAGTACGGCTTGGGGAGCGTGTCGAGGCGTAGCTCGGCCATGGAACGCGCGAGCTCGTCGCGCATCGCCCGCGACACCGCCTCGCCCGGCGCCGGGGCGGTTCCGGGACCCCAGCCGGCCGGCGCGGCGAGAATCGGCGACCGCTCCTGAGACTTCGGCTTCTTCTGCACTTCGACCTGGGAGACGAGCATGCCGGGCGATACCGCAGACACCGGCACGAATCCCGATTCGGCGCCGCACAGTCCGTTGAACACCTCGACATGATCGTCCGCTGCCGCGAGCCGGCTAAAGACGGTGAGCGGCGTGCCGATGAAATCCACGCCTCGGACCAGTTCTTCCCGTCCGTCGGGAAATACCCGGTAGACCATGACGGGCAACACGTCGAAGGCATTCGGGAAGCCGCGTCCCGTGATCGTGAAGCCGCCCTCGATGTCGTCGAAGAAGAGGCCGAACGGCTTGTGGTCACGGGTGAGCTGCTCGATGAGCATTTGCTTGAGCTGCGCCCGCGTGCGAGGCTCGACCGCCTCGACGATCAGGTTCGACTGACGCGCGACCGGCGTGAAGCCCACCTGTCGTCGGCCGTGTCCGTTGGAGCGGGCGAACCCCTCGATCGGGGATCGTGACATCAGGAAGGTTTTCAAAATTCCGCGCTCGACGACCGGCACACGACGCGCCCGAACCCCCTCATCGTCGTATTGGTAGAACCCGGCGAGGTCAGTCGCGCCGACGCGACGCAGCGTCGGGTCGGAGTAGACCGAGAATCCGGCCGGCAGTATGGACTCATTCACCTTCCGCTTGAACGTCTGCCCTTCCTGTTCGCGTTTTTGACGGTGCCCTTCGATGCGGTGTCCGAATACCTCGTGGAAGAACACCGCGCTGGCGCGTCCGGAGAGGATGGCCGGGCCCGTGTACGGCTCGATCGTCGGCGCCCGACGGAGCGCGAGCAGGTCGGCCATCATCTGCTCCACGGCCTGCAGCACGGCGCGATCGTCCGGCAACCCGTCGGGCGTGAGCGCGAAGAACGACTCGTAGCGGGGCAGCTCCATGCCATCGGCTGCTTTGGCGAATGCGGCGATACGTAGACGATACACGGGCTGCGAGGTCTGGATCTCACTGCCCTCGCTGTTCACGTACCATCGGGTCTCGACCGTAGCCTCGAAGGTCGCCCGAGCGTCGTAGATGTCGGCGGACCGCGCGAAGGGTGCCGTGTACTTCCTGATCTTCTGTTCCCACTGGTGCCGATCGACGGCGACGCGAACGGGAACCTCGACATACCGTTCGGGCGGCTCGCGGGAGAGGTCGGGGGAGGAATCCTCCGCGGCGACCTTCACCGCCGCATTGGCCCGCACCCGGGTCAACCGCTCGACGGCGCGCTTGTACTTTCGGTCGGTCTGATACCAGAGGGCGGCGCGAATGGCCACCGGGTCGTCCTCGATCGGGATCTGGGCGACACCCCCGGTGAAGTCGAAAAAGCCTGCAAAGTCGGGGAAGCCGCCTCGAACAGCGTGCGTATTGTCGAAACGGTAATCCCCCACACGCAGGTCCACATCCAGATGGCGGCGGTGGCGCTCGCCGCTCGCCGTGACGGCGCCGAACGATCCCGCGACCCTGGCGGTCTGGAGGTCGGTGATCTGGTAGCTGAGGAAATAGGGGGGCGTGGGTTGCGCTTTCAGCACCTGCAGCGAGCGCGCCAGCTCCTCGTGCATCGCCCGCAGCACGGGCGACGTGTCCCGCACCTGGGCCGCGAGCGCCGAGCCGTAGGCCGCGAGAGATACGAGCCACCACCGATTGCGGATCACATCGACTCCGAAGGCTTCACAGGTTGCCGCGCTTCGACTCCGCCACGGCATAGTCGCAGGCGCGCGCGGTGAGCGCCATGTACGTGATCGAGGGATTGACGCACGACGAGCTGGCCATGCAGGCGCCGTCGGTCACGAACAGGTTGGGGACATCGTGCGCCTGGTTGTACGCGTTCAAGACCGAGGTCTTGGGATCGCGTCCCATCCGGGCCGTGCCCATCTCATGGATGCCCAGCCCCGGCTCGGCGCCGAGGCCGTCCTCTCGATTGGCGTCATAGGTACGCACGTCCTTGACCCCCGCGGCCTCGAGCATTTCGGCGGCCGACGCGGCCATGTCCTTCCGCATGGCGAGCTCGTTGTCGCCCCACGTGCAGTGAATGCGGAGCACCGGGATCCCGAACTCGTCGGTTTGGTCCGAGAGCGCGGCGTAGTTGTCCTCGCGCGGCAGGCACTCGCCGAACCCGGTCATGCCCATCGACCAGCGCCCCGGGTCGTGCAGCTTGCGTTTCAGCTCGACGCCGAACCCGGGCTCGCCGCCGCCCCGTGCCCAGCCTTGGCGGCTCGCGCCGCCCTGATAGCCGAACCCGCGCACGTAGTCGCCGCGGCGCGACGCGTCGTCCCCCAGGTTGCGGAACCGCGGGACGTAGATGCCGTTGGGGCGGTTGCCCTGGTAGTAGTGGTCCAGCAGCCCCTCGATCGCCCCGCTCGCGCCCACGCGGAAATGGTGGTCCATCAGATAGTGTCCGAGCACCCCGCTCGAGTTGGCGAGGCCGTTCGGGAAGCTGGGCGACTTGGAGTTGAGCAGCACGCGGGCGGTGCCGAGCGTCGAGGCGCACAGGAAGACCAGTCGGCCCGCGTACTCGCGCGTCTGCTTCGTCGTGGTGTCCACGACGCGCACCCCGGTGATCCGGTGCTTGGCTGCGTCGTAGATGAGCGAGTGTACCACGCTGTCCGGGACGATGGTGAGCCGCCCGGTGGCCCGCGCGGCCGGGAGCGTGGACGCTTGGCTCGAGAAATACGACCCCGTGGAGCAGCCCCGCTCGCAGGGGCCGCAGTAATGGCACGGCAGGCGGCCATTCAAGGCCTGGGTGAGGATCGCCACGCGGCCAATCGTGAGCCGGCGGTCGGGGAAGGCGCGCTCGAGCCCCGCCTTCACGAACTTCTCGCCCGCGTTCATCTCCATCGGCGGCTGGAACTCGCCGTCCGGGAGCTGCGGCAGGCCGAGCTTCTCCCCGCTCACGCCGATGAAGCGCTCCACGTAGCTGTACCAGGGTGCCACGTCGGCGTAGCGGATCGGCCAGTCGACGCCATGGCCGTCGCGCAGGTTCGCCTCGAAATCGAGGTCGCTCCAGCGGTACACCTGGCGCCCCCAAATCAGCGACTTCCCGCCGACCTGGTCCCCCTGAATCCAGGTGAACGGCTTGTCCTCGACGTAGGGATTGCGGTGATCCTTAATGAAGAAGTGCTTCACCGATTCGTGGAATTGACCCGTGCGCGCCTGGATCGGGTACTGCTCGGCGCCTTGCGTCCCCACCGCCAGCCGCGCGTTGCGCAACGGGAACTCCCAGCTGGGCTTGTGCTCGGTGACGTAGTCCTTGCGGTGCTCGACGTTGCGACCGCGCTCGATCACCAGCGTCTCGAGCCCCTTCTCGGTGAGCTCCTTCGCGGCCCAGCCGCCCGTGATGCCGGACCCGATTACGATCGCGTCGTAGGTGATCATGCCCAGGCCCGCCCGACTGCGGTGTAGGGGATATCGCCGCGGTACGCCCCGAAGGGGCTCACGTGCAGCTCCTGCATGGCGCCGATCTCCGATGTGTAATAGCCGACGAGCGTCAGCTCCTTCATGCGGCGGAAGAACCAGGCATCGTCTCCTCTGGTCGCTGCGTACGCCGCCGCGTCCAGCTCGCGGAGCAGTGCCACCTGTTGCCCGGTCGCGGACTCCACGAACGCCTTTCCGTACCGCGACCGCGCCTGCGCGTCCACCGCTGCGAGGCCCGCCAGGAACCGGTCTCGCTCCACGGTCGGGTAGTGGTCGGTGAGCAGCGTATCGACGAAGCGGTGCACGCCGGCCGCGCGCGCGCCCGGTGTCTCCGTCTGCGGAATGATGTGCTCGGTGAGGGTGGCAACGAGCTCCAGCTGGGCCGCGCTCAGCGTCCGCGGCGCCCACGCGGGCGACGCGGCCCACGCGCGCCGCGTCGCCGTGCTGCAGACGCCCGCGACCGTCGGAGCGGAAAGCGCGCCGCCCAAGAGCAGCGCCACCTGTTGCAGGGCGCGACGGCGACTGATCGTAGCACGGTTCACAGGGTGACCCCTTCCTTCCATATAGCGATCTCACGGTAGCCGTACTTCTCGTTGTTCGCGAGGGCCCGTCCGGACGCCACGTCGAGGATCAGCGCGAACAAGTCCTCTTCGAGCCGGTCCATGGTGGCGGTGCCATCGAGCAGCACACCGGCGTTGAAGTCGATCCAGTGCGGCTTCTTCACCGCGATCTCAGTATTGGACGAGATCTTGAGCGTCGGCACCGGGAAGCCGAGCGGGGTGCCGCGCCCGGTCGTGAAGAGCAGCAGCGTGGCACCGCTCGCCACGAGCGCCGTCGACGACACCCCATCGTTCCCCGGCGACTCGAGCAGGGACAGGCCCGCGCCGTTCCGCGTCCCCCCTCCCCCCGACGCCGCGACCTCACCATAGCGCAGCACCTGCGTCACCGGGGCCCGCCCGCCCTTCTGTACCGCCCCCAGCGACTTCTCCTCGAGCGTCGTGAGCCCGCCGGCGGTATTGCCGGGGGACGGGTTTTCGTAGATCGGCCGCTTGTGACGAAGCAGATACCTCTTGAAATCGTTCACCAGCGCGACGACGTCCCGGAAGACCGCCTCTCCGGCCGCGCGGTTCATGAGCAGCCGCTCGGCCCCGAACATCTCCGGTACTTCGGTGAGGATCACGTCGCCGCCCAGGGCGGTGAGCCGGTCGGCGATACGCCCGACGAGCGGGTTGGCGGTGATGCCGCTCAAGCCGTCCGACCCGCCGCACTTGTGACCGAGGATGAGATCGGAGGCCGGGCACGCTTCCCGCTTGTCGCGCTCCACGATCTCCACCAGGTCCGCCAGGCCCTCGAGTCCTGCCTCGATCTCGTCGGACACTTCCTGCGAATTGAAGAACCGCAGCCGCTCGCGGTCGACATCTCCGGCGATGCGCAGCAGCTCGTCGAGCTGGTTGTTCTCGCAACCCAGGCCCAGCACCAGCACGCCCCCCGCGTTGGGATGGCGCAGCAGGCCGGCCAGGATGCGCTGGGTGTTCTGCAGGTCGTCGCCGAGCTGGCTGCAGCCGTACGGATGCGAGAAGCTGAAGACCCCGTCGATCCGGCCGGCGAACCGCGCGGCTCCGGTGCGCCCGATCTGCTCGGCGGCGTGGTTCACACAACCCACCGTGTTGAGGATCCACACCTCGTTGCGCGTGCCGACCCGCCCGTTGCGTCGCCGGTAGCCCGCGAAAGTGGGCGTTGCCCGCTGACCGTCGAGGGCTCCCGGAGGGAGGGGCGCGGCATGCCGCACCCCTACGCCCGCAGGCTGGTACCGGTACTCCTCGACCCCGTCGAGGCACGTCTTGAGGTTGTGGGTGTGGACCCAGGCGCCCGGTGGGATGGCCGCCGTCGCCACGCCGATCGGGAAGCCGTACTTCACCACGGGCTCGCCCGGCTCGACCGTCCGGATGGCGATCTTGTGGCCGGCGGGCACGGCGTCGCGCAGCACGACCGCGTCGTCGTCGACCACGACCTCGCACCCCGCCACGAGCGGCCGGACCGCCACCACGACGTTGTCGGCCGGGTGGATTTTGACCGCCTGGGGCACGGCCGTCACCGCGTGAAATCCCGGTAATACGTCTCGATCTGCTGTGGCGTGGCAGTCCCGGACAGGATCAGGACGCGGTGGCGGAACGTGGTCGATTCCCCCGGCGCGAGCCGGAAGTTCAGCTGCTCCTTGCCATTCGTGAACGCCTTCCGCCCCAGTGGGTTGGCCGCGAACAGACCGTAGCCGCGCGCGTGCCAAAACGTCGGGAAGCCGACGTTCCTGGGATGGTCCAGCATCGCGAGCGTGACCGGTTCGCCGTCGACTACGCCGGACAGCATCGTCCACCGGCCACGCGTGCCCCACACCGAATCGCCCTCGAGGCCCTCGGAGCTTTTGTAGCGACCGGTGACGCCGTCGTTGTTCAGCAGCGGTACGGTGGTCGCGTGGCCGTTGGCGTCGGTGAAGACCTCCGCCGTGTTGGAGGGCTGCTCGAGCGTGCGAGCCACCCGAAGCCCGAGCAGCCCGTCCTTCTCGTCTGTGAAGGTCACGGGCACGCCGAGCGCCGTGAGGGTCGTGATCCGGTCCACGCCGCGCATGCCGTCCGCGGCGTGGAACACAAACCGGGTGTCTTCACGCAGCAGAGCCGTCCCCCCGTGATCCACCCATTCCGCCGTCACCTCCAGCATGCCCTGACCCGCTCCGCCCTCGGTGCGGCGCACCGCGCGATGCACGATCGTGCCCATCTTGGGCGCGCGCGCCGGCGGGATCGCGTCCGAGTTGTTCCAAAAGTCGAGGCCGTTCACGTCACTGTAGGTGAACCACAGGCCGACGTGATGCGGGTGGTCCACGCGCTCGCCCGGCCGGGGCTCGAGCGGCCAGCCGCGGGTGACCAGCTTCCCCGACGCGGTCCGCAGCGGGTAGAGCGTCGGCTTCTTGAGCGTGGTCGCGTTCGGGTAGATGTACGCGGTGAAGGGCTTCCCGTCGACCAGCACGTCGACCCGCCGGTCGGCCTCATGCGCGATCACCTCCACGCGGGGTGCACTGGCCTGGGCGTGCCCCAAGGCGGGCAGGCCCAGGCCCAGCAGCAGCCAAACCTTCTGCATGTTTTTTCCGGCTCCTCAACCCATCACGATGTCACGCTTGGTGTCGTCGAACATGACCTTCCGGCCGCTGTGCATCGCAGCGACGGTCATGCACAGCGCCACGGCGTGGTTGTACCCGGCCTCGATGTCGGCGTTGGGCTTCTTGCGGGTGCGCACGCACTCCATCCAGTTCCGCACGTTCGCCGTGGTGGACGAGTCGGCGCCGGTGTCCGCCGCGGTCTCCGCCGGGGCCAGATCGGAGAGCTTGGTGGTCGCCAGCTGATTCGGCTTCATCTCCATCTCCGCCGCCGCCCGTTCGTTCAGGCCGCCCGTCGGCGTGATCTCGTTGGTGTCGAGGTTCAGCATCCCGGCGTTCGAGTAGTAGAACTCCTTCGTGCCGCCGGCCGAGTTGGTCATGCGCGACGAGTACACCACCTGGAACCCCTTGGTGGGATCGTTGAGCGGACCGTAATCGAACACGATCGTGGCGGTGTCCCAGTTCTGGCGCCCGTCCTTCCACAGGTAGACGCCGCCGTTGGCGACGACGCTGCGGGGGCGCGGCAGGTCGGTGAACCAGTGCACGGTGTCGATCTGGTGCACCATCCACTGGTCCGGGATACCCGACGAGTAGGGCCAGAACAGGCGATACTCGAGGTATTTCCGCGGGTCCCACGGCTCGTAGGGGAGATAGGCGAGGAACCGCTTCCAGTCGGTGTCCTGCTCCTTGATGGCGGCCACGAGCTGCGGGCGGCGCCAGCGTCCCGGCTGGTTCACGTTCCAGGTCATCTCGGCCATGACGATGTCGCCGAACTTGCCCGAGCGGATGAACTCGTTGGCGATCTGGTAGTTCTTGGCGCTGCGGCGCTGGGTGCCGACCTGCACGACGCGGTTCGACTGCTTGACGGCGTCGCGGATGGCGACGGCCATTTCCATGGTGTGCGCCAGCGGCTTCTCGATGTAGGCGTCGTGCCCGGCGTGCATTGCCTCGACGCCGTGGTAGGCGTGCAGGAAGTCGGGGGTCGAGATCATCACCGCGTCGGTGGCCTTGGCGTCGTACATCTCCTCGTTGTTGCGGAACGGTTTGGGCTTCGCGCCCATCACCTTCTCGATTCCGGCGACGCCTTCGTCGCGCCGGCGGTTCCAGATGTCGGAGACGGCGACGATCTCGAAGTTGAGCTCCTTGCCGACCTTCCCGAAGGCGGGGAGCAGCGCCTGGCGGAACCGATCGGAGAAGCCGACGATCCCCACGCGCACGCGGTCGTTGGCGCCGAGGATCCGCGCGTACCGCGCCGCCGGCAGCGCGGCGGCCGCCACCTGCAGGAATTCGCGGCGCCGCATCTTCGTCTTCTTGGACATCTCCCCTCCTCGGGTCAAGAGTGTGGGCGAGCGCGGCCCGCGGCGGACAGCCCGGCGAGCGCGCCGCGCATGTAGGCGAACGACTGCTTCATCCCCGGCAGCGGGTCGTCGGCGTCGATCTCGTACTCGAGGTTGACGTACCCGCGATAGCCGATCGCCTGGAGCTGCTGGAAGATCTGGGCGATCGGGAGCGCTCCCTCGCCGACGATGCACTGGCTCGCTTTCGCCGTCAAATCGCGCAAATCCTTGGCGTGCATGTCGAGGAGCCGCGGCCCCGCGTCCGCCACGGCCTGTACGACGTCGGTGCCGGTGCGCACGGTGTGCCCGATGTCGATGCACAGTCCCATCCGCCGGTCCATGGTCTTCACGTGCTTCAGCGCGTCGTACGGGGACGGGAACCGCTTGTCTTCCGGCCCGTGGTTGTGGATGGCGACCTTGATGTCGTATTGCT
>QHUM01000006.1 GCA_003222135.1 Gemmatimonadota bacterium | reverse complement strand
CTCCCCGACGGCGAGCAAATGACGATCTACGACGCTTCAGTGAAGTACCAGGCCGAGGGCGTCCCGCTCATCGTGATCGCCGGGAAGGAGTACGGCGCGGGCTCGTCGCGCGACTGGGCGGCGAAGGGCCCCAGGCTACTCGGCGTGCGCGCCGTGATCGCGCAGAGCTACGAGCGGATCCACCGCTCGAACCTGGTGGGAATGGGGATCCTGCCGCTGCAGTTCCTCCCCGATCAGACGCCGGCGACGCTGGGGCTCACCGGAAAGGAAACCTTCGACCTGACCGGCCTCGCCGCGGTGCTGGCCGAGGGCTTCCCGCGTGGCAAGGAGCTGACGGTCAAGGCCACCCGTCCCGACGGGGCGGGGGCGCCGCTCGAGTTTCGGGCGACGCTGCGGATCGACACACCGCAGGAGCTCGTGTACTACCGCCACGGCGGGATCCTCGAGTACGTATTGCGGCAGCTGCGCGGGTCGGCGGCCTAACTACCCGGCCGCACCGATCGCCCGCAGCCGGGCTTGGCGCCCCAGTTGCTCGAGCTTCTCGAGCGGCAGCGCCAGCAGCA
This sequence comes from Gemmatimonadota bacterium, assembly GCA_003222135.1. GTDB lineage: Bacteria > Gemmatimonadota > Gemmatimonadetes > Gemmatimonadales > GWC2-71-9 > 20CM-4-69-16. Next base: position 9,724 of record QHUM01000006.1, on the reverse strand, counting down.
GATCGATCCGCCGACTCAGCAACACAAACGCGTCCCGGAACGCCGCCTGCTTGGTGGCTCGATCACCCTCGACCTCCGCGGGGTCCGGCATGCCCCAGTGAGCCAGGATCGGCTGCCCGGGGAAGATGGGGCACGCTTCCTTCGCACGATCGCACACGGTCACGACGAAGTCCCAATGCTCGCGCTCCAGGCCGTCGACACTACGCGGCGCATGGCCGGCCCACGAGATGCCGTGCTCGCGCAGCACCTCGATCGCGAAGGGGTTCACCTGCGCCGCGGGCCGGGAGCCAGCGCTGTGGGCCTCGAACCGACCTTTCCCTTTCCAGTCGAGGAGCGCCTCTGCTATCTGGCTGCGGGCGGAGTTGCCGGTGCACAGAAACAGGACGCGAAACATCTCTTATGCGAGGGGTTTGCGCGCCCGCACGAACGCGCCCATCACGTCGCCCCCAGCGACGCGCGCGCCGTCGAATTCGTAGATCCGCGTGGGCTCGACGCCGATCCCCTCGAACCCGGCCTCCGTCAACAGCCGGCCGTACTCGGCTTCTTCCAAGGCGCCGGCGACGCACCCCACCCACAGCTCCATGTCGCGTCGCACCGCCGCGGGAACCGCTCCGCGCACCACGACGTCCGAGACGGCGAACCGGCCGCCCGGCTTGAGCACGCGGAACGCCTCGGCGAGCACGCGGCGCTTGTCGGCGGAGAGGTTGATCACACAATTGGAAATGATCACGTCCACTGAGGCGTCCGGTAACGGAATGCGCTCGATCTCCCCTTTCAGGAACTCCACGTTCGAGACGCCGGCCTTGCGCTGGTTCTCGCGCGCCAGGGCGAGCATCTCATCGGTCATGTCGAGCCCGTAAGCCTTCCCCGTCGGCCCCACGCGCTGGGCAGACAGGAGGACGTCGATCCCACCGCCCGAGCCCAGGTCGAGGACCACTTCTCCCGCGTGCAGCTCGGCCAACGCTGTCGGGTTGCCGCAGCCGAGCGACGCGAGGACCGCCCCCTCTGGGAGTGCGGCGGTCTGGGCCGCATCGTACAGGTTCGAACTGACAGGATCGCAGGCGCAGCCGCAGTCGCCGGGCTCGCCGCCGAGTACGCGCAGCGCCGCCTGCCCGTATTTCTGCTTCACCGTCTCTTTGATGTGCTCGCCGTTCACGGGATCACCTCTCGTCATCAACCAGTCTTGATGGGCAGGAGAACAAGACAACGGGTTAGCCGCAGCACGCCCGGGCGCAGCTTCCGGCGTGCCTGCCCGGCTTCACGTCGGACGCGAACTCCGCGACCTCGTCGAGCGCCGCGCGATTCAGCGCATAATAGACCCAGCGCCCTTCCCGCCGGTCGCTCACGAGCCCCGCGTCCTTGAGGGTCTTCAGATGGAAGGAGAGACGAGATTGCGCGGCATCGAGCGCGCCCTGCAGCTCGCACACGCAGCGCTCGCCGTGCGAGAGCAACCGCACGATCTCGAGCCGGGTCTCGTCCGAGAGCGCGTGGAATCGCTGGGCGGCTCGGCCGATGTCGGGAAGGGTGGTCGCGGACATGCATCGCTAACATATCAACTTATATTGATGTGTCAACGGGGAGGGTTGCCCTGGCGGCGCGGGGGGAGGATGTTCCCCACGATGGCCCCGTGCTTGAGAGAGTTCCTCGCGCTCGCAGCCGTGGGTGCCGCGGCACTCGCGGGCACGGTGCCGGCCTCGGGCCAAGACGACGTCTGGAGCCCGCGGACGGTCCCGCTCTTCGGGGTGAGCTACGCTCCGGACTTGGGCCTGCAGCTCGGCGCCGGGCTCGCCCATACCCGCTACGGGTTCCGGGCCCTCCCTGCCAGCACGCGACTGATCGTGACCGCCGAGTACGCGACCGGCGCCGAGCGCTTTCGCGCCCGGGCCGACGGCGAATTCCGGCGACCGCTCGCGCCCGCCATCCTCACTGTGGAGGTGCTCGCGTCAGGGCTCGAGCTCACCCGGTTCTACGGCTTCGGCAACACGAGTGACGCGTCGCAGCCCGACAGCGTGTACCGCGTGCGACAGCAGCAGTTTCTGCTGGAGCCCACAGTATCGGTGCCGCTGGCTCCGCGCGTCCACCTCGCCCTGGGGCCGCTCGCCCGCTACACCCGTACCCATCCGGACGCGGGGACGGTGCTCGGGAATACGGGACCGTATTATGGCGCGGGGGACTTCGGCGAGATCGGGGTACGGGTCGTGCTGGAGCTCGACACGCGCGACTCGCCAGACGCACCGGCCAGCGGCGCGTACCTGCGGTTCGCCGGTCAGGCGTACCCCGCTGTCGGGGATGTGGTGGAATCGTTCGGCGTCGTGTCGGCGGAAGCGTCGACCTACCTGTCGCTGGGCGACGCTGCCGCGGCGACCCTCGCGCTGCGAGCCGGGGGCGCGAGCGTGCGCGGCACCGCGCCCTTCAACGAAGCGGTCTACGTGGGCGGAGGCACGACCGTGCGCGGCTACGCGGAGCAACGGTTTGCCGGCAGCTCGGGCGCCTACGCGAACGCCGAGCTGCGTCTGGCCGTCGGCCGCTTCTCCGCCGGGGACGTGGGCGTGTTCGGGCTGGCCGACGCGGGCCGAGTCTGGGCCGCGGGCGAATCATCCGACCGCTGGCACGGCGCCACGGGCGGCGGGGTCTGGTTCGCGTGGCGCCACCGCCGCGCCAACACCATCGCGATCGCCGCGGCGCGGAGCCCGGAGCGCACCGCCATCTACGTGCGCGCCGGGTTGATGTTCTGACTGGAGCCATGACCATTCCCCTGCGCGAACGTGTGCCTCTCGCACCCTTTACGACCCTCGGGTTGGGCGGGCCGGCCCGCTATTTCCAGGAATGCACGACCGAGCCGGAGCTGCGGGAGGCGCTCACCGCTGCCCGCGAGCGCGGGTTGCGCGTGCAGATCATCGGCGGGGGCTCGAACCTCGTGATCGCCGACGCTGGATTTCCGGGCCTCGTTCTCAAGGTCGCCATCGGCGGCGTCACGCTGCGCGACGCGGCGGACGGTGCGGAGCTCGTCGCCGGGGCCGGCGTCGAGTGGGACGCGCTCGTGCGCCAGGCGGTCGAGCGGGGATGGGCCGGGATCGAGTGCCTCTCCGGAATTCCCGGCACCGTTGGGGCGACGCCGATCCAGAACGTCGGGGCGTACGGTCAGGAAATCGCGGACACCCTCGTTTCGGTGCGATGCCTCGAGCGCGACAGCCTGGCGGAGGTCGTGTTCACGCGCGAGCAGTGCGAGTTCGTGTACCGCGGCAGCCGCTTCAAGGGGCGCGACCGCGATCGCTACGTCGTCCTCGAGGTTACCTTGCAGCTGCGGCGCGACACGCTCCCGCAGGTGCGATACGCCGAGCTCGTACAGGCGGTCGGCCGGCACGGCGGGCTGGAGCACCTGGAGCCCCGCGAGGCCGTGCGCGTCGTGCGGGACACGGTCCTGGAACTGCGGCGTCGCAAATCGATGGTGCTCGACCCGACCGACCCGAACGCGCGGTCGGTCGGCTCGTTCTTCGTGAACCCCGTGCTCTCAGCCGAAGCGTTTGACGAGCTCGCCCGCCGCCGGCGCGCCGCCGGAGAGGTCGACGGCATCCCGCAGTTCCCGGCCGACGGCCGGGTGAAGGTCCCCGCCGCCTGGCTCATCGAGCACGCCGGCTTCGCCAAGGGATACCGGCTCGGCGGGGTGGGGATCTCCACGCACCACGCCCTCGCCCTCGTGAATCACCGCGGCACGACGACCGAGCTCCTGGCGCTCGCCCAATCCATCGAGCAGGCGGTGTATGAGCGCTTCGGCGTTCGGCTGGAGCGCGAGCCCGTGGTGGTGGGCTAACCGCCGACCCGCCCACCGGACTTCTCCCAGTTCACGAACAGGAACCCGCCCGGCGCGTCGAGCTTTGGCTCGCCCGGTCCCGGTAAGATCTGGAGTTGCAGCTCCTCGACCTTGTTCTTGGCGCAATTCCAGCAGGCGAGCGCGAAGTCGCCGTCGCGCCGGGTGCGCGACAACAACATCACGTGCACCATCGCGTTGTCCGTCACCAGCCCGCCGTTCTTGTACAGGTGGCCGAATGCCCATAAGGCCACCGCGCTGTTGATCGTGGGCACGAGTGGTGTGTGCACCTGCGTTACGCCGTGATAGTAGAGACCGAGGATCACGCCACCGAAGCGCGGGTGATGCGGGACGTCCTTCGTTTGTACGCGATCGAGCACCAGCTTCCAGCGGGCGCCGTCGTGCGTGGTGAATTCGGCGACGCCGTCCACTGAGTCGCGCGTCGCGCCTTTGTCCCACGCGGTGAACGCGAACGTACCCGAGATCGGTGCGACATTGTTGGAATAGGGCCCGTTCTTCACCTGCGACTCGAGCCCCTCCCGCTCGTCGCCGAACGCCTTGAGGATCGGCGCCGCGCTGTCGGGAAACGGGAAGGGCCCCGGGAGGATCTGAATGACCGGTCCGCCGCCCGTGACCCGGATCGTCTGCACCTTCGCGACAGTCAGGTGAGTCTCCATGCCGAGCTTCTTGTGGGAATCCTGGCCCACGGGGCAGTACACTTCGTACATCCCGGGCTGGAGTGTGACGGTGAGCGTGTCGCTCGCGCCCGGCTGGATCATCGGGATCTCCTGCTCGATCCCCTGTCCCTCGACCTCGAAGCCGTGCGGGATGCTGCCGGCGTTCGTGATCACGAACCTCACCGTCCCGGCCGACACCCCGGGCTGGGACAGCTCGACCTTCCATTCCGACAGCCGCACGTCGACGCGAGCCGGGTCGGCCGCCACGCTCGGAAGTGGGGCGGCGCCCACCACGGCAGCCAGCACCGGGGCAACGAATCTGTGATTCATGAGAGTCTTCCTCGCCGAGAAGGGGAAACGCAGTATGCTTCGCCCTTGAAGACCGCACGCGCCGCGGGTCTATTCCGCCGGGAATAATCCCGTCGCCCGCCCGGTCGAATAGGGATGGGGCAAACCGCAACATCCATGAGGGACCGTTGGAGCCGAGCCAGCTCACACGCTTCGAGGCCGCGGTGCTGCCGCACCTGGACGCCGCGTACACATTGGCGCGCTATCTGCTGCGAGACGACCACGACGCGCAGGACGTCGTGCAGGAAGCCTACCTGCGCGCGCTCAACTACTTCGACGGGTTTCGCGGCACGGGCGCGGCCGAAGGTCGCAGCTGGTTGCTCGCGATCGTTCGCAACACGGCCTACACGTTGCGGGCCAACCGGCGCCCGGACGCCCACGCCACGGAGTTCGACGAGACGCTGCACAGCGAGGGTGGCGAGGACGAGCATCCCGAGACGGAGCTACTGCGAGCCGCGGATCGCGCAGCGGTGCGCCGCGCGCTTGACGCCCTGCCGGTCGAGTTTCGCGAGGTGATCGTGCTGCGCGAGCTCCAGGACCTGTCGTACAAGGAGATCGCGGAAGTCGCCGGGATTCCGGTGGGAACGGTGATGTCACGGCTCGCCCGCGCGCGCCGGCGCCTCGAGCGGGCGCTGGGGACCCGGATGAAGGAGCACGACTGACGTGAAACACGAAGACTTCGCAGCGCAGCTCGACGCCTACGTCGACGGTGAGCTGGTGGGAAACGAGGCTCGGGACATGGAGCTGCACGCGCGCGAGTGCGCGACGTGCGCGCACGCGCACGAGCGGCACCTCGCGCTGCGTTCGGCCATTCGCGAGCGGCTGCCGGCGCTGCAGGCGCCGGGCGAGCTGCGCTCGCGGGTCCGGCTGGCCGTGCGAGCCGCGGCGGGCGTGACGCCAGCACGCGCGCGCCCCGACTGGCGCTGGCTCGCGGCGGCGGCAGTGCTCGTGGGTGTGGCCGTCGGGACGTGGAAGATCAGCGACTCGCGGGCCAGCGCCGACGCGATCGCGGGGCAGGTTTTGGCGAGCCACGTTCGCGCGCTGATGGGCACGCACCTGACGGACGTTGCGTCGACCGACCAGCACACGGTGAAGCCGTGGTTCAACGGCCGCCTCGACTTCTCGCCGCCCGTGTACGACTTCGCCGGGCGGGGCTACCCGCTGATCGGGGGGCGTCTCGACTACATCGGGCAAGGGGCGGTCGCCGCCCTGGTCTACGGACGGCGCCAGCACGTGATCGACGTGCTGCTGTGGCCGACGCAGCGCGGGCCGACGGGCGGGCCGGCGGCAGTCACGCGCCAGGGTTATCACATGCTCCACTGGTCCGCGCCGGACTACACCTACTGGGTCGTGTCGGACTTGGGCGTCACGGAGCTCGGTGAGTTCTCACGCTTGTGGCGGCAGGCCGACTCGACGGCGGCACGCTGAAACGAAGAACGGGCTCTTCCGTCAAGAGAGCCCGTTCCGCATCGCCCGTCGTGCACCACCTCCTCTGATACAGGTTCATGCTCCCTCTGGAGGAGCACCTCCCCTCTCAAGGTCGTGGTCGCGGTCCCTCCCACGGCGGACCGCCGCCGAACCGTGGAGGGCGGTCGAGCCGCCGTTCCAGGTCCGCGTAGCGCGTCCGTTGCGCGGGCGTGAGCTGGGCGCTGATCTCCGCGCTCATTTTCGACCGCACGGAATCGAATTGCGGATGGACCTCGCGCCAGATCTTCTCCAGGTCGGCGCGGTGGCGCTCCAGGATCGCCCGCACTGAGTCGCGCTGTGCGGGGGTGAGGTCCAGCTCGCGGCCCAGGAATCCGATCATGCGGTCGGGTCCCGGCGCACCTCCCCCGCGGGATCCAAAGCCCCGTGGCCCGGCGTGGACCCGCGTCCCGAGCACCCAGCCGAACAGGCCCCCCGCCGCGAACGTCGCGACGAGAGCCGCAACCGCCCAGAATCGAGATTGCTGGAGCATGGTGCCCACCTCAGTTCGCAAGCATGGAGGCGAACAGTGCGCTCGGGTCCGGCGCGCGATGCGTCGCGAGCAGCTCGGCGGCCGACTCGTTCCCCGTGGCGGACGTCACCCACACGGCGTCGAACGAGGTCGCGACATCGCGCTCTCTGCCGGCGAGATACCCTCCCAGGAACGCCACCACGGCCGCCGCCGCGATCGCCAGGCGGCTCCAGCGCCCCAGCACGGCTCGCCACGTCCCCACGCCGGCCGCCTCGGCGCGGGCCAGCACGTGCGTCACGAACTCCGCCGTGTCGTTACGCGGAGTGAGCGCGGCCCACAGCGCCGCGCCCAGCGCGGGGTCAGCGTGGTCCGGAGACCACAGCGGTTCTTGTCTCACCGGTCCTCCTTTAGATCGTCCAGCAGCGCCCGCAACTTGCGTCGAGCGTGAAACACGGCCGATCGCACGGTCCCCGACGGCAACCCCAGGATCTCCGCAATTTCCGCATGTGAATAGCCCTCGACGTCGAACAGCACGACCGCCAGGCGGTAGTGCTCCGGCAGCTCGTCCAGCGCCGCCCGGAGCCGGTCGCCGAGCGCCAAGCGCTCGGTCTCCGCGTCAGGCAGCGGGTCGGCCGCCGCCAGGTCCTCCCCCAGCACCCGGGCGTCCCGCACGCTGCGCCGGCGCCGGCGATCGATCGCCGCGTTGGCCGCGATCCGCAAGAGCCACGGGCCAAACGGCCGGGCGGGGTCGTAGCGGTCCAGCTTCACCAGCGCCGCGAGGATTCCGTCCTGCGCCGCGTCATCGGCGTCGTCCGCGTTCCCCAGGATCGCCCGCGTCACGCGGCGCACCGACCCCGCGTACGACTCCACCAGCGTACCGAGCGCCACGCGATCCCCCGCGAGCGCGCGCGCGACGAGCGCGGGCTCGTCCACCCTTGCCTGGCCAGATCGGTCCCGGTCGGGCAGCGCGCTCATGCTGGTGTATACGGGGGGTCGTGGGGTGATGCTGACCGGGTGAGATGGAGGGGCGCAGCATGCTGCCGGGATGGAGGGGCGCAAGCATGCTGCGCCCCTACTCAGCGTCCCGCCGGCCGTCGCCGTAGTTTTCACCTGGGGTCCAGCCGTCCGTTGCATTCCGAACTGAACGAAGGGAGCGGGTGCATGCGCGCCATTGTCACGAGCGCGGTAGTCATCGTTCTGGCCGCGTGCACGGGGGCCCCCGGCGGAGGGGGAGGCGGAGGGGGAGGCGACGGCGGGCGAGCCGGCAGGTTCGTGCCGCCCGGAGGAGGCCTGGAGCCGACGCAGCCACGCTACATCAACCCGGGCACGCTCGCCGCGCTGCCGGGGTTCACGCATGCGGTGCGCGCCGGCTCGACGCTCTACATCTCGGGCGAGGTCGCCCTCGACTCGACGGGGCAGATCGTCGGCCCGGGCGACCTGCGCGCCCAGGCACGGCAAGCGTTCGCCAACCTCGCGTTCGTCCTGAAGATCGGAGGAGCGACGCCCGCCGACGTCGCGAAGCTCACGATCTACGTCGTCAACTACTCACCGCGCGACTTCGAGGCCATCCGCGAGGCCGGAGCCGAGTTTCTTCCCGCTCGTAATCCGCCCGCCGGGATCGTCGTCGGCGTGCAATCCCTTCCGATGGAGGGACTGCTTATCGCCGTAGACGCGACCGCCGTGGTGCGGGCCATGTTTCAGCCGCGGGTGCGGTGACAGGACGCGCCACGCTTGTGTAGGGGGCAAAACTTCGGCCCCCGAATCTAGAGTGGCGACCCGGGGGCCTGAGGACATTTGATTCCGACTGTTTCGCTTCCGCCGGGTCGTTCCGACCAGGCGACGTTCGTCCCTTGCTGACTGCCTGCCACTGGTTTCGTTGTCCTTCGACCGGAACAGTGCCGGTGGACGTGCGGCCAGTGGCTTGAGACCGAACCGTTACGTCGGCGGCGCCCCTTGCCTCCTCGCGCCGGCCCCTCCTCAGGGGCTGTCCCGCACCGGTCACCCTCGCTGAGTGACCGCGAGAAGCATAGCGAGGCCCGCATGAGGACAGGATGAATCGGCCATGAAACTTCCCCCCGCGGAGCGTTGGCGCCGCGGGGGGATGGTGCGTCCTGAGGTCGATTGCCGCTCAGGGCGCGGCGGCAAGCGCCGGCTTGTCGGCAGATCCAGAAACAGCGAGCCGGATCCACATCCCGGCGGCGCCGTGCCCCGGTACGGCGCAGAAGATAAGAAAGGAGCCGCTCTTCGCCGCCACGAATCGGACGTCGGCACTTTGCCCGGACGTGAAGCCTTGCTCCAGTCGCCCGGTTGTAGCGTGCTCGAACGCGGGTGGGATGGGGCCGCTTGGAACGGCCGGCGCTTCGGCGATGATTTCTACCGAGTGGGGTAAGTTCGGGTCCTCGTTCTTGAAGTGCAGCACCACGTTCCACCCCTGCGGTACCGTCAAGACGAGGCCGCCCTGGCTGAATCCGTTGAAGTTCATCCCGCCATTGGCGTCGGTCAGACCTGCGACGAGCTTGAAGTCCGCGGTCTTGCTCGCCGCGTCGGCGCGGAGCCAGGTTGGATCGATCTTGCCGCCTTTCGTGGTCTGGGCTCGAGCGCCCGCCGCGCACAGGAGGAGCACCCCGGTCATCAAGCTCGTTGGCAGTCGCATGTAGGACCCTCTCTCAATTGATGACGCCGCTCGCCGCTAGTACAGCAGCCACGTCAGGATGTACAGCGTGTTGTTATCGCTGGCCCGGCGCCCGAAGCCATCATAATTGCTCGAGCTCCCGTTGAACTTGTCATATGCCACGTACTGGAATTGCAGCCGCAGGTTCTGCCAGGGCATGACGTCGACCTCGGCAATCAGGCCGTCGTTGTTGGGACTGCCGGTACGACTCCCCGACACGGGCGCCGCAGCGTAGAGCAGGGTGTCGCTCGTGCCCGTGGTGACGAACGGCGCGAGCGTGAATG
>QHUM01000005.1 GCA_003222135.1 Gemmatimonadota bacterium | reverse complement strand
GAGGGGGGCGTCGAGCGAGAGGTGCGCCTGCGAGATCGAGAGGGTCTTCGCGACCTCTTCTTCGGAGATGTCCATCCCTTCGGCGATCTCCTCCACGGTCGGCTCCCGCCCTAGCTCCTGCAGCAGGGAGGCCGATCGTTTGCCGATCCGGTGGAGCGTTCCGGCCCGGTTCAGGGGCACGCGCACGATGCGCGACTGCTCGGCGAGCGCCTGGAGGATCGCCTGGCGGATCCACCATACGGCATACGAGATGAACTTGATGCCCTTCGTTTCGTCGAACTTGTGGGCGGCGCGGATCAAGCCGAGGTTGCCCTCGTTGATCAGATCCGAGAGCGAGACGCCCTGGTTCTGATACTTCTTCGCGACCGACACGACGAACCGCAGGTTCGAGCGCACCAGCTTGTCGAGCGCCTCCGGGTCGCTCTGCTTGATTCGCTGAGCGAGCGCCACTTCCTCCTCGCGGGTGATCAGCGGATACTGGCTGATCTCGCGGAGGTACTGGTCGAGCGATCCCTCGTCGTACGAGGCTCGTTTGGCCGTGTTCAGTTGCATGGCGGTTTCACCCCTCCGGGCATGCACGACGCCGCACCATACCGGCCGGCCCGCCGCACCGACGGCGCGGAGCGTGGCGGGGGTTCCTCTTCACCGGCGGGCTCAGTGGATCACCGAGCCGAGCCGGCGCCAGCGAATATCGGTCAGCCAGGGCAACGCATCGTGCGCTTCGCGATCGTAGCTGAAGTACACGACGAGCGGCCGGCCCTTCACCGCGTTCGCGTCCACGAAGCCCCAGTAGCGGGAGTCGGCGGAGTTGTCGCGGTTGTCGCCCAGCACGAAAAACTTGCTCGGCGGCACGAGCAGCGGCCCCCACGTATCGCGCGTGGGGTGATAGGCCCGCAGCGACCCCGCGCCGCCCAGCAGATAATCCTTCTGCCAATTGAACTCCGGGTCGTACACGTCGTGCCCCGGATCGACGCGCTGGACGTAGGGCTCGGTTAGCGCATTGCCGTTCACCCGAACCTCGCCCAGGCGCATCTCGACCCGATCGCCGGGGACGCCAATGACGCGCTTGACGTAGTTCAACTCGGGGTTTTTCGGGTAGGCGAACACGATGATGTCGCCGCGGTGCGGCGACTCGAACCCGGGGAGCCGGGCGTTCGTGCCGGGAATTTGCGCCCCGTACACCGCCTTGTTCACAAACAGGAAGTCGCCGGCGAGCAACGTCCGCTCCATGCTGCCCGACGGGATCTGAAACGCTTCGATGAGAAAGGTGCGGATGATGAGGAACAGCACGAGCGCCATGCCCAGCGAACGCATCCAGTTATCGAACCAGCGGGCCAACGTGGACCGGCGCTTCTCAGGGGGGGCGAAGGGTACAGGCGCGGGTTGCGCGCCTGGATCCGGCCTGAGGGCCCCCAACTCATGCATGGCATTTACTTTAGCCACGGGGGCGGCCAGAAGCAACAGTCACGGCCCACCCCCGGGCCGCCCCCCACCGCCGGACCCGGTCCCGGAACGCGTCCGGCGGGTCGCCGTGGCGCACCCGTGCCGCGAGACACGCGGCGCTGCCCTCGCACTCGACCCGCACCCACACGACCGCCGCGTCCGCGAGCGCGCCGAGCGACCCGCCGTCGAGTGGCGAGCCACCGGCTGAGAGAACGATCACCAAAGATTCGTGATCCACCAGCCGCGAGCGTAACATCCTCGGGCGTGACGAGCATCACCGGTTTGTTGCCGGCAGGTGCGATTGAATGCGTCGCCCAGGCGACGCTCAGGCTTCGGTGTCGATCTGCGCGCGCTGCAGCCTTCCGGAGAAGTCGACGTACACGACCTTCGTCTCGGAGTAGAAGTCGTACACCTCCCAGCCGCCTTCGCGGTGACCATTGCCGGTCTGCTTCACGCCCCCGAACGGCAGGTGCGCCTCCGCGCCGATCGTGGGCGCGTTCACGTACGTGATCCCGTTGTCCAGCTCCGTCATCGCTCGGAACGCGGCGTTCACGTCGCGGGTGTACAGCGAGCTCGAGAGACCGTATCGCACGTCGTTATTGACCCGGATCGCGTCGGTGAGCGAGTCGACCTTGATCACCGCGAGCACCGGCCCGAAGATCTCCTCCTGCTCGACGCGCATCCCCGGGCGGACACCCGCCAGCACCGTCGGCCGGTAGAACCAGCCACGCTCCAGCCGCTTGTCGGACGGCCGGGCGCCACCGATCAGACGCCGCGCCCCCTCTTCCTCTCCTACGCCCACGTAGTACTCCACCTTCTTGCGGGCGTCCTCGTTGATGAGCGGCCCGACCTCGGTCGTCTCCTCGAGTCCCGGTCCCAGACGTAGCTTGTCCGCCCGGTCGCACAGCAGCTGGACGAACCTATCGTGCACGTTTGCGTGCACGATCAGGCGACTCGTGGCGGTGCAGCGCTGCCCCGTCGTCCCGAACGCGCCCCACAACACGCCCTCGAGCGCCAGGTCGAGATCGGCGTCGTCCATCACGATCATCGCGTTCTTGCCGCCCATCTCGAGCGACAGGCGCTTGTGCATCCTGCCGCAGGTGGCGCCGATGCTCGATCCCGTCTCGGTCGACCCGGTAAACGAGATGACGGAGATGTCGGGGTGCTCCACGATCGCTCGCCCGACCACGGAGCCCTCGCCGTGGACCAGCTGCACGACGTCCGGGGGGAGGCCCGCCTCCAGCAACACCTCCACGAGCAGGTGCGCTGTGAGCGGGACGTCCTCAGCCGGCTTGAAGATCACGGCGTTGCCGCACAGCAACGCCGGAAACATTTTCCACGTCGGGATGGCGAGCGGGAAGTTGAACGGCGTGATGAGTCCCGCGACGCCGATCGGCCGGCGGTAGCTCATCGCCCACTTGTTGCGGAGCTCGGACGGCACGGTGCGCCCGAACAGCCGCCGGCCTTCGGTATGCGCGTAATACGCCGTGTCGATCCCCTCCTGTACGTCGCCCCGCGTCTCGGCCAGGACCTTCCCCATCTCGCGGGTCATGGCGCGTGCGATCTCGTCCTTGCGTTGGACGAGCAGGTCCCCGACGCGGTGCAGCACGTCGCCGCGGATCGGCGCGGGCGCCTGCGACCATCGCGCGAAGCCGCGCTGCGCCGCCGCGACGGCGCGCGTCACGTCGTCGGGGCCGGAGCGCGGAAAGCAGCCGATCACCTCGTTCCAGTCGGCGGGGTTGCGGTTCTCGAAGTACGCCCCCGTGGTCGGGGCGACCCATTCGCCGGCGATGAAGTTCTTGAAGTTCTCGGGCATGAGCGTCAGTGCGGCTGTGGGATGTCGGGGCAGAGCCAAAGCGACGCGGTCGTGGCGTCGCCGACCCGGGGCAGGATCTCGCGCGTCATGAGCAGGACGCCCCAGACGATCAGGATCTGGGAGACGACGTGCGCGACCCCCATGCGGCGCCTCCACGTCGCGACGCTCGCCCACAGACCGGTGGCGATGACCGTGGCGACGCCGATCAGATAGAAGATGAGCCGCAGGCCGCAGCCGTGGGTGTACGGCCACACGCCCGGGGCGGTCCCGACGGCGACCAGCACGCCGAGTCCCACCTTCACCCAGGTCGCGAGCCAGCCGCCCCCGCTCGACCGGATCGCCGGCGCGGGCGCCGAGACGGGACCGCCGGCGACGGCCGGCCTCCGGACCGTCGGCTCACCGCCGCGGCCGAGCGTGGGATCGGCGTTCGGCAGTTTCTTGAGCAGCCGGTCGACCTCCGCCATTTCCTTGTCCCAATCCCGATCCTTCTCGATCCCCGCCACTACGCCTCCCGGGTCAGCCCGTAGCGCTCGATCTTCTTGTAGAGGTTGCTGCGCGGCATCTCCAATGTGCGCGCGGTCTCCGAGACATTCCAGTCGTTCTCCTGGAGCTTCGCGAGCAGGTACGCCCGCTCGGCGGCCTGTTTGAACTGTTCGAAGGTGGCGGCGCGCGTCCACGGCGCCCCGGCGAGATCGGCGCTCCCGGTCCCCCGTCCCGGCCCGCCATCCGCCGTCGCCAGCCCCGCCAGCCGCTCCACCTCCTCGACCCTCACCACGGGTCCGGCGGTGAGGATGAGGAGCCGCTCGACCGCGTTGCGCAGCTCGCGGATGTTGCCGGGCCAGTCGTGGGTCGCGAGCCGCTTCACGGCTTCCTGGTCGAGCTGCTTCGGCGGGAGCCCGCCGCGCCGCGTCAGCTGGTCCAGGAAATGCTCGAGCAGCTGCGGGATGTCGCTGCGCCGCGCACGCAGGGGCGGCACCTCGATCGGCACTACGTTGAGGCGATAGAGCAGGTCGTCGCGAAATCGGCCCGCGGCGATTTCGGCCTTGAGATCCTTGTTGGTGGCCGCGATCACCCGCACGTCCACCGCGAGCGTCTTGCCCGACCCGACGCGCGAGATCACGCCCTCCTCGAGCGCGCGCAGGACCTTCGCCTGGGCGGACAGACTCATGTCGCCGATTTCGTCCAGGAACAGCGTGCCGCCGTCCGCCAACTCGAACTTTCCGGCGCGATCCGCGAACGCGCCGGTGAAGCTTCCCTTCATGTGCCCGAACAGCTCGCTCTCGATCAGTTCGGACGGGATCGCCGCGCAGTTCACCTCGACGAACGGCCCCCGGGCGCGCGGGCTCAGCGCATGGATCGCCCGCGCGACGAGCTCCTTGCCGGTGCCGTTCTCGCCCGTGATCAGCACGCGCGCCGCGGTCGGGGCGACCTTCTCGATCCGCTCGATCACCTGTTTGATCGCCTTGCTCGAGCCCACGATCTCGTACTGGGCGTGCACCTCCGCCTTGAGGCGCACGTTCTCACTTTCCAAATCCAGGTGCTGCAGGGCGTTGCGGAGTGTGAGCAGGATGCGGTCGGTGTCGAGCGGCTTCTCGAGGAAATCGTACGCGCCGAGCTGCGTCGCCTCCACCGCCGTCTGGATGGTGCCGTGACCGGAGATCATCACGACCTGCGCGCGGGTATCGAGCTCCCGCAGCTTGCGCAGCGTCTCGAGCCCGTCCATCCCCTGCATCTTCACATCCAGAAAGACGAGGTGCGGCCGGAACTCGGCGTACCGCTGCAGCGCCTCGCCGCCCGACGGACAGGTCTGCACCTCGATCGTCTCGTACTCGAGCACTTGTTGCAGCGCCTCGCGAATGCCCTTCTCGTCGTCCACCACGAGGACGCGCCGGCTCACGACTTGCTCCGCTTCACGCGGTACAGAATGATCCCCGTGGGGTGGATCGCCACGTCGGTGAAGGAAGGCGAGACCCGCAGGGGAACGGCGCCCGACGCATCGGCGCCCGCGACCCGCTGCGCGAGCTGCGTCACCATCGGACCAGGGAACGCGATCCCGCGCAGGCTCAACTCCTGCACCTTGAACCTGGCCATCCCGGGACGCTCGATACTGAGCGGTCCCGCGAAGCGCAACGGTTCCATCGGATGGAGGAACCCCGCCAGCGGACCGAGCGCGTCCGGCGGGATCACGCGCGTGTCCAGCCGGCAGTAGACCGCTACCGAGCCCTCCAGCAGCTCCACTCGTAACGAGTCAAAGCTCTTGCGTACGCTCCAGTCGATGCCGCTGCCGATCATCGCGGCCACTTCGTTGGCGGAGAGCACGACCGAATCCGGCGCGCTCGGCTGTTTCAGCCGATCCATTTTCGTCTGACTGCTGGAGAGCGCCTTCGGCGTCGGGGCGCCGACCGCCGTGTCGGCGACGGGAGGGAGCCGGGTGGAGCGCGGGCCGAACCAGCGCGCCGCCGTGTGCAGGATCGGCTCGCGGAACCACCACGCCGCGAGCGCCCCGACCAAGACGACGGCGAGGCAGCCGAGCCGCACGACGCCCTTAAGACAGCCGTTCACTGTGTGTCACGTGATACACCGCACCGGCGGATTCGAGCGTGCTCTGCATCAGATCGACCGACTCGACCACGACCGCCGCCTCGAACTGCAGGTCGCCGAGCGCCGCCTCGAGCCCTGTGAAATCGCGCGGCCGGGCCTCCCGACCCGCCCGCCCGAGCGTCACATGGGGTCGAAACGGACGCGCCTCGGTGGGGAAGCCGAGCGGTTCGAATTCCTGCTCGACGCGATGCTGCAGGATTTCGAGGCCCGAGTCCGCGGTGATGCCCGCCCAGACCACCCGCGGCCGCTGGAAATCGGGAAAGACGCCGAACTCACCCAGTGCGAGCGGGAGTGGGCGCGCCCCTCGGGCGGCGCGGCCCAGCGCGGCGCGCACGTCCGCCGCGCGCTCTTCCGACACGTCCCCAAGGAACTTGAGCGTCACGTGGATGCCGTCGGGCCGCACCCATTTCACGGGCAGACCGCGCTCTCGCACCGGCTCCACCGCCTGCCACAGAGCCTGTCGGACCGGCGAGGGGAGGTTCAGCGCGACGAAGAGCCTCAAACGCGCGGCCGCAGCGCCTGCACCAGACTGCCGCGGCGATAGCCGCGCGGGTCGACCTCCACGACGCCGAACCCGAGCGCCCCGAGCCGCACGGTGACGGCGGCGAGGCGCGCCTCGAGCCAGGGAATCCAATGCGACTCGACTTCGATGCGGGCGCGCTCGCCGTGATGGCGGACCCGAAGATCTCCGGTCACGCCCAGGTCCCGCAGGTACGCTTCCGCCCGCTCCACCTGATCGAGCCGGCGCGGCGTGATGGCGAGTCCGTACGCGACGCGGCTCGACAGGCACGGCGCCGCGGGCGCGTCCCACGTCGGTAGCCCGAGGTCGTGCGATGCCGCGCGAATCTCCGCCTTCGTCATCCCGACTTCGGCAAGCGGCGAGCGGATGCCCGCGCGCTCCCCGGCGGCATAGCCCGGCCGGTGCTCCCCGCTCCCCAGGTCGTCGGCGTTGGTGCCGTCGCACACGACGGCGAGCCCCCGCGCCCGGGCCTCCGGGAGGAGTCGGCTCCACAGCTCCGTCTTACAGAAGAAACAGCGGTCGGTGGGATTGGCGAGGTAGTCCGGATCCTCGAGCTCGTGCGTGGCGATCTCGATCAACGGGACGTCGAACCCCTCGGCCACAGCACGGGCCGCCGCCCACTGGGCTTGCGGATACGATGCGCTGCGCCCGATGGCGGCGACCATGCGATCCGGCCCCAGCTCCTGGCGCAACACCACCGCCAAGTACGCCGAGTCGACCCCTCCCGAGTACCCGAGGAGCGCCGACGGAAAGGTGCGGACCAGCTCCCGCAGCGCCGCGACCGTGTCCGACATGGCGGAATAGTAACGACTTACGTTGTCCCTATCAAAGGACAATTCGACGACAAGAAACGGATAGATCGTAACCTCGGAACTGCGTATGCTTATGATGCGTTGAAGAAAGGCGTCGAGCGACTACGTATCGTAGGAGATCGTGAGATGGGGACTCCGAAATGACAACCAGACACGAGCTGGACGCCGTCGACCGCAAAATCCTGCGGATCCTCGGCACCGACGGACGCGCGAGCTACCAGGCGATCGCCGACGAGGTCGGCCTGTCGCGGCCCGCAGTGATGGAGCGCGTGAAGCGACTCGAGGAGTCGGGTCACATCGCCGGCTATCACGCCCGGGTGGATCGCGCGCGCGCCGGTTTCCCGGTCACGGCCTTCGTCGCCGTGCGCTACGCGAACTCCGACTACATCGGCGACGAGCCACGGATGCGCGAGCTGGAAAAGCACCCGGGCGTGCTCGAGTGTCATCACGTCGCGGGTGAAGACTGCTACATCCTCAAGGTGGCGGCACCCGATCTCGAGAGCCTGCAAGGCATCCTGCGGGACCTGCGCGGGCCTTCCGCGAAAATGCAGATGAGCACGCGTACCACGATCGTGCTCGGCACCGTGTTCGAAAAGCCGGGCTTCGTCCCGGTGGAGCTCGACTGATATGGCGGCCCTCCGCGGTAAGGCGCTCGTCGCGTACTTGGTCGTCTGCGTGTTCTGGGGATCCACCTACCTCGCCATCAAGGTCGGAGTTGGCGAGCTGCCGCCGTTCCTGTTCGCGGGGCTGCGCTTTCTCGTGGCCGGAGTGCTGTTGCTCGGGCTCGCCCTGGCGCTGGGCGACAAGCTCCCGCGGGAGCGTTCCGACTGGCGTACCCAGGCGATCGTCGGTGTGCTGTTGCTCGCCGGCGGCAACGCATTCGTGGTGTGGGCGGAGCAGTACACGTCGTCTGGCACGGCGAGCATCTTCGTCGTGACGGTAGCCCTGTGGATGGCGTTCTTCGATGCGGTCATCCCGGGCGGCTCCGGTGAGCTCGGCTGGCGGGTCATCGCCGGTCTCATCCTGGGCTTTCTCGGTACCGGCCTGCTGGTCGGGGCCAATCCCGCCGAGATCCTGCACGCCGACCTGCGCGGCCCGATCGCCCTGACGTGCGCCAGCGCGTCGTGGTCGCTCGGCTCCGTGTACGGCAAACGTCACAAGACAGCGACGAGCCCGTACGTCGGGGCCGCATTGCAGATGCTCGCGGGCGGCGGGGCGGTCGTACTGCTCGGCACGGCGCTGGGGGAATGGAGCCGCTGGCATTTGACGGCCAAGGGTGCGGGAGCGGTGGTCTACCTCGTCGTGTTCGGCTCGATCCTGGGCTACAGCGCCTACACGTACGCGCTGCGCCACGCGTCGCCCACGATAGTCGGGACGTACGCCTACGTGAACCCGGTGATCGCGGTGCTGCTCGGCTGGCTCATTTTGCGCGAGCCGGTGACGGCGCGGACGTTCGTCGCCATGGCGTTGATCGTCGGTGCCGTCGTGTGGATCCAGTTCTCGCATAAACTTGCGGTGCCGAAAGGACTCCCTGGAAGTCGCCCTAACCGTCTTCCGGTACGCGAGAACACCGTCTGACGGACAGGCGCGTGTATAGTCTGACGAGTCTCGTGAATTCCCACGCTGAAGCGTGGGCTCGGCGAGGCACTGTCCTGAAGGACAACGAGTGTGGTTCAGCACTGTGCCATGCCGAGCCCATCCTTCAGGATGGGACCGAATTGTGAGGAACGCGATGCAGAGCGTGAACCTGGCGCAAAAGTTCGCGCTGTTGAGCGACTACTGGAGCCCCAAGATCGCCGGCGAGCTGAACGATTCGTACGTCAAGCTCGTGAAATTGAAAGGCGAGTTCGTGTGGCATCATCACGACTCGGAAGACGAGCTCTTTCTCGTGGTGAAGGGGCGCTTGCTGCTCCGCCTGCGCGACCGGGACGTGTGGGTGAATGAAGGCGAGTTCGCCATCGTTCCGAAGGGCGTGGAGCATCTGCCCGTGGCGCGCGACGAAGTCCAGGTAGTGCTGATCGAGCCGAAATCCACCCTCAACACCGGAAACGTCCGCAATGAGCGGACGATCGAGAAGCTCGACCGCATCTGATCGGTCCGCGCGCGATTCCCGTTACTCGTCGACGCGCTCGAGACTATGCGGGGTCACCGCGGGGGCCCGTAACGCCGGCTTCCCCTCATCTGTGTTCTTGAAGCCCCGGACGGTGTGATACGCGAGATCGATGTCTGGGCAGGCGGCGAACTCCGTGAGAATGTCCTCCCAGATCGCGTGCTCGGTACCGCGCCGCTTGCGGGGCTCGATCAGGTAGCGGATGGTGAGCTGCACGCCGCTGTCCACCACCTTGGTGTATACGATCGGTGTCAGCTTGCGGTAGTTGATGAGGTACTGCTGGGAGGCCTCGAGCAGGTCGTGCTCCGCCTCCGCGGTGAGGTGCTCGGCGTGCTTGACGGCGATCTTCGTGAGAATCTGCTTCGCCTTGCGCCAGTCGCTCTCGAAGGTCACCAGCACCGGTACTTCGTTCCAGATGTACTTGAATCCCTTGTTGTAGTTGGCAACGGGATCGGTGAAGATCTTGCCGTTCGGCACGTGGATGATGCGCCCGCTCGATTGGTCCGCCTGCACCCAGGCGCCGATCTCGTTGATCGTGAACTGGAACAGGCCCAGGTCGATGACGTCTCCCGCGTGCGGGCCGATCTGGACGCGGTCCCCCACCTCGAAGGGACGGCGCCAGAGAATGAAAGCCCAGCCGGCGAGGTTGGAGACCGGGTCCTTCAGGGCGATAGCGAGCCCCGCCGAGAGGAAGCCGACGATCGTTGTAAACGACTCTACCCAGGCGAACCACATCGGGCCCACGATGACGATGCCGGCTGCGTACACCAGGTACGTCAGCGTTTTGCGCCAGCGGTACCGGCTCCGCGGGTCGCGCACGCGCCGGTACACCAGCGACAGAGCGATGCGGTGCACCAACCAGAGCCCGACGATCGTCGCCAGGGTGGCGAACAGCCGCAACTGCAGCTCGGGGCTGATACCGAGCCTTGTCTGGAGCCAGTCGGTCATGGAAGGCCAAGCTAGGGAACCGGGCTGCGGCGCGCCAGC
>QHUM01000044.1 GCA_003222135.1 Gemmatimonadota bacterium | reverse complement strand
GCCGGCGGCGGGCGTCGGCCCTGGACGAGCGACCGCAGCGCGGCCCGCGCACCGCCCAGCGCTCCCGTCACCCACAGGCCGTCGCCAGGGCGCGCTCCGTCCCGCCGCACCGGGCGCGTCGCCCACCCCAGGACACAGACGTCCACGATGTAGCGCTGCGAGCGGACGAGGTCGCCCCCCAGCACGGCGCCGCCCACACTCCTCACCGCGGCACCGACGCCCGTCATGATCTCAGTTGCCGGAGCGGCGTTGCCGGTACGGCGTTGCCGGTTGCCCGGGACGCCGAGCGAACATAGAACCCCGATCGGCTCCGCCCCTTCGGCGGCCAGATCGGATAAGGCAGCCGCTGCCGAGCGCCATCCGATCTCCCGAAACGAGAGCCAGTCGGTCCGGAAATGCACACCCTCGAGGCTCAGGTCGATGCTGACCGCCAGCCAATCCCGCCCGACGGGAACCAGCGCGCAGTCGTCGCCCAGGCTCTGCCCAGTCCGCCCTAGCCGGGCGAAGATGCGACGCAAGCGGTCGAACTCCCCGCCCCCGCCGAGGCGCAGGTTGGCGCTCACCGCAGCGCCGCGTCGCGCGCGAACCGTACCAGCCCGCTGTCGGTGGCCACCCAGACGTACAGCGCATCGACCGCCACGTCGCGCACCGGCGCCGGCACGTCGAGCGGCACCGTGAGCATGCGGAACGTCGCACGCCCAATGTCCCAGAACCCGAGGCCGTTGGTGCCGGCGATCCAGATGCCGCCCCCGCCTGCGGGACTCGGGACGTCCGGGGCGAGCGCGGTCACGCGGCCCAGCTCGGCCCGGGTCCGCAGCACCGTCCACCGGCCGCTCGCCGGATCGCGCCAGCCGAGCTGTTCGGGCGTCACGGCGACGAGCGTGTCCTCGAGCAGCGTGAGCGCGACGATCGGCGCGCGCAGCGCCGGTTGCGCTGCCACGTCCGGTGGCACCGCGACGCTGTTCTCCCCCGGCGCGAGCAGGCCGAGGCCACCGACCGTGCCGACCCAGACGCTCTCCCGCACGGCGACGAGGCTGAGGACGGGCGTGTCGCTCCAAATCCGGACCACCGATCCCTCGTCGCTCACCACAAACAAGCCGCGACCGCTCCCGACCCACACACCGTCGGGCGCCGGAGCGAGCGCGGTGGGAGCGTCCACCACGAACAGCCTGACGCTCGAGCCAAGGGCGTCGATCCGCACGACGCCCCGCTCGCACGCGAGCCAGAGCGACCGCCCCCGTGCGATCAGCCGCCTCCCTTCGACGCACGGGAACCCGAGCGTGCCCGTGCCCTCGATCGTCGTGTCCGCCGAGAGATCTCGGGCGACCCACGTCAGCCCTCGCCGCTCGCCCACCCGCCCCGCGGACGCCACCCACACACCGCCGGGCGCCACCGCGACCGCTCCGGCACGCGCCGCGAGCAGCCCGAACGCGAGCCGGTCCCACTGTCCCGTCGCCGGATCGACGCGAACGAGGCCCGCGCCGTCCGAGCCAAGAAACAGCTCGCTCCGGTCCGGAGAGCGAGCCGCGGCCGTGAAGCGGTAGCTCGAGAGCCGAGGGTCCGTGAGGATGAGGGCGCGCAGCGCCTCCGCGAACGGCGCCTGGGCGAGCGCGGTGCGGGGGTCGAGCGGCGTGACGCGTTGCCCCGGCGGCGGGAGCGGTCGGTCTTGCACCGGGAACAGCGCCCCGCGGGGCAGGAATCCCCAGCCGGAGGCGCCCAGCACGAAGATGCCGCTCGCCTGATCCCGCGCGTCGAGCATCAGGCTCGCGACGCCGCCCGGGACGACGCCTTGCTCCCACGTCCGGACGGTAGCGTCGTAACGGGCCCACCCTGCGGTCGTGCCGAGCCACACCGCGTCGGCGACGCCGTCCGCGAGCGCGACGCGCACCGGGGCCGCGGGGTACCCGTCGAGCGACGTGACGGGGAGGCGCCAGCTCCGAGCCTGGCGGTCGTAGATCGTGAGACCGTGGGTCGTCGCAGCGAACACGCTGAACGGCGACGCCGCGACCGCCTCGACCGCGGAGAAGTCGCTGATGAGGGCGCGGTCTTCGGAGCGCCAGCGAGAGGACTGGACGGATAGACGGATAGACGGGTAGACGGCTAGCAGCACCGTGGCCAGCACGGCCACACTTGCCGTCTGACCGTCTACTCGAGCCCTTTGGTTCACTCCGTCTCCGGAAGCTCGAGCTCCGCGAGCACCGGAGGTCCCACCGGCCTCGCGTTCGCCCACGCGCGCCAGATGTCGGGCAGCGCGGCGAGCACGTCGGCGGGGCGCAGGCTGCGCGCCGTCCACTGCCGGGCGCCGTGCTCGGCGGCCCGCCCGAGCGCGTGCGCGCCCAGCGCCGCCGCCTCGGGGCCAGGGCTGCCGCGCGCCAGGAACGCTCCGATGAATCCGGCGAGCAGGTCGCCCGAGCCGCCCGTCGCGAGCCCCGGGTTACCGCTCGCGACGACGTGGATCGGCCCGCGCAGATCCGCGATCACGGTGGGGACGCCCTTCAACAGCACGGTCCCTTTGACCTTCTGCGCGGCCTTGGCGGCCGCCCCCCACCGGTCGTTCGCCGCGGCATCGGCGAGTTGATCCCCGAATTGGGCGCGGAACTCCCCCAAGTGCGGCGTGAGCACGACCGGCCGCTCGGCCGGGCCCTGGAACAGCAGCAGGGCGTCGGCGTCCAGCACGGTGGGGATGGCGCGGCGTGCCAGCACGGCCTGCAGGAACGGAGTGCCGGGCGGCGTGCGGCCGAGCCCCGGGCCGACGACGAGCGCGTCGGCCCATTCCAGCGCCTCCGCCGCGTCGGGCTCGAGGTCGGGCCCGAGCGCGGACTCCACCGTCAGCACGTCGGGGAGGCTGGCGCGCGCGGCCACGATCGTCTCCGGTCCGGCGACCAGTTTGACCAGCCCCGCCCCCGCCGCGAGCGCCGCGCGCGCGGCATGTAGCGCCGCGCCGGTCATGCCGTTCGAGCCGCCCACGACGGTCACGCGGCCGCGGTCGCCCTTGTGCATCGTGGGGGTCAGCTTGGGGAGCCGCCCACCCGCCCAGACGTCGGTGACGAGCAGCGGCCACGACGGGTCGGCGGGCGGGAGCCCGATGTCCACGACCACGATCTTGCCACACCAGTCGCGCGCCAGCAGGTGGCCGCGGCGCGGGCCGCCGAACGTTACCGACAGGGCGGCGCGCACCGGGCCGTGCGCTTCGCCACTCGACAGATCGAGCCCGGTCGGTCCGTCCACGGCGACCACGGTCGCCCCGTACGCGACGAGCCGCTGCGCCAGGGCGAGCACGTCGCCGCGCGCGGGACCCGTCGCGCCGGTCCCGAGTAAGGCGTCCACGGCCACGGCGGCGGCCGGCCACGGCTCGTCGCGGCCGATCTCGCGCACGCCGTCCACCCGCGCCAGCGCACGGCTGTCGATCGCGTCGTCGGTCTTGGGATCGAGGCCAGAGACCCAGACGGGGACGCCCGCGGCATGGAGCGCCCGCGCCACGACCCAGCCGTCGCCACCGTTGTTCCCGGCCCCAGCAGCGACCAGGACACCGCGGGTGATCACGTCGCTGAATTCGCGCACGATCACCTGGGCGACCGCGCGGCCAGCGGCTTCCATGAGCACGCGCGAGGGGATGCGGTACTGGGTGCGGGCCGCCGAGTCCCAGGCGGCGGCTTCGGTCGCCGACAGCACGGGGATCGGGTTCACGGGATCAGCACGCCGGCGTACCCCACCACCGCGGCGTCGTCACCCGTCACCATGCCGGAGTGGCTGTAATGCACCACGTCCGCGCGCGCCGCGCCCAGGGTGCGGGCCGCGGCCACGACGGTGGCGGTCGGGGCGCGACCGCACATCGATATCCCCTCGCGCTTGCAGCGCCGCAGCAGCTCTTCGCCGTCCAAGGCCGAAACCGCCTCGAGCGCCAGCCGGTCCTTCCGCTCCGACACGCGGGCGGGCTCGTAGTGCGTGAGGTCGCTCGAGGCGAGCAGCAGCACCGGCTCGGGCCAGCGGGCCGTGACAGCCGCGAGCGCCTCGCCCAGCCGGCGGCAGCCGTCCCACGCGTCCCAGGCGAGCACGAGGGGGACGATGCGCACGTCCGGGCGGCGCACCTGGAGAAAGGGCACTTCCACCTCCACGGCGTGCTCGCGCGTGTGAGCGGTATGGTCGACGCCGACGAGCGGCGACGCCTCGAGCAACGCGCCGGCGAACCGCTCGTCCACCGGGACGTCGCCCAACGGGGTGCGGAACGCGCCGGCCTCCCACAGCGAGGCGCCCCCGCGCGCGCCGCACACACCGGTGTGGTTGGGCGCGAGGATCACCACGACGGGCGGGATGTCGAGGCGAGCGAACACATGGGCGGCGGTCAGTCCCGAGTAGTCGTAACCGGCATGCGGCGCCACGGCGGCGCGCGCCGGCGCGGGGCTCGCCGACGGGACGGCCTCGAGGAGCTCGCGGACGGCGCGCTCCAGCTCGCGCTTCGTCCCCGGATAGAAGCGCCCGCTCACCGCGGGCGCGCGCACCGCGTCCAAGCCTTATTTGAAGCTCTGGCCGATCGCCTTACCGAACGAGATCTCCCCGTTATCGATGCGAATGTTGAACCCGCACTCCGGGTTGCTGCAGACCCACGCCTTGTAGGTGATCGGCGCGCCGTCGCGCCCGTAATCCGACAACGGAATGAGCAGACCTTGCTGGCACTTCTTGCAGGCGGGCCAGTCCCTGGCGTCCGTGCTCATGCGGCACCCCCTTCCCCCGATCCAGCACCCGCTATCCGCGCTCCAGGCCGGGCCAGCGGTACTGGGCCCGGAACACTTCCGAGAAGTCGTACACCCGATCGAAGTCTTCGACCTTGTCGCTTGGCTGTCGCGCCAGGAGCCCCACGTCGATCAGCGAGAAGACGATGTGCCCGAAATCCTCGGTGCCGGTGATCCCCCAGTAGCGCAGCACCGTGGGCGCGAGCAACCCGAACTGGTCGAGCGCGAAGTCGCGGCAGGCCCAGGCGAGCTCCGCCCCGCTCAGGTGGCGGCGCGTCGGCAGCTTGCCCTGGGCGTATTCGAGCGCCGCGAGCACGAACAGGTAGCCGCGCTCGTGGTAGCGGCCGTCCTGCTGGCCGATTCGCTCGAACGCTTCCTGCAGGGTCGCGAAATCGCTCACGGCCGGACCTCGAGGCTGCCGGGCTTACGCGGCCGCACGTCGACCGACCGCGTAATGCGCGGCTCGAGCAGCGCGAGCTCGAGCACCTCGTCGAGCGTGTCGACCGGCTTGATCTCGATCAGTTTCTTCACCTCGTCGGGTACCTCCACGATGTCGCTCTGGTTGCGCGCCGGCACGATCACGGTCTTCACCCCGGCGCGCGCAGCCGCCGTCAGCTTCTCCTTGAGCCCCCCGATCGGGAGCACCCGGCCGCGCAGCGTCAGCTCGCCCGTCATCGCCACGTCGTGGCGCGCGGGACGCTGGCACAACAGCGACGCCAGCGCGGTGGCCATCGTGATTCCGGCCGACGGCCCGTCCTTGGGAACCGCGCCCGCGGGGACGTGCAGGTGCACGTCGGTCTGCGTGAACGCATCGAGCGGAATCCCCAGGGCGCCGGCACGGGCCCGCAACAGGCTCCACGCCGCCTGAGCCGACTCCTTCATCACGTCCCCGAGCTGCCCGGTCAAGGTGATCTGGCCCTTCCCAGGCATCTGGATCGCCTCGATGAACATGATGTCGCCGCCCACCGGTGTCCACGCGAGGCCGGTGGCGACGCCGACCTCGGGGCTTCGGCCCGCGACTTCGCTCTGCACCTTGGGCTGGCCGGCGTACTTCTCGAGGTTTTTGATCGAGATCCGGACCGCGCCGGCCCGCCCCTCCACGACCTCCAACGCCGCCTTGCGGAGCACGCCCTGGATCTCGCGCTCCAGTTGTCGCACGCCCGCCTCCCGCGTGTACTCCGCGATCAGGCGCTCCAGCGCCGCCTCGGCCAGGCTCGCCCGCTCCGGTGTAAGCCCCGTTTCCTTGAACTGCCGCGGCAGCAGGAAGCGCTTCGCGATCGCGAGCTTCTCGCCAGGCGTGTACCCCGGGAGGGTGAGCACTTCCATGCGATCGAGCAAGGGGTCGGGGATCGGCGCCAGGCTGTTGGCGGTGGCGATGAACATGACGCCCGAGAGATCGAACGGGACCTCGAGGTAGTGGTCCACGAACGAGCCGTTCTGCGCGGGGTCGAGCACTTCGAGCAGGGCCGCAGTCGGGTCGCCCCGCACGTCGGAACCCATCTTGTCGACCTCGTCGAGCATCAGCAGAGGGTTGCGCGTCTCGCAGCGCTGCAGCGCGTGGATGATGCGGCCGGGCAGGGCACCGACGTAGGTGCGGCGATGGCCGCGGATCTCGGCCTCGTCCCGCACGCCGCCGAGCGACACGCGGGTGAAGCGCCGTCCCAGCGCCTCGGCGATGCTCTGGCCGAGCGACGTCTTGCCGACGCCGGGCGGCCCCACGAAGCAGAGGATGCTGCCGCGCGCCTGCGGGTTGAGCGTGCGCACCGCGAGGTACTCGAGGATGCGCTCCTTCACGGCCTTGAGGTCGTAGTGGTCGCGATCGAGGATCTCGCGCGCGGCCTTCAAGTCGAGCCGGTCCTCGGAGGTGCGACCCCACGGCAGCGTGGCGAACACCTCGAGGTAGGTGCGGGCCACGTGGTACTCGGCCGACTGCGGCGACATCTGGCGCAGCCGCTTGAGCTCGCGGTCGGCGACCTTCTTCGCCTCGGCCGACAACCCGCCTTCCTCGAGCCGCTTCCCGAGATCGGTGAGCTCGTCGTCGCCGTCGTCCTCCCCCAGCTCCTGCCGGATCACGCGCAGCTGCTCCCGCAGCACGTATTCGCGCTGGTTCGCGTCGAGCCGGGACTTCACCTTCTCCTGGATCTGCGTGCCGACCTCGAGCACCTGCAGCTCCTGCCCCAACAGCTCGGCGAGGCGCTCCAGCCGGCGGTTCACGTCGTCGATCGACAGCAGCTCGGCCTTGGCGGGCAGCGCCAGGTCGAGATTCGCGGCGGCGAAGTCGGCGAGCTTCGAGCCGTCGGTGATGCCGGCGAGCACTTCGTGCAGCTCTTCACCCAGGTAGGGCGCGATGTCGATGACGCGGGAGAACTGCGCCTGCACCGTGCGCTTGAGCGCCTCCGTGCGGGCGTCCTCGGGCGCACTGGAGACGAGGGTCTCGTAGCCCCCGACGAGCCAGTGCTCGGCCGGGCCGACATCGACCAGGCGCGCGCGCTCGAGCCCCTGCACCATCACCCGCACGGAGCCGTCGCCGAGCTTGAGCATCCGGACCACGGACCCGAGCGTCCCGACCTCATACAGCTCCTCCGGCCGCGCCTGCATCACCGCGCCTTCGGGGGGCTCCCCGCCCGCGAGCGGCTTCACGACGCCCAGGAGCAGGCGCTTGTTCCCCTGCACCACTTCGTCGATGAGCTGCACCGCGTGCGGGTCCGTCAGCGCCATGGGGAGCACGACGTGCGGGTACACCACGACCTGGCCGAGCGGGAGGATCGGCAGGCGGTCCATCTACTGCACCTTCACAGATTGGGGCCCCGACAGCCGCGCCGGGATCTTGGCGAGCCGCACCTCGAGAAAGCCGTGCTCGTAGCTCGCGCGGATCGACTCGGGGTCGACGGGGACCGGCAACCGGAAGCGGCGCTCGAACGGACCGACCTGCACCTCCATCGCGTGGTAGTGCGGCTTCCCCTCGCGCCGCGGCTTGCGCTCGCCCCCGATGGTGAGGATGCCGTCGGCGAACTCGACGGTGAAATCCTCGGCGCGCATGCCGGCGATGTCCATGTAGACGACGACCGCGTCGTCGATCTCGTAGATGTCGGTCGGGGGCTTCCACTTGGAGGACGCGACGAAGCCAACCGGCCGCCCGTGCGCGACCTCGTTGAAGTAGACCTCGAGCTCGTCCGCGAGATGCACGGTGAACGACCCCGAGCCGCTCGACGGCCGCTCAGCCACGGCGCGCTCCCACGGCCTGGCGGGCGGGTGCCGCGTACAGGGGAAACTGGCCGGTCAGCTCGCGCACTTCGGCTTTGACGCGCGCCAGCGTAGCGTCGTCCTGCTTGGTGAGCACCGTGTCGATCATGTCGGCCACCTTCTCCATCTCGGGTTCCGTGAAGCCGCGCGTCGTGACGGCGGGCGTGCCGATCCGGATCCCGCTCGTGACGAAGGGCGACTGGGGGTCGCCGGGAATGGTGTTTTTGTTGACCGTGATTCCCGCGCGATCGAGCAAGACCTGCGCGTCCTTGCCCGTCAGGCCTTTGGGTCGCAGGTCCACGAGCATGAGATGCGTGTCGGTGCCCCCCGACACGATCGCGTAGCCGCGCTCGGCGAGCGCCGCCGCCAGCGCCTGCGCGTTCTTGACGACCTGGATCGCGTACTGCTTGAATGCGGGCGTCATCGCTTCCCCCAGCGCCACGGCCTTCGCTGCGATGACGTGCTCGAGCGGGCCGCCCTGGATGCCCGGGAACACCAGCTTGTCCACGTCCTTGCCGTAGGCTTCCTGACACAGAATCAGGCCGCCGCGCGGGCCGCGCAGCGTCTTGTGCGTCGTGGTCGTGACGATCTGTGCGTGCGGCACGGGCGACGGGTGAATCCCCGCGGCCACGAGGCCGGCGAAGTGCGCCATGTCGACCACGAAGATGGCGCCGACTTCGTCGGCGACGCTCCGCAGCGCGGCGAAATCGATCACGCGGGCGTACGCGCTGCCGCCGCCTACCAGAATGCGGGGCCGCTCGCGGCGGGCGACGTCGCGCACTTGATCGTAGTCGATGCGCCCGGTGTCCTCCCGCACCCCGTAGGCGGTGGGCCGAAACAGCATGCCCGAGAAGTTGACGGGCGAGCCGTGCGTCAGGTGGCCGCCGTGCGGCAGCGCCAGCCCGAGCAGCGTATCCCCCAGCTTCGCGACCGCGAGGTAAGCCGCCATGTTGGCCTGCGCGCCCGAGTGCGGCTGCACGTTCACGTGCTCGGCCTTGAACAGCGCCTTGGCGCGGTCGATCGCGAGCTGCTCCACCTCGTCGACGACCTCACAGCCGCCGTAGTAGCGTTTTCTGGGGAGCCCCTCGGCGTACTTGTTGGTGAGCGCCGTGCCCATGGCCTCCATGACGGCCATGGTGGCGAAGTTCTCGCTCGCGATCAGCTCGAGCCCGTGCTCCTGGCGCTCCACCTCCCGCTGGATCAGCGCGTAGATGGCCGGGTCGGCCTGCGCGAGGCGCGCGCGTCGATCAATCATGGTCCATCATGGTCGATCTTGGCGACGCGCCGCGCGTGGCGCCCGCCTTCGAACCCGGTGTCGAGCCAGCGGTGCAGAATCTCCATCCCCTCCTCCTCACTCACGAACCGCGACGGCAGCACGAGCACGTTGGCGTCGTTGTGCTTGCGCGCCAGCTCGGCGATCTCGGGACTCCAGGCGACGGCGGCGCGCACGCGCGGGAACCGATTGGCCACGTACGCCATCCCGAGCCCGGTCCCGCAGGTCAGTACGCCGCGCTGCGCCACCCCCCGGCTCACCGCGTCGGCCACCGGCTTACCGTAATCCGAAAAGTCGTCCGCCGGGTCCAGCGCCTTCGGGCCTACGTCCACCGGCTCGTAGCCGAGCCGGCGCAATTCGTCCACGAGCTTCTGCTTCAGCTGAAAGCCCGCGTGGTCCGCCCCGACGTAGACCTGCTCAGACATAGTTGCGCCGCACCTGCGCGATCGTGGCGATGCGCTGCTCGGCGAGCCGGTCGGCGGCCCGGTAGCTCGGGATGCCCTCGTCCCGCGCGATCTCGAACACCCGCAGGATCGTGTCGTAGATCTCGCCGGCCTTGTTGCGCGCCCGCTCCGGAGACCAGTCGTGCAGCTCGGCGTTCACATTGATCAGCCCACCACCGTTGATGACGTAGTCGGGGGCGTAGGTGATGTGGCGCGCCTCAAGCAGGTCGCCGTGGCGGTCTTCGGCGAGCTGGTTGTTCGCCCCGCCCGCCACGATCTCGACCTCGAGCCGGCGGATCGTGTCGTCGTTGATCACCGCGCCCAGCGCGCACGGTGCGAACACGTCGGCCGGCACGCCGTAAATATCGCTCGGCGCCACCGCCGTGGCCCCGCATTCGTCCACGACGCGCTTCACCCGCTGAGGCTCGATGTCGGTGCACACGATCTTCGCCCCTTCGGTATGCAGCAGCTGCGCGAGATGGTACCCCACGCTGCCGCACCCCTGCAGCGCGACGGTCTTCCCCGCGAGTCGGTCCGACCCGTAGCGGTACGCCGCGCACGCCTTCATGCCACGGTATACGCCGTACGCCGTCACGGGCGACGGATCGCCCGACTTACCGATCAAGCCGGTGACGTGGTTCGTCTCCGCCTTGATGTACTCCATGTCGGACGTCGACGTGCCGACGTCCTCGGCCGTGATGTAGCGGCCCTTGAGCGACTCCACGTGCCGGCCGTGCGCCCGGAACAGCGCCTCCCGCCGGGTCGTGCGATTGTCGCCCAGGATCACGCTCTTGCCGCCGCCCAGGTTCAGCCCGGCCACCGCGGCCTTGTACGTCATGCCGCGCGCCAGCCGGAGGCAGTCGACCAGCGCCTCCTCGTCGGTGCCGTAGTTCCAGAACCGGGTGCCGCCGAGCGCGGGCCCGAGCCCGGTCGAGTGAATGGCGATGATGCCGCGATAGCCGCACGACGACTCGTAGGCGAAGCTCACCTGCTCGTGGTCGTGCTCGGCGAGCCGGTCGAACAGCGCGAGCCGCTCGCCCTCTCCGGTGCTAGCCTCCAGGATAGAGGCCGCGGGCGATGACGATCCGCTGGATTTCGCTGGTGCCTTCATAGATCTCGGTCACCTTCGCATCGCGAAACAGTTTCTCGACCGGGAAGTCGCGCATGTACCCGTACCCCCCGAACAGCTGCACTGCCTGGGTCGTGACCCACATCGCGGTCTCCGAGGCGAACAGCTTGGCCATGCTCGCCTGCGTGGTGATCGCCTCGCCGCGGTCACGCCGCGCCGCCGCCGCGTGCGTCAAGGCGCGGGCCGCCTCGACCCGCGTGGCCATGTCGGCCAGCTTGAACTGCACGCCCTCGAACTCCCGTAACGCCTGCCCGAACTGCTTGCGCTCGGCGCAGTATGCCAGCGAGTGCTCCAGCGCCCGCCGCGCGATCCCCACCGCCTGGATCGCGATCCCCAGCCGGCCCACGTCCAGCCCTTCCATCGCGTACACGAACCCCTGCCCCTCCTCACCCAGCAGCTGGTCCGCGGGGATCCGGACGTCCTCGAGCGCGATGGCGGCGGTGTTCGAAGCGCGCAGGCCCATCTTGTCCTCGGGCTTCCCCGGACGATAACCCGCGGCATCGGTCGGCACAATGAACGTGGAGATCCCCTTCGCTCCACGCCGCGCCTCGGGCCGGTCGGTGCGCACCATCACCATCATCACGTCCGCGGTGCCGCCGTTGGTGGCCCACGCCTTGGTGCCCGAGAGCACCCACTCGTCCCCGGCCCGCACTGCCCGCGCCGAGAGCGACGCCGCGTCCGAGCCCGATTCGGGCTCGGAGAGCGCAAAGCCGGCGAGCAGCTCGCCGCGGGCCATCGGCTTGAGCCAGCGCTCCTTCTGCCGGGTGTTGCCGTGGCGCAGCAGCATCGTGGCGGGGATGGCGTTGTGGATCGCTACCGAGACGGCGACGCTCGCGTCGGCCGCCGCCAGCTCCTCGATCGCGAGCAGGTAGGTGAGCGTGTCGAGCCCCATCCCGTCGTACTGCTCGGGCGTGGACATCCCGAGGAAGCCGAGCTTGCCGAGCTCGTCGAGCACGTCGCGTGCGAAGTGCGCGGTCCGGTCCCACTCCGCCGCGTGCGGCTCGATCCGGGTGCGCGCGAACTCGCGCGCCAGATCGACGATCTGGCGTTGCGTCTCGGAGAGGCCGGCGGCCTCAATCGCGATAGACATAGAAGCCCCGACCGGTCTTGCGGCCCAGGCGCCCCGCCGCGACCATCTTCCGCAGCAGCGGCGCCGGCCGGTACTTGTCGTCCCCGAAATCGCGCTGCAGCACTTCGAGTATCGCGAGGCACACGTCGAGACCGATCAGATCGGCGAGGGCCAGGGGGCCGAGCGGGTGATTCATGCCGAGCCTCATCACGGTGTCCACCGCCTCAGGCGTCGCGACCCCCTCCATGACGCAGCAGATCGCTTCATTGATCATCGGCATGAGCACGCGGTTCGAGACGAACCCGGGCGCGTCGTTCACCACGACCGGTGTCTTGCCCAGGGCTTTCACGACCTCCACCACTTGCACCGCCGTCTCATCCGTCGTCTCCATGCCCCGGACCACCTCGACCAGCTGCATCACGGGCACCGGGTTCATGAAGTGCATCCCGATCACCTGGCGCGGGCGCTTGGTCTGCGCCGCGATCGCCGTGATCGAGATGGAAGAGGTATTGCTCGCGAGGATCGCCGTCGGCGGTGCCAGGCGGTCGACCTCCCGGAAGATCTTGAACTTGGTCTCCGGCTGCTCGGTCGCCGCTTCGACCACGAGCTCGACCTCCTGCACCGCGTCGAGACTGGGCGACGTCCGGATCCGGGCCAGCGCGGCGTCGCGTTGCTCCGCGCTGACCGTCCCCTTCTTCACCTGACGCTCGAGGTTCGCCCGGATAACGGCGAGCACCCGCTCGAGCAATCCCGGCGCGACGTCGATCAGGGCGGTGTCCCACCCGTGCTGCGCGAACACATGGGCGATGCCGTTGCCCATCGTCCCGGCGCCGACCACCGCGACCCGGCTCATGCCGCCGGCTCCGCCTTCCGGGAAGCCCGGCTCCAGACGACGAGCGCCGCTGTTCCGGCGAGCATCACGAGGGTGGTCACGATTCCTCCCTCCGGCCCGAACGCGCCCCCGTCGATCCAGCGGTGCGCGCCGGCATGGTACGCGATCGCCGGCGACGGGAAGACGTACCCACTCACCGGCGCTTCGAACCCGAGGGCGAGCGTCGCATTCCATCCGAAGTGCGCTCCCCACGCGAGCGGCATACCGCCGGGTGAAAAGAAGGCGCACGCCAGCCACACGCCCGCCAGCGCGACGTTCACGGTAGAAAACGTCGTGGCGCTCGGATTGCCGAGATGCGCGAGCCCGAAGCCGATCGCGCCCAGTGTCGTGGCGGGCCCCGCACCAACCGCGTCGGCCAGGCGGCGCAGCGGGTAACCCCGGAACGCCAACTCTTCGGTGAGCGCGGCGAGCAGGAACCCCACGCCGAGCGGAACGGCGGCCGTCCCCCAGCCCGCCCAATCCCCCGTGTTCGTGACCGTTGCGCCGCCGACCAGCACCGCGAGCCCGGCCGCTCCTGCCGCCATCACCACGCCGAGCACGACGCCGCCGAGCAGGCCGGTCGGGACGCCCGTCCGTGGCCGCCAGCCCAGGTACGCCCACGAGCGACGGTCGAGCACGCGACCGACGAGCCAGGTCGCGAGCGCGAAGCCGACCGCCCCGGAGAATGAGGTCCACGCCAACGACCACGCGGGCTGCGGCTCGGGCCCGACGAAGGACAGCGCCCAGCCGGAAGCGCCACCCACCAAACTGAACGCCGCGATCCATGCGACCGCGGCGCCAGTCCGTTTCGCCCGGTCCGCAAACGAAACGCGCGCCGTCATAGGCGCGCGCGGAGGGGACTCACGGTGGGTCGCAGGATCAGGATCGCGATACACAGCTTCAGCAGGTCGCCGAGGAGGAACGGGACGGTTCCGAGTCGCACGGCGCTCGCGGCGCTCCCCGTCAGAATCAGCAGCTGCGCCAGGCCGCCCAGGTGGATGAGCGCGAGCCCAGCCACGAGCCCGAGCGCCAAGCGCCCCCACCGCTTCCCGTCTCCGGCGAGCCTCCCGACGGCGAACGCCGCGACGGGGTAGGCAAGCAGGTAGCCGCCGGTCGGTCCGAGCAGGCGGGCGAGCCCGGGAAGGCCGTACGGCGTGAACACTGGCAGGCCGAGCGCGCCGAGCCCGAGGTACAGGATCAGGCTCGCCGCGCCCCGCGCCGGCCCGAGCAGGGCGCCGACGAGCAACACGGCGAGCGGCTGGAGCGTGAGCGGCACCGGCGTGCCGGGGAGCGGGATCGAGACCTGCGCCGCGACCGCCACGAGGGCGGCACCGAGGATGATCGCCACGGCGCGACGCCACGCGAGCGGGTGAGGGGCGGGGACGGCTGCTGGGGATGAGAGCGGCGGCATCAGAGCATCTCCACGCTGAGGGCCACGGCGTTGCCGCCACCCAGGCACAGAGTAGCCAGCCCGGTCGTCCGGTGGCGGTTCTTGAGGGCGTACAGCAGCGTCGTGAGCACTCGCGCACCCGACGCGCCGATCGGGTGGCCGAGGGCGATCGCGCCACCGTTGACGTTCACCCGGTCCCAGTCCCAGCCGAGCGCCCGCCCATCGGCGAGCGCCTGCACCGCGAACGCCTCGTTCGCCTCGATCAGGTCGTAATCCGAGATCTGCGTCTTCGCCTTCGCCATCAGGCTCCGGACCGCGACGATCGGCGCGAAGAAAAGATCCTTGGGCTCGCCCCCGCCGGTGGCGTACGCGGTGATGCGCGCCAGGGCCGCGAGCCCGTGCGCCTTCGCAAACGCGAGCGACGTCACGACGAGCGCGCTGGCGCCGTCGTTCAGTCCCGGTGCGTTCCCGGGCGTCACGGTCCCGTCCTTCTCGAACGATGGCTTCAGCGCGGCGAGCGCTGCGAGCGACGTATCGGCGCGCGGGCCCTCGTCCTTCTCGATCACGCTGGGGCCGTTCTTCCCGGGGATCTCGACCGCCACCGTCTCGGCTTTGAAACGGCAGGCCGTCATCGCGGCCACGGCCTTCTGATGGCTGGCGAGTGCGAACGCGTCCTGGTCCTGGCGGGACACGCCCGCCTTCCTCGCGCTGTACTCCGCGAGGTTCCCCATATGTGTGTTCGAGAACGAGTCCCACAAGCCGTCGTGGATCATACCGTCGACGAGCTGGCTGTTCCCTGCCTTGATGCCGGCGCGCATCCCGACGACGTAGTGCGGCGCGTTCGACATCGACTCCATGCCACCCGCCACGATGCACTGCTCGTCGCCGGCTTTGATCGCCTGGGCTGCGAGCATCACGGCCTTGAGCCCCGAGCCGCAGACTTTGTTGACGGTGAGCGCCGGAATGGTGCCGGGCAGGCCCGCGTGGATCGCCGCCTGGCGCGCCGGCGCCTGGCCCACCCCTCCCTGCAGCACGTTTCCCATGATCACTTCTTCCACGGCGGCGGGATCGATCCCGGCTCGGCGCACCGCCTCGCGGATCACGAGGGCGCCGAGCCGCGGCGCGGGCAGCGGGGACAGCCCGCCCAGGTACTTGCCGATCGGGGTTCGGCAGGCGGCGACAATGACGGGGGTGGTTTGCTCGTTTGGCATCGGTTCCACGTTCAAACTAACGGGGTCAAAGCCCTCGTGCGAACCTCCTCCTGGAGCTTCGCGACGAATGCGTCCACCGACAGCACTACCTGCTTCTTCCCCTCCCCCCGCAAGCGCACGGCGACAGTCCCGGCGTCGGCCTCGCGCTGCCCCACCACGGCCATGTACGGGACCTTGTGCGTCTCCCCATCGCGGATCTTGTAGTTCAGCGTCTCGTTGCGCTCGTCCACCACCGCGCGGAGCCCCGCGGCCGCGAGCCGTCGCTGCACGGCGCGTGCCGCGGCAAGCTGCGTGTCCGCGATCGGCAGCACGCGCACCTGCTCGGGGGAGAGCCACAACGGGAACGCGCCCGCGAAATGCTCGATCAGGAAGCCGCAGAACCGCTCCAGCGTGCCGTAGATGGCGCGGTGGATCATCACCGGGCGATGCGGTTTGTTGTCCTCGCCCGCGTACTCGAGCTGAAACCGCTCCGGCAGCGCGAAGTCGAGCTGGATCGTCGCCCCCTGCCACTCGCGACCGATCGCGTCGTTGAACTTCACGTCGATTTTGGGCCCGTAGAACGCGCCGCCGCCCTGGTCGGTGCGATAGGTGAGGCCGCGTCGCTTGAGCGCCTCTTCGAGCGCTCGCTCCGCCTGATCCCACGTCGCATCGGAGCCGAGCTTCTTCGCCGGGCGCGTCGCCAGGTCGAGGCGGTAGCTGAGCCCGAACGTCTTGCCGAGCACGAGCTCCACGATGTCGAGCAGCTGGAAGATCTCGTCCTCGATCTGATCGGGGCGCAGGAACAGGTGCGCGTCGTCCATCGTGAGCCCGCGCACGCGCAGCATGCCGTGCAGCGTCCCGGAGCGCTCGTTGCGGTATACGTTGGCGATCTCCGCGAGCCGGATCGGCAGGTCGCGGTAGCTGCGCTGCTGCGAGGCGTAGATGAGAATGTGCATCGGGCAGTTCATCGGCTTCACCCGATAGCGCACATCCTCGGCCTCCCCCTCGCCCGCCGCCATGGGCGGGAACTGGTTCTCGGCGTAGAGCGGCAGGTGTCCCGACTTGAGAAACAGCTGCTCGCGCGTGACGTGCGGCGTGTACACGAGCTGGTAGCCGCGCTCCAGGATCACGTCCTCGATGAAGCGCCGCAGCTGGAACTGCATCATCGCGCCCTTGGGGTGCCAGAAGATCAACCCCGGTCCCACGTCTTCCTGGATCGAGAACAGATCGAGCTGCTTGCCGAGCACGCGGTGGTCGCGCTTGCGCGCTTCTTCCAGCCGCCGTAGGTACGCCTCGAGGTCCTCCTTGGTGAACCACGCCGTGCCGTAGATGCGCTGCAGCATTTGGCGGCGCTCGTCGCCGCGCCAGTAGGCGCCCGCGGCGTGCAGCAGCTTGAAGTGCTTGACCCTTCCGGTGCTCGCCACGTGCGGCCCGCGGCACAGGTCGACGAACGGGCCATCGGTGTAGACCGAGATCACCTCGTTCGGGCCCAAGTCGTCGATGCGCTCGAGCTTGAGCGGATCGTCGGTGAAGCGGCGCTTGGCCTCCTCGCGGTTCACTTCCTCGCGCACGAAGGGGTAGTCCGCCTTCACGACCTCGTGCATCTTCGCCTCGATCCGCTCCAGGTCCTCCGGCGTGAACGGCGTGGGGACCGCGAAGTCGTAATAGAAGCCGTCCTCGATCGGAGGTCCGAATCCGATCTTCGCGTGAGGAAACAGCTGGCGGACCGCCGTGGCGAGCACGTGCGCGGACGAGTGGCGCAGCACGTCCAACGCCTGCGGGTCCTTGTCGGTGAGGACCGCGACCTTCATGCCGTCGGGGAGCGCCCGCGCCAGGTCCCACACCTGACCGTCCACGCGGATCGCGACGGCGGCCTTGGCGAGCCCCGGGCCGATCGCGCGGGCGAGATCGGCGCCGGTCGCACCCGCGGGCAGCCGTTTCTCGCTCCCGTCCGGGAGCGTCACACGGATTTCCCGAGCGGTCATCGATTCAGTTGACAGGCTGGTCGGCCGGCGTGGTCGCGGAGGCGGCGGCGGGGGCGGTGAGCGGCGGCAACGTACGACCGTCGCGGAAGTACAGCGCCAGCGCGAAGGCGAGCAGCGCGCCGATCGCGACCCAGCGTACGATGCGGCTGGTCGGCAAGACGTTGGATTCGTCGGCCATGGGGGAATATTCTACCTTATTATAAGGAATGCCGCAGCCCAAGTTCGAGCTTCCGCCGCAGTACGACCCGCACGACGTCGAGGCGCCGTTATACCGGCGCTGGCTCGACCGCGGCGTGTTCACCGCGCGCGTCGAGTCGTCGCGCAAGCCGTACGTGATCGTCATGCCGCCGCCCAACATCACGGCCATCCTCCACACGGGCCAGGGCCTCAACAACGTGATCCAGGACGTGTTGATCCGCTTCGAACGGATGCGCGGCCGCGAGGCGCTGTGGCTCCCCGGCACCGACCATGCAGGGATCGCCACGCAGAACGTCGTCGAGCGGCTGGTTGCAAAGGAGGGGAAGACTCGGTTCGACCTCGGGCGCGAGCAGTTCGTCGAGCGGGTGTGGGCGTTCGTCCGGGAGACCGGGAACACCATCCTCGAGCAACTCAAGGTGATCGGCTGCTCCTGCGACTGGAGCCGCACGCGCTTCACGCTGGACGAGGCGTACTCGCGCGCGGTGCGCGAGGCGTTTGTGCGGCTGTGGGAAGAAGGGCTGATCTATCGCGGCCACCGCGTGATCCACTGGTGCCCGCACTGTCGCACCGCGCTGTCGGACGAGGAAGCCGAATCGAAGGACACGGACGGCAAGCTCTACTACATCCGCTACCCCGTGGAGGGGGGGCCCAAGCCCTTCCTCACGGTCGCCACCACGCGCCCCGAGACGCTCCTCGGGGACACGGCCGTGGCGGTCAACCCCACGGATGCCCGCCACGCCGGCTTCGTGGGAAAAGTGGCCCGGCTCCCGATCGCGGGACTTGCGATTCCGATCATCGCGGACGAGGCCGTCGACCCCACGTTTGGAACGGGGTTCGTGAAGGTGACCCCCGCGCACGATGCGACCGACTTCGACATCGGCCTGCGGCACAAGTTGGCGATGCCACTGGTCATGCGGGAAGATGGGACCATGGGGGAAGAGCCGGGGAAAGGGGAAGGGGGAAGGGTCCCCCCGGCTCTCCGGGGGCTCGATCGATTCGAGGCCCGCAACAAGATCGTCGAGATGCTGCGCGATCAGGGCCTGCTCGAGAAGATCGAGCCGCATCGACACGCGCTGCGGCGCTGCTACCGCTGCGACACGATCGTCGAGCCGCGGCTCTCCGACCAGTGGTTCGTGAAGATGCAGCCTCTCGCCGAGCCGGTGCTCGCCGACTATCGCCGGGGCGCGTTCCGGATGATCCCCGAGCGCTGGCGCGCCACGTTCGAGAACTGGATGGAGCACATCCGGGACTGGAACATCTCCCGCCAGCTGTGGTGGGGTCACCGCATCCCGGTGTTCACTTGCACGAAATGCCAGCACCAGTGGGCCGACCGGACCGACCCGGCCACGTGCCCCAAGTGCGGCGGCCCGGTGGAACAGGATCCGGACGTGCTCGATACCTGGTTCTCGTCGTGGCTCTGGCCGTTCGCGACGTTCGGCTGGCCGGACGCGACGCCGGACCTCGCGCGCTTCTACCCCGGCCACACCCTGGTCACCGCGCCCGAGATCCTGTTCTTCTGGGTGGCCCGGATGCTCATGTCCGGCTATCACTTCATGCACGCGAAGCCGTTCGCGACCGTGTACTTGCACGGCACCGTGCGCGACACGCAGCACCGCAAGATGTCCAAGTCGCTGGGCAACGGCATCGACCCGCTGGACGTGGTGCGGCTGTACGGCGCCGACGCGCTGCGCTGGACGCTGATCGCCGGCAGCTCGCTCGGCGCGGACGTGATCCTCGACCCGAACGACTTGGACACGACGTTCGCGCCAGGCCGCAACTTCGCGAACAAGCTGTGGAACATCGGCCGGTTCATCCTGGCGCAGTTGCCGGAGCGGGTCCAGCCGCTGACCGCGCTCGACGTCAAGGCCCTGCCGCTCGCCGATCGGTGGATCCTATCGCGCGCGCAGGCGACGACCCGCGAATGCACCGCGTCGTTCGAGCAGTTCCGGCTGGATGAGGGAGCCAAGCGCTGCTTCGACTTTGTCTGGAAGGAGCTCGCCGACTGGTACGTCGAGGCGGTCAAGCCCCGGTTAGTAGTCGACACGGGCGCGGGGGTCTCCCTGCGCGACAAGAATACGCGGGAGGCCCCCGCGCCCATGTCGGCGGCCGTGCTCGCGTATTGTTTCGATACGGTGTTGCGACTGTTGCATCCAGTGGTGCCGTTCATCACCGAGGAGCTGTGGCAAAGGCTCCCCGGCCGCCGGCCGGACGAGCTGCTCGTCGTGGCGGCGTGGCCCGAGCCGCAGGCCCCGCTCGCGGACCCCGAGGCCGACCAGCAGTTTCCGCTGGTCCAGGAAACGATCTCGTCGATCCGGATGCTGCGCGCCGAGTACCGGGTGCCGCCCAAGGCCCGGCTGCAGGC
Organism: Gemmatimonadota bacterium; assembly: GCA_003222135.1. Lineage (GTDB taxonomy): Bacteria > Gemmatimonadota > Gemmatimonadetes > Gemmatimonadales > GWC2-71-9 > 20CM-4-69-16. Next base: position 104,532 of record QHUM01000044.1, on the reverse strand, counting down.
GTCGGTGCGCCCGAAGAGCGACCGGGCGCGCCGGGCGTTGGCGGGAGAGCGCGACACGATCCTGCGGCTGGCGCAACTGTCCGAGCTCGCCTTCGACGGCGCGCGCGCCGACGTGGGCGCACATGCGGTCCTGGCCGACGGCAGCGACCTGTTCGTCGCGCTCGAAGGCGAGATCGACGTGCAGCAGGAGTGCCGCCGTCTCTCGGGCGAGCTCACTCGACTCGACCAACAGCTCAGTGCGCTCGGCACGAAGCTCACGAACCAGAACTTCGTCGCCCGGGCGCCCGCCGAAGTGGTCGCCCGCGAGCGCGAGAAGGAGCGGGCGTGGCGCGACCAGCGGCAGGCACTGGCCGACAAGCTCAAGTCGCTGGGCTGCTCGTAGCCGCGGCGCTCGCGGCCGGGGGAACGGCGTGCGCCAGGCAGGGGGAGCCACCGGGCGGCCCGCCCCATACGACGCCGCCGCGGATCGTGCGCGTCATCCCCGAGTCCGGCGCCGTGATCCCGGCTCTGAAGGGCGACGCGGTCATCGAGTTCGACGAGGTGATCGACGAGATGCCGGGCTCACGGGGGGGCGGGGGCGGAGGCGGCGCGGGAGGAGCGGCCCCCGTCACCGGCCTGGCGCACCAGATCGTGTTGTCGCCGGTGGCGGGCGGCGTGCGCGTGTCGTGGCACCGCAGCGCGATCCACGTCAAGCCCGCCGAGGGGTGGAAACCGAATCGGATCTATCACCTCGAGCTGCTTCCGGGCATCGTCGACCTGCGGCGCAACGTCATGAAGAAGGGGACCACGGTGATCTTTTCGACGGGCGCCCCCATGCCCCACGCCGCGCTGGCCGGGACGGTGCTGCAATGGGTCGAGCAACGGGTCCTGACCGGAGCCGTGATCCGCGCCGCGCCGCTCCCCGACACCGTCGCGTACGTCACCCTCGCCGACTCCGCGGGCGACTTCCACTTGAGCGACATCCCACCGGGGCGCTATCTCGTGTGGGCGATCCAGGACCAGAACAACAACCGCCAGCTCGACCGGCGCGAGCCGTTCGACTCGATCACCATCGCGGTCGATTCCAGCGCGGGCGCCGTACTGTGGCTGTTCGCGCACGACACGGTGGGCCCGCACATCCGCAGCGTCGATCCGGTGGACTCCATCGCGTTCCGGATCCAGTTCACCGCCCCGCTCGACCCGCGCCGGCCGCTCGACACCGCCGCCGTGCGGGTGTTCGCGCTCCCCGATACCACGCCCGTAGCGGTGCGGGCCCTGTTCACGAGTGCGCACTACGACTCGCTGCAGGCCAGGGCGCGCGCGCTCGCCGATTCCCTGCGCCGCGCGAAAGACACCACTGCCCACCGCGACACGGCCCGGGCGGGCGCCGTGCCTCCCTCCCCGGTGCGGCGGGCCCCCCCTGCCCTGCGGGACACCACCACCCCTCGAGTCGACACGGCGAGAGTCCGGCAGCTCCTGAAACAGCGCCCCGTGCCGTCCGACCGGATCGTCGTCCAGACGGCGCAACCACTCGAGCCGGGCAAGAAGTACCTGATCCGCGTGCGCGATGCGACCAACCTGAACGGCGCCGTCGCCGCAGAGGCCCACGGCGTGCTCACCGTCCCCGTGCCCAAGCCCGCTCCCCGCGACACCACCCGCGCGCCGCGCGACTCCACGAAACCGCCGTGAGCGCCTCCCTCCCCTCCGATCCGCGCCGCCGGCTGCCTGCCGTCGAAGCCCTGCTCGCCGAGCCCGACGTAGCCGCGCTGCTCGGGTCCCACCCGCGGAGCGTGGTGGTGCGCGCCGTGCGCGAGACGATCGACGCCGCCCGCGCCAATGGTGGAGCGGCGCCGCCGGAGGGCTGGGGCGCCGCCGTGCTCGCCCGGGCGCACCAGCTCGCCGCGCCGGCGCTCGGACCGGTGATCAACGCCACCGGCGTCGTGCTGCACACGAACCTCGGCCGGGCCCCGCTCGCGCCCGCGGCGATCGCCGCGTTGCGCCGCATCGCGGGCGAGTACTCCAACCTGGAATACGACCTCGCCCAGGGGAGCCGTGGCTCGCGTCACCGGCTGTGTCGCGACCTCCTGGTCGAGCTCACCGGGGCGGAGGACGCGCTCGTCGTGAACAACGCTGCGGGGGCGCTGCTGCTCGCGCTCTCGGCGCTCGCCCGCGACGGCGAGGCGATCGTGTCGCGCGGCGAGCTGGTGGAGATCGGTGGAGCGTTCCGGATCCCCGACATCATGGCACGGTCCGGCGCGAAGCTCGTCGAGGTCGGGGCGACGAACCGGACCCACCGTAAGGATTACGAAGGCGCGATCGGTCCGGCCACGCGCCTGCTCCTCAAAGTGCACCGCTCGAACTTTCAGGTGACGGGCTTCACCGCCGACCTGGCGCCGCTCGAGATCGCCGCGATCGCGCGTGCCGCCCGGGTGGCAAGTCTGTTCGATCTGGGGAGCGGCCTGCTGCTCGATCTCTCGCCGTGGGGACTCACGGGAGAGCCGACCGTGGCCGAGGGGCTGGCCAGCGGCGTCGATACGGTCGCGTTTTCGGGCGACAAGCTGCTCGGCGGGCCGCAGGCCGGCATCCTGCTCGGCACCAAGACCGCGATCGAAGCCTGTCGCACCGATCCGCTCGCCCGGGCGGTACGGTCCGACAAATTCACCCTGGCCGCGTTAGAGGCGACGCTGGCATTGTACCGGGATCCCGAGCGGGCTCGCGGGGAGATACCGGTACTGCGGATGTTGACGGAAGACGTCGAGCAGATACGTCGACGCGCAGAGACGTTGCACAACGGCGTGGGCAAAGACTCCGAGGTCGTCGCGGGCGATTCGGAGGTGGGCGGCGGATCGTTCCCCGGGGCCAAGCTCAAGACCTGGCTGGTGGCGCTGACGGCTGACAAGCTGACGGCCGACAGCGTGGCGGCGCGGTTGCGGCGAGCCAACCCGCCCGTGATCGCCCGCATCGCGGACGACCGGGTGGTCCTCGACCCGCGGACCATCTTCCCCCACCAGATCGAGCAGGTCGCCCGCGCGGTGCGTGCCGCCCTCGATGCCTGAGGGCTCGCACCGGGCGGTGTTTCTGGACCGCGACGGCACGATCGTGGACGACCCCCCTCCCGGCTTTCTGCACGAGCCGGGGAAGGTGCGGCTGCTCCCCGGCGCGGCCGACGCCATCCGGCGGCTCAACCAAGCGGGCTGGCGCGTGGTGGTGGCGACCAACCAGTCCGGCATCGGGCGCGGGCTGTACGACGCCGCGGCCTACCACGCAGTCCAGCAGCGGCTGACGGAGCTGCTCGCCGCACACGGCGCGCACCTGGACGCCGCGTACTTCTGCCCGCATTTCCCTGACACCGACGGCCCGTGCGACTGCCGCAAGCCGGGAGTGAAACTGTTCCGCGACGCCCAGGACGCGCTGGGGATCGACTTGCGGCGGTCGTACTGGGTCGGGGATCGTTTGAGCGACGTCGCGCCGGCGCGCGCGCTGGGCGCCGATACGACGCGCGGGATCCTCGTCGCCACCGGGCACGGCGGACGGCACCGCGCTCAGGCGGAGGCGCTCGGCATGCCCGTCGTCCCCGACCTCGCGGCCGCCGTCGAGCGGATTGTGCGGGGGAAATAAGGGCGGCAGATTGCGGGGCGACATGGAGCCACACCGGGCCCGATCGGGAGTCTGCGCGCTCGCGCTGGCGCTGCTGCTGCCGCCCACCCACCTGCCCGCGCAGCAGCCACGGCCACCCGCGCCGCCCAAAGGCTCGATCGCCACCGGGGCCACCATTCAGGACTCGCTCGTACAGCGCGACGTGCTCCTCGCCGCCGAGAGCACCTACGCGCAACAGTGGAAGCTCGCCGGCACCGCCGGTCAGATCGTCACGATCGATCTCGTCTCCCAGGCGTTCGACGCGTATGCATTCCTGCTCGGCCCGGAGCTCGACCCGCCGCCGCAGGACGACGATTCGGGCGGCCGCTGCAACGCGCGGCTCACGGTGCGGCTGCCGCGGACCGGCGACTACACGATCGTCGTCACCAGCACGGACAAGCGCGCGACCGGCCCGTTCTCGCTCAGCGTGAGCGCCGGCGCGAAGCCCAAGTCGCTGACCCCCTGCCCGCGGTGACGCCGGTCCGCCTCGCGGTGCTCGTCTCGGGGGCCGGCACGAACCTGCAGACGCTGCTCGATGCGCTCGCGGATTCGCGGGTCGCGCGCGTCGCCCGGGTCGTCTCGAGCCACGCCGCCGCGGGCGCGCTCGAGCGGGCGCGCCGGGCCGGGGTGCCCGCCACAGTGCTGGCCGACCCGAGCGACCCTGCTCACGTCATCGCCAGCCTGGGTGACGCCGGGCTCGTGGTGCTTGCCGGGTATCTCAAGCGGGTACCGCCCGCGGCGGTCGCCCGCTTTCGGCTGCGGATGATTAATATCCATCCGGCGTTGCTGCCCGCGTTCGGCGGCCCCGGGATGTACGGGCGCCGCGTGCACGAGCGGGTGCTCGCGAGCGGCGCCGCGATCTCGGGCGCGACCGTGCACTACGTCGACGAAGAGTACGACCGCGGGCCCATCATCGCCCAGTGGCCCGTCCCTGTACGTCCCGGGGACACCGCAGAGACGCTCGCGGCACGCGTGCTCGGGGTAGAGCATCGCCTGCTGCCGTTGGTCGTAGTGGAGCTGGCGCGGCGCGGGGTGCCGCCGGTGCCCGTGCAACTGTTTCCAGACGGATCCGCGTTCGCGGCCCAGAACGAACTTTCCGTGAGATTGCTCGATGCATGACGAGCGTGCTTCGCATGTGCTTCAGCACAGTGCCGTGCCGAGCCCACGCTTCAGCGTGGGAACAGCGGCGCTGGTCGTTGGGCTCTTGCTCGCCGTCTATCCGTCTACCCGTCTATCCGCCCAGTCAGTCGACGCCCTCGCGGTCCGTTTCGCCGGCATGACGGCCGTCACCGGCCTCGAGCAGGGGATGACCGACACGCTGCTCACGCTTCTCCCGGGAAGCACCCGCGACCGCGCCGGTAACGTCACGTTGAGTCTCGGCAGTGGGACGCCGAGACGACTCGTGGCGTGCGCGCTCGACGAGGTGGGATACGTGGTGGGCAACATCACCGCCGACGGCTATCTCACGCTGCGAAGAGTTGGCGTACCGCCGACTCCGTTGTTCGACCAACAGCTCGAGGGCGAGCGGGTGACTGTGTTCGGCGCGCGCGGCGCCGTGCCGGGGGTCGGCGCGGTGCGGTCGACGCATCTCACGCGCGGCCGAGTTGGCCCGAGCAGCCCCGATCCCGTATTCACCGTGGACAACGCGTACGTCGACGTGGGCGCGGCTGCGCCCGCGGACGCCCGCGCCCTCGGCATCGACGTGCTCTCCCCCGTGTCGCTCGCCAAACGCCCGCATCGCTACGGCGATGGCCTGCTCGCTGCGCCCGCCGCGGGCCGGCGCGCGAGCTGCGCCGCGCTCGCGGCCGCCGTCCAGGGAAAGCCGAAGGTCCGCGGCACGGTCGTCGCGGCCTTCACCGTCCGCAGCCTGTACGCCACCACGGGATTGCAGGCGGTGCAGAGTCTCCAGGGTCCCTTCGACGCGGCGCTGCTGCTGGGTGGTAACCGCCGCGCCGGAGTTGGTCGAGCCGCCGCCGATACGCTGGTCCTCGCGACGCGCTACACCGATACGGCCGTGGAGACGGTGTCGCTCAAGGAGGCGGACGCGCTGGCGAAGCGGCTGGCGGCGTGGATGGAGGCGCGGTGAGGACCCTGGGGATAGGCACGCTGGGGGCGATGCTGCTGGGAGGCCCGCTGTCCGCGCAGGACGGCGCGCGCGTCGCCGAAGCGCAAACCGTCCTTTCTCAGCTCGTCGAGACCTACGGCGTCTCCGGCGCCGAGGGGCCGGTGCGCGAGGCGGTGAAGCACCTGCTCCCGGCGTGGGCGCAAGCCGAGACCGACACGGCGGGCAATCTGTGGGTGCGCGTCGGCAAGGGCGACCCGGTCGTCGTGTTCGTCGCGCACCTGGACGAGATCGGCTTCACCGTCACGAGCATCCGGGACGACGGGTCGCTCGAGCTGCAGACGCGCGGCGGCTTCTTCTCCTCGCTGTTCGAGGCCGAGCCGGCGCTGGTGCACACCGAGCAGGGTGACGTCCCGGGCGTGTTCATGCCACGGGATTCCGGCTTCGCGCGGCACACACCGCCGCCGCTGCGCGTGGACGTGGGCACGAGTTCGCGCGCGGCGACGCTGGCCCGCGGCGTGAGCCCCGGGAGCACCCTCACCATGCCCAAACAGTTCGTCCGCCTCGCGGGCACCCGGGCCATCGGCCGTTCGTTCGACGACCGGGTCGGCTGCACCGCGCAGCTGCTGGCGCTGCGCCACCTGGACCGTGCCGCCCTCACGCATCAGGCGATCTTCATCTTCAGCACGCGCGAGGAGATCGGTCTCGAGGGCGCGCAGGGCGCGGCCGCCGCGCTCGGGTCCACGCCCAAGCGGGTGCACGCCATCGACACGTTCGTCTCCGCCGACTCGCCGCTCGAGCTGCCCAATTTCGCGCTGGCGCCGCTCGGGCAGGGCGCGGTGGCACGGGCGCTCGATAATTCGTCGATCACGCCCCCCGCGTACGTCGATTCCCTGGTCCGCGTGGCTCGGGCGCGCGGGGTGAAGCTTCAGGTCGGCACCACCAACGGGGGGAACGACGGCTCGATGTTCACGCCGTACGGCGTCATCGACGTCGCCCTGGGCTGGCCGCTCCGCTACTCCCACTCCCCCGTCGAGGTCGTGGACCTGCGCGACGTCGTGAGCCTCGCGGACATGATCCAGGCGGTGGCCGAGACCTGGTGAGAGCGTTGCTGTCGGTCTCGGACAAGCGCGGCATCGTGGAGCTCGCCCGCGAGCTGGTGGCGCTCGGCTGGGAGATCGTCTCCACCGGCGGCACGGCCGACACGCTGCGGAAGGCCGGTCTCCCGGTCATCCCGATCGACGCGGTGACGGGATTTCCCGAGATGATGGAAGGCCGGGTGAAGACGCTGCATCCCAAGGTGCACGGCGGGCTGCTGGCGCGGCGCGGCCATCCCGGCGATCGCGCCGCGCTCGAGCAGCACGGCATCACGCCGATCGATCTGGTCGCGGTCAATCTCTATCCATTCCGCGAAACCGTCGCCCGGCCCGACGTGCGCTTCGAGCAAGCGATCGAGCAGATCGACATCGGCGGCCCGTCGATGCTGCGCTCGGCCGCGAAGAATCACCAGGACGTGATCGTGGTCGTGGACCCCGACGACTACCCCGTCGTCCTCGCGGGGCTGAAGGCCAAGGACGTGAGTGCCGAACTCCGCCGCACCCTCGCCGCGAAGGTCTTCGCTCACACCGCCGCGTACGACGCGACGATCTACAGTTATCTGGTGAAGGACCGGCCCGGCTGGCCCGAACGGATCGCGCTGGCGCTCGAGCGCCGTCAGGAGCTGCGCTACGGCGAGAATCCCCACCAGGCGGCCGCGCTGTACGCGGCCGACGAGCCCGGCATCCGCGACCTGGCGCAGCTGCACGGCAAGGAGCTGTCGTTCAACAATCTGCTGGACGTGGACGCCGCGCTCGCCGCAGTGGCGCCGTGGAGCGGATCGGACCGGGTGGTATGCGCCATCGTCAAGCACACCACGCCGTGCGGCATCGCGCTGGGCCGGAGCCCCGCCGCGGCGTACGAGCGGGCGCTCGCAACCGACCGCACCTCGGCGTTCGGCTCGGTGATCGCCTTCAATGCAGGCGTCGACCGGGCGGCGGCCGCGGCGCTGCGCGAGCTGTTCGTCGAGGTGGTGGTCGCGCCCGCGTTCGCGGACGACGCCCTGAGCGTGCTGCGCGAGAAGAAAAACCTGCGCTTGATCCGGCTGGCCGCCGATCCCGACCCGCCAGGCTGGGATTTCAAGCGGATCCGGGGCGGCTTTCTGGTGCAGGAGCGCTCCCGACCCGGCGCGGTGGGGGCCGAGTCCGGGTGGAAGGTCGCGACCCGGCGTGCGCCGACCGAGTCGGAGTGGCGGGACCTGCGGTTCGCCTGGGCGGCCGTCGGGGCCGTCAAGTCGAACGCGATCCTGCTCGCCAAGGAGGAAGCGGCGATCGGAATCGGCGCCGGGCAGATGTCCCGGGTGGACGCCTCGTTTCTCGCGGTCCACAAGGCGCGCCAACAAGGGCACGATCCGGCGGGCGCGGTGTTAGCTTCCGACGCGTTCTTTCCCTTCCCCGACGGGGTAGAAGAAGCGGCCCAAGCGGGGATTCGGGCGATCATCCAGCCGGGCGGGTCCGTGAAGGACGCCGACGTGATCGCGGCCGCCGACCGGCACGACCTCGCGATGGTGCTGACCGGCCTGCGGCAGTTCCGCCATTGACCGACATGACGAGCATGCGCGACCAACCCACGCCGTACCCGGACGTCGAGCGCCCGCCTTATGCGACCGCGCTCTGCGTCAGTCTGGGCGCCTTGCTCCTTTATATGGTGACGCTCGCCCCGACGACCCAGTTCTGGGACGCGTCGGAATACAGCACGGCGGTGCACGCGCTCGGCATTCCCCATCCACCCGGGAACCCGCTCTTCATCCTGCTGGCGCACGCATGGGGGCTGCTGCCACTCGGTGCCGACTACGCGCGGCGCATCAACCTGCTCGCCGCGCTAACGAGCGCCGCGGCGGCGGCGTTGTGGTTTCTGATCGGGGAGCGCTGGTTGCGCCCCAGCGTGGCGGACCGGGCGCTCCGGCGGCTCACCGCGGCGGCGGGTGCCGTGGTCGGCGCGACCGCGTTCACCGTGTGGAACCAGTCGGTGGCGAACGAGAAGGTCTATACGGTGAGCGTGCTCTCGATCGCGCTCGTGCTCTGGCTCGCCGTGCGCTGGGCCGATCAGCCGGTGGCGACTCGACGCGACCATCACCTCGTCCTCATCGCGTACGTGCTGGCGCTCACCGCGACGAACCACTTGATGGGCGTGCTCGCGGCCCCAGCCGTCTTGGTGTACGTCCTGGCCACCGATGCGCGCGCGCTCATCCGCCCGCGCTTCCTGGTCGCCGCCGCGCTCGTCGCCGTGGTGGGCACGAGCGTCGACCTGTTCATGCCGATCCGCGCACACTTCGACCCGTATTTGAACCAGGGCGAGCCGACCACGTGGCCGGCGCTCCACGCCGTGCTCACGCGCGAGCAGTTCGGCAAGCCGTCGGTGTTCGACAACCCGATGTATCCGCCTGGACCGGAGAACCCCGGCCACACGCTCCTGCTGTACGGGCAGCAGCTGCTGAACTACGTGCAGTACTTCTCGTGGCAGTTCGGTCGCGACTGGCCCGCAGGGGTGCAGCGCCTCCTGGCCGTGGCGTTCGCGGCGCTCGGCCTGGTCGGGGCACGGCGCCAGTGGCGCTCCGAGCGTCGTGCCGCGCTCGCCATCACGACGCTGATGCTCACACTCACCGTGGCGCTCGTCTTCTATCTCAACTTCAAGTGGGGCTTCTCCCAGTCCTACAGCGCGCCGGGCCTCGAGCACGAGGTGCGCGAGCGGGACTACTTCTTCATCGCGTCGTTCGCCGCCTGGGGGATTTGGGTGGGCATGGGCCTCGCGGCGGTGATGGAGTGGCTGCAGCGCGGCCTGAACCGGGGCGAGCCGCGCGGCGCCCGGCACTGGGTGGTGTGCGCGCCAGTGCTGCTCGTGGCGTTCGTGCCCTTGGTCGGCAACCGCCTCACCGCCTCGCGTGCCGGGGAAACCATGGCCCGCGACTACGCCCGCGACGTGCTCCAGTCGGTCGATCCCTACGCGCTCGTCATCACCGCCGGGGATAACGACACGTTCCCGCTCTGGTACGCTCAGGAGGTGGAGGGTGTGCGTCGGGACGTGAGCGTGCTCGTGCTGTCGCTCGCCAACACCGGCTGGTACCTGCGCCAACTGCAGCGCCGGGCTCCCGCGACGTTCGATCCGCAGGCCGCTCCCGCCCTGTACGGAAGCCGGACCTGGGCGAGGCCCGCCACCCCCTGGATGCGTCGCTACTATGCCCCCGAATCCCGGGACACGCTCCCTCCGTACGCCCTGCTCGAGCAGCCGTCTCGAGGCTATCTCGGGCCGATCGACGTGACGCTCGATCCCCGCACCTTGGGGCGCGGGTACCTGGAGCGCTCGGACCTGGCGGTGTTGCAGATCATCAAGGATCGGCTGGGCGAGCGGCCGATTTATTTTTCTACTTCTACGGGCCCGTACGCCGACCGGCTCGGCCTGTCGCCATATTTGGTGGGTGAGGGACTGGTGCGCCGAGTCGTGCCACGGCCGGTCACGCCGAGCGACACCGTGCGCCTCGTGGAAGGTCGCGGTTTTGTAAACATCCCGCGTACCCGCGCGCTGGCGTTCGATGTGTATCGCGGCGGTGAGACGGCGGCCCGCCCCCGGCCGCGCGGCTGGGTGGACGTCCCGTCGCAGAACTCGTTGTTCGGCTATGTGTTCGTGTACGATACGATCGCGGCGACGCTGCGGGAGCGGGACCCTGCGCTGGCGGCGCGGGCCGCCGCGCTGCGCGACGCGATCCTCGCGAACACGACGTACGCGCTGCCCGCCGAGCGGCGAGCCGCCGGCAACTAACCCAGGACGCGCATGAGCCAAGCAGAGCAAGCGGTGAAGGTCCCGGTGGCCGAGCGGATGGTGTCCTCCTCGCCCGCCGTCAGGGCCGCGCCCGAGTCGCCGCCGTATCTCATGGCCGCACTCGTCAGCCTGGGCGCGCTGATGCTGTACGGGCTCACGCTCGCACCGACGACGCAGTTCTGGGACACGTCCGAGTACATCGCCGCGGCGTACGTGCTGGGCATCCCCCATCCGCCGGGTAACCCGCTGTTCACGCTCATCGCGCATGTGTGGGGCTTGCTGCCGCTCGCCGCGGGCTATGCGACGCGTATCAACCTGCTCGCCGCCGTGACGAGCGCCGTCGCGGCGGGGTGCTGGTTCCTGGTGGGCGAGCGCTGGATGCGGGCGTGGGTCCCGGCCATGTGGCCGCGGCGGCTGGCGGCGCTCGGGGGCGCGATCTGCTCCGCGACCGCGTTCACCGTGTGGAATCAATCGGTCGTGAACGAGAAGGTGTACACGCTGTCGTTGCTCTCGGTCGCGCTGGTGCTGTGGCTCATCGTGCGGTGGGACGACCAGCCACCGGGTGAGGCGCACGACCACCACTTGCTGCTGATCGTGTATCTGCTGGCCCTCACGGCGACGAACCACATGATGGGGGTCCTGGTGGGGCCCGTGGTTGTGATCCTGCTGCTGCCGTCGCTCAAGACGCAGCGGCCGCCGGACGACGCGTCGCGCCGGGAAGAATGGTCGCAGTGGTTCCTGTTCTGCAGCGTGTACGGCATGATCGTGGCCACGGGTCTCGAGAACGCGATGCCGCTGAAGGCCGCCGCCGTGCTGTTCCTGGCCGCGCTCGGGAACGCCCTGTTCCGGGCCCGCAATTGGGACTTCGCGCTCGCGGTGCTCGGCGTGGCCGTCGTAGGGATCTCCGTGTACCTGTTCCTGCCGATTCGCTCCGCCCACTTCCCGGCGATCAACGAAGGGGAGCCGACCAGCGGGCAGGCACTGTGGGAAGTGCTGACGCGCCAGCAGTACGGCAAACCCCCCGTGAGCCAGCGGCAGGCGTCGATCACCGCGCAGATCGGGATGTGGTTGCAGTACTTCAGCTGGCAGTGGGGCCACGACTGGATGGGCGGCCTGCAGCGCGCGCTGGCGGTCGTGTTCGGCGCGCTCGGCCTGCTCGGCGCGTGGCGGCATTGGAAGGCCGACCAGCGTACGGCGCTCGCCATGACGACGCTGATGGCGACATTCACGCTGCTCTTGACCTTCTACTTGAATTTCAAGTACGGCTACTCGCAGCGGCCCGACCTGGCGCAACCGCTGCACGAGGTGCGCGAGCGCGACTACTTCTTCATCGCATCGTTCGCGCTGTGGGGCGTGTGGGTGGGGATGGGACTGGCCACGCTGATGGAGTGGGCGACGGAGTGGCTGGCAGACCGCGAGCCCGACCCCGAGCGCCGCTGGCGCTTCGCCACGCCCGTGCTCCTGCTCGCGCTGATCCCGCTCGCCGGGAACCGCCTCACCGCGTCGCGCGCCGGCGAGACGCTCGCCCGCGACTTCGCTTACGACATTCTGCAGTCGGTGGAGCCGTACGGCATCCTCGTCACCGCCGGGGACAACGACACCTTCCCGCTGTGGTACGCGCAAGAGGTGGAGGGAATCCGCAAAGACGTCGTAGTGCTGAACCTGTCGCTCGCCAACACCGACTGGTACCTACGGCAGATGCAGCGCCGGCCGGTCTACGACTTCGACCCCGACAAGGCGCCCGCCATCTACCGCGGCCGCACCTGGCCCAAGCCGAGCGGCAAGGTGTTGAGCTTCAGCGACGCGCAGCTCGACGGGCTCCAGCCCGTGTACTTCCTCGAGAAGAAGGCCACCGTCAACCTGGGCGGTATCGGCGTGACGCTCGATCCGGCGCAGCTCGGCCGCCAGTATCTCGAGAAGGCGGACGTGGTCACGCTACAGGCGATCAAGGATCAGATGGGGAAACGGCCGCTGTACTTCTCGCGCACCGTCGGGCCCTACGCCGATCAGTTCGGCCTCACGGGGTACCTCGAAGGCCAGGGATTCGTGCGGAAGCTGCACCAGGACCCCATCACGGAATCCGACAGCATCAAGGGGGTCCAGGGCCTCGGGTACGTCAACGTCCCGCGCACCGAGACCCTTGCCTTCCAAGTGTACCACGGCGACACGGCGGCGCGGCACCGCCCGCGCGGCTGGGTCGACAAGCCGTCCGAGGGGATCCTGGCGACGTACGGCATCGTGTACCAGGGGCTGGCACAGCTGCTGCAGAAGCAGAAGCCGCAGGAAGCCGCCAGGGCGCTCGTGCTGGCGGACTCGATCTTCAAGAACACCAACTACGGGTTCATTCCGCCGCCGGAGCGCTGACCCCCGCCTACCTGTCGCAATTCGCATCACGGGCCGATCGCGAGCGATTCGGAGCCGTTACTCCGGCGCGCCTTTCGGCATCCTAGGGGAATACCAACCCACACGGTTCCCCGTGCACCCAGCGACAACGATGACCACGCACCAGGCGACGAGCGTTGTTGAGCAACTCGCGGCGGCGCTGACGGCGTGCCAGCAGTTCTTACCCAAGGGCTTTGCTTGCCACGCCGTGGCCTCCCGGATTGCGGAGTGCTACGAGAACGACGCCGACGGCGCGTCCGGGTTCTGGATCGCTCGAGCGCGCTGGACGGTCGGGGGACGTCCGGCCGCTCGGGCGGTGTTTGAAGTGGTGCGGGCGGATGGCAGCCGGGGCGTGTGGGATGCGCTGACGCGGGAGGAAGGCGAGGTGCTGGCCGACGTTCTGACGGACCTATCGCTGTAACGGTCCGGTCGTACTCGTCCCATCTCCCCCCTCCGCTCCGGTCTCTCCTTCCTCAAGTCCCCGAGGTTGTAACGCAATCGCCACAGGACTGCTGCAAGCCGCTGCCATTGCATGAGTCTACCTCGCCTCGACGCCCACAGATCTGCGCCGGGTCACCCCTGGCCTGCCTCTTGCCATCGCTGAGCGATGAACTCGCTCTGGGGAATCACGTTGCAAGTCCATGGTCGGGTAGCGGCGGTTGTCGCATCAGCCGTTCTGGTAGTCGTGGGACAAGCCTGCCGCCAGACTGAGTGTTGCGGTCCACGCCAGGGCTTTTTGAGCGTGTTCGTAGGACTACGAGTCGACTCGGCAGCGTTTCGGTCACGCGGTGAATTCACCGTCGAGCTGGTGCCGGTGGATCAGACGGGGCGACCGCTGGTGACTGACAGCTGGAGCGTCACCGCGACGCTTACGGGCCCGGTCGCGGCCCCGCTTCCAGTGAGCAGTCAGAGCGTGGAGCTACCGGACACGACGCTGGTCGCTGCCGCCATCGATATCGATGACTCTCCATCGATGCGCTGGAGTGATCCCGATCGGCTGCGCACGTCTGCGGCGCAGCTGTTTTGGCGCGAGGTGCTTGGGGCAAGGGCGGCCAACCGTGTCGCGCTGCTGGATTTCGGGGGGAGCTCGCCCAGTCCCGGGTTTGCCCGGACGAGGCTGTTGCAACCATATACGACCAACGCGACAGAGCTGGACGGTCAGATCCCGGCCATCCAGCCACTCAGCGGATCCACCTACCTGTACCACTCAGGGATCGAGGTCGTACGGTGGACGGACACGACGCTGACCAGCGTTGCTCACAAGCGCTACCTCGTGATCATCACGGATGGGTTGCCGACTGATACGACGCAGAATTACAAGGATTCCCTCGTCGCGGCGGCGAACGCGAGTCAGGTTCGTATCTTCGCCGTTGGAGTCGGTCCCGCCTCCGACCAAGGTGCCAAGACGCAGGACCGTGCGGTCGAAGTCATGCGCGAGCTGGCGTTGCGCACCGGAGGAATCTACGCGGGCGTGACCGACCCCTCGCAGCTGCTCCCGGTGCTCCAGTCGCTCGCCGGCGAGCCCGCCGGCCCGAAGTTGCTGGCAACCTTTCGGCTCTCTTCGATCCCGGTCCGGAACGCGACGGTGAGCGGTACCGTGACCGTGTCGGGTGCGCGGGGAACGGCGAGCGCGGATTGGTCCTTCGTGGCACCGTAGGATTTCGGCGGTCAGAGCACGCGCTTCAGGCCCCTCAGTGTTTCAGCCATTAATGGGAAACAAACGTGAAACGCCCCCGCTGTCGCGGGCTGGCCGGCGCACGTAAGTTCCAGCGTGGCTGGTTGGGAGGGCTAGACCTAACTGGTAAGGCGGCGGTCTTGAAAACCGCTGGGCGCAAGCCCGTAGAGGTTCGAATCCTCTGCCCTCCGTGTCGTTCAAGCGCTCGGGTTGAACTGCTTCGTGAACACGGCGCCGAGCTGCCCGCGCCACGCCCTCGCCAGCAGTCGGTAAGAGATTCGAAACACTGCAAAGGGCCCGGGCCATACATCGTCCGGGGCGAAGTACGCCCCCACCGGCCGGCGCACGAGGGCAACCAGGAGGCCGCGCAACACCGCCAGCAACGAATCGCCGTCCTGCAACCTGCCGCCGATCTCCTCCAGCACGGCCAAGAACGTTCGTCCCTCCACCTGCGGGGCATCCTCCGGTAGATCGTCGCCGCAGGCCAAACGATAGGCGTCGAGGGTCACATTCTTGCCGCAGCAGGTGCCGAAGTAGTGGCACATGCCCAGTCGCGGATTGAGCTCCAGGTACTTGTATCGCCGGTCGCGCGCATCGTACTTCACGTCGATGTCGCCAATACCGGTATAGTTGAACTGTCTGCCGACTAGGGCGGCGAGCTCCACGAGCGCATCGTTGCGCTCACTCCTGCCGCGGCTGGTGGCTCCGTAGTGGGCCGGCATCGTCGAGAGCTTGCGGAAGGTGAACGCGCGGGCGACTTCACTGTCGGCGTCGAACAGGCAGATGCACTCCCACAGGGTCTCGTCGGGTCCGGGAATCAACTCCTGCGCGATGACGCGGTTGAACACCGCGCTGCTCGTGCGGTAGAACGCGTCGGCGTCGGCCGCGCTCCGGATGATGACGTTCCTCCACCCCAGCCCTTCCTTATCCACATGCGTGCGGGGTTTCACGATGAGGGGCAGGCCCAGTTGGCGGATCAACTCGGCGGGTGAGGCCGGCAACATCTGAACGGTCTTGGGGAGCGGGACCTGAGTCCCCTGGAGCAGTTGCGTGTCCTTCGCCTTGTCGAGGGCGATGTCGACGGCGGCATTCGGGGGGATACAGCACCTGAAGTGCACTTCCAGGTGGGCCCGGTGCTTGGCCATGAAATGGACGAGATGATCCGACGTCGGAATCAGGACCGGCCGCGGTCCCCGATTGATCTCGGCCAGCACATTCAAGAGGGCGCCCTCCACGTCGGGCGACTTGGGGACGAGAATTTTGTGGGCGTACCGCGAGACGCGCACGGGCTCCAGCGGATCGAGCATGACAACGAGCGTGGGGACGCCGCCCGCGTGCAGGCTCCGGACCGCCCCCAGGCCGACCAAGTCCGAGCTGAGAACGACGGCCCACGGCCTACCCCCTGCGTCATCCATGTCGCACGGCGAGCAAACCGTTTGCGGTTGGCCGCCCGGAACGGATGCGACCGTTCCCCCCCGCATGGGTGATGTACCGTGTCAGCGTGCGCGCCATGTACCTCGTTCCCACCACAAAGCGACACAGCGGGCCGAAGGTGCCAGCGGCAGGCGTCCCGACGAAGTGGAGGCCTGGTACGGACGATTCGAACCCGACCTCCAGCTCGGGATACCCATCGCGGGTGCGCAGGGCCTGCAGCAGCGTCGGCGCCAGGAACGGGTAGCGTGCGGCGTCCACGCGATAACCCGTGGCAAGGAGCAGATGATCCACCAGTCGTTCACTGCCGTCGTCGAGCCGCAGGCGGAGCTGCGAGCCCGTGGGAGTGGCTGCCGCAACCGTACGGCCTGCGGTGATGGGTACCGCGGCCAGGCGCGACGCTAACCAGCTCGCGCCGGCCGGCCGCACGGCACGCCCCGTGAGGAAATCTTGCAGCGCTCTCGGCGACCTGCGAAACAGCCGGGGCCAGGCGATCAGCCAGCTCACGAAGCGTGGGCCCATGATATCGAACGGGGGACGAGCGATGGGGCTGAGGAGCCGGCGCGCCGCACGGACGAGCGGAGTCTGCGGCCAGTCAGGGATGAAGTACGTGCCGGGGGCCCGGGCCACGACTTCGACTTCCGCACCGGCCTCGTGGAGCAGGGCCGCGGATTCGAGCGCGCTCTGCCCGGCGCCAACCACCACGACCCGCTGGCGGGCGAACCGACTCAGATCGGCGTGGTCAAAGGAATGAGATGCGAGTGGTGCCGGCAGTCCTGCGAACTGCGCCGGGCGCCGGGCGAATGGGCTGATGCCCGTGGCCACCACCACGCGCCGCGCGTGAAATTCCTCCCCATCCGCGATCCGCACGCGGAACCCCTGCGAGTCTGCGACGAGGGAGGTGACGGTCCGCCGATCGACATCCGGTACCGCCTGCTGCTGGAACCAGTGCCCATAGCGTACGAAATCCTCGATCGGCACGGGCTTGACGTGCGGAAGACCATGGAGGGCATGGTAGCGGTCGAGTCGCAGCCGACCATCGGGATCAGCGAGATTGGAAGCGCTTGCGCTGGAACGCAAGAACATGCCTTTCGGCATGTGCCGTTCCCAGAACGCCATCGGCTCGCCGAAGATCCGAGTTTCGACGTGCTCGGCGCGGAGGTGCGCCGCGGCGGCCAATCCGTACGGCCCCGCCCCGATGATCGCGACGTGACAAGACGCGCCGCTGTCCCGCAAGGTGCCCTCCTCCGTGTTCCCGAGTCCCAAGCCGTCAAAGCTCTGCGCAACCCTCATGCCGTGCGGCGACGAGACGGCTCTGGTTGCTCCGAGAGCGCACGGGCCACAGAACTGTGGCTGGGCAGCAACGGCTACGCCTCACTGCCCGACGGGGAGTGCAAAGGCGACGTAGCTCGCCGGTACCTGCTGCGCCCTCGACTTGCCGCTACTGGCCGCGATCACCACGAACTGCCGCCCGTTGACCGCGTACGTCGCGGGCGTCGCGTTCCCTGGCGCCGGGAGCGTGGTCTCCCACAGCAGCGCGCCGGTCGCCTTGTCGAACGCGCGGAACTTGCCGTCATAGTTCGTCGCCCCGATGAATAGCAAGCCGCCCGCCGTGACCACCGGACCGCCGTAGTTCTCGCATCCCGTGTTCGTCATTCCCTGGGCCGCCAGCTCGCGATACTCGCCCAATGGGATCTTCCAGCGATACTTGCCCGTATTGAGATCGATCGCGCTGAGCGTTCCCCAGGGCGGTTGCAGTGCCGGATAGCCATCGGGGTCGAGGAATTTCGTGTACTGGACGCGGTACTTCTGGTCGATCGGCGAGTCCCCCTTCGTGGCCACTCCCGTCTGCGCCTCCTCGCCCGTGAGGATGTAGCGCTGGATGGCCGACAGGGCCTCGGAGCCCAACCGTGCGAACCCCGGCATCCGCCCGCTCCCGTCCGAGAGGACTGCATGGATCTCAGGGGTAGTGAGTCGGTCCGTCAGATCTCGCAACGACGGGAAGGCCGGTGGTGTCCCCTTCCGGTCCGCCCCGTGACAGCTCGCGCAATGCGTCGCGTACAGCTCTTGGCCGCTCATCGTCGCCGCCGGCGGAGGGCGCTGCACCAGGCTCACGATCCACGCCATCTCGTTCGCGTTGACATACAGCACCGACGTCGCGGGATCGAAGGCCGCGCCGCCCCATTCCCCTCCGCCGTCCAAGCCGGGGAACACGATCGTGCCTTGCAGGCTTGCCGGGACGAACTGACCGCCGCTCCGCACTGCGCGGAATCGCTCCAACGCCGCGCGATGGGCCTCGGGCGTGCGATCGGTGAGCATGTCCTCCGTCACTCGCTGGCGCGCGAACGGCTCTGGGACGAGTGGGAGCGGCTGAGAGTCGGCGGCCACCTCACCCTCGACGTCCGACGGCGGGTACTTGCGGTATTGGATCGGAAACAGCGGCTTGCCGGTTTCGCGCTCGAACACGAACACGTGGCCCGATTTGGTGATCTGCGCGACGGCGTCGATCTGGCGGCCGTCGCGACGCAAGCTGACGAGATTCGCGGGCGCCGGCAGATCCCGATCCCAGATGTCGTGCCGGACGAACTGGAAATGCCACACGCGCTCGCCCGTCTCCGCTTTGAGAGCGATGAGCGCATCGCCGTACAGGTCGTCCCCTACGCGGTTGGCGCCGTAATAGTCGTCGGCCGCCGAGCCCGTGGGCACGAACACCAGGCCGCGTTGCACGTCGAGCGACATCCCCGTCCAATTGTTCGCCGCGCCCGTATACGTCCACGCGTCCTTCGGCCAGGTCTCGTACCCGAGCTCGCCGGGTCGCGGAACGGTGTGGAAGGTCCAGCGCAACGCCCCGGTTCTAACGTCGTACGCCCGCACGTCGCCGGGCGGCGTCGGCAGACTTTCAGCCGTGCGGCTGCCGAGGATGAGCAGATCCTTGTAGACGATGCCCGGCGTCCCGAGCGAGATCATCAGCTTTTCGCCCGGCCGCAGGTCGTCCCGCATGTCGATACGTCCGCCCCGCCCGAACGTGCCGATGGGGCGCCCCGTCTTCGCGTCCAGCGCGTAGAGAAACTGTTGCACGCCGACGAAGATTCGCTGGTCCTGGCCGTCCCCCCAATACGCGACACCGCGAATCCGTCCCCCTCCGCCGCGCACGTGCCGGCCGCTGTACGGGTCGAAGCGCCACACCAGCTCCCCCGTCGCGGCGTTGAGCGCCACCACGTTGAGACTGGCGGTCGTGGCGTACAGCACCCCGTGGACCACGATGGGATTGACCTCCAGCTCCGTGCCCACGGTCCCGTCGCTGGCGTCGAACGTCCACGCCGCCTGGAGGCGCTGCACGTTGGCGCGGTTGATCTGCGTGAGGGACGAGTAGCGGATGCTCTCCGGCCCACCTCCGTACACGGCCCACTCCTGGGCACCGAGCGTCGAGACCACCCCGGGCAAGGTGGCGACGGCGAGGAGAGCTACGAAGTCGGGGAATTTCATGAGCAGCACCGTAGAATTAAGTGTAATGGTGATAGACCATTAACTAATGCCACCTCAACCGATCTCTTGACTTCCAGGCGTTCGGTTCCCATACGTAGACCGTGCGCCCCCAGCGATAGCCGGAGCTAGCGATATGCCAGAGGTCCCTCAATGGGCCCGGCTCAAGACCGGCGTCAGCTACCCGCTGCGGCGCGGCGCGTGGTACCAGGTCGTGCAACTCACACATGGCGTGGCGCTGCTCGACGTGAACCACCGCTCTATGACGGTGCCGCTCGATCTGCTGCAGGTCGTGCCGACCCGGCCGCAGGTCTGGTCGGTGGTCCCGCGCCCGCGTGACACCGTCGATATGCCCCTCAGCTGGGGCAACATCTACGCGGTCTGTCCCAATTGCTGCGCGCGCGCACCGCTCGGTCGCCGTGTTCCCAGCATGCGTTGCACGGGCTGCGGCGGTGAGTTCGAGATCGCCTGGTCGCTGGATCACTACCTCGCCTAGCTTGACGCCCGGGCTCGCCCGGCGCTAGCCCCCGATCCCACCGATAGACCGGCGCCCCCGCGCCACGTATTGTTCCGCTTCTCAAACCGCGCGAGGAAGGCAGGTGTGGTCATGTCGGTCCCGCTGACCGTCGTCATTCCGACGCTGAACGAGGAGGGCCAGATCGGGGCGGCGCTCGAGGCGCTGCGCTGGGCGGAAGAAATCATCGTCGCCGACGGCGGCTCGACCGACCGGACGGCCGAGCTCGCCCGCCGCGGCGGTGCCGTGGTGATCGATGTGCGAGGCACGAGCATCGGGGCCCAGCGCAATGCCGCGATCGCGCGCGCCCGAAACGAATGGGTGCTGGCGCTCGACGCGGACGAGCGCGTGACTGCCGCGCTGCGCGAGGAGCTCGCCCGCGTGCTCGCCGCGCCGGCCCACGAAGCGTACCGCGTGCGGTGCGAGAACTACTTCCTGGGACGGGAGCGCAAGCGTGGCCGTTGGGGCCGTGACTGGCACGTCCGGTTGTTCCGCCGGGACCGCCGCTTTTCGGAAGATCGCGTCCACGAGCATCTCGAAGCGGTGCAGGATGTGGGAGCGCTGCGCGCCCCGATCCAGCACGTGCCGTACCGGGACTTAACGCACCACCTCGAGAAGATGATCGTGTATGCCCGCTGGGGCGCCCAGGAGCTGCACGCGCGCGGCCGCCACGCGACCGCCTGGGACCTGCTCGGCCGCCCGGCCTGGCGGTTCGTGCGCGACTACGTCCTGTACGGCAGCTGGCGCGACGGGAGTTTCGGACTGGTGACGTCGCTGCTCACCGCCTGCGCCGGCTTCCTCAAGTACGCTTATCTCTGGGAGCTCGAGCGAGCGGAGCCGACGCCCCGCCCCAGATGAGGCTGCCGATTCTGATGTATCACAAGATCGATCGGCTTCCTCCGCCTCCGGGCGCGCGCTACCATCGCAACTACGTGCTCCCCGAGCAGTTCGACGCCCAGCTCGCGGCCTTGAAACGCTGGGGCTATGAGACGATTTCCTTCGCCGACTGGCTCGCCTACCGGCGCGGCGAGGGGACGCTCCCGCGCTGGCCGATCATCCTCACGTTCGACGACGGCTACCGGTCCACGTACGAGGTCGCGTGGCCGCTGCTCAAGCGCCACGGCGCGACCGCCACCGTGTTTCTGGTCTCGGACCTGATCGGCAAGACGAACGCCTGGGACGCCGAGGAGATTCAGGAGCCCCTGCTCGACGCCGCCGCAATCGCCGCGCTGCGGGCGGGGCGCATCGAATTCGGATCGCACACCCGCACCCACCCGGCCCTCACGGCGCTGCCGCCCCAACGCGCCCTGGTGGAGCTGCGCGACTCCCGCGCCGCCCTCCAGCAGCTGCTCGGCGAGCCCGTACGGGTGCTGTGCTATCCCTACGGCAAGCAAAACCCCGCGGTGCGCGCCCTGGCACGCGAGGCGGGCTACGAGGCCGCGGTAATCGCGCGGCGGCGCCTCAACTCTCGCACCACCGACCCGTTGCGACTCACTCGGCTCCGCATCGACACCAGCACCCGAGTGCCCGCGCTGCGCTGGACGTTGTGGCAGCTCCGCTGGCTGTGGTGGACCTGAATACCTTGTCCCCGGCGCGCCGCGCCATCGTTGGGATCGTCTGTCTAGCGGCCGCTGTGGTGCTCGTGCGGTTCGCCCCGGTCGCCGCCGGCTCGTGGCGGGTGCGCCGGCAGGCGCTCGAGCTCGAATCGATCCGCACGATTGCCGACACGGCAGGCTTTCCCGCGCTCGAGATCACGCTGCGCAACCCGGCCCCGTCGACCAGCTTTCTGGCCACGCTCGACGTGCAGGTCACCACCCGACTCCATCGAGCACGGACAGGTGATTGCTCGGGCGGACCCGCCAATTGGGACTACGATTTGCTCGTGGACGGGGCGCACGCCGAGGCGCACGACACCCTGACCCTCTCGCAGCTCGTGGACCCGGAGAGCCGGCACCGCTTCGTGATCGTCGTCGGGCAGAGCGACCCGCCGGCCCATGGCGAGCACGACGTCGTCCTCACACTCCACTACAACGAGGGCAGCACGCTTCCCTTGGGTGACGTCAAGCTGTCGATCGACGGCCCGGCGTGCGGGCTCGCGCCGGGCGTCCGGCCACTCCGTCGCCGGCCGGTCGAGCGTACCCGGCTCCCCGGGACTTGAAATCGGCTTGAGACCGCCGGGCGAGCGTACGCCCCATGCAAGCGGTCACCCTGTTCGGCTACGCCTTTCTCTCGAACGTTGCGCTCGCAGTGCTGCCGCACGAGCCTGCCGTCATCTGGTACGGCGCGCGGCTCGGCGTGTGGCCGACCACGCTCATCGCGACCGCCGGAACCGTGGTCGCCGCGCTGGTGGACCACCGGATCTTCGTGCCCCTGATCCGTCGCGCAGCAGCGCGTCGAGCGTTTCGCGCGGCTGACCCCGGGCCGGCGAAGTCCTTTAGGGCGGCCCGGGGTCTCCCGTGGCTCTTCGCTCGCGCTCCCTTCGCCGTGATCGCCCTCTCCGGGCTCACCCCCCTGCCGTTCTTCCCATTCAAGGCGTTCGCTTTCCTGACCGGCTACCCGCTCGAGCGGTATCTCGCCGCGGTTGCGGCGCGCTCGGTGCCGCGCTATGCGCTGCTCGCGTGGCTCGGCGTGGCGGTGCGACTGCCGAGCTGGCTCATGGTTGCCCTGTTCGTTCTGCTGTTGATCCCATTAGTGAGAACGCTGCCGTGCCTCCGGCCAAGCGCGAGCTGACGTTTCTCCTGGCCGATCCCGAGCGCCGGTTGCTGCGCGCGGTGGCGGCGCGGCTGCCGGCGGCGGTGACCCCGGATCACCTCACCGCGCTCGGCGTGCTCGGCGCGCTCGGGGTGGGAGCCGCGTACGCACTCTCGCGCGCGAGCGCGGGATGGCTCTGGGCCGCGAGCGCGTGCCTCGTCGTGCAGTGGCTGGGTGACAGTCTCGACGGCACGCTGGCGCGCGTGCGCGGCGCCGAGCGGCCGCGCTACGGCTACTATCTCGACCATGCCGTCGACGCGTTTTCGACTGCCGTCATCGGCGTCGGGGTGGCACTCTCACTCTATGTGAATCCCTGCGTGGCCTTGGGGATGGTGATCGTCTACCTCGCCCTGTCGATCAACGTCTACCTCGAATCAAATGTGTTCGGCGTGTTCCGGCTCGCCTATGGCCGGTTCGGCCCGACCGAGATTCGGATCGTCCTCATCGCCGTGAACGCTGTGCTCGCGGTGACCGCTCCGGGACCGGGCCTGTACCGCGTCGCCAACGCGACGCTGGCGCTGCTCGGCGTCGGGATGATGTCGATGCTGGTCGTAAGGGTAGCACACAACCTCGCGCGGCTTGCGCGAGAGGAGCCCTACATCAAGACACCCCACGTCTCGGCGTCTCACTCCCCGATGAGTGTTCGTGCCTTCTGAAACACCGCGTGCCACATCGGGCGCGTCAGTTTCCCCGTGTTCGTGTTCTGCCGGCTCGGGTGGTAGGAGGATAGGAGCGTCGTGCCGTCCGGCAGCGTCGCGACCGAGCCGTGTGCGAACGCGGGCCGCTCGCGTGGGAGAAGCTTCGCCCACCATCCCGCCGCCTTGAGCCAGCCGTCGTGCGCGATCCGGCCAAGCGTCACTACCACTCGCAGGCGTTGCAGCAGGCGCAGCTCAGCCTCGAGGTACGGCCGGCAGCGCTCCAGCTCCGAATGGGAGGGTTTGTTGCCCGGCGGCGCGCACCGCCCCACGGCGCTGATGTAGCAGTCGGTGAGCGCGAGGCCGTCGTCGCGCGTCACGGCCGTGGGCTGGCTCGCGAAGCCAGAGCGGTACAGCGCCTCGAACAGCCAGTGGCCGCTCGAGTCCCCCGTGAACATCCGCCCGGTTCGGTTCGCACCGTGGGCCGCAGGGGCCAGTCCCACGATCAGGAGGCGGGCCCGCGGGTCGCCAAACCCAGGGACGGGCTTCCCCCAATACTCCCAGTCGCGGAACTCTCGTTTCTTCTCGCGCGCCACCCGCTGGCAATAGGCGCGTAGCCGCGGGCAGCGGGTGCAGGAGATGATGGTGCGGTTGACGGCTGCCAGTGACGAGAACATTGGTGTGATCTGTCGGTCGTTCCCACGCTGAAAGCGTGGGCTCGGCAATCACTACCCTTAAGGGTAACGCCGTGCCGAGCCCACCTTCAGGGTGTGGACAGCACGCCAGGGCGCGTCAGAACCTGATCGCGATGCCCTGCTGCGTCGTCCCGGCGATCGTGAACGCCTCGACCGCGAGCGCGGCGCCGAGCAGCCAGGGCCGCAGGCGCGCAGGCGCCGCAGCCGCCGCGCCCAGCACGGCGAGCTCGGTGACCGCCGTGTACGTATTGAGCTGCCCGACCGTGGGACGCGAGCCGAGGATGGGATTCGTCTCGCGGAAGTTGTGCCAACCGCCGTGCGCGAGCGAGCGCGTCTGCCCGGCATCGATCAAGAGGGCGACCGTGAAGGCGCTCGCCAGCGCAACATCGGTCTGGCTCCACGACAGACGCGGCAGCGTCGGTCGCGTCGCGCTGAGCACCGTCAGGCGCAGGTTGGGCCGGATGGGGTTGGCGCTCGCCGCACCGGGCAGCACCCAGACCGTCGCGCGCTGCCCGTTCACCCGTGGAGCGGCCCAGAAGCGGTGGTCCTTCAAGGCATGCTGCGCTACACCCTGTCCGGGCAGCCCGGCCAGCGCGGCGATTACGAGCGAGATGGCTGATGTGTGTCTCATACGCAGCGTTGCGTGAATGCAAAGGGAGTGCCAACCGCCTGTCACCGCGACGCCCTCTCGTCCCGCACGGTTTTTTGCAGCCCGCCATGGTCCGGCGGCATCCTCACGCTGCGTTGTGTTGCAATCGTGTGACACCTTCGCCCGCAATAAGGTCGGCGCGTCTTGCCGGGTATCTCAAGGCGCGGCGGGCTTGCGTGAATTGCGAAACGTGCGTCTCTCGGGAGGAGGCTCGTTCCTCGGGCACTGGTCGAGGAGCTAGGAGGAGAGCGACGCACCGACGCAGCGACGCTCTTCCCGGCCTCGCAGGGACGCGCGGCGTTGATGCGACGCCCGATGCCGGAGCTGTAGCGCAGGAGCCATCGGCATGTGCATTGCACGCGCGAACCGGCTGAGAGTTCCCCCACTTTGCTCGGTTCGTCGGAGGCACGAGGTCTGGGCTCACGCTGCAATGCAAGGAGACAGATCGCATGCGCACACCCATCATCATGCAGTTGATTCCCGGCTTGCTGACAACCACGCTGTTCGTCCTCGCGTGCGAGAAGGCGCCGAGTCCTGCGGCCCCGAAGCGGGCGCAATTCTCGGTGCAGGACGAACACAACAGCCGGATCACGGGCGGCGGCAAGCTCGACGGCGGACGCGACTTCGCCACGTTCGGCTTCAACGCGCGTCCCGATCAGGGTCACGTCGAATGGGTGCAGCACTGCCTCAACGGTGCAAACGACGCGCCGACGTGCTCACTCGGCAGCTTCACGTTCCACCAGTCGACCGTCACCGGCTACGGGGCGGAGGCCGCGGACCGGGACCACTGCCGCGTCTGGTCCGGCTCGGGGGAGGCAAAGTTCAAGGATCAGGCTTCTACCGACGGCACGTTCGACTTCACCGCGAAAGCGTGTGACTTCGGCGAGCCGGGCCACGGCAAGGACTTTATCTGTTTCGACATGGTCGACGCTGCCGCTGCGTACCATCGAGAAGGCATGCTGACGGGCGGCAACATCCAGCTGCACAAGGGCACCCCCGAGGATATCTCGACCGAGTGTGGAAGCGTCGTCGTCCCGACGTGATAATCGCTGGCGAGGAGGACATCAGACCATGAAAAGCACCGTGACCAATGGTGTCCCGCAGTGGCTGTGCGGGCTGGTGGCGATCGGAGCGATGAGCGGTCTCACGCCCGCCCGCGCGCGCGGGGCGGCGCAGACGCCGTACGTCAGTGGGCAGGGATACGCGGCCGGCGTGAACCTGGCCAGCGGCACGCAGCAGTTCGCGAGCGCAGCATTGCCGGCGGAGGGCGGCATGGTTGCCGCCGACGTGGACGCGGCCGCCGTCGCAAGCACCTTGACGGCCAGCACGCTCAACTCGATCACCACAGGGATGGCCGACTCCGCGGTCGGGTCGGCGCAGACCAGCGCGGAAGCGGCCGACGTGAGCATCCTGAACGGGTTGATTACCGCCCGGCAAGTGCTGGGCGTCGCTTCGAGCTACGTCAATCCACAAGCTGCGGGAAGCAGCACCGACGGCTCGGCGCTACTCGACCTCGTCGTCAACGGCGTCCCGCTCGCCGGCACGCCGTCGCCCAATACCCGGATCGACCTTGCCGGCGTCGGCTACGTCGTGCTCAACGAACAGACGCCGACCGGCAACGGGGTGACCACGAGCGGCATCAGCGTCAACATGATCCATGTGGTGCTACGAAACGCCCTCACCGGGTTGACGACCGGTGAGATCGTCGTCGGATCGGCGACGAGTGCGGTAGCGTTCTGATGTGCGATGAAGTTTCGGAATGGTAGTAAGATCGTGCAGCAACCATATGCTGCTGTACTGACCGTCGCCTGCATCACGATGTTTGTCGCACCGAGGTCGTCGGCCTGTAGCGGGTCCGCGGCCACGCGCCACTGCTCCTGCAACGCGGTCTCCGCGACGTGCTGCGTGTCGAAGTGGCGTCCCGTCACCTCCTCGAACGTCCGCACCACGTCCTCTGGCGACAGCGCCTCCGGGCCGCCGAGCCCGATGAGTGCGTTCCGGGCCGCGGCGTGTCCTACGCACGTCACGGCGAACTCCGCCACGTCGCTAAGCGAGATCCAGCTGATCGGCTGCTTGGCGGTGCCGAAGATCTGCGCCGCCCCCTTCGTGAAGTCGAAGCCGAGGGCGGGGCTGAGCCACACCTCCATGAACACGCTGGGCCGCAGAATCGTGTACGTCAGGCCGCTCCGCTGCAGGTGCCGCTCCACGCTCCGCTTCGCCGTGCGGAGCGGGCAGTCGATCTCGAAGCTACCGGAGAACGACACGTAGACGAACTGGCCCATGCGGGCGTTTCGGGCGGCGTCGACGAGCTGCATCTGGCCGTCCTGGTCAACGCCGCCGATCGAGTCATCCGGCTGGCGCGACAGCGTGGTCGAGGCCGTCGAAATGACCGTCGCTGCGCCGCGACACGCCTGGTCCAGTGATGCACGGTCCTTCAAGTCGCCGCGGACGATCTCGGCGCCGAGGCTCTGAGCCGCTGGACCTTGGAGGGATCGGACGTGTGTCGCGCGAGCGCCCGGACCGGCTGTCCGCGCTCGCGGAGCCGGCGACAGATCTCGCCGCCGAGCAGGCCGGTCGCACCAACGACGAGTATCATCGTGCTGAACCTCCCTCCAAGGAGATCCGGCGCAATCAGACGGAGGGCCGGATCGGGGGGTTGCACAAGCCCAGGTGACTGGCGACGTTGTCGTTCCGGGGAGAGGTGGCCGAGTGGCTGAAGGCGGCGGTTTGCTAAACCGTTATAGGGCCTAAAAGCCTTATCGGGGGTTCGAATCCCCCCCTCTCCGTACCTCACCACCATGTCCACGCGCGTCCGCTTCGCCCCTTCGCCCACGGGCTACCTGCACGTGGGTGGCGCCCGCACCGCACTCTTCAATTGGCTGTACGCGCGCCACGTAGGCGGGAAGTTCCTGCTCCGCATCGAGGACACCGACAAGCAGCGCTCGACCGATGAGCACACCCGCGTGATCCTCAACGGCCTCACCTGGCTCGGCCTCGATTGGGATGAGGAGCCCGTGTTCCAGGGCGCCCGGGTGCAGCGGCACCAGGAGGTGGCGGACCGGCTGCTCGCCGCCGGCCAGGCATACGTCGAGGACGGCGCCATCCGCTTCCGCCTGCCGCTGGGCGAGATCGCCTGGGACGACGCCGTGCACGGCCGGATCTCGTTCCAGGGCGAAGATATCAAGGACTTCGTGATCCTGCGCTCCGACCGCACGCCGATCTACAACTTTGCCGTGGTGGTGGACGACGTCGACATGGCGATCACGCACGTGCTGCGCGGGGATGACCACATCTCCAACACGCCCAAACAACTCGCGCTGTACCGCGCGATCGGCGCCCCGGCGCCGGTGTTCGGCCACGTGCCGATGATCAATGGCCCGGACGGCAAGAAGCTCTCCAAGCGCCACGGCGCCACCGCGGTGGGCGACTACCAGCACATGGGCATCCTCCCCGCCGCGATGCGCAACTTCCTGGCGCTGCTCGGGTGGAGCCCGGGCGGCGACCGCGAGATCATGACGCTGGACGAAATGGTGCAGCTGTTCTCCTTCGAGGGCATCCAGAAGAAACCCGCGATCTTCGACATGACGAAGCTCGAGTGGATGAACGGACAATACCTCTCGATGGCGTCCGCCGAAGACCTGTACCCGCTCGTCGCACCCCAGCTCGCGCAGCTCGGCCTGAACGGCAACAAGGACGCCGTCCTGAAGGCGATCGCCGCCGTGAAGACGCGCTCCCGCACCACGCTCGACGTGGCGAAGCAGGTGGCCGTGCGACTCGACGCAACGCACGTCATCGTCGACGAGAAGGCGAAAAAGGAGATCGCGAAGGACCCGACGGGCTATCGAGCGTCGCTCGAAGCCAGCCTAGCAGTCCTACAGAAGGCCGAGTGGAGTCCGGCCGCGCTCGAACTGGTGCTACGGGAACTCGCCGAACGGCAGGGCGTCGCGGCGGGGAAGATCTTTCAGCCGATCCGTATCGCGCTCACAGGCGGCACCGTTTCGGAGCCGGTGAACGAGCTGCTGTATGTGGTGGGGAAAGAGGCAGCGCTGAGGAGACTACAGGCAGCAGTGTCTTCGGGTCTTCTCACACCCTAGGGCACCGCAGTCACAGTATCCGCCTTCGTTTTCGTCGTATCCCCCCTCGCCCGCTTCTCCGCGTCCCGCTCCGCCTGTTTGCGCGCCCGCAGCTCGCGCACGTACTGGCGGAACAGCTGGACCGTCTCGGTGCGGCGGGCGGCCTGCATCAGGTCCTGACGCATGTCCTCGAGCTGCCGCGCCCGTCGCTGCTCGTCATAATTGCCTTGCGGGAGCGAGATCGGCAGCAGCGCGAGCACCGCCGTGGGGATCTTGATCCCAGCGACGTGGATGTACTGTGAATCGATGCCGATGGTCTTCCCCGCCACTTCGGTGGTCCACGTCGGCTTCTGGCGCGCACGCTGCTCCTGATCGATGATCACGTTGAGCGAGTCGACCATCGAGCGCAGCCGGTGCACCGCGATCGAGTCCTTGTGCTCCTCCTGCCCGTAGAGGGCGTCAGCCACTTCACCCGGGAGCGCCGGACGCGGCAGCACCCACAAGCGTCCGTCGCCCACCTGGGGCGGGCTCACGATGTGCGGACCGATCGCGGCCGAGCTGGCGGCGAGCGCGGTGTCCGGCTTGCCCACCGGCGGTGCGGGCGGCGGGGTGGTCGTGTCGATGGCCGGCGCCGGAGCCGGCGGCCGCCCCAGGCCGCCGCTCGGCCCCTTGCCGCGCTTGGTGCCGCCGAACGGCGGGAGCTCGGTGCGGCGCGGCGGCTCGGGCGGGATGATGGTAATGAGCGACTGGTAGCGGTCGATGCGCCACGCGGTAGTGACCGCCAGGGTAACCGCCGCCCCGTGCAGCACGAGGCTCACGACCCACGTGAGACGGGCCTTGGCGCGCGGGACCTTCCGCGGGTCAAACAGCGGCCAACACCTTTCCCAGACGCTCCGCCGCCTCGACGAGCCGCGGCGTCGCGACCGTGAGCGCGATCCGGAAGAACCCTTCGCCGCCCGCGCCGAACCCGCTCCCCGGCACGGTCACGACGCCTTCTTCTTCGAGCGCGCGGCGCTGGAACGTGGCCGATGCGAGACCCTCGGGGAGCGGGACCCACAGGTACATCGTGGCCCGCGGCGTCTCGGGCTCGAACCCCTGTGCCCGCAGCACGGGCAGCATCGCGTCACGCCGCTCCCGGAACTCGGCGACGTACTCGCGCGCCAGCTGCGCCGCCTGCGGCAGCACGGCAGCGCCCGCCGCCTGCACCGCGAGGAACGCGCCGGTGTCGACGTAGTTCTTCACGCGCGCCAGCGCGGCGATGAGCTCCGGACGCCCCGCCGCCCAGCCGAGCCGCCACCCCGTCATGCAAAACGTCTTCGAGAGCGAGTGGAATTCGACCGCGCACTCCCAGGCCCCGGGGGTCTCGAAGATGCTCGGCGCGACGTAGCCGTCGTACGTGATCTCGCAGTAGGGATTGTCGTACGCGATCACGATGTCGTGCCGCCGGCAGAATGCGACAGTGCGCTCGAGGTATTCGCGCGTCGCCACCGCCGCCGTCGGGTTGTTGGGATAGTTCAAATAGACCAGCCGAGTCCGCCGGATGATTTCCGCCGGGATCTCCTCGAGCTCGAGCAGGAACGCGGTGCGCGGCGTGAGCGGGTAGCGGTACGGCTCCCCGCCCGCGAGCGCGGTGCCGCCTTCGTAGACGGCGTACCCCGGCTCGGGCACGACGGCCACGTCGCCGCCGTCGAGCAACGCCATGGCGAGGTGGGCGATCCCCTCTTTGGAGCCGAGCAGCGGGTGCAGCTCGGTGAACGGATCGCACGGCACGCCGAACCGGCGCTGCAGGTACGCGGCGGCCGCTTCGCGGAACGCCGGCAGGCCGAGCTGGAACGCGTACCGGCTCATCGCGGGATCGCGCGCGGCGCGCGCCAGCGCCTCGACGGCGGGGCGGGGCGGCGCCAAATCGGCGTCTCCCGCTCCGATGTCGATCACGTCGACCCCCTCCTGGATCAGCCGCCGCTTGAGGGCGGGGATCTCGGCCATGGGGTAGCTGGGCAAGGCGGACAGCCGCTTGCTGAGCCTGGTCACCTGGTCACCTGTACGCCATACGCATGACGGACCGTTGGTGTGGACCGTCGATCATACGACCGTCCGTCACGTTTCGAAATGCCCGATCAGCC
The DNA here is from genome assembly GCA_003222135.1 of Gemmatimonadota bacterium. Taxonomy (GTDB): domain Bacteria; phylum Gemmatimonadota; class Gemmatimonadetes; order Gemmatimonadales; family GWC2-71-9; genus 20CM-4-69-16. Next base: position 73,593 of record QHUM01000044.1, on the reverse strand, counting down.
GCTCGCTCCGGGTGAGCTGCCGGCACCGGGCGTCGAGGGCATCGTAGTCAGCCCTGGCGGAGGTCTTGAAGGCGTCGAACGCCCCCCGGGATGCCCACCGATCGATCGTCACGAACCTCCGGGCGATCTCGATGTCGCGAACCAGCTGCGTATCGAGGTAGCCCCCGCCGCCGCTGCGCCGGAACAGCTGCGCCCAGTCGCCCTCGGGCCCGTAGGCCCGGACGAAGTCCTCCTCCGCTCCCGCCTTCGCCTCGAACATCCACAGGACCACGAACAAATCTATCCCTCCGCGCTCAGGGCCGCCTCGATCCCGTGCCCCGCGAAGAACTCTTCACACGCGCGCCGCACGTCCTGCCAGGAGCCCACGACCCGCGACGCGGGCGGCAGTCCTTCGAGAATCTGCCGGCCGTATCGCCTCGTCACGATGCGGCGATCGAGCAGCACCACGGCCCCGACGTCGGTGGTGCGGCGAATCAGGCGCCCGAACCCCTGCTTTAACTTGAGCGCCGCATTGGGCACGAGGTAGTGCGTGAAGCCGTTCAGCCCCCGGGCCTCCAGTCGCTCGAGCCGGGCCGCGGTGAGCGGCTCGCTCGGCACCTTGAACGGCAGCTTGGCGAGGATCAGCACGCGCAGCGCGCGGCCCGGGACGTCGACCCCCTCCCAGAACGAATCCGTCCCGAGCAGGATCGCCGACCCGGCCTCGCGGAAGCGCCGCAGCAGCTGATCGCGCTGGCCGTCCCCCTGCACCAGCAACGGCCAGCGACCGCCGATCGCCCCGCGCACCGCTTCGGCGGCGCGCCGCAGCGCGCCGTGACTCGTGAACAGCACGAACATGCCGCCGTCCGATGCGTGCGCCAGCTCGACCAGCACGCGCGCGACGGCCGCGTCGTGCCCCGGCTCGTCATCGCGCGGCTCGGGCAGGTCGGTCGGGATCCCGAACAGGCACTGTACCGGAAAGTCGAACGGCGAGGCGTGGATCTCGCGCGCCCGCACGCGCGACGGCGGGAGATCGAGCCCCAGCCGCTCCTCCAGATAGCCGAAGTCGCCTCCGGCGGCGAGCGTGGCGCTCGTGAGCACCACGGTCTCGACCCGATCGAACAGGTTGTCCTTGAGAATCGGCGCCAGGTCGAGCGGCACGGCGGCGAGCGACACGTTGGGGGTCTTCCGCCCGCGACGCTCGAGCCAGCGCACCGCCGGCGGCACGCCCGCCGCGGGTCGGAGCGTCGCCGTGAGCCCCACGGCGATCGCGTCGAGCCGCCGCACCACGCCGCGCAGCTCACCGATGAGCTGGGCGCGGCGCTCCGAGGGGTCGTCGAGCGACAACCGGTCGGCGATCGTCTCGACGCCGTCCCGGAGCCGGGAGAAGCCGAGCAACAGGTTGTCGAGCGCGACGTCGAGGCCCTGCGCCCACACGTCGTCCCGCGCGAAATCGTCCGTGAGCCGCAGCACGGGGGTGGGTCCGGGCTCACCGTCGAGCCGGCGGGCGAGCAGTGCGAACAACGTGTCGGCGGCGCGGCGTGCCGCGCCGAGCGCGTCGAACAGGCTCTGGTGTACGAGGTCACGGCTCGCGGCCGAGAGCAGGTCGTCGCGGCCGGCGAGCACCGCCCCCAGGGTCGGCAGCAGCCCGCGGCCGTTCTTCTCGAGCCGCGACAGCAGCCGCTGCACGCCGAGCATGCTCACCTGCGCGCCCAGGTGCATCGCGGCGACGTCCTCCAGGTGATGCGCCTCGTCGAGCACCAGGCGGCGGTACGGCGGCAGGACCGCCGCTTCCTGCCAGTTGTCGCTCGCCATGCGCACGGCGAGATCGCTGGCGAGGAGGTGGTGGTTCACGACCACGACGTCCGCCTCGGCGGCGCGGCGGCGCGCCTGGAACAGGAAGCAATGCTCGAAGTGCGGGCACTTGAGTCGCGTGCACAGGTCGGATTCGGCGGCGACGGCGTCCCACAATTCGGCGGTGGGCTCGTCCGGCAGATCCGAGAGACTGCCGTCGCTCGTCTGCCCCGCCCAGGCGGCGAGCGACTCGAGCTCGGCGGCGCGCTCGTCCTCGAACAGCGAGCCCCGGGCGTCGCGCGCCTGCTCGAGCCGTGCGAGGCAGAGGTAGTTGCGCCAGCCCTTCAGCAGCGCGAACGAGGGCGAGTGCTCGCCCGTGCCGAGCGCCCGAGCGAGAATCGGCAGATCCTTGCCGACGAGCTGCTCCTGCAGGTTGATCGTGTTGGTGGAGACGATGGTGCGCTCGCCGTTCTCGCGGGCCCAGACGAGTGCCGGTGCCAGGTACGCGAACGACTTGCCGACGCCTGTGCCCGCCTCGAGCAGCGCGACGCCGCCGTCGTTGTACGCGTCCGCGATGTAGGCCGCCATGTCCCGCTGGCTCGGCCGATCCTCGAAGCCTCCGAGCGCGCGGGCCACCGGACCCTGGGGGGCGAGCAACCCGGCGACATCGAAGGGGTCGAGCCGCGTGGTCGCGCGTGGGCGGGGGCACTCGACCACGACGTAGCAGTCGCTGACGTCGTTGTCCACGATGGCGAAGCCCACGCCCCCGTCGTGCAATCGGGCGGCCACGCTCAAGTCCGCGCCCGACGGCTCCAGGACACCGCTCGGGTGGTTGTGCAGCAGCAGCTCCCCCCGCTGCGCGATCCCCGGCAGCGCGAGCACCGCGTCCACCGTACCGCGCGCTACCGGGCGCACCTCGACGAGGCGGCCGTTCGCGTCCGGGCGCGCCACGAACGACACCTCGCGCCCGTGAGCCGCAGCGATTTCCGCGCGCACCAGCTCGCGGACCGCGGGCGACAGGCGCTCCACGCTCACGTCTTGAGCTCGCGCTTCTTGGCGGCGGGAAACAGCACGTTGTTGAGGATGAGGCGGTACCCCGGCGAGTGGGGGCGCAGCGAAAGGTCCGTCGGCGGATCGCCGATCTGGTGCTGCTGATCTTCCGGGTCGTGCCCGCCGAAGAAGGTCCACGTCCCCTTGCCGTGATCCCCGTGGATGTACTTCACCCAGGGAGCGCCCTCTTCGTCGCCCAGCACCGAGACGCTCGGCTTCAGACGGCTGCGCAGGAATGAGGTGGTGAGCCCGTAGAAGTCGGGGATCACCTGACGATGATTCTGCACCAGCATCGTGGGGACGGGGTCGATCTTGGCGCTGAAGTTGAACAGCTTGAACGCCCCGAGCGGCTGGCGGCGCGGCCCGGCGTTCACCTGGTGGCCGTCGATGTCGGAGAAGCTCGCCACCGCCGGGTTGGGCTCGACGTGCGCCCCGCTGAAGGCGAGGGCCCGCGACCAGTCGAGCTTGGCGTCCGCCTGCGGATCCATCGGTGTGCCGTCCGCGAACGCGGCCGCGATGTCGACGCGCTCGGCGGCCAGCGCGAGGTCGATCGTCTCCGTCGCGGTGCACATCGCGAACAGGAAGCCGCCGTTCGCCACGTAGTCGCGGATCTTGCGCGCCACGGCCTTCTTCAAGTCCGGCACGGTGGCGAAGCCGAGCCGCTTCGCCGCGTCGCTGTTGAACCGCACCATCTCCCCCAGCCACGGCGCGCCGCCGTAGATCAGGAAGAATTTCGAATACTGGCCCGTGAAGTCCTCGTGGTGCAGATGCAGCCAGTCGTAGTTCGCGAGCTTCCCCGCTATCACCTCGAAGTCCCACACCGTGTCGAACGGGATGCCGGCATATTGCAGCGCCATCGTCACGGCGTCGTCCCACGGCGGCGCGTTGGGCGGCACGTACACCGCGACCTTGGGCGCCTTCTCGAGCGGCACCGCGTCCATGTTGCTCGCCTCGATCTCGCCGCGGATCCCGGTCACGCGGCCGTCGTCCACCGGCTCGACCTTCACGCCCCCGAGCGCCGCGTCGCGCCGCACCGCGTCCCCGTCGGGCACGAGGAACGCTCCGCCGCGGTAGTTCAGGAGCCACTCCGCCTTGATCCCTGCCCGGATGATGCGGTAGGTGACGCCGTATGCCTTGAGATGATCGCTCTGGGCGTCGTCCATGGGGAGCAAGAGAGACGGGTAGACGGGTAGACGGGTAGACGGGTAGCGGCCCAGCAGGTCGGCACTAACCGCCCAACCGCCTAACCGGCCGACCGTCTTGACGAAGTCCCGCCGCCTCATGACTTCGGAATCGCCCCTTTCGCGCGCTCCAGCTCCCGGCGTGCCTCGGGCACGACCGCGCTCTCCGGATATGCGAGGATCAGATGCTCGAGGTGGGCGATCGCCTCGGCGGGCTTCTGCTGACGGAGCAGCAGCCGCGCCCACTCGAGCTCGGCCGCGGGCGCGGCCGCGCTCCTCCCGGGCGTCCCCGCCACCTCCGCGAACAAGGTGAGCGCCGTCCGCTGCTGTACGGTGTCCAGCCGGACCGCAATCCGGCCCGCCAGCAGCAGGATATCGGCCCGGCCTCCCCCCCCTCCACCCGCCGTTTCCAGACGTCCAGCCGCAAGCCGCAAGGACTGCACGGCGCGGGCAGAATCCCCGCGGGCAACGAGCAGCAACGCGCTCCCCAACTCGGGAAAGCGATCGCCCGGAAGCTGCTGCAGCAGGGCCAGCACGCCCGAGCGCTCGGTCGCGTCGCGCCGATCGCCGGCGTACGGACCGGCGGCCCGGAACATCTGCTGCGCCCCTTTCATGTCGCCCGAGTACAGCGCCACCCAACCGCGCAGCGCCAGCGCAGCGACGCTCGAGTCCCCCAAGAGCACCGAGTCGGCGAGGTCCAGCTCGCCGCGCCGGATGCGCGCCCGCGCCAGCTTGAGTCGCAACGCAGCGCGGTCGTCACCGGACAGTCTGGAATCCGCTGCAAGCCGGGTCGCGGCGTCCGCGAGCTGGCCGTCATCGATCAGGGCTTCCACCAGCGCACTCTGAGCGAGCGCCTGTGCATCGGGCGGCGCGGTGGAGTCGGCCGCCACCTGCGCGAGCACCCGCCGGGCCGCGACCCGGTCGCCCGCCCCCAGAAACGCGCGCGCCGCTTCCGCCCGGGCTCGCACCGCCAACGGCTCCGGTACCATCTCGGCATAACGCGCGAGCGCGAGTGCCCGGACGCGGCGCACGTCGGGGGTATTCCCGCTGTTGGCCAGGTCGGCGAACCGTCGCAGGGCGATCGCCGCATCGGACGACGGCTCCGCCACGGTCGGCGCGAACACGCTCCAGGCGCGCTCGGGCTGGCCCCAGCCGAGCAGCAGCTCGGCCGCGAGACGGCGCTCGAGCGGTTTGGAGCCCGCCAGGACGGCACGCACGATCCGCTCCCGCTGCTCCGCCGGCGCCTCCGCCAACGAGCTCGCCGCGCTCGGAAGCTGCGCGGGTGCCTCGCTGAGTGCGGCCGCCCATTCGCGCGCCGCACCTTCCCACTCACCCACGCGCTCCTGCAGCTCCCCCAGTTCGATGCCGAACACGCCAGGGCGCCCCAAGGCGCGCCGCCCGACCAGGAACACCTGACGCGCCTCGTCGAAGCGGCGCGCGTCCTCCAGCGCGATCGCCCATTCGCGGTACGGAGCCTCGTCACGCGGCTGCTCGGCCGTCCAGCGCTGCGCCACGGCGCGCGCGCTGTCCGGCTCGTTCAACGCCACGTAGGTCCGCAGCAGCAGGGCCCGCAGCGCGACGTTCCGGGGACTCGCCGCTGCGGCGCGCTGGGCCGCCGGGAGCAGGTCGGGAAGCCGGCTGAGCGACGGCAGCACGCGCTCGAGTCCCAGCAGCGCCGCCAGGTTGGTGGGCTCCCCGCGCAGCGTCGTGAAATAGACGGTCGCCGCCCGCTGGTACTGACCGGCACGCTCCAGCTCGAAGCCCTGGCCGATGGCCTGGCCGCGGGCGCCCTGCGCCGAGACCAGCAGCAGCCCGAGCACCCAGACCTCAGCGCGGCTCGGGGGCATTCAATCTCCGGAAATACTCGAGCACGAGCCGCCGCTGCTCCGGCGTGAGCCCGGACAGCTCGTCCCACGTCGGATAGCGCAGCCTGGGACCCGCGCCCGTCGCGCCGGGTTTGAGTATTGCCGGAAGGTGCACGCTGTCGTCGGTGGCGGGGCGACTGGTGCGCTCCTTGCTCTCGTCGGGCTCGCTCCCCGACAGGGTCCGGCCGGCGTCGAGCAACCGGCGGTACAAGCGCTCCTGACGCTGGATCGTCTGTTGGTCGAGACGGCCCGCGTCGAGCTGGCGCGCCAGCTCGCGCGCTTCTTGCGCGAGCGCGCCCGCCGCGGCGCTCCCGCCCTCCGCTTGCAGCCGTTCGAGCTGTTGCGCGAGTGCGCGCTGGCGCGCCGCGATCGCGCGCAACTGCTCGAGCACCGCCTGCCCGCTCGGGCCCATCATGGGCAGGAGCCCGCGCGCCTGCCCGTTCAGCCCCTGCTGGTCGCGCGCCATCCGGGCGAGCTGCTCGACCGCTTCGGCGAACCCGCTCCCCGACTGCGCGCCCGCGACCTGGCTGCGGCTCCGCGCGAGGGCGAGCGCCGTGGCGTTGAGGGCATCGACCGCTTGTTCCGCCAGCGCCGCGGCCTCACCGGTGTTGGGGTCCCCCTGCTCGAGCTGCTCGCGCGCCGCCGCCATTTGGCGCTTGGCAAACCCGAGCGCCCCCTCGAGCTGCGGCGAGACGAGCGCATGTTTCCCCGCCGCCTCGCGGATTTGCCGCTCCACGGCCGTCGTCCCCTCCTCCACCGACGCCTGGCGCGACCGCGTGACGGGGCCGCCCTCGCCGCGGCGCAGCGCTTCGGCCACCTGTTGCTCGCGGTCGGCCAACGCCGCCGTCTCGGACAGCGCGCGGTCGAGCGCGCCGAGCGTCTCCTGACGCCACGCTCCCGCGAGCGAGTCGCGTCGGGCCCGCAGCGCGTCGGGAAGCCCCGCAAGCTGTTGCTCTGCCGTCTCGCCCGACCGCTGCGCTCCGGCCTGGTCGCTCTGCCCCGCCGACTCGGCGGCGCGCTGCATGGCGGCCTGCGCCTGCTGCGCGGACTGCTGCGGGGCCGCGAGCGGCGCCTCGCGCCCCGGCGGGGACCCGAGCTCCTTCCCCACCTGTTCGATACCGCGCGCCAGCGAGTCGGCGCGCTCCGCGAGCGCGCGCTCGCGCGCCGCCGCGGCGCTGTCCGGGCGCCGCGCGTCCGCGTCGTTCCACTCCGCCTGGCGCCGCTTCAAGTCTTGGGCGTCGGCGGCGAGCGAAGCGAGCGCGCCCTCAGTCGCCGCGCGCTGGAACAGCTCGCGGCTCCGCTCCAGTTCGGCCTTGAGCTGCTGCTGGGCTTCGGCAAGCCGCTGTAGCGCCTGCCGGGTGGCGTCGGGGTCGAGCTTCGCGAGCGCCTCCTGGAGCTCGCGGAGTCGCTGCTCGAGCTCGGGCGTGACGGCGCGCTGCAGCAGCTGCTGCACCTCACGCAGCCGCGCCTGGAACGCCGAGTCGTCGATCCCCGCCGCCTTCGCGGCGCGCGCGATCTCCTCGACCGCTTTGGACAGCTCCTGCACACGCTGCGCGAGCGCCTCCTGCTCGCGCGCCACCGCCTGCGCCCGCTCGGTCGCCTGAAACGGCAGCGTGCCGGACTGCGCGCCCGGCGGCGGCCGGCGCGCGCCTCCCGCGGTCTCGTCGCGCGAACGCTGCTGCGCCAGGTCGCCGGTGCGCTCGCTCAGGTCGCGCTGTGAGCCGGTGATCGAATCCGCCGTCTCGACCAGCCCGCGCGTCGCGGCGCGCATCGCTGCCCGCACCTCCTCGAGGCTCGGCAGCCGCAAGGCGATGTCCGCGCTCCGTCCCACGTGCGGCGCCGGTGCGTTGTCCCACGCCTCGACGCGGAACCGCAGCGTGTCGCCCGGCAGCAGGCCGCGCCGCGTCGCGTCCAGCTCCCCCTGCACGATCGCCCGGTCACCGACGCCGCTCACCTCGAGCGACTCGCGCACCGCGTCGCCCAGCTTGCCGGTCCGACTCACGCGCCAGCTCACGACTTGCAGACGCGACAACCCGTGGTCATCGCGCACGTCGATCACGAGCGGCTGGCGGAGCGACAGGGGTAGGGTCGTGTCGCGGCCGGGCAGCGGCACCGTCACCACCGGGGCCGAATCGGCCACCACACGCAGCGCGAGCTGCGGCGCCTCGCCCTCGAGCGGGCCCCCGTCGGCCGTCGTGAGGTCGAGCCGCCAGGTGCCGGAGGCGACCGGCGCGAGCCGCCCGGCGAACCGCGAGCCCGTGACGGCGAGCCGCGACGCGGCACCGCCCCCCCCGCGCCAGACGGCCGTCGCGAGCGGCACGCTCGCGGCGCCGCTCGTCACGACCGTCGTGCCCTCGGGCACGAGAATCGTGTCGCTGCCGGGAACGACCGGCTCGTCGGGGCGCGCGAGATACGCGGGATAGCGCGCCGTCAGCTCGAGCTCGGCCACGAACGCCGGCAGGGCGATGGTGACCCGCCGCTCGACGCTGGTGCGCCCGCCGCTCGACGCCCGCAGGAATAAGTCCGCCTCGAGCGGCCCGATGCGGCGGACCGCGCGCCCCATCGAGTCGAGCGTCAGGCTGGCGGCCCGCCACGGCTCGCCCGGCCCCCGGGTCTCGAGCGTCGCGCGCGAGGCGGCGGGGACCTGGACGGTAACGGTGACGCTGTCGCCGCGCCGCACGGTCGCGCGATCGACCCACAGGCGCACCGGCGTGCGCGTTTCGGCGAGCGTGCGCAGCGGGTGCCAGAACGCGGCGGCGCGACCCGCCGCCGGCGCCGAGGCCAGGAACAGCGCCGCCCCCAGCGCCGCGGCGCCAAGCCCGGCCGCGACGCCGCGTCGCGTCCCGCGTGCCAGCGCCCCTCGGATGCGCGGAGCGGCGCGCTCGACGACCGCCGCCGCACGCGCATCCGCGAGCGCCAGCAAGGCCGCGCTCACTCCCCCCGCCGGCTGCGGCGGTGCACCCAGCACGCCGACGACGCTGCCCGCCCGGCCGCCGGTCTCCCGCTCGGCGAGGCGGCCGAGCTCCGGCGGGTCCGTGGCGCGCCGCACGCGGCGCGCGGCCCAGGCGGCGGCCCCGGCAACCAAGGCAATCGCGAGCCACGCCCCGATCACGCCGGCGACCCACGGCGCGAGCCGCACGCCGAGCGCGGCCAGCGCGCCGGCGAGCCCCGCGCCCGCGCACACCACCGCGGCCGCGCGCGCGCGCGCGTGCGGCAGTCCGAGCCGCCCCAGCCGGGTGGCCGTCCCGCATCCCGTCACCGGGTGGAGCTCACGGCATACGTGAACAGATTCACGCCCATGCGCAGCGCGGCCTCGTGCAGTTCCGGGGTATCGTGGTGGACCTCGGGGTCCTCCCACCCGTCGCCCAGGTCCGTTTGATAGGAATAGTATACGACCAAACGGTCACCCAAAAAAATGCCGAACCCCTGGGCCGGGAGGCCGTCGTGCTCGTGGATTTTGGGGATCCCCTTCGGGAACTCATACGGTACGTGATAGACGGGGTGCGTCAACGGGACTTCAACGAGAGGGTGGTCGGGAAACACGCGCGCGATCTCGCGCCGGAACGACTTGTCCATCCCGTAGTCGTCGTCGGCATGGAGGAAACCGCCCTGCTCGAGGTAGCGGCGCAGGATCGTCACCTCGTCGTCGGCGAAGCGCACGTTGCCGTGCCCCGTCATATAGAGGTAAGGGACGTCCCAGAGGCCGGGGCTCGTCAGCGTCACGACCCGTTCCCGCTCGTCCACGGCGAGGCGGGTGCGTTGGCGGATCGCGCCGAGCAGGTTCATGAGTTTCGAGGGACCCGTGTACCAGTCGCCGCCGCCATCGTAGTGGAGGCGGCCGATGGTGAGAGAGGCGGCGGTCCCTAAAGGACTCCCTCGCGGGCGGTCGGGCGGTCGGGCGGTCGGTAGACCCGTTGCCAAGAGCAGAACCAGACCGCCGGTCCACCTGACCGCCCGACCGCCGCCTGTCATAGTTCGTTGACCAGCCGATAGGCGATGTTGCGCGTGATCCCCGTCTCTTCCGTGAGGCGCTCGACCACATCTTTGCGCGTCATCCCCTGCGCGAGCAATGCGCGGGCGCGTACTTCCGGATCGGGGGGCCGCTCTTCCCGGAAGGGCTTGCCGGTGCCCGAGACGACAACCGTGACTTCGCCGCGGGCGGGGGCCTCCGCGTAATAACCCGCGAGATGGGTCAGGGTCCCGGTGCGCGTCTCCTCGAATACCTTCGTCAGCTCGCGCGCCACGGCGGCGCGCCGCTCACCACCGCACGCCGCCGCAAGATCTCCGAGCAGCTCCGCTACGCGTGGCGGCGCTTCGAACAGCACCACCGTCCACTCGCTGTTGGCTACCGTGTCGAGCAGCCGGCGTCGCTCGGTTCCCTTGCGGGGAAGAAACCCGAGGAAGAGATAGCGGTCGGCCGGGAGACCCGACACGGCGAGCGCGGCGGCGACGGCGGTCGGACCGGGGACGGTCACGATCGGGACGTCGCGCTCACGCGCGGCGGCGACGAGGACAGCCCCGGGATCGCTCACGGCGGGGGTGCCGGCGTCGGTCACGAGCGCCACGTCCTTGCCCGTTCCCAACAGGTGCAGGATGCGGCGCAGCGCCGACTCGGGGGAGTGCGCGTGGAAGCTCACCAGCTGCGCGTGTGAGCCGACATGGACGAGCAGCGTCTTCGTGTGACGGGTGTCTTCGGCCGCGACCGCGGCCGCCTGCTTCAGGGTCGCGGCCGCGCGGGGGGAGAGGTCGTCGAGGTTGCCGAGCGGCGTCGCCACGACGTACAGGGTGCCGGACATGTCACCACGTCACCGGCCACGGCAGCTGCCCGTAAAACCCGGCCGACTGCAGCACGTAGCGATGCTCGCGCGTCGCCTCGCGCAGAATCTTGGGCGCCGTGCCGGGCATCATGACCTCGACGCCCTGGAGCAGCTGCCGCGACCAGTCCATCAGGGCGGCGGCGAGCTCCTCGGGCTGCACCACGGCGTCCGGCGTTTCGGCACCGCGCGCGGCGGACAGGATGCCGATCGCCTTGTGCTGCTCCAGGATGCCGGCGCTGACTTTCTGGGCGCGCCGCTTCGCCTCGCCGGGGAACTCCTTGTCCACTTCGTCGACGATCCGCCAGTACAGCTCCCGGTAGGTGTGGATCAACGCGTTCGGCGCCTGCTGCGGCAGGTCGGCGGCGGGCGGGAACACCACCGCCGAGATGGCGGGCGCGGCCCCCCCCGACCCGGCCTGAAACTGCGCCTCGAAGAACTTCCCCACCGGCTGCTCGTCGAGCTTGTCGCAATAGTAACCGCCGACGAACCGGCCGTCCTCGACGCGCGCGTACGAGACCCGTCCGTCCGAGATCAGCTCCAGCACGCCGCTCACCTTCTCCTGCTGCAACGCCGGGAACAGGGCGCCGGGGCTGCCGGCGTCCACGGCGCGGGGCTGGAGCGGCACGGCGCACGACTGGTACATCCACGCGAGCTGCTCCATCGGCGCAGCGCTATAGGCGAGCTCCCCACGCTCCACCTCGGCGCGCATCCGCTTGAGCGCCTCGGTGATCGTGACCACCTGCCGGCCCGTGGTGTGGAGCGACGCCGCGTTGACCGCCTCGCCCTTGCGAAAGAACACGAGCAGGCACTCGTCCGGGAGGTAGGCCGTGATGTAGCCGTCCACCCGACCGTCGCGATCGCGCTTGCCGAAGGCCAGCAGGTTGTCGAGGTGGATGAAGGCAAGGCGGGTGCGATGAATCAGCCGGTTCACCTGCGGGAACGTCAGGTCCGCGAGGCGAACCGGCGAGTTCATCAGGCGAGCGGTGCTCGCGCGCATGGCCCTCCGGGGAGGATGCTACGACAGGTGCTGCTGGATCTTCTGGACGAACACGGGCTTCGGATACGCCCCCACCAGCGTGTCGATGTGGCGTCCGTCCTTGAAGAATAGAATACTCGGAATCGAGCGTACGTTGAAGCGCATCGCCGTCTGCTGGTTCGCGTCCACGTCCAGCTTCACCACCTTCAGCTTGCCCTGGTACTCCCCGGCGAGCTGCTCCAGGATGGGCGCCACCATGTGGCAGGGACCGCACCAGGTCGCCCAGAAATCCACGACGATGAGCCCCTTGTATTGCTCGACCTCAAGGCCGAACGTGGCGTCGGTGACCGCCACGGGATGTAGATCTGGCATGACCCTGCACTCCCTCTCATGCAATCGTTATGTTGACGGGCGAGATGACGGACACCCGCGCCCGCATCGCCCATGTCGGCATTGCCGTGCCGAGCATCGCCCTCGCCCTGGCCTTTTACCGGGACATCCTGGGCCTCGAGCCGGGGCGTCCCGAATCCGCCGATGGCGCGACGATCGTCGGCCTCACCCTGGGCGACGCGCAGATCGAGCTGCTCGAGCCCCGCGACCCCACGAGTCCCGTGGCGAAGTTTCTCGCCCGGCGCGGCCCGGGGATTCACCATATCTGCTACCGGGTGCCCGATCTCGACGGAGCGCTCGAGCGCTGCCGGACCGCGGGCTACCGGCTCATCGACGACGTGCCGCGCCGCGGTGCCGGGGGCCGGCGCATCGCGTTCCTGCATCCGAAGGCGACCGCCGGGATTCTGCTCGAGCTCACTGAGTAAATGTAACGCCGCCCGATCGTGGATCGTTCCGCGTCCTATGGCTTGCAGCCGGCGGCCGGATTGCCCGCGACGCCCAGGTGGACGTCGAGCACGAGCCACGTCCCGCTCTTGGCGCGCACGAGATCGATCGGCAACACGACGTTGCAGCCGTTGGCTCGCTGGAGCTCGACGCGAAAGGTCCGCTGGTTGTCCTGCCCCGGCACCGGCAATGGGCCCTCGACCACACGGTAGCCGGCATGGTTCAGGTACCGCTGGATGACGGCGACGCGTTGCGTGAGTTCTTCCGCCTTCATCCAGTCGGCGGCGGGTCCGCGCTCCGTGCCCCACAGCGTGGCCATGCGCTTCCCGTCGTTCGCCTTCGCGGCCGACAGAAACTGGGCGAGCGTCTCGTTGAGCGACTGTGGTGCGGGCGTCCGGCTCCCACCGCCTCCGCACGCGAGGGAGCCCAGCGCGACGAGCACGACCAGTCGTGGTTTCACAGATGATCCTCGGGCTGGACGAAGTGAACCGAAGGTAAGGCGCCATGCGGCTGTACGTCAACATTGATCACGTCGCGACGCTGCGCGAAGCGCGCCAGACCGACGAGCCCGATCCGGTGCGCGCGGCGGACGCGGCCGAGCGCGCCGGCGCCGACGGCATCACGGTACACTTGCGCGAGGACCGGCGGCACATCCAGGACGCCGACGTCCGCGCCCTCAAGTCGTCGGTGCGCGGCGTGCTCAACCTCGAGCTCGGCGCACATGACGAGATCGTGCGCATCGCGTGTCGCCTGAAACCGTTTCAGGCGACGCTCGTCCCGGAGCGGCGCCAGGAGATCACCACCGAAGGCGGTCTCGCCCTGCGTGGCCCCAGCCGGAAGGTCGCGGCCGCCGCGCGGCGCCTGACGGACGCCGGCATCCGCGTGAGCCTGTTCATCGATCCCGACCGCGCGACGATCGACCGCGCCGCCCAGCTCGGCGTGCCCGCGATCGAGCTGCACACCGGCCGGTACGCGCGCACCTGGAAGCGGAGCGACGCCGCGCTGCGCGCGCTGGCCCGCGTCGCCGCGCACGCCCGCTCGCGCGGCCTCGCGGTGCACGCCGGCCACGGCCTCACGTATGAGAATGTCCAGCCGGTCGCGCGCATCCCCGAGATCGAGGAGCTGAACATCGGGCATTCGATCGTGAGCAACGCGGTGTTCTGGGGCATGGAGGAAGCGGTGCGCCGCATGCGCCAGTTGGTGGATGAGGCACGACGGTTGTAGTTTGGAGCCGCCATGACCGAAGGCAACAAGCCGCTGGGGATGTCGGACTTCTTCGCCCTCGAGGCGGGGGAGTACCTGGAACGGCTCGACGGGCTGCTCGCCCAGAGCGAGCACCCCAGCACCGACGAGCTGGTGCGGCTGTCCCGCGCGCTGCGCGGCAGCGCGCTGATGGCGAACCAGCAAGCGATCGCGCGGGCGGCGGCCGGCCTCGAATCGCTGGCGCGTGCGATACACGATGGCCGGCGCAGTTGGGACGCGCACACCAAGCAACTGAGCGTGCGCGCGGTGGACGACCTCAAGGTCTTCGTGCGCCGCGCGGGCGCGTGGACCGACGCGGACACGGCGAAGGCCGAGGCGCTGGGCCAGGAGCTCGACCACGTCGCCGGACGGCCGTCGGCGCAGATCCGCGCGGCCGAGGCGCTGGGGCTCGATGCGGGCGCGCGGGCGTTCGTCGCGCGCGAGGGGGCCGCCATTGCCAGCGCGCTGGACCGCGCGGCGCAGGCGCTGCGCGTCAACCCGCTCGCCCACGACCCGCTGCAGCATGTGCTGCGTGCCCTGCAGCCGCTGCGCGGCCTCGCGGCGCTCGCCGATCTGCCGCCGCTCCCCGATCTGCTCGACGGGATCGAGCGCACGATCGCCGACTTGTCGCGCTCGGGACTCGAGCCCCCCGCCAATGTGGCCGAGCTCTTTCAGACGGCGGCGACGGCCATCGCCCGCTCGGCGCACGACGTCGCCGAGCGCGGCCGCCCCGACCCCGAAGGGGCCGAATTCCGCAGGTTCGCGGAGCTGCTGGTCCAGTCGATGGAGAGCGAGCCGGATGTCGTGTCGATCGGGGCGCTCTACTACAACGACTCGGGGCCTCACCTGGTATCGCGTGGCGTGCCCGTGGCCCGCCCGTCGACGCTCGGCCGGCTCGAGCTGGTGAGCCACGGCGAGCACCTGCGACAGGCGGCGGACTCGCTCGAGCGGGCGCCGAGCGCCACGCAGCGGGAGCTGCGCGCGCACACACTGGGGAGCACCTTTCGCGCGCTCGCGAACGCGGGTGGCGGAATCCTGGCGGACCGCGTCGCCGAGTTCGCCGTCGCGGCGCGCGACGCCGTCGCCAACGGCAGCGCCGTGGGCCACGCCGCGGCGTTCGCCGCCGAGCTGCGGCGGGTCGGGGACCTGCTCGCCGGCTCCAACGCCGGCGACGAAGACACACTCGCGGCTGAGCTGACTCCTTTGATCGAGCGGGTCAGGAGCCTCGGCGCCGCGGGGGCGCCACCTGCGCCGCGGGCCACCAGCCCTGCTGCGCCGCTCGTCCCCCGTCGGCCCGCGGCTCCCTCCGCGACCCCCGCCGAGACGCCGGACCTCGCCGGCTCGTGGGCGGCGTACGAGCGGCTGGTGCAGGCCGGCATCGGTACCGCCTCGCTGCAGGAGCTCGTCGCCGTGCAGGATGCCCTGCCGCAGGATGCGCGGCCGATCGTGGATATCCGGACTCTGCTCGTTGCCGCCTTCAACTATCCCCCGACCCCCTAGCGCGTCTCGCGCGTCCCGCTGGGCCTGGGTCGTGGGGCTCGGGGTCACGCTCGCGCTGCTCGCCTGGGCGCTGCACGACATCGATCCGCGCGAGCTGGTCGGGTACGTGCGGCGCGCCGACCCGCTGCTGCTGCTCGCCGCGGTCGCGCTGGCGACGCTGACGTTCCCACTGCGGACCGTGCGCTGGCAGCTGATCCTCCGGGACGTCGGCGGCAGGCGCTTCCCGCTGCTCCCGTTGTGGCACGCCACTGCGATCGGCTTCATGGCCAACAACCTGCTGCCCGTGCGCGCGGGGGAGTTCGCGCGCGCTTACGTGGCGCAACAGCAGCTCCCGGTGCGGTTCAGCACCGCGCTCGCGTCGGTCGGCGTGGAGCGCGTGCTCGACGGGCTCCTGCTGGTCGGCCTGATGATGCTCGCTATCGCTTCCCCGGCGTTTCCCGGTCACGCCCAGATCGGAACCACGTCGGTCTCGCGCATCACCGTCGGCGCCGCCGCGTTCTTCGGCGCCGTGCTCGTGGTCGCCGTGCTGGTGGTCCACCGGCCGGCGCCGTGGCTCACGCTGCTCCGTCGCATCAGCCACGCCGTGCTTCCCGAGCGCTTCGCCGGGCGAGTCACGCGGATCGGCGAGGGACTGATCGCCGGGCTCGAGGTGCTGAAGAGTCCGGGACGGTTCGCGGGGGTGTTCGTCTGGTCGCTGCTGCAGTGGCTCGTCAACGCGGCGGCGTTCGCCGTGTGTTTCCGCGCCTTCCGCCTCGCCGTCCCGCCTGAAGGCGCGCTGCTGTTGCAGGGCATCATCGGATTCGGGGTCGCGCTTCCAGCCTCGCCCGGGTTCGTCGGTGTATTCGAAGCGGCCACGCGCGTCACGCTCGCGATCTACGGCATCGATGCGACTCGAGCCGTGAGCTACGCCCTGGCATACCACGCCGCCACGTTCCTGCCGATCACGCTGCTCGGTCTGTACTCGTTGTCGCGCCTGCGGATCCACCTCGGCGAGCTGCGCGAGGCGGCCGCGACCGGAGCCTGACATGGCGGTCGACCGCGTCCGCATCACGGCCCACGCGAAGCTCAACCTGTTGCTGCGCATCCTGGCGCGCGAAGCGTCCTCGGGATATCACCAGATCGAGACCGCATTCACGCTGCTCGAACTGGCGGACGAGCTCGTCGTCACCCGTGCGAGCTCCGGGATCGCGCTCACGGTGCACGGCCCCGATCTGGGGCCCCCGGAGGCCAATCTCGCCGTGCGTGCGGCGCGCGCGGTGCTGGAAGCGACCGCTGACAAGTTCGGCGTGACCATCGAGCTGACCAAGCGGATCCCGGTGCGTGCCGGTCTGGGCGGCGGGTCGAGCGACGCGGCCGCCGCCCTGCACGCCGTGAACGCGCTCGCCGGCAATGTCGTCCCTCGTCACGAGCTGCTGCATTTCGCCGTGCGACTCGGCGCCGACGTCCCGTTTTTCGCGAGCGGCGCCCCCGCGGCGGTCGCGTGGGGACGCGGGGAGCGGCTGTTCCGGCTCGACTCCCCACCGGCCGCGCCCGCGCTCGTCGCCGTGCCGCCGCTGGCCATCGCCACGCCGGACGCTTACCGCTGGTGGGACGAGCTGTATCCCGAGCCCGCGGCGCGCGGTCCGGTCGTGCTCGACGCAGGGGCGTTCACCGGGTGGGGCAGCGTCGGTAGACTGGGGGGGAACGATTTCGAGATTCCCGTCTTCGGCAAGCATCCGGCGCTCCGCACGCTGTACGAGAAGCTCGCCCAGACCCACCCCCTCTGGGTGCGGCTGTGCGGCTCAGGGAGCGCGGTCGCAGCCGTGTACTCGAGCGAGCGGCTGCGCGACGACGCGGCGCTGGTCCTGGGAGAGAAGCACCAGCGCCTGCTGCGGGTCGCCACCCGGGCGTCGCCCGCTCCCGGTCCCGAACCGACCTAGGCTGTGATGGCGCTGCCGGACGGTGCGTGGTAGCGTTGACACGGAACCCCTGCCCGGAGGCCGGATGCCCGAACAGCTCATCGGAACTGTGGTCCACTATTTCAAAGGGCCGAGCGTGGCCATCGTGCGTCTCGCCGAGGGCGAGCTCGCCGTGGGCGACCGGGTGCGGTTCCACGGCCATACCACAGAGTTCACCGCCCAGGTCGGCTCGATGGAGCTCAACCACACGAAGGTCGAGCGGGCCAAGGCTGGAGAGGAGGTCGCCATCCAGGTCACCGACCGGGCGCGGCAGCACGACCAGGTGTTCAAGGTGACCTAGCTGGCCCATAAGTTGCGTCGTGGCCTGTAAGTTGCGTCACAGAATTGCGACCGATCACCGTATCATACCTAATGCACATGATCCAACCTGTCGGCTGGGCTCGAGTATGGGTGGCAGCGCCGCCCTACGTGAGCGATCCCATGCTCCGGCAGGGCGCGTGGTACCCCGTCGTCAGCAACGGCGACACGCGCACAGTACTCGAGGTCTCCGGGCGGCGCGTCGCCGTACCGAGCGACTTAGTCGAGATCAGACCCAACCGACCCGACCGTTTCACCGTCGTGTACCGGCCGCGCGATAGCGGCAACCCAGCGCGCGGCACCCGTTCGGACGTGGGCCGGATCTACGCCGTGTGTCCGGCATGCGGTTCGCGCGTGCAACTGGTCGGCCACCCACGCGAGACCAAGTGTCCCCCCTGCGGCTTTCGTGGAGAGATCGCCTGGTGGGAGACTGGCTGATCCGGTCCCCACGAGCCCTGCTCTGCGCGGCGGTGATCCTCTCCGCGTGCGGGTCGTCCCCTAAGTCCGTTCCTCTGCCGGCCCCTGCGCCGGGCCCTGCGGCTGCCGCCACACCCGGCCGGGTGTCGCTCGACAGCCACGAACAGTACTACGACATCGATGGCTCGAGCGCCGGAGCCCTGCGGGAGCAGATCCGTCGCCTCGGTCCCAGGGACGGCGGCGCAGCGCGCGACGCCTTGACGGTGTGGACCATCGACTGGACCTACGCGGAGGCGCACTCGCCTGAGGGGTGCGGCCTGCGCGACGTGAAGGTTACCCTCACGCTCAACACCACGCTGCCGCGCTGGGCGCCTCCCACTGGCACCCCCGCCCGGCTCATCGACTCGTGGCGGACCTACCTGCGGAGCGTAAAGCTCCACGAAGCGGGGCACCGCACGATCGCCGAACAGAACGCCCGCGACTTGTTGGCGGCGTTGTTGGCGCTGCGGGGAGCGACCTGTCAGGAGGTGTGGGACGCCGCCTCACGCACCGGCGAGCGGGTCGTGGCCGAGGGCCGCGCCAAGAACCGCGCCTATGACGTGGAGACGAAGCACGGCCAGACGCAGGGGGTGGAGCTCCGGCCGTGACGCCGCGGCACGCTGCATGCGCCTGATGTCGCCATCCTTGGCGGGGCATCGCTCGATGGGCCGATTGATGGTTCGCTCGTGGCTGCCAGCACACGTTGTGGCGGCGGGACTGACGGCGGCGGCTTGCGGGGGCAACGGCAATCCCGTTCAGCTCGGTGGGCCGACGCCTATGACCGCCGTCGCGGTGAGCGCAGGGAGCGATCACACCTGCGCCATCGCGCCCGGCGGCGTGCTGTACTGTTGGGGCAAGAACCTCTCCGGCGAGCTGGGAGACTCGACCACTACGCAGCGCGAGCGCCCAGTGCGCGTCACCGGCGGCCTGCGCTTGGCGACCGTGCGCGTTGGGTACGACAATACCTGCGGGGTCACCGTCGATGGTACAGCGTATTGCTGGGGCGGAAACCTGGACGGCAGGCTGGGCGACTCAACGGACACCAGCCGCACGAGCCCTGTGCTCGTCCGGGGCAGGCTCACGTTCGTGACAGTGAGCTCCGCATTCTTCCACACCTGCGGGCTGACCACCGCCGGCGCCGCCTACTGCTGGGGCTACGGAAATGCGGGCCAGCTGGGCGATGGAACCTTGACCCCACACACTTCATGGATGCCTACTCCAGTCGCGGGAGCGCTCAGCTTCGGCTCTGTGAGCACTTTGAACTTCCACAACTGTGGCGTGACGGTGGGGAACGCGGCGTATTGCTGGGGCTCCAACATTCACGGGGCGGTCGGCGATGGGACCACGAACTACGCACAGAGCCCCGTGGCGGTAGTCGGCGGGCTCCGTTTCGCCTCCGTGACGGCCGGAGGCTTCCACAGCTGCGGCGTGACGACCGACGGCACGGCATACTGTTGGGGTCTCAACGATGCCGGTCAGCTGGGCAACGCGACCACGACCACCCGGTCCAGCCCCGTGCCCGTCTCCGGCGGGCATCGCTTCTCCGCGTTGAGCGCCGGAGGCGAGCATACCTGCGGTGTGACGACGACCGGGACCGCCTTGTGCTGGGGCAGTGCGTACGGAGGCGAGCTGGGTGGCCCCGGCAGCGGGCAGACGACGCCTGCACCGGTCAGCGGGGGACTCCGGTTCGCGTCGCTATCGGCGGGGTGGGGACACACCTGCGGCGTCACCGTGACGGGAGCCCTGTATTGTTGGGGGTCCAATGCAAGCGGCCAGGTTGGGGACGGGTCTACGGCCGATCGGAGCGAGCCAGTCCCCGTCGTACAATGATCGGGTTGGAGAAAGCAGAAACCCCCGAGGGGCCCTAGCGCCCTCGGGGGCTTCGCGCTCACTCGCTGAGGCGAGCGAGAGCACCGCTTCGCTTGTGGCCGTCGTGTTG
Organism: Gemmatimonadota bacterium; assembly: GCA_003222135.1. Taxonomy (GTDB): domain Bacteria; phylum Gemmatimonadota; class Gemmatimonadetes; order Gemmatimonadales; family GWC2-71-9; genus 20CM-4-69-16. Next base: position 53,708 of record QHUM01000044.1, on the reverse strand, counting down.
CTTCACGGCCCCACCTCCTCAGGTGGTGATCGCCTCCACCGTATAACACCGACTCGGTCCGCGCAACTGTGGTGGGCGCGCAACGTCGCGGACACTCAGTGAAAGACCGGATGCCCCGCCAGGGTACCGTGCCGTGGCGTATGCGCTAAGTTAGTACGCTGCAACATCGCTGGCCCCTCGTCCAACGGCAGGACACCAGACTTTGGATCTGGGTATGGTGGTTCGAATCCACCGGGGCCAATGCCAATGGAGCTCGCCCCCTACCCTCCATGATGACCTATGTCGCCCTCCTCCGTGGTATCAATGTCGGCGGCCACAAGCCGGTTGCCATGGCGGAGTTGCGCAACCTGCTGGCGCGGGTGGGGTTCGTCGACGCGCGGAGCCTGCTGCAGAGCGGCAACCTCGTATTCCGCGGTGAGGCGCGGACCGGCGGGCACCTGGAGCGCATGCTCGAGACCGAGGCCGCACAGCGTTTGGGCCTGGAAACCGACTTCTTCGTCCGCACCGCCACAGAATGGAAGGCAGTCGTGTCGCGCAATCCTTTCCCCAGGGAAGCCGAGCGCGATCCCGCTCATCTCGTCGTGATGTTTCTGAAGGAGCCCCCCAAGGCCAAGGATGTCGCGGCGCTGCGGGCCGCGATCACGGGCCCCGAGCTCGTCCGGGCCGCCGGCATGCACACCTACATCGTCTACCCGAACGGCATCGGCCGCTCGCGCCTGACGCACGCGCTCATCGAGCGCACGCTGGGAACACGGGGGACAGGTCGCAACTGGAACACGGTTCTCAAGTTGGCCGCGCTGGCGCACGCGTGATGAGCACCCCGGCGGGGCGCTTGAGTCTTGCGGCCGGACGCGACAGCTTATTCGCCCCACCCGTTCCTCGGAGGACGCTGGTGACACACGAGCTCACGCGGCGCGATTTCGTGACGGCGGCGGGCGCGCTGGCAGGTGCGGCGCTCCTGCCGACGGCGGCGACGGCCCACCGGTCCCGGTCCCGGGGCGAGGGCACGGTCGTCCTGTTTCAGGGAGACTCGATCACCGACGGCGGGCGCAATCGCGCCGCCTCCGAGCCGAACCAGCCGGGTGCGCTCGGCACGAGCTACCCGCTGCTCGTGGCCGCGGCGGCGCTCGCGGCGCACCCCGATCGCGCGCTCCGGTTTTACAATCGCGGCGTGAGCGGCAACAAGGTCCCCGATCTGGAGCAGCGCTGGACCGCCGATACGCTCGACCTGAAGCCGGACGTGCTCAGCATTCTCGTGGGTGTGAACGATTTCTGGCACAAGCTGGGGCGCGGCTATACCGGCACCATCGAGGACTACGAGCATCAGTACGCCGCACTGCTCGACGAAACTCGGCGGGCGTTGCCCGAGGTGCGATTGATCGTGCTCGAGCCGTTCGTGCTGCGGTGCGGCGCGGTCGACGACCGCTGGTTTCCGGAGTTCGACCAACGGCGCGCGGCGGCTGAGCGCGTCGCGCAGCAGGCGCGTGCCACGTTCGTCCCGTTGCAAAGCGTGTTCGATGACTTGGCGCGCCGCGCGGCCCCGCAGTACTGGGCCGCGGACGGCGTCCACCCCACGCCGGCGGGGCATGCCGTGATCGCCGAGCGGTGGCGTCGCGCCGCGCACCTGTAGCGAGCAACTCCGCTTCCTTCTTCTTCACCACGAGGTGTGTGACCGTATGCGCCTGATCGCCCGTGCGCTCGTTGCGTCGACCTGCAGCGCCTTCCTCCTGGCCGCCGCTCCCTCGCCCGCGGGCGATCTCCACGGCTACTCCGCCGACGCAGCGAAAGTCGAGCGGGAGTGGGAAGCCAAGTTCCGCGCGATCCCGAGCCCCGACTCGTTGCGGGAGGACATGCGGCACCTCGCCGCGCGGCCCCATCACGTCGGCTCGCCGTACGACAAGGCCAACGCCGAGTGGATCCTGGCAAAGTTCAAGAGTTTCGGGCTCGACGCCCAGATCGAGACGTTCGACGTGCTGTTCCCCACGCCGAAAGAGCGCGTGGTGGAGCTCGTCGCGCCGACCAAGTTCGTCGCCAAGCTGCAGGAGCCGACCGTTCCGGGAGATCCGACGTCGAGTCAACAGGCCGAGCAGCTCCCCACGTACAACGCGTACTCGGCGGACGGGGACGTCACCGCCCCGCTTGTCTACGTGAACTACGGCGTCCCCGCCGACTACGAGCGGCTCGAGCGGCTGGGGATCTCGGTGAAGGGCGCGATCGTGATCGCGCGCTACTTCGGGTCGTGGCGCGGCATCAAGCCCAAGGTCGCGGCCGAACACGGCGCCATCGGCTGCCTCATCTACTCGGACCCGCGGGAGGACGGCTACGTCCAGGGAGACGTCTACCCGCGCGGGCCGTGGCGGCCCCGGGACGGAGTGCAGCGCGGCAGCGTGATGGACATGCCGGTGTATCCCGGCGATCCCCTAACCCCCGGAGTGGGGGCGACCAAGGACGCGAAGCGCCTGGCGCTCAGCGAGGCGCCGACGATCACCAAGATCCCCGTCCTGCCGATCTCGTACGGGGACGCCGAGCCGTTGCTCGCCGCGCTCACCGGCCCGAGGGCACCGGAGGAGTGGCGCGGCGGCCTCGGCATCACCTACCACGTCGGGCCCGGGCCGGCCAAAGTGCACCTGCGGGTCAAGTCCGACTGGAGCCTGAAGCCGCTGTACGACGTGATCGCCCGCATTCCGGGCACGGGCGCCCCGGACGAGTGGATCATCCGCGGCAACCATCACGACGCCTGGGTAAACGGCGCGCAGGACCCCATCTCCGGTCAGGTGCCGCTGCTGGAGGAGGCCCGCGCCTACGGCGCCCTCCTGAAACAAGGGTGGAAGCCGCGCCGCACGATCGTCTACGCCGCCTGGGACGGCGAAGAGCCGGCCCTGCTCGGCTCGACTGAATGGGTCGAAGCACACGCCGACGAGCTCGCGCACAAAGCCGTCGCCTATCTCAACAGCGATACCAACGGGCGGGGCTACCTCGGCGTAGGTGGCTCCCACACGCTCGAGGAATTCATCAACGACGTGTCCCGGGACATCGAGGACCCAGAAACCAAGCTCACCGTCTGGAAGCGGAACCAACTCAACGACGTCGCGAACGCCCGCACCTCCGAGGCCCGGGACGAGGCGCGCCGCCGCGCCAATCTCCGCATCGGGGCGCTCGGCTCGGGCTCCGATTGGACGCCGTTCCTGCAGCACGTCGGCATCGCTTCCCTCAACTTGGGCTACGGCGGTGAGGACGGCGGCGGGATCTACCATTCGATCTACGACGACTTCAAGTGGTTCACGTCGTTCGACGATACGTCGTTCGTCTACGGCCGCGCTCTCGCCCAGACAATGGGAACGGCCGTCATGCGCCTCGCCGACGCGGAGCTCCTGCCGTACGACTTCACCGGGCTCGCCGAGACCATGGGGCGCTACGGGCGCGAGGTGCAGAAACTGCTCAAGGACAAGCAGGACTCGGTGCGCGAGCAGAACCGCCAGATCGACGAAGGCGTATTCACCGCGACCAACGATCCGCGGGAGCCGCTCGTGCCGCCTAAGAAGGAGGAGATCCCACCGTTCCTGAATTTCGCCCCGCTCGACAACGCGGTCGACGCGCTCACGCGCGCCGCCGACCGCTACCAGAAAGCGCTCACCAAGGCGGAAGCGAACGGCGGCGCGGCCCTGACCAAGACCGACCTGAAAGCGCTGAACGCCACGTTGCTGCAGAGCGAGCGCGCGCTCACGCTCGCGGACGGCTTACCGCGCCGGCCGTGGTACCGCCACCAGATCTACGCGCCCGGCTTTTACACGGGCTACGGCGTGAAGACGCTCCCCGGGGTGCGCGAAGCGATCGAGCAGAAGAACTGGAGAGAGGCGGACGACCAGATCCCGCGTGTCGCCCGGACGCTCGCCGCCGAGACGGACGTCATCACCCGGGCGGCGGAGCAGCTGGAGAAGCTCGCGCCCTGAACCGGCGCCATTGACTGGCGCGCGCCTGGCTGTCTAAGATGCGGCGGGGTACCTACCCCGGGAGGCTCGTATGAGACATCTGGCCGGCGTAGTTGCCCTCACTGCCGTCCTGCTCGCCCCCGCCGCGGCGTTGTCCGCGCAACGCGAGTTGCCCTACACCTACCAGGGTACCGTGCACGCCGTGAAGGCGGGCTCCGTGGACATCATCACCGGGGTCGGGGAGGCACTGCGGCTGGTGCACATCCGCACGCAGCCCGCGACCGCCGTATTCGGCGAGGGCGCGTCGCTGGCACTGGGCGATCTGCACGCCGGCGACGTGGTGCGCGCCGATTGCCGCATGACCGCGACCGGCCTCGTGGCCGATCGCATCGAGCTGAAGAGGCGCGCGCCGTGACGCCGGCGCGCGCGTGCGCCGCCGCGGCGCTCGTGCTGCTCGCAGCCGGCTGCGAGCGGGCGATCAAGCCCGGCGATCCGCTGCGCGACTTGAACCGCGTGGAGCGGGATCGCTTCGCCCAAGGCAAGGTCCTCTTCGACAGCAACTTCACCCCCGCAACGGGGCTCGGCCCCCTGTTCAACTCGACCGGGTGTGGCGAGTGCCATGAGGCCCCGGTGAAAGGCGGTCGCGGCGACGAAGTCGAGGTGCACGCGACCGCGTTCAGGAACGCCGTGTGCGATCCGTTGGTCGCGGAAGGGGGGTTCGTCATCCAGCAGCACACCACGCCGGCCCTGAAGCAGGCCCTGGGGATCGATTCGGAGCCGTTCCCCCCCTCGGCCACGGCGCGCGCCCGACGCACCACGCCCGTCGTGTTCGGGCGGGGCCTGCTCGATGCGGTTCCCGAATCGGTCATCCTCGCCTACGCCGATCCCGACGACAAGAACCACGACGGCATCTCCGGCCGGCCCAACCGCTTTACCGACGGCCGCATCGGCCGCTTCGGCCGCAAGGGGTTCGTGCCCGCGCTCGACGAGTTCAACGCCGGCGCGTTCTCGGCCGAGATGGGAGTGACCAACCCGGCGGTGCGCACCGAAGAGACGATCGGCGGCAAGCCGATTCCCGCGGGCGTCGACCCCACCGCCGATCCCGAGATCGATCAGGGGCAGCTCGACCTCACCAACGCGTTCGTGCGTTTCCTCGCGGTTCCCACGCCTCTGAAGCTGGACCGGGACGGCCGCCGGGGCCGCGAGCTGTTCTCGCAGATCGGGTGCGTTGCCTGCCATATCCCGACCCTGCGCACCGGCGACAGCCCCATTGCGGCGTTGCGCAACAAGGAATTCCCCGCCTACACCGACCTGCTGCTCCACGATATGGGGCCCGATCTCGCTGACATCTGTCTCGGCCTCGCGACCCCGTCCGAGTTCCGCACCGAGCCGCTGATCGACCTGCGGGATGCCAAGGCGTTCCTGCACGACGGCCGGGACACGACGCTCGAGCAGGCCGTCCTGTCCCATGGCGGCGAAGCCTCCGGCGCCCGGGACCGGTTCAAAGCCCTCCCGCCCGCCGATCGCGCTGCCCTGATCGCCTTCCTGAAATCGCTGTAGGCATCTGCCACCCCTGCCGCCGGAAACCGGGGACTTGAACTATCCGGCGCGGGGTGATTACCATCTTTCCCCGAGTCCTCTATATACTCACCGGCCATGTCCTTCCTTTCTTTAGAGCGTGTGTCCAAGCGCTTCGACGGCGTGACCGCCGTCGACCAGGTGTCCTTCGCGGTCGATCGAGGTCAAGTAGTGGGGTTCCTGGGTCCGAACGGCGCCGGCAAGTCCACGACCATGCGGATGATCACCCAGTTCTACGAACCCGACTCGGGCCAGATCACGCTCGACGGCGTGCCGCTCGCCCAAGCGGCGCGCGAGTCCAAGCGCCGCATCGGCTACCTGCCGGAGAACAACCCCCTGTACGGGGACATGCTGGTGGCCGACTACCTCGCCTTCATCGCCGACCTGCGCGAGCTCGCGGGACTCACCCGCCGCCAGTCGCTCGACGCGGCGGTTACGGGCACGGGGATCGAAAGCGTGTACTACCGGCCGATCGGCGAGCTCTCGAAAGGATTCCGCCAGCGCGTCGGGCTGGCGCAAGCGATCCTGCACCGACCCGATCTGCTCGTGCTCGACGAGCCGACGGAGGGCCTCGACCCGAACCAGCGCGTCGAGATCCGGCGCCTGATCGGGGCGCTCGGCCGCGACCGCACTGTGATCCTCTCGACGCACGTGCTCTCCGAAGTGCAACATACGTGCTCCCGCCTGCTCATCATCAGTCGCGGCAAGATCGTCGCGGACGGCCCAGTGGACCGGCTCATCCAGCAGGCGGAGGGGGCCGTGGAGATCGCCGTCGAGGCCGCGGGCGCGGGCGTGGCTGAAGCGCTCGGCCAGCTGCCTGGGGTGCGGCGCGTCGAGCCCGGGCGCGCCGCCGACGGGCGCGTCGCCGTTACGATCACCGCGGATGGCGGCACCGATCTCCGGCCCGAGATCTTCGGGCTCGCTAAAGCCCGCGGGTGGACGTTGTACGAGCTGCACGCCGAGCGCGCCGGCCTCGAGGAGCTGTTTCACCAGCTCACGCGGGGCGACGCGAGCGACGCATGAACGCCATCCTGACGGTCGCGCGACGCGAGCTCAAGGCGCTGTTCGATCACCCCACGGCGTACATCCTGCTGGTCGTGTTCACCAGCGTGAACGGCTTCCTGTTCTTCCGGGAAGTGGACATGTACGGCGTGGCGTCGCTGCGCCCGATGCTCGACCTGCTGCCCTGGCTGCTCTTGTTCCTCGTGCCCGCGGTCACGATGCGCGCCCTCGCCGAGGACAGTCGCAGCGGCACGCTCGAGGTCGTGCTGGCACAGCCCATCACGGAGCTCGAGCTGCTCGGCGGCAAGTACGTCGGTCAGATGGCGTTCCTCGTGATCGCGTTGGCCGCTACGCTCACGCTCCCGCTGGGCCTCGCCCTGGGAGCGCATCTCCCGCTCGGCGTTCTGGTGGCGCAATACGTCGGCGCCACGCTCTTGATCGCGGGGCTCGGCGCTGTCGGCATCTGGGCGTCGAGCGTCACCACCAACCAGGTCACCGCGTTCATCCTCGCGGTCGCGGTGATGTTCGTACTGATCCTGGTGGGGCTCGATCCGTTGATCGTGGGTCTCCCGCCCCGCCTCGGGGCGATCGCCGCGTCGCTCGGCGTGCTGTCCCATTTCACCGGCATCGACCGCGGCGTGATCGACCTGCGGGACACCGTCTATTTCGTCACGCTCGCCGCCCTGTTCCTGCTGCTCGCCTACTTCGCGCTGATGCGCCGCAAGCTCACGGCGCGGGGAGCGTCGCTGCAGCGCCTGCGGCTCGGCACGGTGCTGCTCGCGGCGGCGATGATCGTGGTGAACCTGTTTGGTCGCCACATCGGAGGCCGGATCGACCTGACCCCGGGCAAGTCCTACACGCTCGCTCCCGCCACGAAGCGGATCCTCGGCGCGCTGCCCGACCTCGTGACCATCAAGCTGTTCGCTTCGAGCGCGCTCCCACCCCAGGTGGCGTTCCTGAAACGGGACCTGGACGACCTGTTGCGCGACTACCGCGCGGCGGGCCGCGGCCGGGTGAAGGTCGTGGTGCAGGACCCGTCCGCCGACAGCGCGGCGCTGCGCGAGGCACGCACGCTCGGCATCCCGCCGGTCCAGTTCAACGTGCTCGGGAAGGCCGAGCTACAAGTAAAGGAAGGGTACCTGGGGCTCGCGGTGCGATACGCCGACGGCGTCAAGACGATCCCCTTCGTGCAGCAGACGAACGACCTCGAATACCGCCTCACGTCCGACATCCGCTCGCTCACCACGACCACCAAGCCGGCGATCGGGTTCGGCGAGATCACCGATCCGCAGGCGCCGCCCCAGATGCGCCGCTCCTTCGAGGCGCTGCGCCAGCAGCTCGAGCAGACCTACACGCTGCACGCGGTCTCGCTCTCGGACAGCACGATCCCGCCGAACACGAAGGCGCTGATCTTCGCGGGCACCCCTGATTCCCTGCGCGGCGCCCAGGCTGGCATCCTCAGAACCTTCTTGGACCGCGGCGGCAGCCTCATGCTTATGGCCAGCGGCATGGAGCGCTCGCCGCAAGGCCCGTTCTCGTTCTCGCGCCCGGTGGGGTGGAACGAGCTGCTCAAGCCCTACGGCGTGTCGATCGGCTCCGATATGGTGTACGATCTCGCGGCGAACGCGCGAGTCGCCATTCAGGCGCAATTCGGTCAGGTGCTCCTGCCCTACCCCTTCTGGGTACAGGCGGCGAGCACCAAGGCGTCCCCCGTGAACGCTGAAATCGACGCGGTGTTGCTCCCGTGGCCGAGCAGCCTCGACGCGACCAAGGCGCCGAAGGGCAGCGTCACGCCGCTGTTGGTCACGAGTCGCGCGGGTGGAGTGCAGGAGACGACGGCGTTGCTCGATCCGTCGCGGGAGTTCCGACGCGACAGCCTGCGTCCGCGGCTCCTCGCCGCGCTGCTCAGCCCCTCAGCGCAAGACGCCGCGAGCGCCACGCACGGGCGGCTGGTGGTCGTGGGCACTCCGGACTTCGCGAGCGATCGCTACGCGCAGAATTCTCCCGACAACATCGTGTTCGTCCAGAACGCGGTGGATTGGCTCGCGCAGGACGAGGCGTTGATCGCCATTCGCTCGAAGAATCGCACTCCCCCACCGCTCGCGTTCGCGAGCGCGACCATGCACGACATCGTGAAGTACGGCAATATCATCGGCGTGCCCGCGCTGCTGATCGTGTTCGGCGCCTTGCGGCTGTGGCGACGGCGCCAGATTACGCGACAGGTATACCGACCGCTGACGCTGGCGGGGGGAGCCGCATGAGCGCGAAACAGCTGCGGCTGATCATCCTCACACTGGCCGTCGTGCTGCTCCTGTGGGGCGCCTCCGAGCGCTTCTCCCGCGGGTCGGACACCGTCACTGGGGGATTCTCCCTTGCCGCGCCGGCGCAGTCCGCTGTGGACACGATCAGCCTCATGAAGGGGAAGGATTCGATCGTGCTGGCCAAGCAGTCGGCCACGGTGTGGACGGTGAACGGCCACCGCACGGCGCCGGACGCCGTGAACGATCTCTTCCAGGCGCTGCAGGACAGCGCGCCGCCGGAGCTCGTGGCGCAGGATTCCTCGTCGTTCGGCCGGCTCAATGTCGACAGTGCCGCGGGGCGCCGGCTCCGCATCCGGGGCTCCGGCAAGCCGTTGCTGGACGTGATCATCGGCGCCCGGGGCTCGGAGTACAGCAGCGCCTACCTGCGCCGCCTCGGCGACAGCCACGTCTACCTGTGGCGCGGGCGGCTGGCGTCGCTCGCGGACCGCACGGCGGATGAGTGGCGCGACAAGCGCATCGCTGCCGTGGGGCCGGACAGCGTCGTGCTGGTGGACGTCGAGCGCGGGAAGGATCGCTATGCGCTCACGCGTGCGGGCAAGACCTGGAAGCTCGACGGCGCGGCGGCGGACTCGGGCGCCGTGGCCCGGCTGCTCGAGAAGTACCGCACCGTGACGGCCGCCGGCTTCGCCTCGCCCGCGCAGGCCGACTCCGCCCGCGCGCAGCGGTCCGCCGCCCGCGGGCAGCGGCCGGCGCGGCACCTCACGCTGCGGAGCGCCCGCGGCACGCTCGTCGCGCTCGTGTTCGACTCGATCCCGGGCGCCTTCTGGGTCCGCCGCACCGGCGGCGTCGCTCCGGGCGGCGAGCCGGGCACGCTATACCGGATGAACGCGTGGGACGTCGACGGCCTCACGCCCGCGAGCCGTTCGCTCCTGCCCGCCGCATCCGCCAAGCCGTAGTCCAACCCCTTGGCTTCCAGCAGTTTGCCGTCTATTTTGCGGGGCTCACATGGCGGACCTCACGCTGTCGCGGAGCCAGCTGTTGCTCCTCGCCGGGACGGCCAACCGGCCGCTCGCCGAGGAGATGGCTCAACACTTGGGGCAGCCGTTGTGCGCGGTGACGCTGCGCCGCTTCGCCGACGGGGAGATCTTCGTCAAGATCGACGAGAACGTGCGCGGGCGGGACGTGTTCATCATCCAGCCCACCAATCCTCCCGCGGAGAACTACTGGGAGCTGCTGCTGCTGATCGACGCGGCGCGGCGGGCGAGCGCGGCGCGGATCACGGCAGTGGTGCCGTACTTCGGCTACGCGCGCCAGGACCGGAAGGACCAGCCCCGCGTCGCGATTAGCGCGAAGCTGATGGCGAACATGATCACGACGGCCGGGGCGGACCGCGTGCTGGGGATGGACTTCCATTCCCACCAGCTGCAGGGCTTTTTCGACATTCCGGTGGACCACCTGTACGGGGCGCCGGTGTTCGTGAGCCACTTTCGCCAGAAGCAGCTGTACGACCCCGTCGTGGTGGCGCCCGACGTCGGCTCGGCGAAGATGGCCCGCGGCTTCGCGAAGCGGCTGAACGCCTCGCTCGCGATCATCGACAAGCGGCGCCCCTCGGCCAACGTCGCCGAAGTGGTGAACGTCGTGGGTGAGGTGGCAGAGAAGGACTGTCTCATTCCCGACGACATGATCGACACGGCGGGGACGATCACCGAGGCGGCGGCGGCGCTCAAGCGCCTCGGGGCGCGTAAGATCTACGCGTTCGCGTCCCACGCGCTGCTGTCGGGTCCCGCGGTCGAGCGACTGCGCGCCTCGCCGATCGACGAGGTCGCGGTGACGAATACGATCCGCATTCCCGATGAGCGGTGCTTCGAGAAGCTGAAGGTGCTGTCGATCGCCGGACTGATCGCCAAAGCGATCGGATACGAGCACTCGAATCAATCGGTGAGTTCGCTGTTCGACTGATGTCTGACGTCTGACCCCTGAGGACTGGCAATGGCCCAAATCGTTTCCCTCGCGGCGAGCCCGCGCACCACAACCGGTAAGGGCGCCGCGCGACAGGCGCGCTTCCAGGGCAAGGTCCCGGCGGTGATCTACGGACACGGGCGTGAGACCCAATCGCTCGAGGTGGAGGCCAAGGCGCTGGAGAAGGCGCTCACCGGCGTCGAGCCCGCGAGCACAATCATCGAGCTCGCGGTGGACGGCACGAAGACCAGGACACTGATCCGCGAGATCCAGCGCCATCCCATCCGGCCCGACATCATCCACGTGGATTTCTACGAGATCCACGCCGAGGAGAAGGTCAAGCTCAGAGTGCCCGTGCACCTGGCCGGCAACCCGGACGGCGTGCGGAACGCCGGCGGCGTGCTCGATCAGGTGACGCGGGAGGTCGAGATCGAGGTGATGCCGGACAACATTCCGGACCGCGTGGAGCTCGACGTCACCGCCCTCAAGATCGGCGACTCGCTGCATGTGCGCGACCTGAACATCCCGAACGCGACGATTCTCACGCTGGCGGATCTCACGATCGCCACGGTGGTGCCGCCGCGCGCCGAAGAGGTGACCGCCCCCGCCCCCGAGGCGGCGACCGAGGTCGCCGAGCCCGAGCTGATTCGCAAGGTGCGCGAGGACGAGGAGGAAGGCGAGGGGGCGGCGGCCGGCGAAGGCGGCGCCAAGCCCGAGGCCAAGGGCGGCACGGCGGCGCCCGCCAAGGGCGAGAAGACGGAGAAAGTCGAGAAGCCCAAGGGCGGCAAAGAGAGCTGAGGCTTGCGCGCCGTGGTTGGCCTCGGCAACCCGGGGCCAGAGTACGCGGCGACCCGGCACAATGCGGGCTTCTGGCTCGCCGACGCGCTCGTCGCGCGGTGGGGGTTTCCCCCGTTCCGACGCGGCGAGCGCGCGCGTGTCTCCGAAGGCCTCGTCACGAGCGTCCCCGTCCGCGTGCTCAAGCCCACCACGTACATGAACCGCAGCGGGGCGGCGCTGGCCTCGCTCCGCGCCGACCCCGCCTTCAATCCGCCCACCGATTTGCTGATCCTCGTGGACGACTTTCAGATTCCCTGCGGCACGTTTCGGCTCCGCTCCGAGGGCTCCTCGGGCGGTCACAACGGACTGAAGAGCATCGAAGCCGCCCTGCAATCGCAAGCCTACGCCCGGCTCCGGATTGGCGTGGGACCGCTCCCCGAGGGGGCCGGCGACTGGTCGGCATACGTGCTCGCGCCGTTTACTCCCGAGCAAGTCGACCAGGTCGAGACGATCATGCCCCAGATGGTGGACGCGGTCACGAAGTGGGTGCGGGAAGGCGCCGCCTAGGTGCTGCGCCTCGGCATCGTTGGTCTGCCCAACGTCGGCAAGTCGACCCTGTTCAACGCCCTGACCTCGTCGAAGGCCGCGGCGGCGGAGAACTATCCCTTCTGCACCGTCGAGCCGAACGTCGGCGTCGTGGAAGTGCCCGACCGTCGCCTCGACCGATTGTTCGAGCTCGTTCGGCCCAAGAAGAAGGTCCCCGCGGTGGTCGAGTTCGTCGACATCGCCGGACTGGTGCGGGGCGCCTCGCAGGGGGAAGGACTGGGAAACCAGTTCCTGTCGCACATCCGCGAGGTCGACGCGATCGTCCACGTGATCCGCTGCTTCGAAGAGCCCGACGTCGTGCACGTGATGGGACCGGTCGACCCGGTTCGCGATCACGACGTGATCACGAGCGAGCTCGCGCTCGCCGACTTGGCCGTGGTCGAGCGGCGACTCGAGAAGGCCCGCAAGACGGCGCGGGCGGGGGACAAAGCGGCCCAGCTCGAGCTCGTCGTGCTCGAGCGGGTGCTGAGCGAGCTCAACGCGGGCCGCGGGGCCCGCGAGGCGGGTGAGACCGAAGACGCCGTGCGGTTCCTGCGCCAGCTGGGGCTGCTCACGTCGAAGCCGATCCTCTACGCCGCGAACGTGAACGAGGACGACCTCGCGGCGGGCGGCGGAGCCTGGATCGGCCGCCTGCGCGCCGCGGTACAGTCGCACCATGAAGAAGCGGACATCGTTCCGTTCTCCGCCAAGTTCGAGGCGGAGCTCGCGGAGCTATCGGGCGAAGAGCGGGCCGAGTACCTCGCGAGCGCCGGGGTGCGCGAGCCCGGGCTCGACCGTTTGATTCACGCCGGATACCACCTGCTCGGCCTGCAGACGTTCTTCACCGTGGGGGAGAACGAAGTGCGCGCCTGGACCATGCACCGGGGCGGCACCGCGTTCGACGCCGCCGGAGAGATCCACTCCGATTTTCAGCGCGGCTTCATCCGCGCCGAGACCGTCGCCTATGAGGAGTTCGTGCGGGTGGGATCGTACAAGACGGCGCGCGAACAGGGGCTGGTGCGCTCAGAGGGGCGGGACTACGTGGTGCAGGACGGCGACATCCTGCTGTTCCGATTCAACGTCTAATTCCTGCTCCACATCAGGGAGGCACCACACTCGTTGCCGAGCCTCGACTGGTACTCGACGGGGACGTCGAACCCGCGCTTATACACCTCCACGCCGGCCAGGTCGTCGATGTGGATCAAGTCCAGTTGATCGGCCGGCAGCCGCACGCCGTCCAAGTACAGCGACATGACGCACTGGCGCCCGGCGCTCCAGCTCAGGGGAATGCAGTCCCGGCCTCGACAGCGCATCGACACGCCGGACTCACCGAGCAGGGACTGCAGGGGCAATCCCCGGCGGTGCTCGAGGTCCTGCCGCGTGTAAAACCGGCCGAACCGCCACTTCCGGCGATCGTAAAACCCCGCGAGGCTCCGTTCGGCCCGCAGAGTCTGCGCCTCCACCACAATCGGCGCCAGCTCGATCGCGTCGACGTCGAGCAGCACGGAGAGCGTCAGCGTCTTCCCGGCCGTGAGCCTGATCTCGTGCTCGGATGAGACGCTGTCTTGGTACAGGATGCGGATCCGCTGGCGGCCGGCCGGCAACCCCGCCAGCGCGAACCCGCCGACAGAATTGGTCACGTCGAAGACCTGAGTGCCCCGCACGGCGATCATCACACCGGCAATCGGGAGCCCGTTGATCGAAGAACGGACGGTGCCCGCGAGACGGGCGGAGTCTGTTTGGCCGTGCGCAACGCGGGGGGCCCAGCCGATCAGGACGAGCGACAACAGGTGCAGCGGAGCGTGCAGCAGAGGCTGCAGTTTCACAATGGTATGGTACACGGCAGCCGGTGGGAGTGCCAGCCCTACTCGTCCACCCCCGTCCGGCTCGCCGACCCCGCGTGAATCCGGTTGCCACGCTGGTGCTCCTGGGCCACGCTCCGCTTGGTCTGGTCGGTCAGGGGGACCTGATTCTGCACCATGTCGCGGCTCGTCCACACGACGCGGTCGCCGCACATGATGGCGTCCACCGGGTAGGGCTGCCGCATGAACGACGCCGCGTCGGAGCTCGCCACTTGGGTCCCGGGGAAGAAGTACCAGCAGCGCTCGCCGGTCGGGTGACTGTGGATCGTGCCGACCGTACCGGTCCAGCCGGCTTCCTCACACGTCTGCTGGGGCACGACGTGCGTCGCAGTCGACTGCGGGGGATCCACGTCTGCCGGTGCGATGCGGCGCACGATCACCGTCCGGCCGCGCACCTCACCGATCATGCACCCCATGAATTCCGTGGGGAACGACCGGTACTGGAGAACGAGGTAGCGGCGTGCTTGCTCGGAGATGATGAGCGTGCGGGCGGCCGTGGCGCTCGGCGCTACGCCCGCCGCCGCCGTCTCGACCAGGCGCGTCGGCTCTGGCTGCAACGCGAGCAGCACCATCAGGCCCGCCGTCGCTACGACGACACGCCCTCCGCGCGTCAGAACCCAGACTCCGACTGCCTGCATGCTGCCTTCCCTCGGTCATTGTTGCTCCCGGACGTCAGGTGCCGGGTGGACTGCCGTTGCAGTCCCACACACGAGCAAGACCGGTGCCACGTCGTGTGCACTAAACGAATGCATGGCTGCCCTGCGAGGGCATGTGACCGTAGTCACTACCCATCAAAGCCGCATCAAAACGCGGCACGGATGCGCAGCCCGCGTCGGTGAGGGAGGTCACCCCCGTGCTGCCCCGACGCCTCACTGCTCGCGCGGCTGCCCCACCCCACCCCACCCACCCGGCCACTACCATGGCGGACGGGACCGGCCTATGTTTCGCCCCACAAATCCCCTACTCGGCGCCGCACCAGCGCCGGGTCGCTCATGACCAAAGGGAGGTGACATGCCTCGTCGGTACGAGACCGTATACATCTTCGATAGTGTCCTGGAAGAGCCCGCGATCGCCGAGAAGCTCGAGAAGTTCCACGCCCTCCTGACCAAGGAGGGCAAGGGCGCTATCTCCAACGTCGCTCATTGGGGCAAACGCACGTTGGCGTTTCCGATCAAGAAACGCGATTCCGGCCATTACGTCGTCGCGCAGTTCGAGGCCGCCGCGGACCTGCTGCCGGAATACGAGCGCGCGGTGAAGCTCGACGAGGGCGTACTGCGGTACCTGGTCGTCGTGTCCGAAGGCCTACCCGCCAAGCCGGAAGCCGCGCCGACGGCCGTTCCCGTGATCGCGCCCGAAGTGGAAGAGCTCGAGGAGGATGAAGCATGAGACGGCCCGCCAAGACGTGCCCGGTGTGCGAATCCGGCGTACGCGTGCTGGACTACAAGGACGACCGTACCCTGAGCCGATTCCTCACCGAGCGCGGGAAGATCCTGCCGAGCCGGTTGTCGGGGATGTGCGCGCGGCATCAGCGTCAGCTCGCGACGGCGATCAAGCGCGCTCGCCAGCTCGCCCTCCTCCCCTACATCAAGGGCTACGTCGGCTGACATGACGCCGGGCCGGCTTAGCACGGAGGGGCGCTGGCGCCTACTGCTGGGCACCGTCGCCTTCGTGATCTGGGCGCCGCCCAGTCTCCTGGGGCTGCCGCTCGTCGGGCTGCTGCTGGCCACTCGGCCTCGCACGACCGCCGAGTGGGGCACGGCAGGCGGCGTGGGCGCGCTGAGCGTCGGGCTGTTGCTCCTCCCCGCGACCGACCTGCTGACGGGATTCGTGCGGGCCTACACGGTGCTCGTCGCCGTCGCCTTCGTGGTCGTCACGCTGTTCGCCGGCGGGGAGGAAACACTGCTGCGGCGGGCCATCCGGGCAGGGCTGATCGGCGGCGTCGCGGCGGTTGTCCTGGCGCGAGTGCAGCTGGGCGGTTCCGCGTGGGACGCCCTGCACTGGGAGGCGCGCCGCCAGGCGAGCGCCGCGATGCGTCTCGTCGTGGAGGGGTGGCCGCAGGCGTTCGCTGTGTACGAGCCGGTGGTCCGGTTCGTGAGCGACACGGTGCCCGCCACCCTCGCGCTCCAGACGCTCGCCGGACTCACGCTCGCCTGGCAGTGGCACCGTCGCGTCGCGCGGAATCCGCTCGGGCCCCCACCGGCGCCGTTCCGTGAATTCCGCTTCGGCGACCACTGGGTGTGGGCGATCGTGGTGGCGCTGGTCGGCTGGATCACGCCCGTCGTTGCGGGTCTCAAGCTGGCCGCGTTGAACGTGCTGGTGGTGCTCGGCGGGCTCTACCTGGTGCGCGGCATCGCGATCGTCGTCGCGTGCGCGGCCGCGTTCGGTATCGCACCGGCGGCGCTGCTCATCGGCGCCGTGGTCGCGGCGGCGCTGGCCGTGCCGCTGCTGTTGCTGTTACCGGGTCTCGCGACCCTGGGCATCACCGACACGTGGCTCGAATTCCGGCGCCGCCTCAAGGCCCCGGCCTAACCCATCAGCGAGAGGACGCGATGGAGATCATTCTGCGAGAAGACGTGCAGCACCTCGGGGCTGCGGGCGCCGTCGTCAAGGTGAAGGACGGCTACGCGCGCAACTATCTCCTCCCCAAGGGGCTCGCCTACCCCGCCACCGAGGCGAACAAGAAGAAGATCGCGTACGAGGCCGAGCGCATCGCCCGGGAGCGCGCCGCCGAGAAGGGCGCCGCCGAGACCGAGGCGGCGAAGCTCGTCGACGTGCATCTCACCTTCGCCGTCAAGGTGGGCGAAGAGGACAAGCTGTACGGCTCGGTCACGGCGGGCGACGTGCAACGCAAGCTCGAGGAACTCGGGATCCACGTGGACAAGCGCAAGGTGGACCTGCCCGAGCCGATCCGCGAGCTGGGCGACTTCCAGGTCGGCATCAAGATCCACCCCGACGTCCGGCCCGAGATCCGGGTGAGCGTGGTGAAGGAGTAGCGACCCCGGCGTGACGCGCGTATCACGGTCGTGGACAGCCGTGAGAGCGTGGCTGGGCGCGACGGTCAACATGAAGCCCATCATGGCGTTATCACCGGAGGGCAGAATCGAGCCGGTGGCGCGGGCGCGCGGCACGCTGGCGCTCCGACGCCGCGTGCTCGAGCGCCTCGATCGAGCACGCGCCGCGGCCCGCAGTCGTTGCGCCTCGGGGTCGCCCACGCCGACATCCCCGAGTTCGCCGAGCAGTTGCGCGCGGAGCTCGTGGCGCGGTATCGGCCCAAGCAATGCCTGGTGAGCCCGATCACGCCGGTGATCGCCGCGCACGCCGGCGTCGGCGCGTGGGGCGTGTTCTATCAGATCGAGGACGGAACAAACGGACGAGCGGGGCGCTATGAGTAGCAGGGGACGGGGTGCGGGGGGAGGCGGCCGTCCGGCGAAGCGGCCCGTCGTGCACGCGCAGGCGGCGCTGCAACTCGTCACAGAGGCGCTGCTCGACCGTAAGGCGGTCGACCCGCTGGTACTGGACCTCCGGGGACTCAGCGCCGCCACCGACTACTTCGTAATCGTTTCGGGAACGTCCGACACCCACGTGCGGGGGATGGCGGACTATCTGATGACGGCGCTGGCGCCGCACGGGATCGCGCCACATCATGTGGAAGGGCTGGCGCAGGGGCGGTGGGTGTTGCTCGACTACCTGGACTTCGTAGTGCACGTGTTCCACCCCGAGCTGCGGGAGTTTTACCAGTTGGAGCGGCTGTGGGGCGATGCTCCGGTGCTCGCCGCGGGCACGCGCGACGACGGGTCGAAAGGATGATCCCCATGCGACGGATGGCAACAGCGGTGGCGGCGTTGGCGCTCGCGGGCGCAGCGCCGCTCGCGGCGCAGTACTTCGGGCAGAACAAAGTGCAGTACCGGTCCTTCGCTTTCCAGATCATCCAGACCGACCATTTCGAGGTGTACTACTATCCCGCCGAGCGCGTGGCGGCGCTCGACGCGGCCCGCATGGCGGAGCGGTGGTACTCGCGCTTGTCGCGCGTCCTGCATCACGAGTTTCAGGGGCGCAAACCGATCATCCTCTACGCGTCGCAGTCGGACTTTCAGCAGACCAACGCGATCAGCGGGGATATCGGCGAAGGCACCGGCGGGGTCACGGAGTTCTTCAAGCACCGCATGGTGCTCCCCTTCACCGGCTCCTATGCCGAGCTCGAGCACGTGCTCGGGCACGAGATGGTGCACCAGTTCCAGTACGACGTGTTCAGCCGCGGTCGCATCGGCGCCGGGGTCCAGACGCTCGTCAACGTGAACCCGCCGCTGTGGTTTATGGAAGGGATGGCGGAGTACCTCTCCATCGGCCCGATCGACCCGCACACGTCGATGTGGCTGCGCGATGCGTCCTTGGAAGGGCACCTGCCGACGATCGAGCAGCTCACGTACGATCCGCGCATCTTCCCGTACCGCTTCGGGCACGCCCTCTGGGCCTACATCGGCGAGAAATGGGGCGACGAGGTCATCGGGGAGATCCTCCAGGCGTCCACAGCGGGCGGAGTCGAAAACGCGTTCAAGCGGGGCCTAGGCCTCTCCCTCGACGACCTCTCGAGCGAATGGCGGGACGCGGTGCAGACGACCTACCTGCCGCAGCTCTCGGAGCACTACCGGGCCCGCCGCATCGCCCAGCCGGTGCTGACCCAGAAGCGCTCGGACGGGACCCTCCACCTGGCGCCAGCACTCACGCCGGACGGCCGCGACATCGCCTATTTCAGCGAGAAGAACTCGTTCTTCGTGGACCTGTATCTCGCCGACGCGGAGACCGGGCACGTGAAACGTCGGCTCGTCAGGTCCACGCTGAGCAACAACTACGAGAGCCTGCGCTTCATCAACTCGGCGGGATCCTTTTCACCGGATGCGCGGTACTTCGCGATCGCGGCGAAGCACAAGGACAAAGACGACCTGGTGATCCTCGACGTCAAGAAGGGAAGCGAGTTCCGTCGCATCCCGATCCCGCTGAACGGGCTGACGACGCCTGCCTGGTCCCCCGACGGGCGGCAGATCGTGTTCACGGGCTACGACGGCGGGCTGTCCGACCTGTTCGTCGTGAACGCCGACGGCAGCGATCTGCGCCGCCTCACGAACGACAAGTACGCCGATCTGCAACCGGCCTGGTCCCCGGACGGCAAGACCATCGCGTTCGCAACGGACCGAGGCCCGGAAACCGACTTCTCGCAGCTGCGATTCGGCAACATGCGGATCGGCCTGTACCATCTCGACAATGGGGCGATCGAAACGCTGCCGCACACCGAGCACGGCAAGAACATCAACCCGGTCTGGGCGCCCGACGGGCGGTCGATCGCGTTCGTGTCGGATCGCTCCGGGATCAGCGACATCTATCTGTACGACTTCGGCGACCGCAACCTGTATCAGCTGACGGACGTCTTCACGGGTGTCACCGGGATCACGCCGCTGTCGCCCGCCCTTTCGTGGGCGCGGCAGGCTGACCGCTTGGCGTTCGCCTACTACGAAGACGGCGACTACAACGTGTACGGCGTCGACAACCCCCGGTCGCTGCGGCGCCAGCCGTACCAGGACTCCCCGACGCCGCCGGTGACGTCGCTGCTCGCCGCGATGCGACGCGACACCACACGCTCGTCCGCCCCGCCGGCCGGCGCGGCCATGCCCACCGACCAGCCCCGGGCGGCGGCGTCGGTGTACCGCTCGCCCACCGGGTTCCGCGCCTCGAGCGCCACGCCGCAACGGACCGACTCCACGACCGGCACCACGGCGGTCACCGTCCGCACCCTGCTCGACTCGGCGACCGCGCTCCCGGATACCAGCGAGTTCACCTTCAAGGCGTATCACACGCGGTTCACCCCGGACTACGTCGCGCGGCCGACCATCGGGTACCAGCGTGACAACTTCGGGCGAGGCTTCTTCGGCGGCACCGCCATTTCGTTGTCGGACCTGCTCGGCAACCATACGCTCGTCTTCGCGGGAGCGGTGAACGGGCGCCTCTCGGAAGCGCAGGTGCTGACGGCCTACATCAACCAGACGCACCGGTTGAACTGGGCCGCCGGCTTCACCCAGGAGCCGTATTACTTCTACGAACCGACCACGGTCCAGAGCGACACGGGCGGTCTCTCGGTGCTGACCGTGGGGATCCGGCGCTTCGTGATCCGGGATGGCTTCGTCGAAGCGTATTACCCGCTGAGCCGCTTCAGCCGCGTGGAGCTCGGCATGCACGCCGTCAATATCTCCGACGCCGTGCTCCAGCAGCAGTACCTGCTGGACCCGAACGGCTTCATCCTGGGAGCGTCGGACCTGCAGACGGTGAGCAACCCGTCCATCTCGTACGTGTCGCCGTCGCTCTCGCTGGTGCACGACAACGCGCTGTTCGGCTATGTCGGCCCGTTCGCCGGCTCGCGCTACCGCTTCCAGGTCACGCCGAACTTCGGCGACTGGCAGTTCGTCGGCGGCCTCGCCGACTGGCGACGCTATTTCTTCGCCCGGCCGTTCACCCTCGCGTTCCGCGGGCTGTTCTTCGGTCGCTACGGCCGCAACGGCGACGAGTTCCCCGTGTTCCTCGGAAGCACCGAGCTGATCCGCGGCTACACGGCGGGCTCGCTGATCAATAACGAGTGCGCCAATTCGACCACCACCACGAGCGGTCGCACGGGCTGCTCCGAGCTCGACCAGTTGATCGGCTCGCGCATCGCCGTGGCGAACGTGGAGCTGCGATTCCCGCTCACGCGCAGCCTGGTGCTGGGCTTCCTGCCCGTGGGGTTGCCCCCGATCGAGGGCGCGCTCTTCTATGACATGGGGCTGGCGTGGGAGTCGAGCTCGGTCGTCAAATGGCAGCGCGCCCAGGGGGATGACCCGGAGCTCATCCGTACACCGCTGCGCAGCTGGGGCGGATCGATCCGGGTGAACGTCCTGGGGTTCGTGGTGCTGCGGTTCGACTATACCAAGCCGCTCGACCGGCTCCGCAACAAGGCGTACTGGACGGTGAGTCTGGGCCCAACGTTCTAACTCCGTATCGCTAAAACACTTGCGCTGGCCTCGCCGGTTGTCTATCTTGTCCGGCGAGGCCATTTGCTTACCCGTGGGTGGTTCTGCGTCCTCGCCTACCTGGCGCTGGCGGGCTGCCGGTCCCGAGCACCCGCAGGCACGTCGTCTCAACAAAAGACACCACAAACAGTTACCCGATCACCCCTAGGCGGGGCCCGCACCCCGGGTATGGCGCTGCGCGTGGTCGCGCGGGGCGGCACCCCACGAGCGTACCGCCTGCCGGACCTGGTCGAAGTCCCCAACGCCATTCACGGCCAACTGCCGGCGGTCACGAGCGTCATCGGGCTCGACCCGGAGTCCGAGTTCCTGTTCGTCATGACCGCGAAGCAGGACGTGCTGTCGCTCGACTTGGGAAGCGGGCGCGTCGACACCGTGGTGACCGGCATCGTGCAGGCCGCGCTCGGCCCAGACGGCACGCTGTATACGGTGGACGCGAAGCGACGCGTCGTGTCGCTCGCCCGGCGGGTACGGTTCGCCTGGCCCCAACCGCTGGGCGGCGTGCCACGCGAGCTGTTCGGCGCTACCGACCAGCGGCTGGTCGCCGTGGATCCTCCCAAGCTCATCACCGCCGCGGCCGATCAACCTCCGACCAGTCGCACGATTCCCGCCGGCGGTGATGTGGCGGCGACGCGCTGGGGCGATCTCATCGCCGTCGCGAGCGATTCGGGCATCCTGCTGATGGACGCGTTGGGGCGGCGCGAGCCGGCATTTGTTCGGCTCGAGGACCACCCGCGCGCGCTCGTGTTTTCTCCTTCCGGCCACCGCATCTACGTGGCGCGCCGCACCGAACCCGGCCTTGCGGTGATCGACCGCTACGACCGCACCGAGATCGATGGGGTGGCACTGCCCACCCCGGCCGCCACGATCCGACTCGATCCGCTGGGGCGGTGGCTCCTGGCACGTCCGACGGTCGGCGACTCGGCGTGGGTCGTGGACCTGCCCGTGAAGCGGTTGGTGGGCTCGGTCGCGACCGGTTGGCGCGTCGATCTCCCCGGGATCGCGCCGGACGGCTCGCTCGTCGTCCGGCAGGGGGACGAGGTCGCGGCGTATCGACCCGATTCCCTGATCGTGACGGGTCGCGTGAAGGGCGGCGGCGCGGATCAGTGGATACTGACCGGGTGGCGGCCACGCGGCAGCTACCGCTCGGCGTTCGCGGACGGGTCGACCCCGTCCGGTCAGCCGGGCGCCGGAGGAGGGGCAGCGGGAGGAGCGGCACCGGGCGACTCGGTCGTCGGGAGCGAAGGGCTGCTGTACGTGCAGGTGTCCACGTCGCAGAACGAAGCTTGGTCGACCGAGATGGCCCAGCAGCTCACGCGCGCCGGGTTGGCCGCGCGCGTGCTCCAGCCGCACGGCCCCGACGACGGTTACCGAGTTGTTCTGGGCCCATACCCGACCCGCGCGCAGGCGGAGGCGATCGGGCGGAAGCTCGGCCGGCCATATTGGATCTATCAACCGACGCCATGAGCGCACGACCGCTGCCGCGCTCGCGCCTCGACAACCTGATCCCTCCGCTCGTCGACGGGCATGCGCTCGTCGCGCTCGTGCCCGCCACCGGCGACCTGAAATGGGCTGCGGCGGCGGCCTGGGACGTGGCCCGCGCCGCGGCCCAGCACGGACGCCGCGTGGCGCTCGTCGACCTCTGGATCGAAGACCCCAGCCTGCACGAAGTCGTCGGCCTCACGCCGAGCGAAGGAATCGTCGACGCCTTCGAGTACGGCGTATCGCTCACCAAAGCGGCCCACGAGGTGGACCACGTCTTCTTCATCGCCGCGGGCGCGTACACGGCGCACCCGGGCGACCTGTTCGGACACGAGCGTTGGAAGAAGCTGCACGGCGGGTTCCGCGTGGAAGGCGCGCTGCTGCTGCTCTATCTCTCGGCAGGCGCGCTGGCCCGGCTCTCGGCCGTGCCGGATGGCTTGATCGTGCTCTCGCCCGACGGCTTCGAGCCGGAATCATCGATCGGCCAGGGGGTCAGCACGGCGCTCGAGCGCGGCATCCCCTTGGTCGGCGTGGTCCGGGAGCGCTGGACGCCGGAGCCGGAGGGCGGTGGGACGACGCCGCACCCGTCGCGTCCCGGATTCCCGGCGCGTCCGGACGTGCGGGCTGGGAGCCGCCGCACCCGACCCGCCGTCGTCGCTGCGACGCTCATGGGGGGAGCCGCCGTGGGGTGGGTGCTGTTCGCCCGCGGCGGCGAGTCCATCCGGGCGAGCGGCGCCGAACACCGCGCCGCCAGCCCGGCGCCTCCTCCACAGCGGGCGCGGCCGACCGCCGTGCCCCCGCCTTCGCTCGACACGCTCCCCTGGACGGTCCAGCTCGCCGCTTACGCCAGGGCCGACAAGGCGCTCGCGTTGGCCGATCGCCTGGCCTCACGCGAGCACTTGCCGGCCTTTGTGACGCCGATCGCGCTCGAGGGACGCCGCGGGGGAGGCGCCGCCGTCTGGTATCGCGTGCTTGCCGGCGCCTTCACGACGCGCGACTCGGCCGTGCTGGCGCGCGCCGCGCTGTGGGCGCATAGGGTGGCACCCAAGGGTCAAGGGGACCTGCTGCGGGCACCGTATTCCTTTTCATTGGCCCAGACCGGGCGACCCGATCGCCTGCGCGCCCGGGGCATTCCGGCCGTCTCGTGGGGTGCCGACGGCGCCCTGCTCGTGGGCGCGTTCGAAACGCCCGACCAGGCGAGTCTCGCCGAGGCGCAGCTCAAGCGCGCCCACGTCCACGCCTCTCTCGTGACACGCACGAGGACCAGACCATGAGATTGACCCGACTCGAGCTGTCGGGCTTCAAATCGTTTGCGAGCACGGTGGAGCTGCCGTTCGAGGCCGGTGTCACCGCGATCGTGGGCCCCAACGGATGCGGCAAGTCGAACATCTCCGACGCCGTGCGATGGGTGTTGGGCGAGCAATCCCCCCGCTTGCTGCGCGGCGGGAAGATGGAGGACGTGATCTTCCAAGGGTCGACCGGCCGGCGCCCGGTGAACGTGACCGAGGTGTCGCTCGTGTTCGACAACTCCGACGGCACCCTCCCGCTCGCCTACCAAGAGGTGCTCGTCACGCGCCGGTTGTCCCGTTCCGGTCAGAGCGAATACCTCCTCAACCGCTCGCCGGTCCGCCTGCGGGACATCCAGGACCTGCTGCGCGGCACCGGCCTGGGCGCGGACGCCGCGGTGGTGATGGAAGCACGCATGATCGAAGCGCTGCTCTCCGAGAAAGCCGAGGAGCGGCGGGCGTTGTTCGAGGAGGCCGCGGGGATCGGGCTGTATCGCGACCGGAAAAAGAGCACCGAGCGGCGACTCGAAGAGACGGCGGCGGATCTGGCGCGCCTCGACGACCTGATCGGCGAGGTGCAAACACAGGTGCGCTCGCTCGCGCGGCAGCGCGGCAAGGCGGAGCGGTACGGCAAGATGATCGACGAGCGCTTCGGGATCGCGCTGACGCTGGTGCGCCGCGAGCTCGAAGATTTTGAGATCGCTCTAGGCCGGCTGGGCCAGCGCGCGGCGGAGCTGGCTGCGGCCCTGCCGGCGGAGCGCGCGCGGCTGGCGGAGGCCGAGCGCGGGCGGGAGGCGCGGGTTCAGGCGCGGCATTCCGCGGAAGCACGCCGCACCGAGGTGGAGCGCCGCCTGGGCGACGCGAAACTCGAAGTCGGGCGTCTCGAGGGCGATCTCGCCTTGGCGGCCGAGCGGTTGCGTAACGCGGGCCAGCGACGTGCCACCGCCGGTGTACACCGGGAACAAGAGGAGGCGCGCGCGGCCCAAGCGGAGCGCGAGCGAGTCGCCGCGGCGGCAGAGTGCGCCGCCGCCGAGCGCGATCTGGATACCGTGCAGCGTGAGCTGGCGGGCCGCAGCACACTCGAGCAGGAGGTCCGCGACCGGCTGCTGGCGCAGCGCACGGCCGTGCGTGAGCTCGAGGAGGATCTGCAGCGTCGAGCGGAGGCGTTCCGGGCGCTCGAAGGCGAGCGCGCCGCGCTCGAGCGGGAGCGGGGGGAGCTGGGCCAGCAGCTCGCCCAGGCGTCCGGCGACCGTGCCGTCCGCGCGGAGGCCGAGTGGGCCGCGACTGCTCAGGTGACGGCGCGGGCACAGGAGGCGGCGGCCCGGGCACGGGCGGCGGCGCAGGCGGCGGAGGAGCTGGAGCGGACACGGCGTCGTGTGGCCGAGCTCAAGGAGCAGGAGACGCACGACCGCACCGCGCAGCGCCAGGCGGAGGAGGCACTCGCACAGGCGACCGCGCGGCGGGACGCGCTCGCCGAGCTCGAGCACCAGCGGGTCGGGCTCGCCCCTGCCGCCCAGGCCCTGCTGCGGGACAAGGCGCATTTCGGCGACGTGGTGTTGGGTCCGCTCTCGGATTTCGTGCGCACCAATCGGCGTGACGCCCACCTCGCCGAGCAGCTGCTCGGGGAGTGGCTGCATGCGGTTCTCGTGCGCGACGACACGGCCGTGGACGCAGTGCGCCAATGGCACGAGCGGACGCAGCCGGGACCGCTGGTGTTACTGCCCTGCGCACCGGGTCCCCGCCGCACCGCCGACGGGCACCCCCTGGCCGACGAGTTGCGCGTGGACGGGCCGGCCGCGGCGTGGGTGCGTGCCTTGCTCGCGGGCCACGAAGTACTCGACGGCGGGCGGGCGCTGCGCCGCGCGAACGGCGCGGTGTTCCTCGCTGGCGCCGCGGCCGGGGGCCCGCTCGAGCGGCGCGCCGAGCTCGAGACTCTCACGCAGGAGCTGGGGGAAGTGGAGACTCGTCGCGCGGCAGCGGCAGCGGCGCTGGAGCGCACCCTCGGCGGCCTGACGACGGCGGAAGCCGAGTTCGCCGCCGCGGGCGCGACGGCGGAGCGGGCCCGAGCGCAGGAGCTCGAGGCCGGCGCTTTGAAGGGCGACGCCGAGCGCGCGGCGGCCCACACGCAACGCGAGGCGGCGGATGCGACGACGCAGGTCGAGCGGTTGTCGTCCCGGCTGGCGGAGGTCGAGGCCCGTCTCGCGACCGTGCGCGCCGAGCTCGAGCGCCACGAGGTCGAGCGGGTGCGGCTGGACGAGCGCCTCGGGGCCGAGCGCGCCCGGCTGGTGGAGCTGGAGGCGCAGCAGGAGGCGGCGCGCGA
This sequence comes from Gemmatimonadota bacterium, assembly GCA_003222135.1. GTDB lineage: Bacteria > Gemmatimonadota > Gemmatimonadetes > Gemmatimonadales > GWC2-71-9 > 20CM-4-69-16. The sequence continues at coordinate 27,618 of QHUM01000044.1, read as the reverse complement.
GCAGCGGGTGCGCTGGCAGGTCGAGGCCGCCCAAGTCGATGCCCACCTCGCCGCGGCCCGCGCGCGGGCTGAGCGCGCCGGCGCGGACGCAGAAGCGGCACGTCGTCAGGGCGGCACCCTGGCCGACGAGATGGGAACCATCGACCGCGACGTCGCGGCTCAGACCGCGCAGCAAGGCGAGTGGACCGACGCCCTCAAGGAGCGACGTCTCGCGCTCGGCGCCCTCGACACCGCCGCCCGGGAGGCCGGCGCGGACGTCGAAGAGGCGGACGCGCGGCTCGCGGAAGCGGAGATGGCGCTCGCGGAAGCCCGCAAAGGCCTCGACCTCCTCGGCGGGGAGGAACACAAGCTCGAGGTCGAGCGCACCGAGATCCTGGGGCGTAAGCGCGGGCTCGTGCAGCGCGTGGAAGCCGAATGGCGCAAGCCGCTGGATCAACTGTTGGCCGCCGCGCCCGAGGTGCCGGGCGACATCGAATGGCTGCGACAGGAAGACGACCGACTCAGAACCGCCATCGACGCGGTGGGCCCGGTCAATGCGCTCGCCGTCGACGAGCACGGCGAGGAGATGAAGCGCCTCGAGTTCCTGATGACGCAGCGGGACGACCTCGTAGCCGCGCGTCAGTCGCTGCAGCAGGCGGCGCGCGAGATCGATCAAACCGCGAAGGGGATGTTCCTGGAGTCGTTCGGGAAGGTGCGCGAGCACTTCCGCTCGGTCTTCCAGACGCTGTTCGGCGGTGGCGAGTGCGACGTGCGACTCGCCAATGAGGACGAGCCGCTCGAGAGCGAGATCGAGATCAACGCGGCGCCGCGCGGCAAACGGACGCAGCGCATCCACCTGCTCTCCTCGGGCGAGCGCACCCTGGTCGCGGTGTCGCTGCTGTTCGCCATCTTCCTCACCAAACCCAGCCCGTTTTGCCTGCTCGACGAGGTGGACGCCCCGTTGGACGACGCCAACGTGGGTCGCTATGTACGGCTACTCGCCGAGTTCAAGGACCAGACGCAGTTCATCGTCATCACTCACAACCCGCGCACCATGCAGGCGGCCGACGCCGTGTACGGCGTCACGATGCAGGAGCCCGGGGTCTCGACGATCGTGGGCGTCCGCCTGGGCCAGATGGAACCGGTGTAATCGGTGCCACGGTCCCTCCGGGCCGCTGCGCTCTCCGCCCTCGCCTTTCCGGCCGGCCTCGTAGCGCAGCGGCCCGCCGTGTCTCCGGTGCTGCCGCGTATGTGGCAGCGAGACACGACCCTCACCGTCTGGCTGTTCGTGCGTCCCGACGTCCCGCTGGCGCGCGCGGCTGCGCGCGCCACCGCTGCGGGCGCACGCCTGCGCGTCCACAGTCGCTGGCTGCACGCGCTCGGCGCGGATGTGCCGACGGCGGCCCTGCGGCAGCTCGCGCGCGACGCGCTGCTGCGTCGCATCCAGCCGGCCGGGCGGTGGCGCCCCCTGCCCGGGCCGGATGCGGCCACCGTCGGCGCGGCCGCCACCGACACCTGCCCGGCAGCGGGGGACCCGACCTACGGGCCCTCCGAGATGCCGTATCGCCAGCTCGACCTGCGCCCCCTCGCGGACGCGGGTTATGACGCGAGCGGCGTGCGCATCGCCATCCTCGACGGCGGGTTCAATACCGCGGATCCCGCGTTTGCAGGCGTCACGGTGACGGCGCAACACGATTTCGTGTTCGGCGATTCCGTGGTCAGGGACGAGCCGAACGACCAGCCGGGCGCGCAGTTTCACGGCACGGCGGTCTGGTCGCTCTTCGCGGGGCGCGTCACCGGCCGGTTGCGCGGGATCGCGCCCGGTGCGGCGTATCTGCTCGCCAAGACCGAAGACGTGCGCAGCGAGACGCGCATCGAGGAGCTGAACTACGTGCAGGCGCTCGAATGGGCCGATTCGATCGGCGTCGACATCGTGTCGTCGAGCCTCGGCTACCTCCGGTTCGACGACGGCTTCACGTACACACCGGCCGACTTGAACGGCCACGTGGCGGTGACGACCGTGGCGGCGGAGAGCGCCGCCGCCCACGGCGTTCTCGTCGCGACGGCAGCCGGGAACGCGGGCCCGAGCTTTCGCACCCTGGTCACGCCGGGCGATGCCGACTCGGTGATCACAGTCGGCGCCGAGGACTCGCTCGGGACACTCGCCGGTTTCTCGTCGCGCGGGCCCACGGCGGACGGCCGGGTGAAGCCGGACCTCACGGCCCCGGGGGTGCAGGTGTGCGCGCTGAGCGGCCCCAACATGGTACGCCGGTTGAACGGCACGTCGTTCGCCACGCCGCTGGTGGCGGCCGCCGCGGCGCTCCTCAAGCAGCTCCACCCCGCGCTCGGGCCGGGCGCGCTCCGCCGGGCGCTTACCGCCTACGCGGCAAATCGAGCCGCGCCCGACAGCCTGCGGGGCTGGGGCCGCCCCGATGTGGCCGCGAGCGCCGTGTTCCCGACCGGCGTCACACCGCTCACCCCCGCCGGGCCGGTGCTTGCGGCGATCACACCGTACTTCTCGTGGTCGGTGGACGGGCCCCCGCCCTTCGCCACGCCGATCACCTATCGGCTTCGGCTCGCCCGCGACTCAGGCCTCAAGTACCTCGTCGTCGATACACTCACCACGACGACGAGCTACGCCCTGCGCCGGCCGCTCAAGCCGGGACGGCCGCTGTTCTGGCGGGTCGACGCCACGGCCGCCACCGGCGGCACAGCGACGTCCGGCGCCGTGGGTCCGCTCATGGTCCCACCATGGGCCAATCTCACGTCCTTTTCGGCGCCGGGCGGCTTGAACACCGCGGACCCTCAGCCGACCTTCACGTGGCACTCGCCCGCGGTCAGCGTGCCTCCCGGACCGCTCAGCTACGACCTCACCGTGCGGCGTGCCGGCGGCGAGTTCGCGGCCGTCCCCGAATTCAGCGTCGCGGGCTTGAGCGATACCGCGTTCCAGCTGCCGCGACCGCTCGAGCGCGACGCCGCCTACGTGTGGTCCCTCGTGGTGCACGCCGGCGCCGACACGAGCCTGGTGCGGAGCCGGGGCGTTTTCATGGTGGTCGACGGGTCGATTCCCCCGACCACGCTCCTCTATCAGAACTTTCCGAACCCCTTCCCCGCGGCGGGACGGGACTCGACCTGTCTCTGGTTCGATCTCGCGATCCCGGCGGTGGTGGACCTCGCGGTGCTCGACTTGCGCGGCAACGCCGTGCGACGTTTCGTGCCGGGGCCCGATTTCCCCGGGATTCTTCCGGCGGGCCGTTACGGGCGCAGCGGACCCGGGGGCCCCACGTGCGATGCGCGCCTCATGTGGGACGGCCGCGCCGACGACGGGCAGACGCTGCCGCCCGGGGTCTATCTGTACAAGTTGCGGGCGGGGGGGGTAATTCAGTTCAGGCGAATCGTCTTCCGGGGGAGGGGCCGCTGAGCGTCATGGAACTGGTCACCGTGGGAACGGGGACGGTCGCCCCGTCGGCGAGTCGCACCGCGGCGTGTCACTGGGTGAGTCGGGGCCGCCTGAAGATCCTGCTCGACTGCGGCGCGGGCGCGCTGCACCGGCTCGCCGAATTCGGGCTGCCGTGGCACCAGGTCACGCACGTCGTGCTGTCGCACTTTCATCCCGACCACTGGGGCGAGCTGCCGATGCTCGTGTACGCCCTCAAGTACACCACCGTCCCGGCGCGCCAGGAGCCGCTCGTGATCCTGGGGCCTCCCGGGGTGGTGCGGCTCCTCAAGGCGCTCGCCCCCGGGTACGGCCCTTGGCTGCTCGACCCGGGGTTTCCAATCGGCATCCTCGACGTACGGGATGGCGAGCCGTTCCCGCTCGACGCGGATGTGAGTCTCGAGACATTTCCCGTGCCCCACACGCCCGAGAGCGTGGCGCTGGCCCTGGCGGCGCCGGAGGGGCGGCTCGTGTACACAGGAGACACCGGCCCCTCGAGCAAGCTGGCCCAGTGGGCGACGGGCGCGGACTTGCTGCTCGCCGAGTGCTCGCTCCCGGAGGAGATGGCGATGGACATTCATCTCACGCCGGAGCGCGCCGGGGACCTGGCCCGCGAAGCCGGGGCGCGACGTCTCGTCTTGACGCACTTCTATCCTCCAGTAGAAACTTCGGACCCGGCACGGGCCGCCGGGGCGCGGTTCAACGGGCCGATCGCGGCCGCCCGCGACGGGGACCGGTTTGTCATTGGAGGAGCGTGAGGTGTGTTGATCGTGATGCGACACGGCGCCACCGACGCGGAGATCCAGCGCGTCGTCGCCGTCATCGAGGAGCTGGGCTACAAGGCGCAGCCGATGCCGGGAGCACAACGGACCGCCGTCGGCCTGGTGGGCAACGACGGGCGCGTGGACGCATCGCGGCTCGAAGCGCTCCCCGGCGTCCAGGAGATCATCCACGTCTCGAGGCCGTACAAGCAGGTGAGCCGCGAGTGGAAGAGCGAGAACACGATCGTCCGTCTGCCCGGTGGGGTAGCCGTCGGGGGGACCGAGGTGGTGGCCATCGCCGGCCCGTGCTCGGTGGAGTCAGAGGGTCAGATCCTCGAGGCGGCGCGTCAGGTGCGGGAAGCGGGAGCGGTGATCCTGCGCGGCGGCGCGTGGAAGCCGCGCACGTCGCCCTACGCGTTCCAGGGGCTTGGCCGGCCCGGTCTCAAGCTGCTCGCCAAGGCACGTGACGAGACAGGGCTGTTGATCTGCACCGAGGCCATGGACGCGGAGGGCGTGGGCTACGTCGCCGAGGTGGCCGACATCATCCAGATCGGCGCCCGGAACATGCAGAACTTTTCGCTGCTCAAGGCGGCGGGCCGGGCCAAGAAGCCGGTGCTGCTGAAGCGCGGCATGTCGGCGACGATCGAGGAGCTGCTGCTCTCGGCGGAATACCTCCTCGCCGAGGGCAACCACGCTGTGATCCTGTGCGAACGGGGCATCCGCGGCTTCGACACCGCGACGCGCAACGTCTTCGACCTGACGGCGATTCCGGTGGTGCACAACCTGTCGCACCTCCCGATCGTCGCCGACCCGTCGCACGGCACGGGGCTCCGAGACAAGGTGATCCCGATGGCGCGTGCCGCGGTCGCGGCCGGCGCGGACGGCATCATCGTCGAGGTCCATCCCCATCCCGACCAGGCCTTGTCGGACGGCGCCCAGTCGCTCTTCCCCGACCAGTTCGCGCAGCTGATGCGCGAGGTCCGCGTGATCGCCGAGGTGCTCGGGCGGCGGGTGGCAGAGCCGGCGTCGGTGGGGGCGTGAGAAAATTGCGGATTGCGGAATGCGGATTGCGGATTTGATCGGCTGGCGTCGTGGTCGCAGGCGAGCGTTCGCGGCACGAAGCGCGTGCGTACAATCTGCAATCCGCAATCCACAATCCACAATCGTCGCGATCGCCCTTTCCCTCGCGCTCCAGGCCCCCGACCCCTGGCCCGTCCTCGATCACGCCAGCCAGACCTATCGGACGATCACCACCCTCACCGCCGACTTCGTCCAGATCATCCTCAACCCGATGATCGGCGCTCCCGACACGACGCGGGGCAGGCTGTACCAGATGCGGCCCAGCCGTTTCGCGATGCGCTTCACGCGACCGAAGGGCGACCGCATCGTGGCGGACGGCCGCTACCTGTGGCTCTACACGCCGAGCACCACGCCAGGCCAAGTGATCCGGTCGCGCATCCCCGACGTGGGGACGACCGGGCCAAACCTGATCGGCCAGTTTGTGGAGCATCCGCGCGAGCGCTACGACGCGCGCTACGTCCGCGCGGACTCGCTCGGTGGCAGGACGGTTGACGTCGTCGCGCTCACGCCCAGGGAGCAAGATCAGCCGTACCGCGAAGCCGTGATCTGGGTAGACCGCGAGGACGGGCTCGTGCGGCGCATCGACTTGACAGAGACGGGGGGTCAGCAGCGCACGGTGATTCTGGACAATATCCAGGTGAATCGCGGCGCGCCGGGCCGCGAGTTCACGTTTTCGGCCCCGGCCGGAGTACGAGTGGTAGATCAGTAGCGAGGGCGTCGGCGACGCGCGCCGCCGTCGCGTCGTCCATGCCCCGTTTCTCCGCCAGCTCGAGGGCGGCGCGCCCCAGCGCGCGGTACAGCAGGGCGTCGTCCTTGGTGAGCGACGCAAGGTGGCGGCGGATCGTGGTGTCGTCGCCGCGCACCACCGGACCCGTCAGCGCGTCCTTGGGCTGCGCCTGCAGCAGATTCTCCAGCGTGCCCTCGACCAGGGGCCGCAGCGCCTGCCATGCCTCGGCATCGCTCAGACCCGCGTGCCGCAGCAACCGCTGGGCGACCGCCTCCACCACGACGAAGTAGTTGGATGCGAACACGGCGCCCGCGTGGTAGATCGCCTTCGCCTTTCCGGTGAGGCGGAACGGGCGCATGCCCAGCGCACGGGCGAGCTGCTCCGCCGCGTCGAGCGCCCGCGGCATCCCCTCCACCGCAGCCCAGGCGCCCTTCAAGCGCTCGGGCGCGCGCTCCGGATCCGCGATCGTCTGCAGTGGGTGGAGCGACCCCAGCGCCGCGCGTGACGGGACGAGGGGGCCCAGCGCCTCCTGGCCCTGCACGCCGGAGAGGTGGAGCACCGCGTGCTCGGGCCGGACGGCTCCGTCGCGCGCGAGCGCCTCTGCCAGCGGCCGGATGGCGTTGTCGCGCACCGCGAGAATGACGACGCCCGCCTGAGCGAGCCAGGCGGGCGGCGGAGCGGCGTCGGGAGGTCCGACTGTCAGCTCGAGGGGATCCGGGATCGCCTGCTTGCGGCGGCCGTACAGCCGGACGGTGTATCCGGCGCGCGCCAGCGCCAGCGCGAGGCCGACGCCGGCGCGTCCCGGCCCGATGATCCCGACCGCGCAATCGGTGGTGATCGGCCGCCCGCCCACCCTAGTTCCGCTGGTTCGCGGGAGCCTTTGCGGGGGCGAGGGTGAGCAGGTCCTGCGGCGACCGGGCGCGGCGTGCCAAGGCGAGCGCCGCCTGCACCTGGTGGTCCTCCGCCAGGCGGCGGCGCACCTCCGCCGCGCGCCCGAATACGTAGCGCGCCGCTTCATTGCCGAGCTCGTGGGCGATCAGCGTGCGTGCCCCGGCGGCGACGCTGTCGGAAACGCCCGCGCCGCGGGCGCGGAGGCGGCGCAGGACCTCTGCCACCATTTCGTCCCCCACGGCGAACGTGGGGTCACTCACCCGGCCCGATCCCTTGAGCTCGAGCGAGTACGTGGACAGCACGTCCCGAAACACGGGAATCTTGTCGCCCAGCGCCTTCATATAATTCCGCTCCGCGGTCGTGAAGGTGTCCGGGCCGACGAACAGATCGGGCCGGATCCCGCCGCCGCCTATCACGGCGCGGCCACGATCGGTGTGGAACACGGGCGCAGAATCGGCCTTCGTCGTGTCGCGGCCCTGCTCCGCCGCGACGACTTGGGCCTCCTGATCGGCTTCGTTCTTGCTCTTGCGCTGGATCGTGCGGCCGCTCGGCGTGTACCAGCGCGCCGTCGTGAGCTTCAGCGCCGTCTCCGGCGTGAGCTGCCACAGCGACTGCACCAGCCCCTTCCCGAACGTCGGGGTCCCCACCACGAGGGCCCGATCGTGGTCTTGCAATGCGCCGGTGATGATCTCGGCGGCGCTCGCCGTGCTCCCATTCACGAGCACGACGATCGGTAGCCCGGGCCAAGGCTGGGGCTTCGTGTCCTTGAACGAGCGCGTGATGTTGGGCGCCCGGCCCCGGGTCGAGACGACCTCCTGACCGGGATCGAGGAACAGCTCGCTGACGGCCACCCCTTGATCGAGCAGCCCGCCCGGATTGTACCGCAGGTCCAGGATCAGCGACTTCATCCCCTTCTGCACCAGACTATCCATGGCGTGGGTCAGCTCCGCCGCCGACGTCTCGCTCACCGGACTCAGCTGGACGAACCCGACTTTGTCGTCGAGCAGCATAGCGACCTGGACCGAGCGGATGTGGATCGTGGCGCGGGTCAGCTTGAAGGTAATGGGCTGCTCCACTCCGACCCGCCGCACCCGCAGCTCGACCTTCGTGCCCGGCTCGCCGCGCAGCTCCTTTACCGCCTGATCGTTCTTCCAGCCCTCGGTGGACCGGCCGTCGAGCGCGACGATCCGGTCGCCCGGCTCGACGCCGCCTCGCCAGGCGGGTGTGTCGGGGAGCGGTGCGATCACCGTGATCCAGCCGTCGCGCACGTCGATCTGAATGCCGAGACCGCCGTAGTTGCCGGTCGTCGCTTCGGACAGGGCGCGGAAGTCGTCCCGCTTCAAGAACACCGAATACGGGTCGTGCAGCTGGTCGAGCATCCCGTCGATCGCCATCTGGTAGAGCTGGCGCTCGTCGAGCGAGTCGACGTAGTAATCGGCGACGTGCGCGAGCACATCCTCGAACAGCCGGGCCTGCTGGTACACCGATCCTGCCGGCGCGGCCTCGCGTTGCAGCAGCCAGCCACCCGTCGCGAGCGCGACGCCGGAGACGACGGCGACCACCAGAATCTTTCGGAGCTTCATGAGACGCCTCGCGTTGAGAGTGCGGTCACCGTCATGACTTCGCGCCACGCAGCATCCTGCACGGCCTTCTTGGACTGGGCGGCGTCGATGTGCACCACGCCCGGACCGCGGGCGGTGCGGTACGCGTCGCGCACACGCCGGTGGAACGCATCGTCCTGTCGCTCGATCCGGTCCTGCGTCTTGCGTGCCGCCCGCTGCCGCTCGCGGCCGACGGCGACGGGGACGTCGAGCACCAGCGTCAGGTCCGGAACGAGGCCGCCGGTGGCCATCCGGTTGGCCCGCACTACCTCATCGTATGGTAACCCGCCGCCGGCCACCTGGTAGGCCATGGTGGAAAGATCGAACCGGTCCGCGAGCACCACCTGACCGGCTGCGAGTGCCGGGCGGATGACGGTCCGCACGACGTGGGCCCGCGCCACCAAAAACAAAAACAACTCCTCGGCGGGCGCCAGTTCCTGGGGAAAGTGCAGCACCACCTTGCGCGCTGCTTCCGCCACGGGCGTGCCGCCGGGTTCCCGCACCGTCACGACCGGCCGGCCCTCGCCCTGAAAGCGATCCGCCAGCCAACGCAGCAGCGTCGACTTCCCCGCCCCCTCGGGCCCCTCCACGACGATGAACGTCATCCCAGCGTGATGATCGGGCTCGCGGCCCCCTGCTTCATGCCTTCGTAGATCCGCGCGTTCACCTTGGCCATGAACTTTTCGAAGTTCGCCTGCGCGGCCACGACTTGCTGATACACCGGATTCGACTGGACGCTCTGGAGCGCGCGATCGTACTGCTCCACCTGCTCGCGGGCGGGCTCACGGCTCTCCTGCGCCGCGCGTTCGATGTCCTGGGCGATCCGCTCGACCTCGGCCAGGAGCTGCTTGCAGGTCGCGTCCTCGCGCATCCGGTCGCTCGCCCGGACCAGCGTTTTGTACTCCTCGCTCTGCCCCAGCAGCCGGCCGAGCTCCTGCGCCTTCTGGTCGATCACGCCTCCTCCTTGGCAAAGGCCAGCAAGAACCGCGGCCGCCCGAACAGGTCTTCGTGGATCGCGACGCGATCCCAGCCGTCGCCGCGCGCGAGATCGCGCACCCGCTCGGCACGCCGTTCGTCGATCTCGATCGCCACGAGCCCCTGCGGCGCCAGGCAGGCGGCGGCACCCGCGAGCAACGTACGCGTGGCGTCGAGGCCGTCGACACCGCTCACGAGCGCCGCGCGCGGCTCGAAGTCGCGCACCGCCCCGTCGAGCGTGGCGTACTCCGGCTCGGTGAGGTACGGCGGATTCGCCACGATCGCTCGGCAGCGCACGCCGGCGAGCGGGGCGAGGAGATCCCCTTCCCGGACGTCCACCGGCACACGGGGCCGAACGAGGGCGACGTTTTCCCGCGCCAGCGCGGCGGCGGCGGCCGAGCGCTCGACCGCGATCACGCGCTCGAAGTCGCCTTCGACGGCCAGCGCCAGGGCGATGCAGCCGCATCCCGTGCCGATGTCTGCGACGACACCGCCCTTCCCCCGTCGCCCTTCCCCAGCCGTTCCCCGGGTCCACCGCAATACCAGATCGACCAGCCCTTCGGTTTCCGGTCGCGGAATCAGCGCCCGCGGATCGAGCGCCAGATGGAGCGTCCGAAACCCCACGCGGCCGACGGCATACGCAAACGGGACACCGCGCACGCGGCGAACGACGGCCTCCTCGAACCGCCCGACCAGCTCCAGCGGGGGCGTCTCGTCCCGCCGCAGCCAGACGTCGCCCGGTGTCGTCCCGGCCCCGGCGACGGCGGCCCAGAGCGCGGTCGCTTCGCGGCGCGGGGTCGGGAGTGCGGCGCGCGCCAGCCGCTCGCTCGCCTGATCGAGCGCTGCCGCGATCGACCCGCGCGGCGCGACGCGCTCAGGCACTGAGGCGTTCCTTTTCGCCGGCCAACCGCAGCGCAGTGATGAGATCGTCGAGGTTGCCGTCCAGCACGTCGGTGAGGTTGTGAACAGTGTAATGGATGCGGTGATCCGTGACGCGGTTCTGGGGGAAGTTGTAGGTGCGGATCTTTTGCGACCGGTCGCCCGTGCCGACCTGGGCCCGGCGCTCCCGCGCGCGCGCTCCCTCCTGCTCCGCCAGCATCCGATCGAGCAGCCGCGCGCGCAGCACTTCCAACGCCTTGACTTTGTTCTGCAGCTGGCTCTTCTGGTCCTGGCACTGCACGACGAGATTGCTCGGCAGGTGCGTGACGCGCACCGCACTGTCGGTGGTGTTGACGCTCTGACCACCCGGGCCGCCCGAGCGGAACACGTCGATCCGCAGATCCTTCTCCTCGATGTTGACGTCCACCTCCTCCGCTTCCGGGAGGACTGCGACCGTGGCGGCGGACGTGTGCCGCCGGCCCTGGGCCTCGGTTTCGGGGATGCGCTGCACCCGATGCACACCGGACTCGTAACGTAGAGTGCCGTACGCCTTGGGCCCGCGTACGGCGAAGATCGCCTCCTTCAGACCCCCCAAGTTGCCCTCGGAGAGCGAGACGACTTCAATCTTCCACCCCCGGCGCTCGCCGTAGCGCGTGTACATCCGGAACAGATCGGCGGCGAACAAGGCAGCCTCGTCTCCGCCCGTGCCGGCGCGGATCTCGACGATGGCGTCGCGGTCGGCCATGGGGTCGGCGGGGGTGAGCTGCTCGGCGAGCTGGCGCTCCAGCCGTTCCACCTCGGGGCGCAGCCGCTCGGCGTCGGCCCGGGCGAGCTGCGCCAGCTCCGGGTCCCGGTCATGCGCCATCTCGCGCGCCTCGCCCAGCTCGCGCTCGAGCCGGGTGAGCCGCTCATGGGTCTGGCGAATGGCGTCCAGCCGCGCGTGCTCGCGACCGAGCTCTCGCAGCTTGGCCGGATTCCGCGCGGTCTCGGGGTCGGCCAGGGCTCGGGCGACCTCCTCCGCCCGCGCGAGCGCCTGGCGGAGTCGGGCCTCCATGCATCAGCTCGGAGTCTTGTCCGTCGCGTATCTCTGGCGGAACCGCTCCACGCGCCCCGCGGTGTCCAGGAGCTTCTGCTTCCCGGTGTAGTACGGGTGGCACTTGGCGCAGATTTCGACGTGGATCACGGGCACCGTGGACCGCGTCACGAAGCTGTTTCCGCAGGCGCACTGGACTTGGGCGCGGCGGTAGGCGGGGTGAATCCCGGGTTTCACTGCACTGTATCCTTGCTAGATGTTCGGACGACACGAAGTCCGGAAATATAACTGGCGTCATAAGTTGGCGGCAAGACGCCACATTGACACCGGGCACGTCACCGCGTAAGCTTGCCCCACCATAGCCCTCCAGCCCCAGGGGACGCCCGCGTGTCGGTGACGGCCATCCTCCAGAAGGTCCCGCTGTTCGGCCAACTCGCCCCGGCGGAGCTCGAACGGGTGGCCGAGATCACCCGCGAGCGCAGCTACCCCCGCAACTCCGTGATTCTGTTCGAGGATGACCCCGGCGACGCCCTGTACGTGGTCGCCAAGGGGCAGGTCAAGGTGGTGCTCATCGGGGAAGATGGGCGCGAGGTGATCCTCTCCGTGCTGGGCGAGGGGGACTTCTTCGGGGAGATGTCCCTCATCGACGAGGAACCGCGCTCGGCGCACGTGATCGCGATGGAGGATTCGAACCTCCTGGTGATCCGGCGTGAGGACTTCCAAAGCATCCTGCAGCAGTCACCCGGGATCGCCATGGGGTTGTTGCGCGAGCTGTCGCGCCGGCTGCGGCGCGTGGACGAGAAGGTGGGGAGCCTGGTGCTCCTCGACGTCAACGGCCGCGTGGCCCAGCTGCTCCTCGACCTCGCCGACGAAGCCGGGTCGACCCGCATCACCCGCCGCCTCACCCACCACACGATCGCCCAGATGATCGGCTCGAGCCGCGAGACGGTGAGTCGCACGATGCGCGAGCTGGTCGAGAAGGGCTACATCGAGATCAGCCGCCGCGAGATCCTGATCCGAGATCGCGCCGCGCTGGAGGCGTCGGCCGGGCGCTCGTGAGGCACGCCTCCCCCGCGTGAGTTGGGTCACGGGGAGCGGGTGAGCCGGCGACTTGTTCTACGTGCCCGATTTTCCATAACTTAGCCCTAGATACGGCGTGCCGGGACCGATGGCCTACACGGTGACTTTTTGGGGAACGCGAGGCTCGATCCCGACCCCCGGGGCCCACACCGCGCGCTATGGCGGCAACACGCCGTGCGTGGCCGTGGAGGGAGCGGGGGGTCAGCTCGTAATCCTCGACGCGGGGACGGGCATCCGCGCGCTGGGACTCCAGCTCGCCGAGCGTCACAACGGCGCGGTGCAGGCGGAGATCCTCCTCTCCCACGCGCATTGGGACCACATCCAGGGCCTGCCGCACTTCAAGCCGTTCTTCTCCCCGGGGAACGCCGTGCGGATCTGGGGCTCGCGGCAGGGGACCACCTCACTCGAGGCGATCCTGCGCCAGCAGATGGACCCGGCGGTGTTCCCCGTGCCGCTCGATGCCTTGTCGGCCAAGCTCACGGTACGACAGGTCGAGCCGGGGGGAGGCGAGTTCACGGTGGGCGCGTTCCGCGTGCGCGCCATGCGGCTGCGGCACCCCGGCACGACGCTGGGGTATCGCCTGACGCCAGCCGGGGGGGGAGCGAGCATGGCGTACGTCACCGATAACGAGCTGGGTTGGGGGGGGCATTACGAGACTCCGGCGTCGTGGCGCCAAGACTTCGTCGCATTCCTCGCCAACACGGAGCTCCTGATCCACGACGCGATGTACACGCCGCAGGAGCTCGAGCAGCACCGCGGCTGGGGCCATTCCACCTTCGAGGAAGCTGTGACACTCGCGGCGGACGCCGGCGTACCACGCCTCGTGCTGTTCCACCACGAGCCGGAGCACGGGGATGCCGAGGTCGACGGGCTGCTCGGCGCAGCCCGCCGGGCCGCCACCGCGCGGGGCATGCCGGCGGAAGTGCTGGCGGCGCAAGAAGGGACGACCCTGACCCTCTGATTCGAGGAGCACGCTATGGCCGCACGTTCGATCGTTTCGCTCTGGACCGCCGCCCTGCTGTGGCCCGCCGTCGCCGGGCTCGCGGGCCAGGCCCAAGGGCAGGACAGCCGTCCGGGGATCGCCGTCTTTCCGTTCGACAACGGTGGCTCGTACGGGCAAGACAAGGACAATTTCGACGCCCTCCAGAAGGGGATCGCCGGATTGATGATCTCCGATCTCGCCGCCGGCGCGGCGGTGCGGGTCGTCGAGCGGGACGAGCTGCAGAAGTTGCTCGACGAGCAGAACCTGGGAGCGGCGGGGCGGGTGGACCCTCAGACCGCCGCGAAGATCGGCAAACTGGTCGGGGCGCGATATGTCGTGACGGGCGTCTTCATCGACTTCTACGGCGACTTCCGGCTGGACGCACGGCTCATCAACGTCGAGACGAGCGAGATCGTCAAGGTCGAATCGGACCGGATGCAGCGCGATCACCTGTTCGACCTGATTCGCACCGTGGCTACGAAGTTGATGCGGGACGCGAACCTGCCGGCGTTACCGAAGCGGGCGTCGGAGCAACCGATGAACCGGCAAGTACCGACCGAGGCGCTCACCTACTACTCGCGCGCCCTGCTGTACCACGACCGCGGGCAGAAGGCCAAGGCGGTCGAGATGTACGAGAAGGCCCTCCAAGTGTTCCCCGACTTCGCCGAGGCCTCGGACGGGTTGAAGCGCGAAAAGACCTCGTGACCGCGGTGCGCAATTAGGTACGTCCTGCTGCACACGCCCACGTGGCGGCCGGCGAGCGCGGCGCCGGTACTGGAAGGGGCGCAGATCGAGGTGTGCGAGGTGCGCCTGCCGCGCGACCTCGCGGTGGACGAACGGCCCACGGTGCTGGTGCTCGATTCCGAGAGCCGCTCGACCCTTCCGCTCGACGTGCTCCGCGCCTTCGTGGACGCGGGCGGTGCGATCGTGGCGCTGGGGCGCGACGGCGAGCCGGACCTCCCCGCGGAAATGCCGGCCGAACTGTTCTCAGGCTACGTTCGCCACCCGGCCGGGGCGCGGCAACTGCTCGTTGCCGTACGGGCGGGGTATCGAGAGGCCGCCGCCCGCGCGGAGACCACCCGAGCGCGGGCCGAAGCGACGAGCCGCGGCCGCGAGATTGCCGAGCTCACGCACATCGGGGTGGCGCTCGGCACCGAGCGCGACCTCGATACCCTGCTCGACCTCATCCTCACCCAATCGCGGCGCATCACCTCGTCCGACGCAGGCAGCCTGTATCTGATCGAAGGCGAGCCGGGGGAGAAACGGCTGCGCTTCCGCCTGGCGCAGACCTACTCGAAGCCCGAGGCCCCGTTCGTCGAGTTCACCATGCCGATGGATCGGACGAGCCTTGCCGGCTATGCCGCCGTGACGGGGGAGCCGCTCGTCATCGACGACGCCTACTTCCTGCCGCCGGACGTCGAGTACACGATCAACCGCTCCTTCGACGAGCGCTACGGTTACCGCACCAAGTCCATGCTCGTGATCCCGATGAAGGATCACAAGGAGCAGGTGATCGGCGTGCTGCAGCTCATCAACCGCAAGCGCCGCTTCGAGGCGGTGCTGGCGACGCCGGGCGACGTGGACCAGCAGGTGGTCCCGTTCTCGAAGCGCACGGTCGAGCTCGTCACCGCGCTCGCCGGCCAGGCGGCGGTGGCGATCGAGAACGGCCAGCTGTATCGCGAGATCGAGCGGCTGTTCGAAGGGTTCGTGCAGGCCGCCGTGCGCGCCATCGAGCAGCGGGACCCAACCACGTTCGGCCACTCGGGACGGGTCGCGAATATGACCGTGCGCCTGGCGGCGGTGGTGGACCGCGCCGAAGACGGGCCCTATCGCACTGTCAAGTTCAGCCGCGAGCAGCTTCGCGAGATCCGCTACGCGGGCCTGTTGCACGACTTCGGCAAGGTCGGCGTGCGGGAGCAGGTGCTCGTGAAGGCGAAAAAACTCTATCCCCTGCAACTGGAGCTGGTCCGGCAGCGGCACGACTTCGTGCGGCGCAGCGCGGAGCGCGAGTTCTGGCGCAAGCGCGCGGAGTTCCTCGAGACGCACGGGCGCAAGGGGTACGAGCAGTTCCTGCGGACGCTCGAGCAAGACCACACCGCGGAGCTCGCCGAGCTCGAGCGCTTCATGACGACGGTGCTACAGGCGAACGAGCCGACGGTGCTCCCGGCCACGCACTTCGAAGAGCTGCTCGCGCTGGCGGGTCGGACGTACCAGGACCTGACCGGTGTCCCCCGCCCCTACCTGACGGACAAGGAAGTGCGCTACCTGACGATTGCGAAAGGAAGCCTGGACGAAACGGAGCGGCTCGAGATCGAGAGCCACGTGAACCACACGTACAACTTTCTGAAGGAAATCCCCTGGACGCGGGAGCTGCACGACATCCCGCTCATCGCGTACAACCATCACGAGAAGCTCGACGGTCACGGCTACCCCCGCGGCGTGACGGGCGACGCCATCCCGCTCCAGACCCGCATGATGACGATCAGCGACATCTACGACGCGCTCACGGCCGCGGATCGGCCGTACAAGCCGGCGGTCGCGTCCGCACGGGCACTCGATATCATCGACGAGGAGGTGCGGGCCGGCCAGCTCGACGGGCACCTGTTCCGGCTGTTCGTCGACGCCAAGGTGTTCGAGTCGAACGCCTAGCTGAACAGCAGCCGCGCCGCCACGAGCAGCAGAAACACCCCAAACGCCCGCCGCAACGCCAGGTCTCCCATGGTCCCGGCCAGCTTGGCACCGAGGAAGGCTCCAAAAAACAGGCCGATCGCGATGATTGCCGCGTACGGGACGTTGACCTCACCCCGCTTGTAGTACTGGAGCGCGCCCAGAAATCCGACGGGAAGCAGCAGCGCCGCGAGCGAGGTACCCTGCGCCGCGTGCTGGGATAGCCCCAGGAGGAGGACGAGGCCCGGAATGATGAGGATGGCGCCCCCGACCCCGAACAGCCCCGACACCACGCCGGCCGTGAGGCCGATCAGACCCACCAACAGCCAGTTCATCGCGCGTCTCCTTGTTCCGGTTTTCCCCACGCGCCGCCGCCCGGCGTCTCGATGCGCACCACGTCGCCCGGCTCGAGCAGCGCGCTCACTTTCGACGCGAGCGGCGTGCCGTTCAAGATAGTCCGCCCCGCGGCGCCGTGCCCGCCGCCAGCCGCGCCCGCCGGCTCATGGCGGCGCCGCTCGGCGAGCACGCTCAGCTCCATGGGCGCCAACGCTTCGAACTCGCGCACCACCCCGTCCCCACCCGCCCAACGCCCCACACCCCCACTCCCCCGTCGCAAGGCGTACGTCTTCAGCCGCAAGGGACATTCCATCTCCAGGACCTCAATGGGCGTGTTCCGCGTGTTCGACATCCCCACGTGCACACCGGACGGTCCGGGTGCGTTCGGGGTCGCGCCCTGGCCACCCCCGATGGTCTCGTAGTACGTCCAGCCACCCGTCACCCCACCGCCCCGTTGCCCGATGCCCGCCGCAAGTTGGCCGCCGAACGTGACGTTATTCATGGTTCCCTGGCCCTGCGCGGGCACGGGCACGCTGCCCCGGGCGAGCGCCAGAAACAAGGTGTCAACGATGCGCTGTGACGTCTCGACGTTGCCCGCGGCGACGGCGCTCGGGTGACGCGCGTTCACCAGACATCCCTCGGGCGCCGTGACGCGCACGGCGCGTCCCACGCCCCCGTTCGTCGGGACGTCCTCCGGGAGCAGCGCGCGCACCACGAACAGCGCGGCGGACCGGGCGACCGCCAGTGGGCAGTTGATGTTTCCCCGCACTGCCGGCGCGGTGCCCGTAAAGTCGGCGTGCAACTCGCCCCCCTGGATATCGATCCGCACGGTAATCGGCACATCGCGGTCGTCGACGCCATCCCCCTCGAGCCAGTCGGTCGCGGTGAGGCCGGCGGCCGGGATGCGCCGCAGCGTTTGGCGGGTGCGACGCTCGGCGTAATCCATCAGATCGTGGGCCGCCTCCCGCACGGCGGGCCAGCCGTAGCGCGCGCCGAGGGCCCGCAGGCCGTCCGCACCCCGCTCCACCGCCGCCCGCTGCGCCGCCAGGTCGCCACGCCGCGTCTCCGGCGTGCGCACGTTCGCGAGCAGCATCCGCTCCACCTCCGGCGTGAGCAACAGCGGCGGCAGGATCACGCCTTCGGCGAAGATCTCGCGCGCCCCGGCCGGCATGCTGCCCGCCCGCATACCTCCCACGTCCGAATGGTGCGCGCGCACGACGCTATACCCGCCGACCGCACCCGCGATGTCGACCGCGCCGATCAGCGTGATGTCGGGGAGGTGCGAGCCGCCGGTGTAGGGATCGTTGAGGATGAAGACGTCGCCCGGCCTGGGAGGGGACGCGAGCCCGCGCACTGCGGCGACCGACTCCGCCATGGCGCCGAGATGGACCGGAATGTGGGCCGCCTGGGCGGTCATCGCGCCGTCGGCGTCGAACAGCGCCGCCGAACAGTCGCGCCGCTCCCGAATATTGGGCGACGGCGCGGAGTGAATCAGGACGAGCCCCATCTCTTCCGCGATCGCAGCGAAGGCGTGGCCCATCACCTCGAGCCCCACCGCGTCGAGTGTCATACGCGCTCCAGCTGGACGGCTCCTGACTCGTGCACGCTCCCCCGCCACCCGGGCGCGATGAGCGCCGTGGCATCGCCGCCCGCGAGAATGGCCGGGCCCTCGAGCGTCACGCCGGCCGCCAGATCGTCGAGGGCCCACAGTGACGCCGTCACGCGCTTGCCACCTTTTTCCAGGACGACGCTACGCCGGCCGCGCGACCGGTCCGTGGTGCGCTTCGTGCCTGCAAACTGGGGTAGCGGCGACTCACGGAGCGCGACGACCCGGAGGTTGACCAGCTCGACCGGCCGGCCAATCCCGTCGTGCCCGAGCCGTTCCTTGTGCGCCGCTACGAACGCGTCTCGGATTTGCTGAGGATTGTTGGTGGCAACGGGGATCGTCAGCTCGTAGCCTTGCCCGGCGAACCGGCAGTCGACATACCTCCACAGCGCTGCGCCGGGGAGCTGGTCGCTCCCGTCCCGCAGGAGTGGGCTGAACGCGCGCCCGATGTCGGTCGGTTGCAGTTCGTCGAGCTCGCGGTGATAGGACGCGACCACGTCCACGCGCTCCGCGGCCGCCGCGAGTCCGAGGGCGGACAGCACTCCGGGGTGAGGCGGAATGACGATCGTGCGCATGCCGAGCGCGTCGGCGAGCGCACAGCCGAACAGCGGGCCGGCGCCGCCGAACGGCACCAGGGCCATGCGCCGCGGGTCGAGCCCGCGTGCCACGCTCACGCGTCGCAGGGCCCGAGCCATCACGGCGGCCGCGACCGCCACGATACCGGCGGCGATCCCGGCGGGGTCGCTCCCGGCGGCATCGCCCAGCGTCGCGACGGCGCGCTCCGCCGCGCCCGGATCGAGCCGCAGCTCGGCGGCGAGCGGAGTGGCGGCATCGAGCCACCCGAGGACGAGGCAGGCGTCTGTGACCGTCGCCTGCGTGCCACCGCGCCCGTAGCACGCGGGCCCGGGAACTGCGCCGGCCGAGTCCGGCCCCACCTTGAGCGCGCCGCCCTCGTCGAGGCGCGCGATGCTGCCTCCTCCCGCACTGACCGTCTCGATCAGAATCGCGGGAAGCGCCAGCGGGACCCCCGCGACCGCCCCGCTGCCCTCGTGTACCGCCGCGCCTCCCGTCACGAGGCTCGCGTCGGCGCTCGTGCCGCCCATGTCGAGGGTCAGGAGCTCCGACAGCCCGACCGCTGCGCCCACGAGCTGCGCGCCCACCACACCGCCCGCGGGGCCCGACAGCGCGAGGGCCGCCGCCCGGCACGCCGCCGCGGACGGCGCCAGCGTGCCGCCGGCCGACGTCATGATGCGCAGCGTCCCCACGCGAGACCGGGCCTCGCCGTCGAGCCGTGCCAGATACGAGGATACCTTGGGCCGCAGGTACGCCTCGACCGTGGTGGTGCTGAGGCGCTCGAACTCGCGGAATACGGGAAGCACTTCGTGGCTGGCGGCGATCGGCACGTCCCCGAGCGCCCCTCGCAGCGCCGCCGCGATCCGCCGCTCGTGCTCGGGGTGTCGAAACGCGAACAACAGACCGACCGCCACCGATTCCGGAGCCAGCGCCTGCACCGCGGCGACGACGCGCGCCACCTCGGCGTCGCTGAGCGGCTCCTGCACCCCCGCCGGTCCCATGCGCTCGGCCACACCGACGACGCCGGTCCGGGCGACGAGCGGCAGCGGGTGATCGCGCGCCAAGTCGTACAGCGCGGCGCGGTCCTGTCGCCTGAGCCAGAGCAGGTCCTCGAAGCCGCGCGTGGTCACGAGCACGACGCGCGCCCCGCGCCGCTCGAGTAGCGCATTGGTCGCGATCGTGGTGCCGTGGACCAGGAGCTCGACGGGGGCCGACATCGACTCGATCGCCCGGAACATTCCCACGGCCGGATCTTCCGGCGTCGTCGCGACCTTGTGGACGGCGATCGCCCCGTCGGCCGCGACCGCGACGAGGTCGGTGAAGGTGCCGCCGACGTCGACCCCCACCCGTGTCACCGCCACCCCCCGCGTCGTGATCTCCAGCGATCTACCAGCAGCAGGCCGGCGAACCCCAGAGTCGCGATCACCGCCAGCGTCCCCACCCAGTCGCCGAGGCGGACGTAGACGGTGCGCACGTCGCTCGTGGCCAGCCGGCTCGCTACCGCTGTCCGGACTTCGAGGCCGCTCGCATCGTGCACGTGGCCCAACGGATCGACCGTGGCCGAGATCCCGGAGTTCGCAGCACGGGCGATCCCCGCGCGTGTCTCGATCGCCCGCATCACCAGATGACTCAAATGCTGATAGGGGCCGGCTGTGCGGCCGTACCACGCATCGTTGGTGACGTTGACGAGAAAGTCCGCCCCCTGGCGCCGGTAGTCGCGCGCCAGGTCGGCGAAGATCGACTCGTAACAGATCAACACCCCGAGCCGGCCGACCGCGGTCGGGTAGAGCGGCAACCCGCGTCCCGCGCCGAAGCCGCCGAACCATCGCAGATGGAACCAGCGGGGTGGCACAAACGGCACGCGCTCGACGATCGGGACGAGGTAGTGCTTGCGGTAAATGGGATACGCGGTCCGGTCACCGGTGGAGTCGTAGAAGAAAGCGGCATTGTAGGAATCGTATGAACGGTCAGGATATATCACGGCGTCGAGACCGCCGGTGACGAGCGGTGTGCGGGTCGCGCGCACGCGCTGCGCGATCGCGGGGTCCCAGTCGGGGCGATTGACGAAGTAGTCTGGCACCGCGGCCTCGGGCCAAACCAGCAAGTCGATGTGCGTGCTGTCCTCGAGCCGCTGAGACAGTGCGAACAGATGGGCCATCACGCTGTCCTGGCGCGCCTTGTTCCATTTTTCGCGAAACCCTTCGTTGGGCTGGACGAGCCCGACCACCCCGACCGGGCGCACCGGTAGCGTGCGCTCGCGCCACGCCCCGTAGCCCCATGCCAGGACGACCGTGCCGAGCACCGCGACGAGTGGTCGCCACCCGATCCAACCGCTCCCCGCTCCCAGCTCGCGCCGCGGCAGCAGCGCGTCAACCAGCATCACGTTGCACCACGCCAGCCACAGGCTCACGCCCCGCGCGCCGGCAAGGTCCGCCCACTGCACGAGGATCGGCGCGTCGGCGAGTGACGTCCCAAGGCCCAGCCAAGGAAAGCGGATGTCCCCCTGGTGGCCGATGCCCCACTCCACCGCGGTCCAAACCAGGGGGAACACCACCCACAGGGGAGCGGTGGGAAAGCGGGTCCGGATCCGCACGAGGAGCCAGAAGCACCCCGCCGTCCAGAGTCCATAGATCGCAATCGTGGCGAGATAGCCGAGCGCCGATAGCGGCGTAAAGTGCCACAGGGCGACCACGAGCCAGTACAGCACGAGCCCCTGCGACACCAAGCCGTACCAGAAGCCGAGGCGCAGCGCCCGGCGGAAGTCCGTCGCCGCTGCGAGCTCCCGCACCAGCACCACGGCCGGCGCGAGGGCGAAGAAGCTCAGAAGAGGAAACCGGAACGGGGGATAGCTCAGCGCCAACAGCGCCGCGCCGAGCGCGATCAGCACGACCGCTCGGCGGGCCGGGCCGGTCACAGCAGCACGTCGCGCCCTTCGTCGGCCGAGCGGTACACGGCGTCGAGCACCCGGTGGAGGGCCAGCTGGTCGCGGGGCGGTGGCGCGTTGACGTCACCCTTGATGACGGCGAGGAAATACGTCCACTCGGCGCGATAGGATTGGGCGAACGGGGTCTCGCGCCCGGTCGCGCCCGTGGGCGTGGCGTCGACGACCGTCCCGTGCGCCTCCTTGAAGACGCGCAACGGCTGCACGGTGGCCGAGCCCTTCGTCCCGACGAGATCGAACCAGAACCGCTCGGCCGCGCCCAAATGTCGCCAGCTCACGTCCATGGAAATCGAGACGCCGTTCTCGCACACCACCAGCGCGGTCGCCATGCCTTCGACGCTGTCCTTCGACTGCCCCACCATATGGGCGGCGACACGCTTGGGCGCCGGCCAGCCCGCGAGCCAGAGGCCCAAGTCCAGGAGCTGCAGCCCGAGGTCCAGGAACGCGCCGCCGCCCGCCTCCTGGCGCCGCAGCCGCCAGCCGAGCTGCTGCCGGCTGGGCTGAAACGTGTACCACCCGCTGCGGATCGCCTGCAGCACCCCGAGGTCGCCGCCAGCGAGAAACCCGCGCACCGCCTGGACATCCGAGCGAAAGCGGTGGTTCATGCCCACCATCACGCGCTTGCCGTACTTCTCGCTCGCCTGCAGTACGCGCTCCACGCCCGCGAGGGTGAGCGCGAGGGGGCGCTCGCACAGCACGTGACACCCCGCCGCGAGCGCGGCGACGGCGTGAATCTCGTGCAGGTGGTTCGGCGTGCAGATCGCGACGGCATCCGAGTGGCTATGGCGCAGCACTTCTTCGATGTCGTCGAACGTGTCCTTCACCTCGAAGCGCGCGGCGAGGGCCTGGGCCTTGCTCACGTCGTTGTCGCAGATCGCGGAGACCTCGACGCCCGGCAGCTTGCGCAGGACGGGAAGGTGCGCCACCTGCGCGATCGCCCCCGCCCCTACCACCGCCACACGGACGGGCGGGCTCACCGGCCGGGCGATCTCCCGCCGCGGATCCCGGCCCAGCGATACATCACGCCGGTGCGCAGACTCACCGTGGAGAGACCGCTCGACAGCACACCGCGCGCGTCCAGCGTGACGCGCCAGCGCTTCGCGCCGAATTCCGCGCCGAGCGTGCCGTTCAAGCCCGCGGTGATCTGATCGAGCGCGTCCTCCACGAACGTCCCGTTGATCGACGTCCCGCTGCCGTTGCGCAGGTGCACGCCGACCCCGAAACCGATGTAGGTGGTGACGGCGTGTCCCTGAGGCATGACGTATTGCAGGTCCACATCGCCGGTCACGTCGCTCCACGTGATGTTGCCGAGCTGGATCGTGTAGTTCGAGTCGGGGTCGTTCACCACGCGGCGCAGCCCGTCGGCGTAACGCCGCAGGGCATCCGAGCTCAGCTCGGCATGGAAGTACGAGAGGCCGAGCAGCACGCGCACCCTGGGGGCGACGAAACCGTAGTCGAAGCGCACGCCACCGGTCAGGGTGCCCCGGATGTTGTTGCCGCCGAGCGGTCCCAGGTCGAACTGCACGGCACTGAATCTCAGGTTCTCGGAGGAGAACTGGTTCAAGACGCCCTGGGCGGACACGGCGGCAAGCGGAATGACGGACACCAGGACGATGAGCGCCAGCAACCTGACGGCGCGCCCGCTCCTTCTAATAGAGTCGCTCAATGGTCGTTCCCGGGAAGTACGTGGTGAGGATCTTGCGATACTCCTGTCCCGCGCGCGCCCGACCGACCGCGCCCCATTGGCACAACCCCAGGCCGTGTCCCGCGCCCGCGCCCGTTGCAACGAGTCGCGTGACCCGTCCGTCCTGGCGCGTCACCGACAGCTGAAATGCCGTGCTCTGCAACAGGCGACCGGCCTCGGGCCGCAACACGGCCCGGACGTCGGGGCCGGGCACGCGGACGTCGCCGTGCTCGAACACGACGCGCAGCTCGCCGACGCGCCCGGAGGGCCCGGTGTGGCTCACGGCGACGTCCGTGATACCCTGCAGACCATCGCCGCCGACGTGCATCACCGCCGGGAGCGTCCGCGACAATATAGCGCGCAGCGTGGTGCCGTCCCATTCCTCGCGCCACCGGAACCGCGGCGAGATGTCGCAATACGCGCGACCGCGGGCGCTCGCGTCGGAGACCGGCCGCAAGTAGGGCCGGTCCTGTGCCGATTTGAACGCCTCCTCGACCGCCGCCGTGGAGCCGCCGCAGGTGGAGTGAAAGTAGGCCTCGATGATCGCGCCATCGTACGCGAGCACCTGGCCGCCGGTGCGGCGAACGGCGCTCCACACTTCCGGCGTTTCCCCCGAGACGCCGTTGTACACCTGGTCGCGGACATCCGCCCACGCGTCGAACCCGAGCACCTCCCAACGCCCGCGGTTCTTCAGGGCAAAGCTGCGCGATACGACCGCCTGGGCGAGCAGCGCCTGCTCCTCGTCGTTGCGCCGGACGCCGATCTCGGCGCCCACCACGCCCGCGAGATAGCTCTCCACAGGAACGCGGTTCAGCACCGTCAGCCCGGACGAATCCCGGACCACGTTCACGCGGCCACGGTAGCGGCGGCCGCCCACCATGGCGAAGCGATGCTCGGTCACGTTGACGGCGGAGATCCCGGCATGTCGGGGACCGCGGGAGCCGTCCGGCTGGACGATCCGCAGCCCGCCCGTGTCCGGCACGACCGTCCAGGAAGCGCCGGCGGGGATGGAGCCGACCGGCTCGCCGTTTCCGTCGTCCGTGACGAACAGCTCGCCATCCCCCCCCAGCGTGACGTTCGCCGCGGCGGCGCTGAGCCCGACGCGCAACTCGGGCTCAGCGCCGGGAGTGAGGGGGGCCGGGGCGGCCTGCGGCCGCGGGCATGCCGCGGCCGCCAGGGCGAGCAGGCTAGCGAGCCCGCGCCTCGCCCAGGGCCGCGTCGAGTTGTGCGATGGTGAAGTCGATGTCCGCATCCGTGTGCGCGCTGGAGACGAAACCCGCCTCGAAGGCCGACGGCGCGAGGAACACACCCCGGGCGAGCGCCGCGCAGTGCCAGCGCGCGAACAGGCCCGTGTCCGAGCCCTTCGCCTGCGCGAACGTGCGCACGGGCCCGGCGGTCAGATAGACGCCCCACATCGAGCCGGCGTGACCACCGGTCGCTGCAACCCCTTGCCGACGCGCGGCGTCCCCTATACCCGCCACCAGCCGGGCGGTTCGCCGCTCCAGCACATCGTAGAAGCCGGGGCGCTCGGTCTCGCGCAGCGTCGCCAACCCGGCCGCCATCGCCACCGGGTTGCCCGACAGCGTCCCCGCCTGGTACACGGGTCCCTCGGGTGCAACGAGCCGCATCAGGTCCGCGCGCCCGCCGTACGCCCCCACGGGCAGCCCGCCCCCGATGATCTTCCCCAAGGTCGTCAGGTCCGCCCGCACGCCGAGCCGCTGCTGTGCGCCGCCCGGCGCCACGCGGAACCCCGTCATCACCTCGTCGAAGATCAGCAGCGCCCCATGCCGGTCGCACAGCGCGCGGAGCGCCTCGTGAAACCCCGGCTCGGGCGCGATGAACCCGGCATTCCCGACGTACGGCTCGACGATGACCGCCGCGATTTCCTTGCCACGGCGCGTGAACACCTCCTGCACTGCCGCGGCGTCGTTGAACGGCACGGTCAGCGTCAGCTCGGCGAGCGCCCCCGGAACGCCGGGGCTGTCGGGGAGCCCGAGCGTTGCGACGCCGCTCCCCGCCTTCACCAGGAAGCTGTCGGCATGCCCGTGATAGCAGCCCTCGAACTTGATGATGACGTCGCGGCGCGTGGCGGCCCGGGCGATCCGCACCGCCGCCATCGTCGCCTCGGTGCCCGAGTTCACGAACCGCACCATCTCGAGCGCGGGCATGCGCCGCCGCACCAGCTCGGCGAGGTCGACTTCGGCGGCGCAGGGGGCGCCGTAGGTCCACCCCCGCTCTGCCGCGCCGCGAATGGCGTCGAGCACCGCGGGGTGCGCGTGGCCCAAGATCAACGGGCCCCACGAGCACACGTAGTCGAGGTAAGTCTTGCCGTCGACGTCGGTGAGGCAGGCCCCGCGCGCGCGGTCGACGAAGAACGGCGTCCCGCCCACGGCGCGGAATGCCCGGACCGGCGAGTTGACTCCCCCGGGGAGCACAGCCTTCGCCCGGTCGAACAGCTCCGCCGAACGACTCACGTCAGGGCGATCGCCCGAAAGTCGTAGTCCTCGCTCGCGCTCAAGCGCACGCGCACGAAGCGCCCGGCCTCGGCCCAGCCACCCCGTTCCACGTAGGTGACCCCGTCCACGTCGTCGGCCTGCCACGCCACACGCCCCACGTGGGTCGCGCCGGCCTCGTCCGGATCCGCGACGCGATCGACCAGCACGTCCGCCTCCCGTCCCACGAACCGGGCGAGCCGCTCCGCCGAAATGGCCCGCTGGACCTCGAGCAGCTCCTCGAGACGGTCGCGTTTGACCTCATCGGGCACGTCGTCCGCGTACTGCATGGCGCGCGTGCCATCCTGCGGCGAGTACGCGAACGCGCCGAGGCGGTCGAACTGCGCTTCCTCGAGGAAACCGAGCAGCTCGCGAAACTCCGCGTCGGTCTCCCCTGGAAAGCCCACGAGACAGGTGGTGCGAACCGCGAGATCGCGGATCGCGGACCTGAGCCAGCCGAGCTTGGCGCGCAACGACTGCTGCCGCTCTGGGCGCCGCATGCGCTCGAGCATGCGGTCGCTCGCGTGCTGGATCGGCATGTCGAGGTACGGCACGATGCGCGACTCGCGCGCGATCAATTGCACCAGCCGCTCGCTGAGCCCCGCCGAGTAGACGTACAGCAGGCGGTACCACGGGACCGCCGTCTCGCGCAGCAGCGCTTCCAGCAGGTCGGGAAGCTTGGCGCCGTCGGGCCCGAGATCGCGCCCGTAATGCCCCAGGTCCTGGGCCACCAGATTGATCTCCTGCGCCCCCTGTGCTTCGAGCGCCTGGGCCTCGCGCACCAGCCGCTCGAGCGGCTCCGAGCGATGCTTACCCCGCATCAGTGGGATCGCGCAGAAGGCGCACGTGTGATCGCAGCCTTCGGAGATCTTGAGATAGCGAACGTGGGGTGCGTCGCCGAGGAACTGCCGGACGCCGGGGTGGGCGGCAACCGGATCCGCGATCAGCCCGCGGCGCGCCAATTCGGGGACCAGATGATGCAGGTCCGAAAAGCCGAGGAAGAGGTCCACCTCGGGGATCTCCTTCTCGAGCTCCTGCTTGTAGCGTTGGACGAGGCACCCGACCGCGACGACCGCCTTCACGTCGCCTTGCGCCTTGAGGCTTGCGGCTGACAAGATCGCGTCGATCGATTCTTGCTTGGCCGCGTCGATGAACCCGCAGGTGTTGACGAGGATCACGTCGGCGCGGTGCAGGTCGGGCGTCACCACGGCGCCATGGCCCACGAGCTCGCCCACCAGCCGCTCGGAGTCGACGGTCGCCTTGTCACAGCCGAGTGAGACGACCCCCAGTTTCATCCGCGGTAGTTCCCGAACCTGAGCTCGATGCCCCAATCCTGCGAGCGCAGGAACGCGATCACTTCCTGCAGCTCGTCCTTGGAGGGTGCCTGCACGCGGATCTCTTCACCCTGGATCGACGCCTGCGCCTTCTTGAACTTCCGGTCCTTGATCGCCTTGACGATCGCCTTCGCCTTCTCCTGCGGGATCCCCTGCGTGAGCTTGATCTCGCGGCGCACCGTGTCGTTCGCCGCGGGGGTGACGGGGCCCGGGTCGAGGTTCTTCACGGGAACGCCGCGCTTGACGAGCTTCGACTGTAGCACGTCGAACAGGGCCTTCATTTTGAAGTCGTCGTCGGCGACGAGGGTGAGGGTCGCCTTGGGGCGGTCGAACGCGATCGACGCCTTGGAGCCCTTGAAGTCGTACCGCTGGGCGACCTCTTTGGTCGCCTGATTCACGGCGTTATCGACCTCCTGGAGGTCGGCGCCGGTGGAGACGTCGAACGAGGCTAAGCCGGCCATAGGGCGGTAAATCTACCCGCCCTGGACCTAGAACAGGAAGCTTTCCAGCGCGCGGGCGCGCGATACGTGGCGCAGCCGCGCCAGGGCCTTTTCCTTGATC
>QHUM01000004.1 GCA_003222135.1 Gemmatimonadota bacterium | reverse complement strand
GCAAATCCTCCAGTCGCTCGGTCTGCGCAGCTTCACGCCGCAGGTGTCAGCGTGCCCCGGGTGCGGCCGCACCACGTCGACCTTCTTCCAGGAAATGGCCGAGCAAATCCAGTCCCACCTGCGGGAGCAAATGCCGCGGTGGCGGGAGCGCTACCCCGGCGTGGAGTCGCTGCGCGTGGCGGTCATGGGCTGCGTGGTGAACGGGCCCGGCGAATCGAAGCACGCCGACATCGGCATTTCGCTGCCCGGCACGTTCGAAGAGCCCAAGGCGCCGGTGTACGTGGACGGCCGGCTCAAGCTGACGCTCAAAGGCGACACGATCGTGTCCGAGTTCCTGGGGATCCTCGAGCAGTACGTCGCGGCGCGCTACGGCAACGGCGTCAGTCCGCCGGCGCCGCTTCGGGCTGCGGGCGGGCCGGCCCCGGCCTCGTAAGCGCGAGCTTCCGGAGCCGCCCGGGTAGCTCGTCCAAGTAGGTGTAGATCACCGGCGTCACGTACAGCGTGATGAACTGCGAGAACGCGAGGCCGCCCACCACCGCGATCCCGAGCGGCCGCCGCGACTCGGAGCCCACTCCCACGCCAAGCGCGATCGGCAGCGTGCCCATCAGCGCCGCCATGGTCGTCATCATGATCGGCCGGAAGCGAATGCTGCACGCCTGCAGGATCGCCTCGCGGGCGGACTTGCCTTCCGTGCGCTGTGCCTCGAGCGCGAAGTCGATCATCATGATGCCGTTCTTCTTGACGAGCCCCACCAGCATGATGACGCCCACGAACGCGTAGACGCTCAGATCCACTCGGAAGATCAACAGGGTCAAGAGCGCGCCGAACCCGGCGAACGGCAGCGCCGAGAGGATGGTCAGCGGGTGGATGAAGCTCTCGTACAGGATCCCCAGGACCATGTAGATCACGAACACCGCGAGGATCAGCAGGAACAAGAGCCCCGCCTGGCTCGATTGGAACGCCTGGGCGGTGCCCGAGAAACTGGTCGTGATGCTGGACGGCAGCGCCTGGCGCGCGATGCGCTGCACCTGGGCGACCGCGGTCCCGATGGCGACGCCCTCCCGCAAGTCGAACGAGATCGTGACCGACGGCAGTTGCCCCGAGTGACTCACCGTGAGGGGGCCGACGCTGGAGGTCAGGGTCGCGAGCGATGCCAGCGGCACCAGCGTGCCGTTCCGCGAACGGATGTACAGCAGGTTGAGGGCCGAGAGATCCTGCTGGTACTGCGGCAGCAGCTCCATCACCACCCAATACTGATTCGTCGCCGTGTAGATCGTCGAGACCTGACGCGACCCGTAGGCGTCGTACAGCGCTTCCTCGACCTGCTGCGCGGTGACGCCGAGCGCCCCAGCCCGATCCCGGTTGATCGTCACCGTGGCTTGCGGGTTCGAGATCTGCAGGTCGCTCGTGACGTTGAGCAGGTCAGGGAGCTTGCGGAGCTCGCCGGTGAGCCGATTCGCGTTGTCGTACAGCGCGACCCGGTCCGGGCTCTGGAGCGTGAACTGATACAGGCTCTTGGTGCGGCGGCCGCCGATCTGGATCGGCGGCGGATTCTGCAGGAACACCTGGATGCCGGGGATGCCGGCCAGCTTGCCGTTGAAGTAGCGGATCAGCTCGTCCACGCTCATCGTGCGCTGGGAGCGGGGCTTGAGCTGCATGAAGACGCGCCCTTGGTTGATCTGCCCGGTGCCCAGGAAGGACATGGTGGCGTCCACGTTGGGATCCTGCTCGAGCACCGCCATGACCTGCTCCTGGTGGCGGACCAGGTCGTCGAACGACGTTCCCTGGACCGTCTCCGTGGTTCCAACGATCTGGGAGTTGTCTTCGCTCGGCAGGAAGCCCTTGGGGACCAGCACGAATAGCCCGGCCGTCGCGAGCAGAATCGCGGCCGAGAAGGCAAGTGCCGCGGGCCGTCGCTCCATCACCCACCCGAGGGTGCCTTCATACCAGTGCAGCACCCGCTGGTACACGCGCTCCGACGCCTCGTAGAATCGTCCGTGGTGGGCCTCGCGCGACGGCTTGAGGAAGCGGCTGCACAGCATTGGCGTCAACGTGAGCGACACGAGGCCGGACACGAGGATCGCCGCGCCGATGGTGACCGCGAATTCGTGGAACAGCCGCCCGACGATCCCGCCCATGAACAGGACCGGAATGAACACCGCCGCCAACGACAGCGTCATGGAGAGGATCGTGAACCCCACTTCGCGCGAGCCGGCGAACGCCGCCTGGAGCGCGGGCGTGCCCTTCTCCATGTGGCGCACGATGTTCTCGAGCATGACGATGGCGTCGTCCACCACGAACCCGACCGACAGCGTCAGGGCCATCATGGAGAGGTTGTCGAGGCTGTAGTCGAGCGCGTACATCACCGCGAACGTGCCCACCAGTGAGAACGGCAGCGCCAGGCTCGGGATGATCGTGGCCGAGAGGTTGCGCAAGAACAGGAAGATGACGAGGACCACCAGGGCCAGGGTCAGGAACAGCGTGAACTGCACGTCGGCGAGCGACGCCCGGATCGATTCCGAGCGGTCGGAGCGGAGCTGCAGGTCGACCGAGCCGGGGAGCTGCTGTTTCAGGTTTTGCATGACGCTGCGCACGCGGGCGGCCACGGCCACGGTGTTGGTGCCCGGCTGCCGTTGGATCGCGAGCACGATGGCTCGGCTGCCGTTGAACCAAGCCGCGCTTTTGTTGTCCTGCACGTCGTCCAGCACCTGCCCTAGGTCCTGGAGCCGCACGGGCGCGCCGTTGCGGTAGGCGATCACGAGCGGCCGGAACGCCGTGGCATCCTGCAGCTGCCCGTTCGCCTGCACGGTATACGCGCGATGCGGTCCCCAGAGAATGCCGGTCGGCAGGTTCACGTTGCCCGCCGCGACGCCGTCCGCCACCTCGTCGATACCGATCGAACGGGTCGCCAGGGCCTTGGGATCGAGCTGGATGCGCACGGCGTACTTGGCGGCGCCGAACACGTTCACCTGCGCCACGCCGTCCACCATCGAGAGGCGCTGGGCGATGAACGTCTCGGCGTACTCGTCCAACTCCGGCAGCGATAGCGTCTTCGAGCTCAGCGCGTAATAAATGATGGGCTGGTCGGCCGGATTCACCTTCTGGTACGACGGCGGCACGATGCCGGTGGGGAGCTGCCGCAGCGTTTTGGAGATCGCCGCCTGCACGTCCTGCGCGGCGGCGTCGATGTTGCGGTCGAGAGTGAACTGCAACGTGATGTTGGTGTTGCCGAGGCTCGACGACGAGGTCATCTGATCGACCCCGGCGATCG
Source organism: Gemmatimonadota bacterium (assembly GCA_003222135.1). Lineage (GTDB taxonomy): Bacteria > Gemmatimonadota > Gemmatimonadetes > Gemmatimonadales > GWC2-71-9 > 20CM-4-69-16. The sequence continues at coordinate 7,487 of QHUM01000004.1, read as the reverse complement.
TCGAGAACTGCTTCTCGAGCGGCGTCGCCACGGCGGACGCCATCGTCTCCGGGCTCGCGCCGGGCAGCCCCGCGTTCACCTGGATCGTGGGGAAGTCCACGTTGGGGAGGTTGCTCACCGGCAGCAGGCGATAGGCCATCAAGCCGAACACGAGGATCCCCGTCATGACGAGCGTCGTCATGACGGGGCGCTTGATGAACAGCTCGGAGATGCTCACTTGTCCCCCTCCACTTCGCGCGCCGGATCGGCCGTTCCCTTGACTTCGACCGGCGCGCCCGACACGAGGCGCAGCTGCCCGTCGGTGACCACCGCGTCGCCCGCCGCGACGCCTTGCGCGATGACGGCGTAGCTGCCGGCGGCGCGCTCGACGGTCACGGGCTGCGACCGCGCGGTCCCGTCCTGGTTGAGCACGAAGACGTATGTCCCTTGCTGGCCGGTCATCACGGCCTGCGCCGGCACGACGACGGCCTTTTCCTCGATGTACAGCTGGAGCCGCACGCTCAGGAACTCACCCGGCCATAGGACCCCTTCCTGGTTGGCGAACTCCGCCTTCAGCAGCACCGTTCCGGTCGACGTGTCGACGCTGTTGTCCACGAACGTGAGCAGCCCGCTCGCGAACGCCGTGTCCTCCTTCGAGGGGCTCGCGAGCACGGGCAGGCGGTTCCGGCGGTAGCGCTGGATGTCGGGCAGAGAGCGCTCCGGGACGGCGAACCGCACGAGGATCGGATGGATCTGGTTGATGATCACGAGCGGATCAGGCGCGTTGGCGCGCACCAGGTTCCCCTCCCGCACCAGCAGCCGGCCCGTGCGACCGGCGATCGGCGCGCGGATCCTCGCCCACTCGAGGTTGAGCTGCGCGTTGGCGACGGCGGCGGAGTCGGCCCGCACGGCGGCCTGCAGCGCCTCCGCCGCGGCGCGCTTCGCTTCGTAATCCGACTTCGTCACGTAGTCTTGCTTCACCAGTTCGGCGTAGCGCTGCGCGTCGAGCGCGGCATTCTGCGCCTGCGCCTGGTCGCGAGCGAGCATCGCCTGCGCCTGCTCGAACGCGGCCTGAAACGGGCGGGCGTCGATCTGGAACAGCAGCTGGCCGGCCGCGACATCGTCCCCTTCGCGAAACGCGACCTGGGTGAGCACCCCGGTCACCTGCGATTGCACGGAGACCGTTTGCCGCGGCTCCGCGGTGCCGGTCGCGGGGATCTCGAACGGGACGGCTCGCTGCTCGGCGCGCGCCACGGTGACGGGAACGCGCGCCGCACCGCCCGCCCCCTTGCGGGAACAGCCGGGGGCGAAGAGCAGGCACAGCGTAACAGCCGCGGTCATGGCCTTCATCTATCGGTTCGGTCCGGTCGAGTCCGGTTGCAGATGCAGCCCGCTCTGCCCGTCGAGTCCCAGAATCCCGGCGTCGTGCCCCAGCTGGGCAAGGGTGGAATACCAGGCCAAGCGGGCGTCGATCACCTGGGCGCGCGCGTCGGCCAGCACCGCCTCCGCGGTGAGCAGGTCCAGCAAGCTGCCGGCCCCGGCCCGGTAGCGTCCCAACGCCACCTGCTCCGATTGCGTCGCACTCGCCAGGAGATCGTCGCTGGTCCGCACGCGTTGCGTGGCGGTGCGCAGCGCGTAGAACGAGTTGAACACCTGGAAGATTACCTGCTGTTCCACGCCCTGGCGACGCTCGTCCGCCGCGCGCGCGGCGGCGCTCGCGGCCCGCACGTCGTAAATCTGCGCCCACCCCGAGAAGAGCGGAATCTGGAGCCCGATCATGGCCGAATAGCTGTTTCCCTGTTGAGTCGCGAGCGGCTTGCTGAAGAAGTACGTCGCCCCCCCCGTGCCGCTCACCACGAGCGATGGCAGCGCCTGTCCGCGCGCCACCGCGACGCGCGCCCGGGCCGCCTGGGCGGTGGCTCGGGCGGCCATCAGGTCAGGCCGCTCCCGCACTGCCTGGGCGATCAGCACGTCGAGGCTGTCGGTGATCCCGAGCGGCGGCGTCGTGTCGGGCGGTAGCTCGACGTCGTACGCGATGTTCGCCGGGAGGCCCATGGAGAGCGCCAACGCTCCCCGTGTTGTCTGCAGCGTGCCTTCGATCGTCTCCAGCGCGAGCTGGGCTTGGGAGCGCGCCGTCTTCGCCTGCAACACGTCGGCGATGGTGGCGAGGCCGACGCGATGGCGCTGCTGCGCCGCCTCGAGGTTGGTCTGCGCCTCCTTCAGGGTCGTCTGTTGAGCCGCGAGCAGCGCCTTCGTGGCATGGTATTGGAAGTAGGCGGTCTCGACCTGCAGCACGACGTTCTGAAGGACCGCATTGTGCGTCCAGTCGGCGGCGAGCAGCGCGTCGCGCGCGCCGGCGACCGATCCGGACCGTGTTCCGAAATCGAACAGCAGCCACGACGCGTTCAGCGTGGGCCCGTACAGCCGCTGCTGGACCGATATCCGGCCTGCGGTCGCCGCGGTCTTGACCGCGGTAGCGTTGACACCCCCCGACACGGTGGGGAAGTACTGCCCGCGGGCGGCGCCGTAGGTCGCGGCCGCGGCGCGTGCGTCCGCCCACGCGGCGGCGGTCGCCGTGTTGTTGCGCAACGCGACATCCACGATGTCCCCGAGCGTGAGCGCCTGGACCCGGCGGGCGAGATCGGGAGGAAGGGAGGGGGAACCTGTCGCCGGGGTCGTGTCGCGCGGCGCGCGCTCGTGCGGCGGGGTCCAGAAGACGTTGGGGGCAGGCGCCGTGCCCGCGACGCCGCGGACGCCGGGCGGGTTGGACAAGCACCCGCCTAAGCTCAACAGCGCGAGCGCCGCCAGCGCCCGCGCCCCGCTGCGGCGCGCGGGAGAGGACTCGGTTGCGGTTACCATGTGGAGTGGCTGGGCTCCTATCTCGATTCCATTCATACGCACGGGGCCGGTGAGACGTGAAGCGCGGGCCCTGTAAACCGCCCCGGGCCCGGGTTAGCTTTTCATCCTACATGAAACCGTGCGGCATTTCCATGCGTCTCCATTCGAGTCGGCCGTTGTCGATTTCGCGGTGCCTCGTTCGTCAATACCGCTAGCGGATAGCCTCTGAAAGGACGCATGGCGCCATGAAACTCTCCGACGTTGCCATCGGGCGGCCGGTGCTCGCCAGCATGATGAGCGCAGCCCTCGTGCTGTTCGGCGTCATCGGGTACACCCGGCTGTCGGTGCGTGAGCTCCCCGACATCGATCCTCCGATCATCTCGGTCTCGACCACCCTGCCCGGCGCCAACGCGCAGGTCGTCGAAACCGCGGTCACCGACGTGCTCGAGGAGGAGCTGTCGACGATCCAGGGGCTGCGCACCCTGTCGAGCTCCTCGTCGGAGGAGAACAGCCAGATCGTCCTGGAGTTCAACCTGGACCGGCCCGTCGACATCGCGGCGCAGGACGTGCGCGACAAGGTGTCGCGGGTGCGCGGGCGGCTGCCGGTCGACGTGCTCGAGCCGGTGATCGCGAAGCAGCAGGCCGACGCGCAACCATTCTTCTGGTTGGCGCTGAGCAGCCCGAACTACGACCTGATGCAGCTCTCCGATGTCGCCGACCGGCTGGTCAAAGCGCGGCTCCAGAGTCTGGCGGGCGTCGGCAGCGCCGGGGTGTTCGGGGAGCGCCGTTTCGCGATGCGGGTGTGGGCACAGCCCGACCAGCTGTCGGCACGGGGCCTCACCGTGCAGGACGTGGAAGGCGCGATCACCGCGCGCAACGTCGAGATTCCCGCCGGCCGCATCGAATCGACCCGGCGGGAGTTCTCGGTCCGGTCCCTGGGCCAGCTGAAGACGCCGCGGGAATTCGGGGAGCTGGTCGTCACGAGTCAGGGCGGACAGGTCATCAAGCTCAAGGATGTGGCACACGTCGAGCTCGCGCCCGAGGACACTCGCTCGATCTTCCGCTACGATGGAGATCCCGCGGTCGCGATCGGCGTCGTCCGGCAGTCCAAAGCGAACCTCATCGACGTGGCGCGGCGCATTCGCGACGCCCTGCCGGGCATCCAGGAGACGTTGGCCGCGGGCGTGAAGCTCGAAGTCGCGTTCGATGGGTCGGTGTTCGTGACGCACTCGATCAACGATGCGCGCCTGACGCTGCTGATCGCGGCCATCCTCGTCGTGCTGATCATTTTCGTGTTCCTGCGGAACCTGCGGGCGACCGTGATCCCCGGGCTCGCGATCCCGGCGTCGATCGTGTCGACGTTCGCCATCATGTATTTCCTCGGCTTTTCGATCAACAACTTCACGCTGCTCGCGCTCACGATCGCCATCGGCATCGTGGTGGACGACGCCATCATCGTGCTCGAGAACGCCTACCGGCACCAGGAAGAGCTGCACGAGGCGCCGGAACAGGCCGCCATCAACGGCACGAGCGAGATCGGGTTCGCCGTGATCGCGACGACGATCGCCCTGGTGGCGGTGTTCACGCCGCTCGGGTTCCTGCGCGGCTCGACGGGACGGCTGTTGAGCGAGTTCGGCATCGCGGTCGCCGGGGCCGTGGTGATTTCAGGATTCGTGGCCCTCACGTTGACGCCCATGCTGTGCGCCAAAGTGCTGCGGGTGCCGCACGAGCACGGGGCGGTCTTCAAGATGCTGGAGGGAGGTTTCAATGCCCTGGCCGAGCGCTACGCGAAGCTGCTCCAGACCGCGCTGCGGCATCGGGGCATCGTAGTGGCCGGGACGGTCGTGACGGTGGCCCTGGCATTCGTGTTGTACCGCAACCTGAAGCAGGAGCTCATTCCGGACGACGACCGCGGATTCTTCCTGGTGGTGGCATTTGCGCCCGAGGGCTCATCGCTCGATTACACCGACGGCTACGTCCGCCAGATCGAGCAAATCATCGGCAAGACACCGGAAGTCCAGGGCTATTTCACGATCATCGGCGGATTCGCCGGGGGCGTCAACCGGGCGTTTGTGGGCGTCATCCTCAAAGATTGGAGCGAACGCCGCAGGAGCGTCCAGCAACTCGTTGGCATGCTGTTCCCCCAGCTCTTCGGCATCGCCGGCCTCCAGGCGTTCCCGTACAGCCCCGGGGCGCTGGGGTTCAGCCAGCCGGTGCAGTTCGTGGTGCAGAATCCGGACATCGCGCGGCTCGCGCAGGCCATGGACACGCTCGTGCCGCGCGCGCGCGCCATCAAGGGTCTCACCAACGTGGACACCGACTTGCGTTTCAACAAACCGGAGTTGCGCGTCACCTTCGACCGGGACCGCGCGGAGGACCTCGGGGTTCCCGTGCGCGACGTCGCGGCCGCCCTCCAGACGTTCCTGGGCGGCCGCCGGGTCAGCACGTTCACCCGCAACGACAAGCTGTACTACGTGATGGTACAGCTCGATCCCAGTCACCGGGCCACGCCGAGCGACATGTCGGGGATCTACCTCCGCGGGCGTGGCGACCAGCTGGTGCAGCTGGGCGCCCTGGCGAAAGTCGAGGAGGGCGTGGGCCCGAGGCAGATCAACCACTTCAACCGGGTGCCGTCGTTTACGCTGTCGGCCTCGCTGATCCCTCCGTTCGCCCAGGGTGAGGCGCTCGATTCGCTCGATCGCCTGGCGCGGCGGGTGCTGCCCCCGGGAAGCACGACGGCGCTGGCGGGTGACTCGCGCGAGTTCAGGGAGAGTGGCGGCGCGCTCTACTTCGCTTTCGGCGTGGCGCTGCTGGTCGTGTTCATGGTGCTGGCGTCGCAGTTCGAGTCCCTGGTGCACCCGTTCACCGTGCTGCTGGCGGTGCCGCTCGCGGTGACAGGCGCGCTCGGGACCCTGCTGCTGGCGGCCGTGCTGCATCGCCCGGGCGGGACGATCAACCTCTACAGCGAGATCGGCATGGTGCTGCTGATCGGCCTCGTGACCAAGAACTCGATCCTGCTGGTGGAATACGCCAACCAGCTCAAGGCGAAGGGACTCGACACCGTCGCCGCGGTGCTCGAGTCGGGCCGCATCCGGCTGCGGCCGATTCTCATGACGTCGGTGTCGACGATCATGGGCGCGATCCCGGTGATGATCGGAGTCGGCGCGGGCTCCACCTCGCGCCGGCCGCTCGGCTACGCGATCGTGGGCGGGATCTTCTTCTCGACGGTGCTCACACTGTTCGTGGTGCCGGTGGGGTATCTCACGATCCCGGCGGTGATCGCGTGGTTGAAGGCGTTCTTCCAGAAAATGTTCCGAAAGTTGTTCCGGAGGCCTGCGCCGCTCCCGTCGGAGGGCGACTGATGCTGGCCTGGCTCGCTGCGACGCAGCTGGCGGCGGCTTCCCCCGCCGCCGTCTCCGACCCGGCGCCCGACTCGCTCCCGACCGTCACGCTCCCCGAAGCGCTGCGACGGGCCACGGGACTCGACCCGAACTACGTCGCGGCGCTCGGCCAGGTGGACAACACCCGATGGGCGCGACGCAGCGCGTTCGCGGTGTTCCTGCTCCCGGCGGTAGCGGTCGAGACGGACGCCACGAAGAACATCCCACGGTTCTTCAACTTCGGAACGCTCAAGCCCGAGTCATACGCCGTCTCGGCTCAGGTGGCTTTGCACTACGACCTCTTCACCGGGGGACAGAAAGTTGCCGAGCTTACGCGCTCGGCGGCGGCGCTGGACGGGGCCCACGCCGGGGAGCTCCAGGCGCGGTTCGTCTCCGCTCTCCTCACCGAGGCAGCGTACTACGCCGTGCTCGCGGGCACGGAACTGCTGCGCGTCGCGCGGGAACGGGTCCAGCGCGCCGAGCAGCAGCTGGCCGTTGCGCGCGCGCGGGTGACGACCGGGGCCGCGGTCCAGACGGATTCGCTGCAGCTGCGGCTCGAGCTCAGTCGGGCGCGCGTAGGTCTGGTGCAACAGCAAAGCGTGGTGCGGGTCGCGCGGCTTGCGCTCGGGAGCCGGGTCGGCGCGGCGGGCCCGATGGACGCCGTTCCGCTCGACAGCGTCCTGCCTAGCGCTCTGCCCGTGACGCTCGAGGCCGCGGTGGACGAGGCAGCGAACCAGGGGCCGGCCTACCGACTGGCGCGGGCCAACGAACGCCAGGCCGCGGCGATCTTCCGAAGCCGGCTGGGCACCCTCCTGCCACGCCTCAGTCTGACGGGGGTCGGGATCGCGTACGACAATCGCTTCTACCCGACGAGCGCCAAGTTCACGCAGCTCACCTTGACTGCGACGTTCCCGATATGGGATAACTTCCAGCGGCAGACCTTGATCAGTCAGGCGCGCGTGAACCGGGACATTTTCCGGGCGGCGCGCGATTCCGCCGAGCGTTCGGTGCAGCGCGACGTGGTCGCAGCCTATGACGGTTTCACGACGGCCCGTGCTACGGCCGATTTTGCGGACGAGCAGGTGCAGGTCGCGCGCGAGAACTACCGCGTGCAGCAAGCCCGCTACCGGACGGGCGCTACCGCGATCCTCGACCTGCTCAAGGCACAGGCCGACCTCGATGACGCGTCGGCCACCCTGGTTCAGGCGCGTTACGCGACGCGACTCGTGCTGGCGGGGCTCGAGACTATCCTAGGTCGGCGCCTCTTTCCCGAAGCGGAACAGAAATGAG
>QHUM01000078.1 GCA_003222135.1 Gemmatimonadota bacterium | reverse complement strand
GGAGGTCCCGCGACGGCTGTGTGGGCCAACGTGGCGGTCGGCGTGCGTGCCGCATCCCGTACGGGAGTTCCGGGACCAAGCACTACCCTTCGTTTCCTACTTCGCACCACCACTCTCTCCACCGCCTCAAGCCTAAGTCGGCCATCCTAGATGTAGTGCGTCCGCGTCGCGCGAGCGGCGCGCGCTTTCCGACTTTGGCTTGAGGAGAATGATATGCGAAGGCTTTTGCTGGTGCTCATCGCCGGCACGGCGTCGCCGCTCCGCGCGCAAGTGCACATGCAACACCCCATGGAGATGAACCCAGGACCGCTCGGCATTCCTGAGACGCGGATGGGATCTGGTACCTCGTGGCTTCCCGACGCCTCCCCGATGCACGCCGCCCACTACACGCTGGGGCGTTGGACCGTGATGCTCCACGGGAAGGGCTTTGTTCAATACGACTGGCAGGGAGACTCCCGCGGCAGCAACCAGCTGGGAATCGTCAATTGGGCGATGGCAGCTGCGAGCCGGCCGCTGGGTGGCGGTCAATTGCAGCTCCGGGCGATGCTCAGCGCCGAGCCGTGGACCATCGGCAGCCGCGGTTACCCGCTGCTGGTGCAATCGGGGGAGTCCTACCAGGGCGCCCCGCTGCACGATCGGCAGCACCCGCACGACCTGTTCATGGAGCTCTCGGCCCTCTACGAGCGGCCGGTGGCTCGCAATCTTGGGCTCTCGCTCTACCTCGCGCCGGTCGGCGAGCCGGCGGTGGGCCCGGTGGCTTTCCCGCACCGGCCGTCCGCGGCGGACGATCCGTTGGCGCCGATCTCCCATCACTGGCAGGACGGCACCCACATCACGTTCGGGGTCGTAACCGCCGGCGTCTTTACGCGGAGCGCGAAGCTCGAAGCTTCGTGGTTCAACGGCCGGGAGCCCGACGAGATTCGAACCAACTTCGACTACGCGGGCCGACGGCTCGATTCCTACAGCGCCCGTTTGACCGTGAATCCCGGACCGCGTTGGAGCGTGTCCGCGTGGTACGCCTATCTGACAGGTCCGGAAGCGCTCAACCCCGACGAGTCCCTCCACCGACTCGGCGCGTCCGCGCTGACCACCCAGCCGGTCGGTACGAGGGGGACCTGGTCGAGCGCCTTGATCTACGGCGCGAACGACCAGATTGGGCCCGCGTCGCTCGCGAGCAGCGTCGTGTTGGAGAGTACGCTCGACCTGGACGGTAGGAACGCCTTCTTCGGTCGCGCCGAGTACGTGCGGAAGAGCGCGGCGGAGCTTGTCATTCCGTCGGTTCCCCCGACGACGGAGTACGATGTCGGCGCGCTCGCGCTCGGGTTTCAGCGCACCGTCGGGACCGTCGCAGGGCTCGCTGCCGGAGTAGGCGTGCGTGGGTCTGTGAACTTCGTCCCGTCAAGCTTGAATGCTGTATACGGCAGCGCTCCGCCGGCAGGAGCGGCGATCTATCTCCAACTGCGGCCCGCAGGCGCCAGCGGAGGCGGTATGAAAATGGACGGGATGCCGGGCATGCACCGAGGGTCCCATGGACCAGGCGCTGTCGGCTTTCGCGCAGTTCTGCTCGACCTTCGGCATCAAGCCAGCGGTCGCACCCGCAACTGCACTTGGCCGTGTGCCGAGCGAACACCCGGCACCGTAGCAACTTGCCGGGAAGGCTGCGATGGGCTGACTACCGGCATGCGGCCTGCAAATGAGACGGCGTCATGAGGGCCACAATCCCGCTCAGCCTTCGCGGCCGGGAAACCACTCATGACCCGGAGACAACAATGACTTGCACCAATCGACTCGAATGGAGATTCACTATGCCGAAGAGGGCCGTGCGGCCGTGCCTGGCCGCGCTCTTGGCCCTCGGTCTCACCGCAGCGGTCGTGGGTTGCACGCGCGCGGCTGGCGATTCCGCGGTGCGACGGACTGACGGCCCTGCGGACGAGCCGTTCATCGCCGCCAGCAGTGCTGCAGTGGAGCTAATGATGAAGGCCATGGCAATCCGACCGTCCGGTGATGTGGACCGTGATTTCGTCGCCATGATGATCCCGCATCACGCGAGCGCCATCGCCATGGCGCAAGCCGAACTCCGTTACGGCAAAAATGAGCAGCTGCGGCGCATGGCGCAGGAGATCGTCGTGACGCAGCAGCAGGAGATCGCGGCGATGCGGCTGGCCCTGAAATGAAAGCCGTCGTCGCCATGGCCGCGCTCGTGACGGCCCCGGCCCTTACACCCGAGCGCAACCTCGCGGGGCAGGGGATTCCCGTCAGTCACCGGGACCGCGTGTACGCGGCGGAGCAGTTCTCGAACACCGTTTCCGTCACCGATCCGGCGGACAATAGCCTGGTCGGCGTGATTCGCCTGGGAGATCCGGCGCCCGGCAATTTCAGCCCGTTGTACCGCGGGCAGGCGTTGGTGCACGGCCTGGGGTTCTCGCCCGATCACCACACCATCGTGGTGGTTTCGATCGGCTCGAATTCGGTGGCATTCATCGAGACCGCGACCAACACGGTCAAGCACATCACCTACGTCGGGCGATCTCCCCACGAGGCGTTCTTCACTCCGGACGGGTCCGAGGTATGGGTCACGGTGCGGGGCGAGAACTATGTCGCCGTCCTGGACGCTCACACCTACGAGGAGAAGACCCGGATCATCGTCCCCGGCGGACCGGGCATGCAGATCTTCTCCCCCGACGGCCAGTACGGGTACGTCTGC
>QHUM01000003.1 GCA_003222135.1 Gemmatimonadota bacterium | reverse complement strand
TCTTCTTTTTCATCCTCGAGTTCGGATTCGTGATGCTGACGGTGATTCTCTCGCATACCGGTCTGGGGCCGCTCGCCTGGGTCCGCATCCTCGGCGGGAACCTGGTGGGCGCCGTGGTCACCCTGGTCGTGCTGTGGCGGCGCCATCCGCTGCGGCGTGAGATGTTGGAGGCGGAAGAGGCAGAGTAGCCTTGTACGGCAACGTGGTGTTCTACGACGGGCGCCCGTCCCAGACCCAGGTGGAGCGCACCGACGCCATCGCCCGTGAGTTGGCCGACGTGGCGAAGGACTTCGACGCCTGGGCGGCGAAGGAGCTGGGCGGGCTCAACGCCGCCCTGGCGAAGCAGCGGCTCGAGCCGATCCGCTTGCTCACGCGGGAGCAGTGGGAGGCGAAAGAGGTGGCGGCGCAGCAATGATTGAAGGGGGGGGTCCCGCATGGGATTCCCCCCGTTTAGTGTTCGGATGGCGCACGGCGGTTCGCGCCCCCCGCTGAGAGCGGTCCACCATCTCCGGTGCACCGAGGCGTTTCCCAAACGGCCCCTCAGCGGCGGTACCGCTACCAATGGGAGCGTCGTACGCGTCACCCTTATCAGACCGATTCGACGGACCTGATCGCGGAAATCCAGGACTTGAAGGCGGAGCGTCGGGCGGCCATCCTGGCGCACAATTACCAGCGGCCCGAGGTCCAGGACGTGGCCGACGTCGTCGCCGATTCGCTCCGCATGGCGCGACGCGCCACCGAGCTGGACGCGCCGGTGCTCGTCATCTGCGGCGTGCACTTCATGGCCGAGACGGCGGCGATCGCGAACCCCGGGAAGCGTGTGCTCATCCCCGATCGCGACGCGGGGTGCTCGCTCGCTGACACGATCCGCCCGGACGACGTGCGGGCCTGGCGCGCCACCCACCCCGACGGTCTCGTGGTCGCGTACGTGAACTGCAGCGCGGCGGTGAAAGCGGAAGCGGACTACTGCTGCACGTCCGGGAACGCCGTGGCGGTGGTCCGGGCGCTCCCACCCGCCGTGCCGGTGCTGTTCGTGCCGGACTTCTTCCTCGGCAGCCACGTGCGGCGCATCACCGGGCGTGCTATCGAGGTGTGGATGGGGGAGTGCCACGTGCACGCGGCGCTCACACCGGCCGATATGGAGGCGCGGCGCGACGAGTACCCGGACGCCGAGTTTCTGGTGCATCCCGAGTGCGGCTGCACCACGAGCGCGATGTACTACGCGGCGGCCGACGGGGACGTGGCCGCCGGGCGCACCCACATCGTGTCGACCGAGCAGATGACGGTGCGGGCGCGCACGTCACCCGCCCGCCGCTTCGTCGTGGCGACGGAGACCGGCGTGCTGCACCGCCTGCGGCGCGAGAATCCCGACAAGCAGTTCCACGCGCTGGCCGAGTCGGCCGAGTGCCGCTTCATGAAGCTGATCACGCTCGAGAAGCTGCGCGACTGTCTGCGGGACATGCGCCCCGAAGTGATCGTGCCCCCTGACGTCGCGGCACGAGCGCGGCGCGCCATCGATCGGATGCTGGCGATTGGCTGAGCCGCTGGGCCTCGCGGAAGTGCGCCGCGCGCTGGAAGAAGATCAGGCGCGCGAGGACGTCACGACCCGGCTGCTCGGCGTCGCGGCGGGACGACCCGCGATCGCGGCGTTCGTGGCCGAAGGTCGGTTCGTGGTCGCGGGCCTGCCGCTCGTGGGGCGGGTGTACGCCGAGCTCGATCGCGCCGCCTGCCTCGAGTCCGTCGCCCCCCCCCGAGAGGGCGCGTGGGTCGAGCCCGACGCGGTGCTGGCGCGCGTGCGGGCGACGGCCGCCACGCTGCTCGCCGGCGAGCGCGTCGCGCTCAACTTCTTGCAGCGGCTTTGCGGGATCGCGACGCTGACGCGGCGGGCTGTGGAGGCTGTGGCGGGGACGCCGGCGCGGATCACGCACACGCGCAAGACCACACCCGGGCTGCGGGCGCTCGAGCGCTACGCCGTGACCGTCGGAGGGGGCGTCGCGAATCGCGGCTCGCTCGCCGAAGCGGTGCTCTGGAAGGACAACCACTGGGCCCTGCTCGGCGCCGGCACCTTCGCCGCCGCGCTCGCGGCCGCCCCCCCGGGTCTACCGGTCGTGGTCGAGGTGGAAGACGAGGCGCAGCTCGAGCAGGCGCTCGCGGCCGGGGTGCGGCACATCCTCGCAGACAACCAGACGCCCGAGCGTGTGGCGGCGTGGGTGCAGCGCGCCGGCCCCGGCGTCACCGTGCAGGCGTCGGGGGGTATCACGCCGGAGACCGCGCGCGGCTACGCGCACGCCGGGGCGGCGCTCATCTCGATCGGTGCACTCACCCATTCGGCGCCTGCGGCGCCGATCCGGTGCGACCTAACGGAGGAACGATGAAGGTCGACTTGATCGGCTGGCTCGCGACCGTGCTGTTCGCGGTCTCGTACTTCTGCCGCAAGCCGGCGACGCTGCGGCGCGTGCAGGGTGTGGGGGCGCTCACGTGGATGGTGTACGGTGCGTTGATCCACTCGCTTCCGGTCGTCGTGGCGAACATCATCGTCGCAAGCGTGGCCCTCTGGTCGTCGTTCGCGCGGCCCCAGAGCGCTGCAGACACCCCCGAGTCGGCCCTACAGCCTACCCCACCCGATTAGGTGTCGCGTCGTCGCCTCACCCCGCTGTGCCAGCCTTTCGGAGGTCTGCCTGGCACGCTCGATGCCACATCCCTAATGTTGATTCTGGGACGCCCTTGGTCCGCGCTCGGTAGCGCATCAAGAGGGGGTTGGCGTCCGCGGCCGCGCACTATGACAGACGCACTCTCGCACACGCTCGAGCAGCGGTGGCAGGAAATCCTGCGCCGCACGGCGCTCGCCCTGCAGGGGCGCGGCGTGGGTGTGTGGGAAGTCGCCGCGCGCGGGCGACCGCAACTTCTCGCGGCGAGCTCTGCGGACGACGTTTCTCCGCTCGCCGCCGACGAGCTCGAGGCCACGCTGCGCGAGGTGGGCGAGTTGCCGGCCTCGGGTCGGCCACCCCGCCGCTGGGTGGCCAGTCGCCTCGAGCGACAGCGGTGGTGCATCGCCCCGGTCAGGAGCGACCCACCGCTGCCACCGCCCACCGGCGTCGAGCGTCGTGGGCCGGAGCGGCTGCTGCTCGAGCTCGCGGGCGTGTGTATCGGCCTGATCGAGCGCCAGCTGTCGGAGCAGCCCCTGGAGCAGTTCAAAGCCATCGTGGAGTCTGCCGACGACGCCGTCATCGGCAAGACGCTGGACGGGGTGATCACCACCTGGAACCCGGCGGCGGCGCGCCTGTACGGCTATAGCGCCGAGGAGGTCATCGGCAAACCGATCGCCCTGCTCGCGCCGCCGGACTACATCGACGAGATCCCCGCGCTGCTCGAGCGCTTGGCGCGCGGCGAGCGGATCGAGCACTACGAGACGACGCGGGTGCGCAAGGACGGCGCGCGCATCGAAGTGTCGATCAGCATCTCGCCGATCCTGGACGCGCAGCGTCGCCCCGTCGGCGCCACCGCGATCGCCTACGACGTCACGGCGCGCCGGCACGCCGAGCAACAGTTGGTGCATGGGGCGCTGCACGACGCGCTCACCGACCTGCCCAACCGCGCCTACTTCGTCGAGCGCGTCTCGCAGGCCCAGGCCCGCGTGCGGCGTGATCCCGACTACCGGTTTGCGGTCCTGTTCATCGACTTCGACAACTTCAAGACGGTGAACGACGGCCTGGGCCACGCCGCAGGCGACCACCTCCTGACGGAGGTCGCGGGACGGCTGCGGACGTGCGTGCGACCGGGCGACGTCGCGGCGCGACTCGGGGGCGACGAGTTCACGCTGTTGCTGGAGGAGATCACCGGACTGCCCGACGCGGAGCGCGCGGCGCGGCGCATCCAGGACGCGCTCGTCGCGCCGTTCACGATCGAAGGTCGGGAGATCGTCGCGACCGCCAGCATCGGCGTGGCTTTGAGCGAGCCCGACTACGGGCAGGCCCAGGACCTGCTGCGTGACGCGGACCTCGCGATGTATCACGCCAAGCAGCTGGGGCGCGCGCGCTACCAGGTGTTCGACGCCGCCCTGCGCGACTCCGCCCAGGCCCGCTTCGGGATGGAGGCGGACCTGCGGAACGCCCTCGAGCGCCGCGAGCTCCGCTTGGTGTTCCAGCCCATCGTGGAGCTCCAGACCGGCCGGGTGCGCGGATTCGAGGCGCTGCTGCGCTGGCATCGCCCCAAGCGGGGGGTGATGCTGCCGCCCGAGTTCGTGCCGCTGGCGGAGCAGACCGGTCTCATCGTCCCGATCGGCACGTGGGTGCTCCAGGAGGCGTGCCGGCAGGCGCGCCGCTGGCAGGACGCGTTCCCGGCGGCCGGGCCGGTGGGCATCAGCGTGAACCTGTCCGGCAGGCAGCTGGCGCACGCGAGCCTGGTGAACGACGTGCGCACGGCGTTCCAGGAGGCGGGACTCCCGCCCGCGTGTCTGGTGCTCGAGATCAGCGAGAGCGTGCTCATGGACAGCGCGGAGTCGTCGACCGATGTGCTGCACCAGCTGCGGGCACTCAAGGTCGGGCTGAACATCGACGACTTCGGCACCGGCCACTCGTCGCTCGGCTCGCTGCCGCGCTTCCCGCTTCACGGGATCAAGATCGATCGCGCGTTCGTGCACCGTATGGGGTCGCGCCGCACCGACCTGGAGATCGTGCGCTCGATCGTGGAGTTAGCGGGGAATCTCGGCCTGGGCGTGATCGCCGAGGGCGTCGAGACCGTCACCCAGCGGGCGCGGCTGATCGCGTTCGGATGCGAGCTGGGGCAGGGTCACCTGTTTGCGAAGCCGCTGGAGGCGCAGGCGGCGGGCGCACTGCTCGCCGGACCGGAAGAGCCGGGCCGGCGCATCGCCTGACGGGATCCCGCGGCGGCCATGGCGGGTTGAGAAAGTCCACTGTTCTAGGCAGTTTTGAGACCTCGGCGCCGTAGCCAAGTGGTAAGGCAGAGGTCTGCAAAACCTCTATTCGTCGGTTCGATTCCGACCGGCGCCTCTCTCTTCGTATCATAGGCTCGGGAGCGATAGGTGAAGCGTCGCGCCAGGCCCGTCATTCGCCGTCGCCCAGATACGGCCACCGTGCGCTTCGACGATCGTCTGGCTGACCGACAGGCCCATCCCCAGTCCGGCCGGTTTCGTGGTGAAGAAGGCCTCGAACAGCCGGTCCACAGATCCAGGCTCGAATCCCTTGCCGCAGTCCCGCACCTCGATCAACACGCTTCCCGGCTCATCGATCCGCGATCCGATTCTCAGGACCCGAGTCCCGTCCGTGGCGTCCGCCATGGCATCCACGGCATTCAGGATCAAGTTTAGCAAGACTTGCTGCAACTGGACGCGATCCCCCATGACCGTCGGAAGCTCGTCGCCCAGTTCCAGCTGCACGGAGACCCGGTGTCGCTGTAGCTCATGCGCGGTGACCGCGATGGTGTCGCGGATCAGGTCGTTGAGGTCCAGGCCAGTCCGATCGAGCGTTCTCTTCTGCAGCAGCGCGCGGATGCGTCCGAGCACCTCACTCGCGCGATTACCATCCTTGATGATACGCCGCAGCGTGTCACGCGCCTCTCTCAGATTGGGCGGATTGGCATCGAGCCAGCGCAATCCGGCGTTGCCGCTCACGACCACCGCGGCGAGCGGCTGGTTCACTTCGTGCGCGATCGAGGCGGTGATCTGTCCCATCACCATCACTCGACTGGCGTGCGCCAGCTCCGCCTGCGCGAGCCGCAACGCTTCCTCTGCGCGCTTGCGCTCCGTTATGTCGACCACAACCCCGGCGAACAGCGACGGCGTCCCGGCATCGGTCAGGACCGCCGATGTACTGACTTCGGCCCACACAAGCTCTCCATCCTTGCGGCGCAGGCGCATCTCGATGCGTCCGGATGCCTCGCGGACCTTCGTACTCAACCACGGAGCCGCTTCCACAGTGATGTCACTGGTCGTGAGGAGCAGGAGCTCCTCGTCCGTGTAGCCGACCATCTGCTGAAAGGCCGGATTGGTGGCGACAAACCGTCCATCCAGCTCCAGCAAGCCGATGCCCACCGATGCGTTCTCGAAGAGACTGCGCCACCGCTCCTCGCTTGCCTCGGTCCTCTTGATCAGCGCTTGCTCCGCGCGTTGGCGCGCGCGAAACACGCTGTCCGCGTTTTGCAGCGCGACGGACTGCAGGAGGGCTTTTTCGTCTTTCGGATTCATGGCTAGACGCCGCCGATCAATTTGGCCGCGAGTGCGGTCCCGACGACACGCGCTGCGATTTTCGCGAATGCCGTATCGCGGCTGGTGGACGTATCGTCACTGAAAGGGGCAAACCCGCAGTCGTCGGTGGTGCCAAGCTGGTCCGCGGGAAGGTACTTCGCCGCCTCGACAACGCGGTCGCAGATTTCCTCGGGGCGCTCGATGCGTGCATCGATCGGAGATACAACGCCGATAAAGACGCGATGGCCGGGCTTCATCCATTGCCGAATGATCTTCAACACGCGCACCGGTTCCTGCTCGCGTGCGAATGCAATGTAGAAATTCCCGACGTTCAACTCGAACAACTTCGGCAATAACAGGGCATAGTCCACTTCCGCGCTATGCGTCGAATGGCGGTCACCACCGGGACAGGTGTGGACACCGATACGCTCACGCTCCGCCGCCGAGAATCGCCCCAACGCAAGGTTGTTCAGGTCGATAAAGCTGTGGAGCAGAAAACCGGACGGATCGAGCTTCATCGCGAGCCGCCCTTCCGTGAAGTCGATCTGGACCTTGCATGCTCCTTTCTGCAGACACCGACGAATCTCGGTCTCATGCTGGCGCAAGAGGTCGTCGATGAATTCGTCCCGCGAGTATCCGGGAAGCTCATTGGCGGGATACATGAGGCTCAATGCGGATGGGGAAATAACCGCCTGCTTGAGCGGCTTGTGCGCGTAGCGCAGTGCGACATCGAGAAAACTGTCCGCGTAGCGCTGGTAACGAAACGGGCCGCTGGTCAACCGCGGCATGCGGCGCGTATGGCCGTCCGCAAACGGAATTTGAAATCCGTCGGGCGCCGTGTTCGGCAGGCCATGCACGGCGTAGGTGAAGAAGTTGTCGTACTTCCGCTGTTCGCCGTCGGTGATCACGGGCGAGCCCGTCGCTTCAAACCGCTCGATGGTGTCCCGCACAGCCGTGTCGTACAGCGGATCTAAGGTAGGATCGGCGATCGTGCCGTTTGCTACCGCCGCGATCAGGTCGAGCGGTCTCGGGATGCTGCCAATAGGCTCAGTGGGGATCGTCAGGCCTGCCAAGTCCCGCCCCCTTCGTTATGGCGAACCTACCATGGGAAGCAGGAGCTTGTTAGGTTCCATCCTGCAACATGCCTGGTTGCGCGCCACACGCGATGCGCTGAAGCCGCAGGCTCGTTCCCACCGGCCTAAGCTCCACCCCAAAACCACAAAACGCCTTAACCGACGCGACGTTCGGGAATGAGGGTTGCAGCCCGAGCGGACGCTGCCCGACGGTCCCCCTTGCTCTCCCCATATCCCGGGAGGCCCCTATGCATCGCATCACGGTCACAGGTTTGCTCCTGAGCTGCGGCGCCGTCTTGTTCTGGGCGTGCGCGTCCGACAAATCACCGCCGACCGCTCAGTCGTTCCCACCGGCCACGCCGGGTGTGCGGATGTCGATCGCGGCTCCGACCTGCGAGCCCAAGACGCACCCCAACGGGGTGCTCGATACCATCACCACCCCGCCGTCCTTTGGCATCGCGGTGCGCGAGGACGGTCTCGCGTACTTCACGGAGTTCCAGAACGGGGGCGTCGGTATCACCAGCACCCAGACCCGCACAGTCGACGGCTTCATTCCCACGGGAAGCGTGCCGACAGGCGTGGATTTCTCGCCCGATGGCAACACCGCCTATGTCACCAACCAGTTCAGCCAGAACGTCAGTGTCATCGACGTCCCGTCCGCGCAGCAGGTGGCCACGATCCCCACGCCCAGCGGCAACCCGACCGTAGTGCGCGTGTCCCCCGACGGCACTCGGCTGTTTATGGCCACCACTACCACGACGGTCTACATCGTCGATACGCAGACGCGACAAATCATCGGCAGCGTGCAGGTCGGTTTCGTACCGAACGCCTTCGCCGTGCACCCCGATGGGCGGATCATCTATGTCAGCGCCGCGTTCGGCGGCTCCGTGACGGAAGTCGACATGTTTACGGGAACGGCGCTGCGCACGTTCACGGTCGGGGGAATCCCGCAGGACATGGCCGTGAGCCACGACGGGCAGCGTCTCTATGTGGCGAACGAGTCAGCGGCGGTCTTGGACGAGATCAACCTGCAATCCGGTCAGGTCACGGGAACGATCGCTCTGGCGGGCGGCCCGTTCGGCATCGGCGTCACGCCTGACGACAATCACGCTTACATATCCCTCCCGGGTCAGGGTCTGGTGCAGGTGTTCAACCTGCAGTCGCGCAAGCTGGCATTCAATCTCGACGTCGGCGGGAGGCCGCGCCGCATCGGGTTCAGCCGGCTGGGCCACATCGGCGCGGTCGCCAACGAAGCGGGCTTCGTGACTTTCGTGCGCTGACCGGACCGGTGCTCAGACGAACCACGGGCCTGCCCTTCACCGGGCAGGCCCGTTCGCGTCACGGCACAGCTACGCCGCTACCGACGCCGCCAACCCCCACCGAAGAACGGCCGGTAGTATGGGCTGCCGAACCGCAGCCCGACCGCGACCCGAGGCCCGTACCACGGATCCCACCAACCGGGCCCGTATGGAGAGACCCAACCGACGTAGCGCGGCGGCGGGGACACGGTGTAGCTCGCGACGTCATAATCGAAGTGCTCCCCGGTCCCGTGCATGCGCTGGACCAGGTCCATCAGCCCGGCTTCGGGATCGGCTCGCACGCCAGGGTCGTCGAGTGCCGTATAATCCCAGCGCCCGTTCTTGGCGAACTCGTCGAATTGGAACGGCGTCTTGGCGACCGCCGCGAGCACGGTGCCGTGGCCGGTCGTGTCATCCACCACGAACGCTTCCCGGCCGCCTCGCCCCTTCAGCTCGTCCTTCTTGCCGCCGCGGGTTTGCTGATTCCCGTCGGGATCGATCGGGAACAGCACCCGCACGTGCCCTTGGGCGTCGGCGCGCAGCACCACCAGATAACCGTCCTGGGCGGTCTGGGCATAGACCTTCGCTCGGTCGCCGAACTCATAATGGCCGTCGGAATTGAACCACACGCGCACCGGCGGATCCACAGCAACGGCCGCGCTCAGGGAATGAAGTAACAGCAGTGACGTTACCATACAGCCTCCTTCGCTTGCACCAGCAACTACGGCACGACCTGCATCCTCTACAACGCCGCAGCCCATCCGAATGTGCCGTGCGCCCTACGGTGGACTACGGGCGGCAGCCTGTGACTGCTGACCGATCCATTCGTTAACTTCTCCGTGGTGTACCTGCCGCGCACACAGAGAGCGCCCGCGATCCTCTTTGCGCTCGCCGGTCAACTCGCCTCCTGGGGACGGGCTCCGGCCGCGCAGCTCCCCGATTCGCAGCACATTCTCCGCTCCGCCCGCGCCGCGCAGGCCGACTTCGAGTCGATCCGGCGGCACAACCTACCGACGGCGTTCGGTCACGGCGGCGGCCCCTGCGACGAGCGCATCGGACGCTTCTGCTTCTGGTTCGGTGATGACGACACCCTCTCGCCGCCGCCCGAGCCCGCCCGCATCGCGCAGGCGCGGGACCGGCTCATCCATCGGCTCGACAGCGCGGCGGTGCTGCTGCCGGGTGACGAGTGGATCGCCGGTCAGCGAGTCCGCTACCTGATCGAGAGCAGCCGAGATGTGGACGCCCTCGGGGCCGCTCGGGCCTGCCGAGCGGTCGAGTGGTGGTGTCGCGCGCTCGTCGGACTGGTGCTACACCGGGAGGGGGAGTTCGCCGCGGCTGACAGTGCCTATCAGGAGACGCTGCGGGACATGCCATCCGTCGAACGCTGTCGTTGGCGGGACATCGGGGTGCTGCTCGAGGGTGAGCTGCGGCGCCGCTACGAGCGCCTCGGCTGCGAAGCGCGCGAGTCCCTCGAAGACCGGGTCTGGCGGCTGGCGCAGCCGCTCTACTCTCGCCCGGGGAACGACCGGCGGACCGAGCACTTCGCGCGCGTGACGATGACGCGCATCGCCGAGCATGCCGCGTCGGTCTACGGCGTGCCGTGGGGCGACGACTTGCGAGAGATCACGCTGCGCTACGGCTGGCCTCCTTACTGGACGAGGGAGCAGCCCGGTCCGAGCGGATCGTGGGACGTGATCGTGACGGGTCACGATCCCCCGCGAGCGGCTCACCTCCTACCCGGCGCCGCTGCGCTCGAAGAGCCTGGCGACGCCAAGGCCGGTGACTGGATGCCCGACGCGCCGCGACCCCGCGAGCTATACGCGCCGCCCTATGCCGCGTCGCTGGCGGCGCTGGCCCACCAGGTCGCGCGGTTTCGACGCGGCGATTCCTGTCTCGTGGTAGCCGCGTACGACGTGAGTCGTGATACGCTGTTCGGCGGCGGCTCGCTCGACGCGGCGCTCGTCCTTCGGCGGGATGAGCATGGCGAGCCGGTGATCGAGCGACGCCCCGACTCGCCAGCGTCGGACCAGATCGTGGCGAAGGCGGCCTGCGCGCCGCTGCTGCCTGCTGTTCGATCCTCCCGACTCGTTGCCGACCCAGCTCGCGGCCGCGCTTCCCTACGTGCGGGGTTCGACGGTGGTGGACTCTCGCTCACGCCTCGGCCTGTTCTGGGAGACCGCCGGGCTCGACTCGGGGGAGGCGGTGACCACCGTGGTCAGCGTGCTGCCGGTCGGCACGGGGTGGCTGCGCAAGGCGGCGGAGTCGCTGCGGCTCGCCGGCCGGCGCGCCTCGGTGCGGCTCGAGTGGCGCGAAATCCCCGAGCATCATGGGTCCGTGGCCGGCCGGGCGCTGGCGCTCGATCTGCGGGGCCTTTCGCCCGGGCAGTATCGCATCGAGATCGTGGTGCAGGGGCCCGGCGGGCGGCGGGGGCGTGCCCAGCGCGAGATCACCGTGCGCGAGCGGTGAAAACGCGGAGCGTGAGTTATCATGTGCTCCCATGAAGCTGCCGATTCTCGTGTACCACAAGATCGACCGCATCCCGCCGGGCTCGCGCTACCCGAAGAACTACGTGACGCCCGAACAGTTCGCGGCGCAGCTCGCGTACCTCGCGCGCCACGGCTACACCACCATCGGCTTTCCTGACTACCTCGTCTACCGCCGCGGTGAGCGCCGGCTCCCCCGGCGGCCCATCATCCTCACCTTCGACGACGGCTACCGCTCGACCCGCGCGATCGCGCTTCCCTTGCTGCGCCAGTACGGCTTCACCGCCACGATCTTTCTCGTGGCGGCCTACGTGGGGAAGACAAACCTGTGGGACGCAGACGAGATCCAGGAGCCGCTGCTCGACCCCACCGACATCCGGGAAATGCAGGAAACGGGAATCGCGTTCGGCTCGCATACCGCCACCCATGCGCATCTCGCCGCGCTGCGGCCGGTCGAGGTACTGCGCGAGCTGCGCACGTCGCGCGAGCAGCTGGGCGCGCTGCTCGGCAAGCCGGTGACGGTGCTGTGCTACCCCTACGGGGAGTACACCAGGGAGACGCTGCACTTCGCGCGCGATGCGGGCTACGAGGCGGGCGTCATCGTGCGGCGGCGCATGAACACCGACACGACCGATCTGCTCGAGCTGCGCCGTATCCCCATCACCTCCCTCACCTCGCCGGGACGGTTCGCGTGGGACTTGTTCCGGCTGCGGTGGTTTCATGGGTCATAAGTGCGGGTAGCCCTGCTGACATCGGCGCGCTCGTGGCGCGGCTCGGGGACGAGCTTCGCGAACATCGCGCGCGGGCTGATCGAGCGCGGCCACGCGGTCCAGCTCTTCGCCACTGCACCGGACGTGACCGAGGGATTCGCCGCGCAGGGACTGCCGGTGCGGGAGCTTCCCATCCACGACACGGGACTCAAGGAGGCGCGCATCCTCGTGCGCGCGCTGCGCGAGCACCAGACCGACCTGCTGCTCGCCGAGAAGCCGCGCGACCTGCGGGTGGGAGCCTTGGCCTCGCTCGTGCGGCGCTTCGCCCTGGTGTACCGCAACAACGTCGGCCAAGAGACGCCGCCGCGCGACCCGATCGTCCGGCTCGCCTACCGGCGCGTGGCCCTGACGGTATTTCTCACACGCGCGGCCGAAGCGCGGGCGCGCGCGGTGGCGCCGTTCATGGTGCGGCGGCCCGCGCGGGTCATCTATGAGGGAGTCGATGTAGACCGCTTCCGGCCGGACGAGGCGGCGGGGCGCGCCTTTCGGGAGCGGCACGCGCTGGGCGACCGTCCGTTTCTCCTGGCGGTGGGTGCGCTCGAGCGCGAAAAGCGCTACCCCTGGTTGCTCGACGCGCTGGCGCGGCTCGGGTCGCATGGGCCGCCGCTGCTCGTGTGTGGCGAGGGCGGGCACGCCGGGCTGATCCGCGACCAGGCCGCGCGGCTCGGGCTCGACGTCCGGCTGGTGGGATTTCTGTCTCCGGCCGAGCTGGCGGCGGCGTACAACGCCGCGACCTGCGTGGTCCATGCCTGCACGGTGGAGACGTTCGGGCTGGCGCTCGCCGAGGCGCTGGCGTGCGGGCGTCCCGTGGCGGCGGTGGCGGGCGCGGCGCTGGCGGAGGTGCTGGGTGACACCGCCGTCCTCACGCCCGACGACCCGGAGCAGTACGTCTTAGCGTTGGCCGAGCTGCTGGCCGATCCGCCGCGTCGCCGCGCGCTGGGAGACGCGGCGCGGCGACGGGCGGTGGAGCTGTTTTCGCTCGAGCGGATGGGTCGGGAGTACGCCGCGGCGCTCGAGGCGGCGAGGGGCTAGCCTGCCGCGGGCGCGCCTAGCGGCTGCGCCGCCACGGCCGAAACCACCACGCCCTCGCCCAGCGACGTGCCCGCCCCCGCGATCGCTCCCTGCTCGCCGAAGTACGCCTCTTCGCCGTGCTCGCTCAAGTCCAGCCCGCGCAGCTGCGCGCGGAAATCGGCCTTGATGCCCACGGTGGCCTTCACGATCGTCAGGATCACCGCGGTGCCAACGGCCGCGAGCGCGACCGTCGCCAGCACCGCGACGAGCTGCACTCCCATCTGCGCGAAGTTGCCGGCCAGCCAGCCGTCGCCCCCCGCGGGGTTCGCGAGCTTGGTCGCGAACACGCCGGTGAGCATCGCCCCGGCCACGCCTGCCAGCCCGTGGCAGGAGAACACGTCGAGCGAGTCGTCGAGCCGCGTGGTGGCGCGGATCTGGATCGCGGTATAGCTCACGAGCGCCGCCAGCGCGCCGATCGCGAGCGACGCGGGCGCTGTAACGTACCCGGCCGCGGGCGTAATGCCCACGAGTCCTACGACGAGCCCCGTGGCCGCGCCTACCGCGGTGATCTTGCCGGTGCGGACGAGATCGAGGCACGCCCAGGTGACGAGCGCCATCGCGGCGGCGGTGTTGGTGTTGGTGAACGCCAGCGCGGCCAGGCCGTTGGCGGCGAGGGCCGAGCCGGCGTTGAACCCGAACCACCCGAACCACAGCAGCCCCGCGCCGAGCAGCACGAGGGGAACGTTGTGCGGCACGATCGCGGTGCGCTTGAAGTCGCGCCGCGGCCCCAGCATACGGGCAGCGACGAGCGCCGAGACGCCGGCGCTGATGTGCACCACCGTACCGCCCGCGAAGTCGAGCGCCCCAAGCTTCTGGAGCCAGCCGCCCGCGCCCCAGACCCAGTGCGCCAGTGGATCGTAGATGAACGTCGCCCACAGCAGCAGGAACACGACGTACGCCCGGAACCGCATTCGCTCCACGATGGCGCCCGAGATGAGGGCCGGGGTGATGATCGCGAACATCAGCTGGAACATGGCGTGCGCCTGCAGCGGGATCGTGGCGGCGTACGCGGGGTCGGGATTGACCCCGACGCCCGAGAACCCCAGCCAGGCGAGCCCGCCCCACAGGGGCGAGCCGTGGCCGAACGCGATCGAGTAGCCGAACAGCACCCATTGCACGCTGATCAGGCCCAGCGCCACGACGCTCATCATCATCGTGTTGAGGGCGTTCTTGGGTCGCACCAGCCCGCCGTAGAAAAACGCCAGGCCCACGGTCATCACCATCACGAGCGCGGTGGAGGTGAGCACCCAGGCGGTGTCGCCCGCCGAGATCGCCGCGGCGTCGAGTGCGAGCAACGGCAGTCTCATAATCCCTCCTCCCCGGCCCCGGCCCCCGCGCCGGCGGGTTGCACGTGCTTGAGGGCCTCCCGCTGTACCGCAGCGGCGTTGACCGCGGTGAGGGCCGCGTTGTCCACCTCGCCCGTGCGAATACGGATGACGCGCTCGATCGGCTGGACGAAGATCTTGCCGTCGCCGACTTCGCCGGTGCGGGCGGAGGACAAGATGGCGTCGATGCACGGCTGCACGAACGGCTCCGAGCACGCCATCTCGATCTTGACCTTTTCGTGGAATTCCATGACGACCGTGGTGCCGCGGTACTGCTCGACGATCTCCTGCTCGCCGCCGTGGCCGCTGACGCGGGTCAGCGAGATTCCGGTGACGCCGGCCCGGAACAGCGCCGCTTTGACCTCGGCGAGGCGTTCAGGCCGTACGATGGTAGTGATGAGTTTCATGGAGCCAAGCTAACGCCTCCCGTAAGCAGGTGTCAATCAATTCTTGCTGGTTCGGCGCGATTTCGATGACACCACGACAAAGAGCTGCGATAGCAAGCCTCGTGCCGTCACCAGCACTATGCAGCGAATGTAGAATAGGTGCGACATCACCGTCCACGCCCCGTTGTGTCGGATGGTCTGCTCGGCGTGGCCCGTTGACACCGCCCGAGGACAGCGCGGCGGCGCCGCTGCTGCTGCGCCGATGCGGCACAGAATTCGCCCTCAGCGGCGCCGCAGCTTTCACGGAGGCTTTCCATGACTACACTAGCGCGGGTGCTCGGGCTGTTGGCTGTTCTCACGACGAGCGCGTCAGTGGCGCGGGCGCAGTACCCCCAGCGGCGTGAGGGATTCTGGATCGGATTCGGGCTGGGATATGGCTCCGCCAACGTCACATGCGACGGCTGCGGCAGCGGCCCTCGCACCGGGGGCGTCACGGCGTTCGTAAAGCTGGGCGGGACACCGAGTCCGAACCTGCTCATCGGCGGCGCTATCAACGGCTGGTCGCACGCGAGCGGCGGCGCGACCGAGACGATGGGTAATGTCACCGCGTCCCTCTACTATTATCCCGTCGCACGAGGCGGCCTGTTCCTCACCGGCGGCTTGGGGTTCTCCGACTACAGGGTCGACACCAGTCCCGTAGTTGACGGGACGGGCTGGGGGTTCACGGCGGGCGTCGGGTACGACATCCGGGTCGGCCGTAACGTCTCCCTTACGCCGGTGGCCAACTTCGCGTACGGCGGGGTGGGGGATTTGAACGTGTCGGGCGGGGGGACGTTCGCCACCGGCTGGAAGCAGAACGTGGTCGACTTCGGGTTGGGCGTCACTTTCCACTAGAGCGCGCCCTTGCGGTGATGCGTCTTCGCCACACGGGCCGGGCGACTCCGCCTCGCGAGCCATCGGCACTCGTCTTGCCCCCCTCGCCCTCGCTCCATCCACAACCTTAGGAGGGGACGCATGAGACGCTCCGTACTGGTCGCCCTGCTGGCGCTCGCCGGTGCGTGCCGCGAGCGACCCGAGGTCGCGGGCCCGCCTGCTGCACCGCGCCTGCAGGCCAATGTGCTGGACCCCGCGCTGTCGACCGCGCTCGCGAGCGCGACGCCGGCGGCGAACCTGGAGATCATCGTTAACTACGATGAGACGATGACCACGCGCGACGCCGTATCGAACGCGATGCTCAACCTCGGCGCCGGCGTGGTGCAGTTCAAGAACCTGGAGCTCGTCGCGGGCGTCGCCACCCCGGCGCAGATCAACGCCATCGCCGCCGTGCCCGGCGTGCAGTCGGTCTACTTGAACAAACGGTTGCAATACTACGGTCGCCCGGGCGGTCTCTACACGTTGCTGCTCCATGAGAGCGTCCCCACCATTCGCGCCGATGCGGTGCATACGATGGGTATCACGGGCAAGGGAATGGGGATCGCGATCCTCGACTCAGGGATCGACGGACTCTACAACCCCGACCTCGTCTATCCCACACACACCGTCCAGAACGTAAAGGTCATTTTCAACCTGAGCGACGTGGTGACGTTCAAGGGCTCGGCCCCGAAGCCCCTCAAGCAGGGCGTGGACATCTTCGCCGAGAACCTCCCGAACAGCGAGACCTCGGTCGGCCACGGCACGCACGTGGCCGGCATCACGGCTGCACTCGGCCAGGCCTCGGCGGGCTACTACACCGGTGTCGCGCCGGGTGCGAATCTCATGGGCGTTGGGACGGGAGACATTCTGTTCATCTTCTTCGCGCTTGCCGGGTTCGACTACATCCTCGAGCACCAACAGGCCTACAACATCAAGGTCGTGAACAACTCCTGGGGAACGAGCGGCGCATTCGATCCCAAGGACCCGATCAACAAGGCGTCGAAGACGGCGCACAACCGCGGGATTACCGTCGTGTTCGCCGCGGGGAACGACGGGCCGAATCAGAACACGCTGAACCCGTACAGCGTGGCGCCGTGGGTGATCGGTGTGGCGGCGGGGTGCAAGCTCGTCAGCCCCGACCCGACCAACTCCGCCATCCACTGTGCCGATCAGACCGGACAAAACCGAGCAGCGATCCTCGCCGACTTCTCGTCGCGCGGTGTCCCCAACGATCCGCTGTACCACCCCGACATCACAGCGCCCGGGGTGCACATCGTCTCGACGCGCGCGTCGACGGGCACGGTGCTGAACGCGCTGGACGCGAATCACGACCTGAACTTGACGAGCACCTGCGCCATCAGCCTGACGAACCAGCCGTTCTACACCTGTGCGTCGGGCACCTCGATGGCCACGCCGCACGTGGTGGGCGTGGTCGCGCTGTTACAGGATGCGGCGGGCGGGACCCTCACGCCGGACCAAGTGGCGACGCTGATCACGAGCAACCCCCAGCCGTTGCCAACCTTCGCCCTGTGGGAGGTGGGCGCGGGCTATCTCGACGCGCTGAAGGCGGTGTGTCACGTGCCAGCCCCCCGGGTGCCGTTACAGTGCCCGTAGCCGGGGCCCGTGCAGACCCCGGCGTTCGGTCAGGGTAAGACCAGATAGACTCGATCCTGGTCCGCCCGGGCACGCACTACAATGGGCGCACCAGCCACATCTCGCACGGGAGGCGTCGGCAGGCCCTGCTGGGCTTCAACCACCAGGGCCTGCCCGGCGGGGAGCTCTCCCCGCCTGAGGTTGAGAACGATCTCGACGTTGCCGCTGACGGTCCTTTGCAGCGTGGGTCGCAGCCGGGCCCGGTCGCGCCAGAATCGCGCGACGGCGCCCATATCACCGATCCAGGTATCCTCCCGCCGATTCGCGGTAATCAGGCGGCGCTCAGTCTCGAGCTTGTACGTGACGTCCGTGGGATGGATCAACAGACAGGTGATGGCGCTGTTCTCGGTGTTAGCTCGGATCACCTCGGTCCAGTCGCGCAGCGCCTGCTCCACGGTCGCGGGCGTCAGGAAGTTCCGGATACGCAGCTCGCCGCGCGAATCGTCCAGCGCGACCGGCACGACGACGATCTTGCTGTGCTCGCTGCCCAACGCTCGCTTGCGAAACCCGAAGTACGGAAAGTTGGTGAGCACATACTGCGCTGAGACGCTCGAGTCGAAGAAATAGCCCGCCTCTTCGAGCACGCGGAGCAGTTCGTCGGGGTACAGCAGATAGCCCGCCCGGAACCCCCGCGTCTGCTGTGTCAAGTCCCGATCGAGCAGTTGCTTGCTGACGAGCACTTCCCCGAACACCGTGGGACGCTTCGGGTCATAGCGCGCCGCGTCTACCGCCGGAGACCCTGTGGGGAACCGCTCGAAGGCGAAGCTGTGGCTGACCGAGTGCGAGCCGACATCGAACCCCAACCCTTTGAGCTGTCGAATCCACTGCACCCGTTCGGGGGTGTAGTACCCGATGTCCGTGGAGTCCGTGAAGTACTTGGTCGTGACGAAGAACGTGCTGCGCACCCCCAACCCGGCTTCCATTTGGGCGAACGTGAGCGCATTGCGAAACGCCTCCCTGGCATCG
>QHUM01000059.1 GCA_003222135.1 Gemmatimonadota bacterium | reverse complement strand
TGCGGCTGACCGGCGGTGACAGCTGCCTCGCCTGTCTGCCCCTGTCGCACATCTTCGAGCGCATGGTGGATTATTACTTCTTCCACGTCGGCGTGACCATCACCTACGCGCAGTCGATCGATACGCTGTCGCAGGATCTGCGGGAGGTGCGCCCCAGCGTGCTCGTGGCGGTGCCGCGCATCTACGAGAAGGTGTACGGGCGCGTGCTCGAGGCCGCGCTCACCGGCAGTGCCTTGAAGCGCAAGATCTTTCTGTGGGCAAAACGGGTGGGCGAGCAATGGTCCACGCACCGGCTCTCTGGGATAGCGGTCCCGCCCGGCCTCGCGATGCGGCACGCGATCGCGGACCGACTGGTGTTCTCGAAGCTGCGCGCGCGCACCGGCGGGCGGATCAAGCTGTTCGTGTCGGGCGGCGCGCCGCTCGCCGCCGAGATCGGGCGATTCTTCTACAGCGCCGGTCTCGTCACAGTCGAAGGGTATGGACTCACGGAAACGTCGCCGGTGCTCACGATCAACCCCTTTGACCACCCGAAATTCGGCACCGTCGGCAAGCCGATTCCCGGCGTCCAGGTGAAGATCGCGCCGGACGGGGAGATCCTCGCCAAGGGGCCGAACATCATGCGCGGCTACTACAACCTGCCCGACGCGACGCGCGAGGCGATCGACCCCGAAGGATGGTTCCATACGGGCGACATCGGCGAGTTCGACGCCGAGGGGTACCTGAAGATCACGGACAGAAAGAAGGACCTGATCAAGACCGCCGGGGGCAAGTACGTCGCGCCGCAGCCGATCGAGAACACGGTCAAGCTCAACAAATTCGTCGCCAACGCCGTGGTGCTGGGCGACCAGCGCAAGTTCCCCATCATCCTGGTCGCGCCGAACTTCGACACGCTCGAGCCGTGGGCTAAGGAGCGGAATCTCGTGTACGCGTCGCGGGCGGAGCTGCTCCTCCTCCCCGACGTGCAGGCAAAAATGGAACGCGAGGTGGTCGGCGGGTTGCGCGATCTCGCAAAGTTCGAGATGCCGAAGAAGGTGGTGCTGATCGAGCGGGACTTTACGATCGAGTCGGGCGAGCTGACCCCCACGCTCAAGGTGAAGCGGCGCGCGGTGGAGAAGAATTACAAACAGCTGATCGAGCGGGTGTACGCCGAGGCGGACCCCACCGCGGCGGTCATCGAGCGCTGATCACCCCCGCTCCCCCACCCACAGCCCCTGCCCCACCGCGAGCTGCTTCACGCCGGCCGGAGGCCTCGCGCCTTCGTCCTCGATCACCAGCCGCCGTCCCCGTAGCAGCACCCGCAGCGCCTCGCCGAGCCAGGGCGGGCTGGCCCGCTCCGGCCCCACCACGACGGCCCGCGCCATGGCGCGACGCAACGGAATCATCGTCTCGCATGCGAGCAGGCTGAGCACGGGAAGCTCTTCGACTTCGGATGGCGCGTCGATCCCGACGAAGTGGATCCCGCCCATCAGCGCCGCCAGCCCGATGGCGTGGCGCGCGGCTGATCCAACGAGCACGACGTAGCCACCGGGGCCGCTGAGATCGAGAAGCGCCTGGAGAGTCGGAGCGTCGACGGGAGACGGGAGGCGGGAGACGGGAGGGGATGCCTTCGAGCTAACTCCCGCCTCCCGCCTCCCGCCTCCCGAGAAGTCCACGACCCCCTTCACAATCGGATACTCCCGCCGGCACACCGGGCATCCCAGTATCCCCGACCGCACCATCCGCCCCACCATCTCTCCGGTCGACATCACGAGAAATGCCTCCTCGTGCGTCTCCGGACAGCGCAGCATCTCCGTCAGCTCAATGTGCACCGGAACCGAACACGACCCAGCTGAGCCGGCCGGCGGCGACGCGAATCCGCCGGGTGAGCCGCTTCCCATCCACCACGACCGCGAGGGTGTAGTCGCCCGGCTCCACGTCACTCACGGCGAAGTGCTCCCGGTACGCGGGGTCGGGGTGATTGTGCTCGCCGTACGTCTCGGCGTACGAGAACGGCGTCTCCTGCGGCTCTGCCTTCATGAGCCCGTAGACGCGGGCCTGCGGCACGGGGTGACCCTGGGCGTCCCACACCTGCCCCGCCACGATTCCGGTGCCGGGGAGCGGCCGGATCCACAGCTCGGGGTTCACGGTGTAGCGCGGGTAGCGCTCGTTGGGATCGACGATCAGTGCCACCGAGTCGACGGGCGCGGCGTGCACCTCGAGGTGCAGGTGGTCGTTCGTCGCCCGGCCGGTATTGCCAACCGTGGCGATCACGTCGCCGGCTTTCACCGCGCGCCCCACGGACGTGAGCAGGGTCGTGTTGTGATAATAGACCGAGTATACGAACAGATTCTTGAGCTTGCGGGTGTGACGGATGGCGACGGTGTTGGCGCCCTGCTCCGCCGGGCCCGCGAAGACGACGACCCCGTCGCCGATCGCGTGCACCGGCGTGCCATCGGGGTTGTTGAACTCGACCCCCTGATGCTGCTGGAAATTGCCGCCCATGGTCGAGCCGTAGCGATACGTCTGGTCGATGTACGGCTGCTCGGTGAGGGCAATGGGGCGCTCGAACCAGGTGTGCCGCAGCGCGTCCAGCTCGGTGTCGGGGCGTTGCTGGTACGAGATGCCGACGAGCGTGAGTCCCTGATCGAGGCGACACGACACGAGACCGGTGGGACGGCCGACCGTGTACCAGCCCGGCGCGAGCGGGAGAAAGGCGGTCGCGGCGGGCACGGGGTCGCACAGGTTGAGCGCGTCGCCGTCCTGCTCGTACACTCCCTGGCGCGTGGCGGCGTAGACGCGCCCCGGCGCGACGCGCGCCAGCAGCTCGATCGGCGGCATATCGACCCGGCAGCCCTTCACCCCAGGCGCGACGCCGCAGGCGGGCCGCCCCTTCTTGTCGAGCCACGCCCGGCGTGCCGGATCGAGCCGGTACAGCCCCTGCTCGGTCCCCACCCAGACGAGGCCTCCGGTATCGGGAGCGAGCGCGCGCACTCGGGCGGGCGCCGGGAAGTCGGTCCAGCTGCGCCCGCCGTCGCTCGAGCGCGCCACACCGCGCAAATGGGCCGCCCACAGGCTGCCGTCCGGCCCGGCGGCCAACGCCAGCACGTACTGATCGGCCAAGCGTCCCACGACGTGCTGGGCCGTCGCCGCACCGGCGGAATCAGTGATCTCCGCCCAGGTCGCGCCGCGGTCGGAGGACAGCTTGATGCCGTCCGCGGTACCGATGTACACCGTGTCGCCGCGGGTCACGATGCCGTTGGGGGCGACGTACTGCCACTCGGGTCCGAGCTGCTTGAACTCCCAGTTGGTCCACGTCTTGCCGCCGTCGGTCGATAACCCCCAGCCGTTGCCGACCGTGCCGTACCAGATCTCGCCCGCGGGCCCGAACCCGAACGCGTGCACGAAATCCCACGAGATCGAGCGGGCGGTCGTGTCGCTCGAGTGCCGCAGCTGCTCCCAGCTCCCCGCTCCCGGTCGCAGCACGAAGACTCCCGCGCCATAGCTCCCGACCCAGATCGACTTGTCCGGAGCGCGGGCGATGGCCAGAACGTGGACGCCGAAGCCAGTGGTGTCTGGTAACGGGGAAAGTGCCTGGGCGTGAGCCGCTGCTGGTACCAGAGCGGGCAGCAAGAGGGCCGCCCTGCCAATCCGCAATCCGCAATCCGCAATCCGCAATTGCTTCATCCTCTCGCCGTATAAACCGTCGGCATCAGCCGGATCTCCGTCACATCCACCCGCGGTGCTTGCGTCACGGCGTACAGCACCGCTCGGGCGACGTCCTCCGCCTGCAGCATGGCGCTGCGCTTCGTGAAACCCGGCTTCGAGTCGGGGTCCACAGGGTCCCAGATCGGCGTGTCCACCGGTCCCGGCGAG
The DNA here is from genome assembly GCA_003222135.1 of Gemmatimonadota bacterium. GTDB lineage: Bacteria > Gemmatimonadota > Gemmatimonadetes > Gemmatimonadales > GWC2-71-9 > 20CM-4-69-16. Next base: position 68,189 of record QHUM01000059.1, on the reverse strand, counting down.
ACGAGCGTGGTGCGGACGCCGGTGCGGGAAAGGTCCTGGCGCAGCACCTCGTGCATGCCACGCAGGCCGTACTTGCTCGCCGCGTAGGCGATCGACCCGGAGTACGCCACGTGGTCCGAGACGGAGCCGATCGTCACCAGGTGCCCGGCGCCCCGCTTGACGAGATGCGGCACGAACGCCCGGGCAACCAGGAACGGCCCGGTCAAGTTTACAGCGAGCGTGCGCGTGAAGTCCTCGAGGCTCGTCTCCTCGATCCGCTTGATGAAAAAGGTCCCGGCGTTGTTGACCACGATGTCCGCGACCCCGAGCTCGCCGAGCACCCGGGCGACCGCCCGGTCCACCGCGGCGGGATCCGTGACGTCGCAGCGCAGGTCGGTGCGCCGCTCGGCCGAGCCGTCTTTGAGGCTGCGCGCCAGCCGCACGACGTGCGCGCCGGCGGCATACAGCGTGTCGGCCACGGCGCGGCCGATGCCGCGCGAGGCGCCGGTGACGAGCGCGAGCTTCCCGCTGAGGGGAGCCTCGCTCACCCGCCGTGCACCAATCTCAGGAACTCGTCGCGGGTCTTCGCGTCCTGGAGCAATGCGCCGCGCAGCGCGCTCGTGACGGTTTTCGAATTCTGCTTCTCGACGCCGCGCATCATCATGCAGAGGTGGTAGGCTTCGATCACGACGCCCACGCCGCGTGGGTCCAGCACGTCCATCAGCGCGTCGGCCACCTGGTCGGTGAGGCGCTCCTGCACCTGCAGCCGGCGGGCGAACACTTCGATCACGCGCGGGATCTTCGACAGCCCCACCAGCCGGCCGTTCGGCAGGTACGCCACGTGCGCCTTGCCGAAGAACGGCAGCAGATGATGCTCGCACAGCGAGTAGATCTCGATGTCGCGCACGCAGACCAGGTTCTCGTGCCGCTCGTGGTACAGGGCGTCGCCGATGACGTCGGGGACGGACATGTGGTAGCCCCGCGTGAGCCACTTGAGCGACGCCTCCACGCGCGCGGGCGTCTGGCGCAGGCCCTCCCGAGTGGGATCTTCGCCGAGCTGCGCGAGCATGTCGCGCACCAGCGTCTCGAACGCCGACCCCGCGTCCGCGCCGGGCACGGCCGCCAGTGGCTCGGCGTGCTCCTCGTGGAAGCTGTGCAGGCTGGCGGACTTCATTTTATCGCGTCCCATGCTTGTTGGGCCTCCGGGGCCGGACTATCTTCGGCGCACGTGAAACTAAAGCTACTCGCTTTCCTGTCCACGGCGGGAGGCTCGGCGCTGTCGGCGCTGTGGACATTTCCCAGCATCCTCGCGGCGGCGTTTCTCGTGGCCTGGGGCGCGGAAGCCGCGCAGTTTCTCATCTCCCAGGGCCTCGCCCTCGCGATCCTCGCCTGGCTGCAGACGCTGCCCGAGTTCGCGGTCGAGGCGGTGATCGCCTGGGACGCCGGGCGCGATCCCGAGCGCGCCCACCTCGCGATTGCGAACCTGACGGGCGCGATCCGGCTGCTGCTCGGGCTCGGCTGGCCGATGATCTACTTCGTGTTCGCCGCCGCCGGACGGAAGAAGGCCGTCGGGGCGCAGCATGCTGCGCCCCTACTGCCCGCCATCCGGCTGGAACCCGAGCACGCCGTCGAGGTCGTAGGGCTCGTGCCGCCGCTCTTGTATTTCGCCGTCATCCTGCTGCGGGAGAGCTTCGGCTGGATCGACGCCGTGGTACTGCTGGCGCTCTACGCCGGCTACCTCTGGGCGCTGTTCCGGGCTCCGCCCCACAACGCCGACAAGCTGAGCGAGGCGCCGGCGGTGTCCCGTTGGGCGTACCGCCAGCGCGGGTGGCGGCGGCAGGCGGCGGTCGGCGGACTGTTCGCGGCGGGGGGCGGACTACTGTACGCGACCGCGCATCCGTTCCTCGAGTCCATGCTCGCCCTCGCCGGGCTCGTCGGCGTGAGCCAGTTCGTGCTGGTGCAGTGGGTGGCGCCGTTTCTGTCCGAGTTTCCGGAGAAGGTCTCCGCCTTCTATTGGGCCCGGCGCGTGACCCACGCCCCGATGGCCCTCATGAACCTGGTCTCGAGCAACATCAACCAGTGGACCGTCCTCGCCGCCATGATTCCACTCGTGTACGGCTACTCGAGCCTGCAGCACCACGGCGTGTGGCGGGATTTCCGGTTCGACGACGCCCAGCGGCTCGAGCTGCTGCTGACGCTGTTGCAGTCCGGTCTCGCGGTGCTGCTGCTCGCGAACATGGAGTTCGATTGGCTCGACGCCACGATCCTGTTCGTCCTATGGCTCGTGCAGTTCCTGCGGCCCACGTTGCGCGAAGAGATCGCGGTCGCGTACGGCATCTGGATGGCGATCCTGCTGATCGGATTCGTGGTGCGGGGGCATGCGCTGCTGGCGCCGAAATACTTCTGGGAGACGGTGCGGAAACAAAAACGATCGGCCGGGATCGCTTAACACGACCCGGCCGACCGGTGCATCAGAAACGGAGAGGATTATTGAAGCCCGAAAGTAATGGCTGGTCCCTCACCATGGCGTCTGCCTTCCCCTCAACGGGGGCCTGACATCGGTCACAGTATCTGGGTCCACAATCGAGCCTGTTGGCTCAATAATTCTTCTCCCCGCTCCTTCAACTACAATACTACGTGGACCTGAGACGTCAAGCAGGGGCGTACCACAGGACCGTCAAGCAAAACCGTGGAGGCATGTCATGAACCTGACACTGGTGGGAGCGATCGTATTGCTGGCGCTGTGGCTCGTTATCGTGTTCGTGGCCCATGTGGGAAGCGGCCCCGTACAACTGCTGTACGCGGCCGCTGTGGTGCTGTTCGCCCGCCGGATCATCGCGGGCGCGCCGCAGTTCGTATCCTAATTGTGGATTGGGGATTGCGGATTGCGGATTTGGGAATCGAGGGACGAGCCTACCAATCCGCAATCCGAAATCCGCAATTCCTACAGCGTGGCTTTGAACAGTAACCGGTTGGGCGTTCCCGACGGGTTTCCCGTGATGGCGCCCGCCGTCGCGGTCGTGACGATCCAGTTGGAGACCGTCGCGGACGGCTGATCGCCGTTGGCCGCCTTGTACAACGCCGCCACGCCGGTCACGTGCGGCGTGGCCATCGACGTGCCGGAGAGCGTCATGGTCGTGCCCAAGAGCCACGTCGACTTGATCGCCGAGCCGGGTCCGTACGCCTCCACGCAGCTGCCCCAATTGGAGTACGAAGCCTTGGCGTCTGTCTTCTCCGACGCGGCGACGGTAAACACGCCGCTCGCGCCAGCCGGGGACGCGTTGCACGCGTCGGCGTTGTCGTTCCCCGCGGCGACCGCCAGGAACACACCCGAGTTCCACAGACTCGTGACCGCCTGGTCGAGCGCCGCCGACTTGCCGCCGCCGAGCGACATGTTGGCCACGGCGGGGCTGGCGTGGTTCGCGGTGACCCAGTCGACTCCTGCGATCACGTCCGAATTGAGACCGATGCCGGCGCAGCTCAGCACCCGGACGCCGTGCAGCGAGACCGCCTTCGCCACCCCGTACGTCGCGGCGCCGATCGTCCCCGCGACGTGGGTGCCGTGGCCGTTGCAGTCTTCGCCCGTCACACCCAAGGCGTCATAGACGTCGTCGGCGCGGCCGCCGAACTCGGGGTGCAGCGTCCAAATCCCCGTGTCGATGATGTAGGCGTGCACGCCCGCGCCGGTGGCGCTGTAGGTGTATGTGCCCGACAGCGGCAGGGCGCCCTGGTCGATGCGATCGAGGCCCCACGGATCGCCGTTCGCATCCATCGCCTGAGTGACGTCCGCCCGCATCACTTCATCGGGCTCGACGAAGGCGACGAGCGGGTTCCGCTGCAGCGCGTCGGCCGCCGCAGTCGGCAGCCGCGCGGCGAAGCCCTTGATGGCACTCGTGTAGATGTGCAGCATCGTGCCGCCGAGGCTGCCAACCAGCGCGGTCGCCACGGTCGCCGGATCGGCGACGCCGTCCGAGAACACGACGATGTACTGACCGGGCACGACCTCCGGCCCGGTGCGCTGCAGCGCGGTCTCGCTCGACCCGGTGTCGACCGGGCGCGACGCGTCCTGACAGGCGGCGAACGATAGTGCCAATACGACGACAGTTGCGTAGGTGCGGACAGGCATGGCTTCCTCGCGATGGAACGGGCTCGCGATCAGGGCGGGCAAAAAACGTTCCGTCGCGGGAGCGACAATGCGTGTGGTGACGCAGTGACGCAGACCACACGCGCACAAGTCGGACGCGCGCAACGCTGTGGCGCGCGGGCCACGGGCGGGTCAGCGCAACCGGCCGAGGCGGTCCGGGGGCCAGTCCTGTACCACGATCCGTTGCTCGAGGCGTCGTTTCGCGAGCGTCAACCGCACCACGTATTCGCCGGCGGGCGCCCGGCGTAACTCATCACGTGACGTGGGGCCGCCGAGCTCGCGCGGCCGCGGCTTGTCGCGCGTCAAATCCCACGTCACGCGCTGGAGGCCGGGATAGCCGGGACCGGTGAGGTGGCGGATCGTATCCCCCGCGGCGGTCGTGATGACCAGCTTGACGCCCTCGGGCTGCACCTCTTTCAAGTAGTACGCGATCACCGCGCCGCGCGGCGGGTTGGCTGCGACGAACGGCCGGCTCCCCCAATCGGGGTAGGTGTCGCGCGGGCGGTACTGATAGGCAGGAGCGACCGAGAACAGGTGGACGGCTTCCGCCAGCAGCGTGTCGGTCATCTCTTCGAGCGCCGCGACGTTGGTGATCCACAGGCCGCGGCCGTGCGTCGACACGACGAGGTCGCGCTGCGCGAACGACATCGCCAGGCACTCGACGGGCACGTTGGGGAGGTTCTTGCCGAACCGCCGCCAGCTCTGGCCCCCGTCGAGCGTCACGTAGGCCCCGCTCGCCGTACCGACCCAGAGGACGCGCTGGTTCACGGGATCCTCGAACACGGTGAGGCTCCCGTGATCCTGCGGCAGTCCATGTCCGATTTCCACCCAGCTCTTCCCGAGATCCTCGGTGCGGTACACGTGCGGGGCATAGTCGTCGCGGTGGTGGCAGTCGTACACGAGGTAGGCCCGACTGTCGACGTGGTAGGACGCCGCGATCGCGGCAACCCAGCAAGACGTGGGTGCGCCTTTCGGGAAGGCCGCGCTCACCTCGGCCCAGGTTTTCCCGCCGTCCCGCGTGACCCACACGAGGCCGTCATCCGACCCGGTCCACACTACGTCCTTCGAGCGCGGGCTCTCGGCGATCGCGAAGACGGCGTGATAGCTGGTGTGCCCCACCTCGGGCGCCGGGTGCTCCCGGCTCGCACGGGTCATGTCGGGCCCGAGCACGTCCCAATCGTCCCCGCGATGGGTCATGCGGACCAGATGGTTCGCCCCCACGTACAGGACCGTGGGGTCGTGCTGCGACACGAGGATCGGCGTCGTCCAGCCCCAGTTGTAGGGATACCCGGAGTCCAGGCCGGCGTCGAGGGCGAGCGGCGTGATGTCCTCGCGCTGCCAGGTCTTCAAATCGAGCCGCGACAGGTGCCCGAATTGCCACCCGGAATAGACCGTGAACGCGTCGTTCGCCGGGATCTGCACCCACATGCCGTCCCCGCCGTTCACCGGATACCAGTCGCCGTCGGTGATGCCCAGCGTGTCCCGGGTCCGGCTGGGCCCGCACCAGACGCCGTTGTCCTGGAGTCCGCCGCACACCTGATACGGCGTGAGCGAGCTGTCGACGATCACCGTGTAGAATTGCCCGATGGGAATCGTCATGTGCTCCCACGCCTTGCCGCCGTCCTGTGAGACGTACACGCCGCCGTCGTTGGCGATGATCAAGTGTTGCGAGTCGCCGGGGTCGATCCACAGCGCGTGGTAATCTCCGTGCACCAGAGGCATGGAATCCGGGGCGAAGCTCTTGCCGCCGTCCTTGCTCTCGAGCAGCGACGGGGAAACGGTCCAGACGTGGTCCGGGTTGGCCGGGTCGATCCAGATGCCGTCGTAGTAATAGTGCGGGATCGCCTGGAGGTCGTTCACCTGCGTCCACGTCGCGCCCGCGTCGCTCGAGCGGAACACGCCGCCATAGCGCCCTTGGAGCGGGTCGGTGACGCCGCGATCCACCTGAATCGTGGCGTAGACGACTCGGGGATCCTTGGCGGCTATCGCGAGTCCGATGCGACCGAGACGGTCGGTCGGCAGACCGTTGTTGCGTGCGGGATCGGTGAGCTTCGTCCACGTCCTCCCACCGTCGGTCGTCTTGTAGATCCCGCTTCCCTTCCCGGCCCCCTGCATGTGGCTGCCACCCCAGCGTAGCCGGTGCCAGGCGGCGGCGTAGAGCACCTCGGGATTCGCGGGGTCCATCTCGAGATCCACGAAGCCGGTGGTGTCGTTCACGAACAGGATCCGAGTCCACGTCTTGCCACCGTCGGCCGTCTTGTAGATTCCGCGCTCGGGGTTCGGGCCCCAGAGGTGGCCGAGCGCCGCGACGTAGACGATGTCCGGGGTCGTGGGGTGAACGATGATCCGTCCGATCGAGCGCGTGTCTTTCAACCCCATGTTCGTCCATTTCGCGCCGCCATCGCTGGAGCGGTAGACGCCGTCGCCCCACCACTGCGAGCGCAGGCTGTTCTTCTCCCCGGTCCCCACCCACACGATGTTCGTATCGGAGCGGGCGACGGCGATGTCGCCGATGGTTTCGACACCCAGCCCTTCCGAGACCGGTTGCCAGGTAATCCCCCCGTTGGAAGTCTTCCACACGCCGCCGCCGGCGGCGCCGATGTAGAACGTCTTCGCAGGCCCGGCCGTGTGGGGCACGGCGAGCGCGGTCACCCGCCCGCTGTACGCCGCGGGCCCAAGGGTGCGGAGCGAGAAGCTCTCGAGGAATCGGGTGAGGGAGTCCTTGGCGGTGGCCGTCGTGTCCGTTCGGCGAGCGGTGGTGTCGGCGGGCGCCGCGGCCGTCGGCCGTTTCGGCCTCGGCTTCTGGGCGACGAGGGGGGCGGCGCCGAGCAGCACGGCAGCGGCGAGAGCGCAGACATAGCGACTGAAGGACATGGGGGCACTAGGTTGGGGACGGCGAGATTCTACGCCTTCGGGTCGAAGAAGGCCACCAGGTCTGGCAAGGCTTTCGCGGGCGCCGTAGGTTGGGCCGGTCCAGCCGGGAGGCTTTGAACTTGCGGCGCGCGACCGTGTTGCTGCTGCTGCTGTCGGTCAACTCAACCGAGGGGCTGTTCGCACAATGCCCCGACGGCGCGCCGCCGCCGTGCCCGACGGCGACCCGCCCCGTGAGCGTCCCGGCGAACAGCGTCGCGGTGCTGTACTTCGACAACCTCTCCGCTGACACAACCGACGCGTACCTGGCCGACGGGCTGAGTGAGGAAGTCGCGGCGCGGCTCGGGGACATCCGGCGCCTCCTGGTCAAACAGGCGAGCCGTGAGGGTGTACGGCGACTGCGAGAGGCCTCGCCGGATTATCGGATTTCCATGGGGCGCGCGATGGCCGTGCGGTACCTGGTGGAGGGGAGCGTGCGGCGCGCCGGACTGCGGGTGCGTGTGGTGGCGCGTCTGGTGAATGCCGCGAACGGCTTCAGGGCCTGGGGCCAGACGTACGACCGTGCCACCACGGACTTGCTCTCCCTGCAGGAGGACCTCGCCACGGAGGTTGCCACCGCCATCGCCGGCCAGCTGGCGCCCGCGGAGCGCACCGTGCTGGCGGAGCGGCCCACCGTCAACCCTGAAGCGCACGAGCACTTTCTGCGGGGAAACTATTACCTCGCGAAGCGGTCGGCGAGCGGCTTGGCTCGGGCGGTGGAAGAATACGAGGCCGCGAGCCGCCTCGACCCGGAGTTCACGCGCGCCCGAGCGCGCGTGGCTTACGCGTATGCGCTCAACGTGAGGTACGGGTGGTCTCTGCCCGCGCTGACACGCGACACGATGTTGGCGCGCGCCAGCGCAGCGGCGACCCGCGCCATGGAGCAGGACTCGTCCGTTTCGGACGCGTGGATGGCGTGGGGGTTCATTCACACATTCTCCGAGCAGCGCACCTTCGACCTGTCCCCTTTCGAGCGCGCCCTGGCGCTCGATCCGCGCAATTCCGAAGCGCTCGGGTCCTATGGAGCGTCCCTCCGATCGCTCGGCCGGGATTCGGCCGCGCGAGCCGCGATGCGCCGCAGCCTGGAGATCGAGCCGGGGCGCGCCGTCACGCTGCACTCCCTTGCCTTGTTGAGCTTCTTCGAGCGTCGCTATGACGACGCTCGGCGCTGGGTCGACAGTTCGTTGCGCGTCAATCCCGAATTCTTCCTCGCCTACCTGTCGCGCACCCGGATCCGCCTGGTGCTGGGAGACGTGCCCGGAGCACGCCGCGACGCCGAGGCCGCGCTCCGACTGGGAAGCGCGGACTCGAGCCTGGGCGAGGCGTTGCTGGTCATGGTCGAGGCGCAGAGCGGCGACAGCGTCGCCGCGCGCACTCGTTTGAAGCAACTCGCCGGGGCCCTTCCCCACATCGTCACTCACGTTCAGGAGAGGGCCGCGGAAGAGGGATTGCTCCCGGGGGCGGCGTTCCTCTCGCTTGGCGACCGCGCGGCCGCGCTCGGTTTCTTGGAGCACGTGCAGCCGCGGGGCGTGCGGTTCTGGTCCGGGCTGCGGGCGCCTGAGTTCGATCCGCTGCGGTCTGATCCGCGGTTCCAGCGGCTGGTCGAGGAGGCACGACCGCCGGGGCTCGCGCGATGAGAATGCCGCGCTGCGCAGTCCTCGTGCTACAGCTTGGCGTCGTGGCGTCGTGGCACGGGCTCCACGCCCAATGCCCCGACGGCGCGGCACCGCCCTGCGCGCGCCCCAAGCCGACTTCCTCACATGCGGTCCCCGTCGAGCGCACGCCGTCGCTGACGGTCCTCTACTTGGTGACCGGACCAGGCGACACGGCCGAGGTCACCCTGGCCGAAGGCATCACCGAAGAGCTGATCACCCGGCTGAGCGACGTTACCGGGCTGCGTGTCACGAGTCGCTACGCGGCCCTGCGCTTCCGGGCGCGCGGGCCGGCCGACCCGCGGCGGGTGGGCCGCGAGCTGGGCGTGCGGTACGTGTTGCAGGGCACGCTGCGGCATGCGGGCGTGCGCGTGCGCGTCGCGGTGGAGGTCACGGAAGCGGCGACGGGCTACAACGTCTGGGCCCACACCTACGATCAATCGGTTCGCGACGTGTTCGCCGTGCAAGACTCGGTGGCGGTGCGCGTCGTCGAGGCCGTGCGGGGGCGGCTCACGGGCGCGGAGCGCGCGCGGCTCGTGGCCGCTCCGCCGACCAACGGTGATGCCTACCGCGCCTACATAGCGGGGCGCGCGGCGATCCGCGCCCGCACCGCGACGGCGGCGGCCCGGGCGATCGCGGCCTACGACCGTGCCATTGCCCTGGACTCAAGCTTCGCGCCGGCCTATGCCGGCCTGGCCCATGCGTACAACGTCGCGGCGGATTGGGGCTGGGACCTTCCGGGCGTGCCGTACGACAGCCTCGGCCCGCTCGCCACCGGCGCGGCGCGACGCGCCATCGCGCTCGACTCCACGAGCGGCGAGACCTGGTTGGGAGCCGCGATGGGGGCACGCAGTGACGACCCCAAGCTCGCCTTGGATTACGAACGACGGGCGTTGCGTCTCGACCCCGCCAATGTCGAGGCGCTGCATCAGCTGGCGTGGGGGTATTACGGCACGGGCGAGCTCGACAGCGCGATTGCGATCGAGACACGCGTGCCCAGTCGTGATCCCTACTTTGCATACGCCTATGCCGGCGCCGCCGAATTCCTCAGCATTGCCGGCCGCCCGCTCGAAGCCGTCGCGTGGGCTTCGCAAGGCCTCTCCATCGACTCCGGCTTTGCGGCGCTGTATCGGCAAGCCGCCGCCGCCGATTTGCACCTCGGCCGGTGGGCCGGCGGACGAGCCGCGGCCGCCCGCGCCATCGAGCTGGGAGACGTGCCCGCACCCAACCAGGCCCTGATCGCCATCGCGTCGCTGGGGTCGGGGGACACCGCACGGGCGCGAGCGGCGATCGACTCCCTCGGAAGCACGCTCCGGGCGAAACTGCGGCGCAGCCCGAGGGGACTCTCGCGCACCGATGCCGGATATCTCGCCGGCGCGTACGCCCAACTCGGCCAAACCGACAGCGCTATCGCCTGGGTGGGGCGGGTGGCGCCGTGGCAGCGCCGCTTCCACGCCGTACGGTTCCTGCGCCACTGGATGTACCAACCGCTGTGGAGCGATCCACGGTTCCAGGCGCTGTTCGCGGAGACGAGATGACGCCCGGTCGAGGGCGGTCAAGGGCGGTCGAGGGCGGGCCGCATGCGCTGCGCGCGCTTGCTCTCCTCGTACAACTAAGCATCGTGGCGTCGTACAACGGTCTCCACGCCCAGTGCCCCGACGGCTCGACGCCGCCGTGCCGAGTGCAGCCGGCCGGCGCCGCGCCTGCCCCGTCATCCAACAGCGTCGCGGTGCTCTACCTCGAGAACCTTTCGCACGACACGACCGACGCGTACCTCGCCGACGGCTTGACGGAAGAAATCACCGATCGCCTCGGCGCCATCGAGCGTTTACAGGTAAAGAGCCGCAGCCTGGTGCGGCGGGCACAAGGCCCCGCGCCGGGGGACCTCATGACCCTGAGCCGCACGCTCCGCGTGCGCTACGTGGTGGAGGGCAGCGTGCGACGCTCGGGCGCGCGCGTGCGAGTTTCCGTGCGACTGGTCCGCGCCGCCGACGGGTTTCGCGTTTGGGGAGCGAGCTTCGACCGAGGGGCAATGGACTTGCTCGCCATCGAAGCGGACATCGCCCGGGAGGTGGCCACGGCGATCGGGGGTCGCCTGCTCCCGGCCGAGCAGGCGACCCTCGCCCTGCGGCCCACGGGCCACCCCGAAGCCTACGACCACTTCATGCGCGGGAACTACTACCTGGAACGACGCACCCCGGACGCGGGACGCCGCGCCATCGAAGAATACGATGCGGCCGTGCGGCTCGATCCCGTCTTCGTGAAGGCCTTGGCGCGGGTGGCTCACGTACACGCCATCTTTCTCATCCGCGGCTGGCAGTACCCTGGCCTGGGGCCGGAGAGCCTCCTCGCTCGGGGCCTCGCGCTCGCGGACCGCGCACTCCGCCAGGACTCGGGCGCGGCCGACGCGTGGCTGGCCCGAGGGGCCCTCCTGTGGAGCGTCGACCCAACCCTGCAAAGCCCCAAGGAGGCACTGGGGCGCGCCACGCGGCTCGATCCCGCGAACGCCGAGGCTTGGCTCACCTACGGGGCGACACTGACGCACCTCGGCGATACGGCCGCCGCAAGCCGCTCACTCCGGCAGGCCCTGGCCATCGATCCGGCGCTGTCCATCGCCATGATCGTCCTGGCGGACGGCGCCTTTATTGAGCGGCGCTACGAGGCAGCCCGCCGCTGGGCGGACAGCGCGCTGGCCGTCGACCCGGGGTTCCATGACGGCTACGCCATGCGCGCGGTGTTTCGCCTGTATCGGGGCGACACCGCCGGTGCCCGCGGCGACGCCCAGAGCGCCATCCGCGTCGCCGCGGGCGAGCAGAACTGGGAGGAACGGGTGCTGGCACAACTCGCGGCGCGCGAGGGCGACACGGTGCGCGCTCGCGGGCTCATCGAACGACTCCTCGCCGACGCGCCGAACGCGCCGACCGTCAACCCGTTTTATGCGAGGCACCTCGCCGCAGCGCTCGTTGCGCTCGGCGACCAACAGCGCGCCCTCGAAGTCCTGGAGAGCGTGCGACCTCGCGGCGCTCACCTCTGGTTCTTCTTGCGGTCGCCCGAGTTCGATGCGATCCGCTCGCACCCGCGCTTCGAGCGGCTGCTGGACGAGTCACGGCCGAGATGACCAACGGTCGTCGAGGGCGGTCAAGGGCGGTCGAGGGCGGGCCGGGTGCGCTGCGCGCGCTTACTCTCGTCGTGCCACTTAGCGTCGTAGCGTCGTACAACGGTCTCCACGCCCAATGCCCCGACGGCTCGACGCCGCCGTGCCGTGCGGCTCGCGCTGAGCCCGGGCGCAAGCCCGGGGTGCCGCCCAACAGCATCGCGGTGCTGTACTTCGATAACCTCTCGCGCGATACGGCGGACGCCTACCTGGCCGACGGCCTGACCGAGGACATCATCGTCCGCCTCGGTCAGATCGAGCGCCTCACCGTCAAGTCGCGCAACGCCGTGAAACGGTTCCGGGAACGGGGCGCCGAGGATCCCGCAGTGCTCGGGCAGACCCTCGGCGTCGCCTACCTGGTCAGCGGGAGTGTGCGTCGAGCCGGCCCCCGGCTGCGCGTTACGGTGCAGCTCGTGCGCGCGGCCGATGGGCTGCAGGTCTGGGGTGATGTCTTCGACCGCAGCAGTGGCGATCTGCTCTCGATCGGGGAGGAGAACGCCCGCGCCGTCGCCGCCGCCGTCGCTGGCCGGCTGCTCCCTGTCGAGCGGACGGTGCTCGCCGCCCGGCCCACGCGCCAACCGGGCGCATACGACCACTTCTTGCGCGGCAATTTTTATCTGGCCCAGCGCACGGCGCGAGCGGAGGCGCATGCCGCGGAGGAGTACGAGGCGGCCCTCCGCCTGGACCCGGGATTCGGCGCCGCGCGCGGCCGCATCGCCTACGTGTACGGGTTCTTCGTGAACCGAGGCTGGTCGTACCCGGGCGTGTCGGCCGAGAGTCTGCTGGCCCGCGGACTCGCCCTCGCTGATCGCGTGCTCCGATCAGACTCCACCGCGGTGGACGCATGGCTGGCACGCGGGAACCTGCTGCGATCGGTCGACCCGCCGCGGGCCAAGGAGGCTATGCGGCTCGCCACGGTCTTCGATCCCCAGAGCGCCGAAGCGTTCACATTCTACGGCGCGATGCTGCGGGAGCTCGGAGACGACGCAGCCGCGAGCCGTGCGTTGCTGCATGCCCTCGAGCTCGATCCGGCGTCGGCGATCACGATGGTCATTCTCGCGGGCGGGGCTTTCATCGAGCGGCGCTACCAAGAAGCCAGCCGCTGGACGGACAGCGCCTTGACGGTCGATCCTGGTTTCCACGACGGGTATGCCATGCGCGGACTGTCCCGTCTCTACCTCGGTGACATCGCGGGCGCGCGGGCCGATGCGGAGACGGCGCTGCGGATCGCCCCGGGCGAGCCCCCGCTCGAGGAGTCGGTGCTCGCTCAGCTGGAGGTGCGCGCGGGCGACACGGTCGCCGCCCGCGCGCGCGTAGACCGGTTGCTGACGGAAGCAAGTGACCGGCCCGATCTGAACTCGTTCTACGGGAGGCACATCGCAGCCGCCCTGGTGGCGCTCGGAAATCATGAGCGGGCGCTGGAGGTCTTGGAGCGGATTCGTCCACGCGGCGGGAGACTGGGGCTATTCCTGCGCTCGCCGGAATTCGACGCGCTGCGCACCTCGCCACGCTTCCAGCGCCTCGTCGAGGAGTCGCGGCCGAGATGACGGTCGGCCGGTTTGAAAGAACCCGCGGCGCCGCCCGGTCAGCAGGCGACGCCGCGGTTCGATTGCGGTGAAGCTACTACAGGCCGAACGTGACTCCGGCAGTGATCGGGAAGAAAGTCATCGCCCCCCCGGTCTCCTGCACCCTCAGGTACCGCGCCTCGACGAAGAACCGGGCCGGGCCGGCGCCGAACGAGCCACCAGCGCCGCCACCGTAGGCGAGCTTCGTCTCCGAGGCATCGCCCAAGGACGTCGAGACCTTCACGTGGTACACGCCCGCTCCGGCGAGCACGTACGGCTTAAACATCGGAGCGCGCATCGGCACGTTCCAGACTAGGCTGGCGAGGCCGCCGGCGAGCTGCGTGTTCCCCGGCACGGCCGTACCGCTCTGATCTTTGTGAGTGGTTCGGCCGTACAGTCCGTCCACGCGGACGCCGACTGGCGCCATAGGGATCGCGAAATCCATCTTCACCACAGCGTGCCAGCCACCCTTGTCCACGCTACCGTAGTCCCCCGTGGGGGCGGCGAGCCCGCCACCGAGACCAAACCGTGTGCCCTGCGCACGGGCCTGCGCGGTCGCCCCAAGCGACGCCAGCCCGACCATGGCGAGACCCAGTACTAAGCGGTTCATGCTACCTCCGGGTTTCGGTTAATGTTCGGTGTTGGGGCGCGCTCCATGATTGGGCATCGAGCCGCGGCGCGCAAGCGCCTGGTGCGCAACCTGCTGGTTCGCAAGCGCTTGGCAAAAGCAGCGGCTTCACCCCGTCGCCACCAGCGCCACGATCCCCCACGCCAGTGTCAGCAACGTCACCGGGACCCCGACTCGCGCATACTCCCCGAACCCGATCCGGACGCCGCGCGTCTCGGCCTTCTCCGCCACGATCAGGTTCGCCATCGAGCCAATGAGCAGCAGATTCCCGGCAAACGTCGAGCTCATCGCGACGACCCGCCACAGCAGCTCCGCGTGCGGGAGCTGGGGGACGGTATTGCGCCACAGAATCACCGCCGGGACGTTCGAGATCAGGTTCGAGAGCGTCACCATCACGGCGCTCACCGCCGTCGCGGCGCGCCAGAGCGAGCCGCTCTCGACCAGGCCGAGCGCGTGGCGGTCGATCCACGTGACGGCACCCGTCTGCTCGAAGCCGCGCATCACCACGAACAGCGACGCGAAGAACAGCAGCAAACTCCAGTCCACCCGCTCGATCGCGTACGCGGGATCGCGCTGGGCCACGAGCACCATGAGCGCTCCGGCGCCGATCGCGACGAGCGGCAGGGACCCGCCGGCCAGCCACCCGACCACGGCGACCACGAACATCGCGAGGCCGCGCGTGACGAGCGGTCGGTCGAGCGTCACCGGCACGGCCTCGAGCCGCTCCCGGAACGGCTCGCTTAGCTCGCGGCGGTACGCCCATCGCAGGTAGCCGTAGGTGATTGCCAGGCCGCCGAGCGCCACGGGCAGCATGTGGACGAGGAACGCGCCGAACGTCGCGCCGCTCCAGATCCCGACGAGCATGTTCTGCGGGTTCCCGGTGACCGACAGCACCGACCCGACGTTCGATCCCATCGCGAGCCCGATCAGGTACGCGTTGGGCCGCACCCGTAACGGGCCGAGCGCCGCGAGCAACACGGGCGTCACGACGAGGCAAATCGTGTCGTTCACGAAAAACGCCGACAGCAGACCGCCGCCCGCCACGACGCCGAGCAGCAGCCGCTCGGGTGTCCCCACCCGCCTGAGCACCCACCGTGCGGCCCACTCGAAGAACTTCCCCACCTCGAGGTAGCCGACGATGAGCATCATGCCGAGCAGGAAGACCAGCACGTCGAAGTCGACGGCGGCGTACGCGTCCGGGAGGGGCAGCACGCCGAACACGACCATCGCGACCGCTCCCACCAGGCTCGCCGCCGGGCGGTTCAGGTGCACGAACGGCAGCCGCTGAACGGCGATGAGGAGATACGTGAGGGCGAAGATGACGAGGCCGACGGTCAGCCTCAGATCTCCCAATTGGAAAACAGCACGCCTCCGGTGGGATGCGGCTCGGGATAGCCCTCGTACGTCATGCGCAGGTCGGTCCAGCGGACGCGGTAGCCGCGCGCGACCAGGCGGCGGAACGCCTCGTCGAACCGGGTCTGGCAGCGGATCGCCACACGGCGGATGCCGAGCCGCGCGGCGGCAGCCTCCGTCGCCGCGACCGCGGCGTCGAACGCATGCATGTCGCGGGCGGCGAGCTTGAGGACGCGCACCTCGTCCTTGGGTCGCCCCTCCGCGAGCGGCGCCGCGTGCCACAGCACCACCGCGTTCAGGCCGTCGTCGCCGTCGAGCAGCGAAGCGTCGCCCAGGCCGAGCTCGGCCGTGAGGAGCAACTCGCGGGTGAAGTCGAATCCGGCGGCGAGCTCGTGCGCCAGCCGCCGGGCGGCATCGAGCGCCGCCTCCGCGGCGCCTCCCTTGCGCTGCGACAGCAGCGTCGGCGCCGCGTGGCCGCGCGTCGCGATGTCGTTGGTCAGCGTGACGGTGAGGTACGCCGGGGAAAAGCCGAGCCGGGCGTAGAAGCCGATGTTCTCGACGGTGCGCGGCATGGTCTCGAGGCCGAGCGTCACGACCCGCTGCTCGAGCAGCCAGTCGACCGCCGTACGGACGATCGTCTTCCCCACGCCGCCACCTTGGCGATCGGGTCGTACGGCGAGCGGGCCCATCCAGCCTTCGGTCCCCGAGCGGTGTGCGACGTTGAACGCCACGATGTGCCCCGACTCGTCGCGCCACAGCATCGCGCCGGCGCCGGCGTCGAGCAGGGCGTAGCGCCACACCTGGGGATTCAGGTAGGGCACCCGCACGCCGACGAGCCCGTCGCGCCGGTAACGGTCGGTGAACGCGTCGGCGAAGACGCGGTTCAGCCCGGCGATGTCCCGCTCCGTCGCGGGCTCGGGGCCGTAAATCTGCTGCTCAGGCAGCCACGCCCGCATCGGCGGCTCCCAGGGTTGCGGTGTCGTCGCGCACGACGCTGGTGCCCTGCGCGGCATCGTAGTCGACTCGGATCACGCGGTCGAGCCCTTCGCGCACCTGCTCAATGTGGGTGATCAGCACGACCTGGGGGAAGCGGTCGGCCAGCCGCCGCAGCAGGCCGACCACGTGCTGGCGGCGGCTGTCGTCCAGTGAGCCGAAGATCTCGTCCAGCACGAGCAGCGTCAGCGGTTGGCCGGCCCGTTCGGCGATCATCTGGGAGATCGCGAGGCGCAGCGCCAGGTTCGCCACATCCTCTTCGCCCCCGGAGATCACCGGCTTCGACACGCCGTCGTCGATGATCGTGACCACATAATCGTCGTTCAGATCCACGGCTTCATACCGCCCGTCCGTCAGATCGGCGAGAAAACCGGAGGCGAGCTCCGCGATCTCGGGCCGCATGGCGGCGTTCAGCTCCGCCCGCAGGTCGCCGAACGCGCGGTCCAGCTCGTGATGGAGCTTGAGCCGGACCTTGAGCTCCCCGATCTGGCGCTCTTGCACGGCGCGTTCCGCTTCGCGGCGCTGCACCTCGCGGACGCCCGCCTCGGCCGCCGTCAGCTCTCCACGCGTCTCCGCGACGGCGAGCTCCGCTTCGCGCAGCGCCCGGGCCGCGCGGTCGTGCCGCTCGCGTGCCGCGGCAAACGCCTGCTCCGAGAACTGCTCCGCCGCCACGGCGGTCGCGAGCTCGCGGGCGCGGCGCTCGTGCACCGACAGCGCTTGCTCCGCCAGCTCAGCCTCCCTGACCAAGATCTCCGCCCGCTTCGCCCGCTCCGCGAGCTTCGCCGCCTCGAGCGCTACGGGCTCGAGCTTCGTGAGCTCGGCGCGGACCGTGTCGTGCCGGTGCCGGTCGTAGCCCGTGGGCCGGGTCCGAATCAGGCCGTCGAGCACTCGCGCCCGCGTCTCGAGGCCCCGACGCTGCGCCACGGCGCGGTCGCGCTCCTCGAGCTGGGCGCGCAGCTCGCCGGCGCGCTCGCTCGCCCGGCGGCTCTCGACCAGCAAGGCGTCGCGCGCCGTCTCTGCAGCCGCCACCGTCGCGGGCGGCTGGGCCAGCTGCTCGAGCCGCTGCCGAAAATACTTCCCGTCCTCCACGATCGCCTGCATCTGGCGGTCCAGGACGCCCAGCACCTCGGCGTATTCGGCCCCGAGCGGCCGGCGACACGTCGGGCACGTCCCCTCGGGCCCGAGCTGCTCGATCTTGTCGCGCTGCTCCTTCACCTCGTCGTACTGCTTCAGCAGATCGGCGCGGCGTGTGGTCGCGTATTCCTTCTCCCGCACCCACGCCGCCCGCTGCTCTTCGGCCGCCTGCTCGGCGAGCTCGAGCCGCTCGCCGAGCGCCCCCGCTTCGCGCTCCACGCCGGCGAGCGCCTCGCTGGCCGGCGCCAGCTCCGTGATGCGGCGGCCCAGCGCCACGATGGTTCGCATCAGCTCCGCCAGCTGCCCTTCGTCGGCGCGACGGGCCGTCTCCTCCTTCTGCAGATGCTCGAGCTTGGCCTGCTCACGCTTCAGCCGCTCGATCGGCTCGAGCTCGGTCCGCAGGGCGTCGAGCTGGTCGCGCGCCTTGAGGGCCTCCGCCATCTCCCGGTCGAGCCGCTCGCACTCCTGCTTGGCGACCGTCACCGCCTGCTCGGCCATCCGCCGGTCGCCGTCGAGCGAGTGGACGCGCTTCTCCTTCTCCACCCATTCCCGCCAGCGGGGCTGCTCGCGCGCGTCCCCTTGCTGCGCCCGCCCGCGGGCGGCCTGCGCCTCCGCGGCGGCCCGCCGCGCCTGCTCGAGCCGCGCGGCCGCGGCCCCGCGCTCGCGCTCGAGCGCCGCCGGCTCCGGCAGCCCCGCTTCCCGCCCGTGCAGCTCCGCGGCGAGGGCGTTCTTCTCCTCCCGGATCCGCTCCTGCGCGAGGCTGAGCTGCTCGTAGCGCAGCACGCGCGACAGGAACGCGGCGCGCTCCGGGCGGCTCAGCTTCGCCATCACCGCCAGGTCCTTCTGCCCCGTGAAGTAGGTGTTGAAAAACTCGTCGTGCGTCATCCCGAGCGCGCGCTCGAGCTTCGCCGTCACTTCCGTGAGCGAGTTCGCGACCAGTTGCCCGTCCTGGTACAGCTCGGCGTTGTGCAGCCCGCGGGCCACCTTGTACTCGTGCGCGCCGACCCCGAACTCCATCTCCACCCGCACGCTCGAGCGCGCCTTGGCGCGCAGGTTCCGGATCGACTCCTTGTCCCCACGCGCGGCGGCGTTACCGTAGATCGCCCAGGCGATCGCCTCCAGCAACGTCGTCTTCCCGGAGCCGTTCGGCCCGATGATGCCCGTGATGCCGGACCCGAACACCAGGTCGGTGTCGGCGTGCTGGCGAAAGTTCAGCAGCCGGAGCCGGTGCAGGCGCATCAGCCCGACCCTGCCGCCCGCTCCGCGGCTTCCCCACCGACCCGGTCCAGATACGCGACGCCCAGGCGCACGAATTCGTCGCGGTCGAGATCGGCGTCGAGCGGTCGCCGGCCCAGGAACTCGCGCAGCGTATCGGGGAGCGGATGGCGCCGGCCCGGCGCGCCCCCCCCGACCACTCGCTGCGGCTCCGGCCGCCGGACATCGAGATGGAAATTGAGCGCACGCGCCTTGTACTGGCGGATCGCCGGGTGGTCCAGATCTCGCGCGGTCCCCGCCGCCACGTCGTACACGATGAGGCGTACCACCTGATCGTCGATCGCCGGCTTGGAGCCCGCCACCCGCTGA
This sequence comes from Gemmatimonadota bacterium, assembly GCA_003222135.1. Lineage (GTDB taxonomy): Bacteria > Gemmatimonadota > Gemmatimonadetes > Gemmatimonadales > GWC2-71-9 > 20CM-4-69-16. The sequence goes on along the minus strand of QHUM01000059.1, from coordinate 49,093 downwards.
GCGATCTGCTCGTCCAGCTGCCGCGCGGTCAACCCGGCGCCGTGGATGGGCGGCAGGTCGAGGTGCTTCCGAGCCGCCGCGACCGGACGGAAGCTCGTGCGCGCTCCCGGCACCTCCACCAGGAGGTAGCCTTTGCCGGGGACCTCGCGACTCGCCTCCTCGCGCACCTGGACCCAGGCCCGCGGGTTCACGTACTCCAGGCTCCCGGCGTACCAGGCGTTCGCCGCCACGTCGTGCAGCACGTGATATCCCCCGAGCGCCACGTAGTCCCACTGCGCGGCGGCGAGGTCGGGGCGCGTGAGACGGGCGCTCCCATAGTCGGAGACGCTCCACTCGGGATCGATGATGTCTTCCAGCACGCCGTGCAGCACCAGGATGTTGTGCGCGGCGCCGCGCTCCGGACGCAGCGCCGGCCGCTCCGCCTGCATCAGCGCCTGGTGCGGGACGGCCAGCACCGCGCAGTCGAGCTGCGGGAACGCGATGCGCCGAGCCTGATCCACGACCACGTGGACCCCGAGTGCCTCGTACAGCTTGAGGATCGTTCCGGTCTCGACCGAGCGCGGCGTGTCGTGATTCCCCGCGATCACGACGATCGGTGCGTCCGCCAGCCCGGCCCGCAGCCGGTGCAGCTGCTGGAACAGGAACAGGATCGCCGGATTGGTCGGCCGGACGGAATGAAAGACGTCGCCCGAGACCACGATCAGGTCGGGGCGTTGCACGAGCAGGTCGTCCACGGCGCGGCGGAACGCCTCGGCGACGTCCGCCTCCCGCTGATTCCCCCCCCGCGGCGTCTGCCGGTCGTACTGGCGGAAACCGAGGTGCAGGTCGGCGAGGTGGGCGAGCTTCACGCGATCAGTAGGGCTCTTCCGAGATCGGATTGAGCGGCGGCACCGCCTCGCGGGCAGGCGCCGTCGCGGGCGCGACCCGCGCGCCCAGCATCCGGCGGAAATACGCCAGCGCATCGTCGGGGCGCGTGCGGCGCACCGCAGCGAGGGCGCGCCGCACGTCGTCCGGGCGCCGCTCGGCGATCAGGTCCTTCACCTGATTCGGCCGGATGCGACGGTCGAGTCGCGCCAGCTGACGGACCACGGCTTCCTCGAAGGGCAGGTCCGCGGCCGGCGGAAAGCGCTCGACGCCGTCCCGCCCGCGCAGCACGGCGGGCCGCGGGAAGCGGACGAAGATCGGCTGCGTAAAATGGGGGTGGCGCACCATCAGCTCGCCGATCGGCAGCGTGGCGAGCTTGATCTTGACGGCCGGCGAGAGCACGTGGTAGCCCGGCGTGGCGAGCTCGTCGGCGTCCATGCGCCCGAACAGCGTCGTGCCCGCGTTCCCGACCACCCGCCGGTGCACCTGGGAGCGGAATTGCTCCGCCGCGAAGAGCACGAGGCCAAGGTAACGCCCCCGTTCCGAGATATCGAGCAACATCTTGCGCACGTACGTCTCCGGTCCGTCGCCGGGCGCGTACTTGTTGAGCTCGTCGACGAAGACGACGACGGCCTCGACGCCGAGATCGCGCCGCTCCAGGTGCTCGCGCAGCTTGGAAACGGCGCGCGCGAACACGAGATCCTGGCCGAGCGGATCGACGTTCGCGACGTCCACCACGTACACGGTGCGATCCTCGAACCGACCCCACGGGAGGTCGCTGGACGGACCGTCGTCGGTGACGAGGCCCTTGCAGCGCGTGGAGATGTTGGAGAGCCGATTCCGGACCTTGCGAATGGTGGCGATGTGATGCGTGCGCCACATGTCGCTCCGTCCCGACAGCTCGAGGCCGTCGAAGATCGCCCGGAACAGCCCGTTCAGGTCGGCGAACGTCTGCACCCGATGGCTGCCGCCGAAACCGTCGTCGAACTCCTTGTTGAGGACGCGATCGGACAAGAAGTCGATGAAGGCGTCCGCCTTGGCGTCGATGTCGTCGCGATTCAGCAGGACTTCGGCGAAATCGAGCACCTCCGAGAGCCCCCACACCAGTGGCTCGACGTCTCCCACCAAGTCGGGGTGAGTGCGCAACGTGTTCAGGTTCACGCCGTCGGCTTTGAAGGGCGCGTAGTAGCGCACCCGCTCAAACGGCTGGGGCGTGATGCCGAGGCGCTCGTAACGCCGCCGGTCGGCGTCGTCGAGCGCCCCCGGGCGATCGAGGAAGCACAGATCCGGGCCCTTCACGTTGAAGCACAGCGCGGCCACGCGGCCCTTGTGGGCCGGGAAGTGCTCGAAGATCGAGGCGAGCAGGAATTCGACCGCGCTCGTCTTGGTCGCGAGCCCCGACACGCCGGAGATGTTCAAGTGCGCGGCTTCGGGGCCGAGCAGGAAGTCGGCGTCCAGGTAGACGGGCGCCTCGAGGCCCGCCGCCGTGTAGAGGCCGACGGGAATCCCGCTCGGCTGCGCGCCCGTCACGTAGGCGTCCATGCGCAGCGCCTGCGCGACGTCCGCGTCGCTCGCGACATAGACGGCGCCGAGCGGCACGGGTTGCAGCGGCTCCTCGGGCTGCTGGCGCAGCACCGCCGCGGTCCACAGACGGATCTCCTGGCGGACGCTGGGGCTCTCGGCCGCCCGCGCCGGGTCGCCTTCGGCGGCCACGACGTCGTGCAGCGGCGTCGCCAGGTCGGAGTACGCGAAGCCGTCGGTCACCACGCCATACACGACACGCCCCGGCCCCTGATCCCCGACCCCTGGCCCCTCGACTTTCACGATCGCCCCGATGCCGATGGTCGTCTCGTTCGCGGTCCAGAAGTGAAATTGGTGCGGCGTGGCTGGTTTGAGCTCGGTGGCGACGACGCGCCCGAGGGGGGCGGGGGAACCGGGCTCGGCCGGGCGAATCACGATCCCGTCCTGGGGAGCCGGGAGCCGGGAGGCGCGATGACGTCGCGCGGGGTGCGGGATCTCAGATACGTCTCCACATCATGGATAGCGTAAAGTAAGCGGTCCCAGCGCGCATCGGGTGTGGACAGGGGCGACCGTTCGCGCAGGAGCCACGCCGACAGCGCGGAAGCCCGGGCGACGGTGACGGCGTCCGCATGAGCCTCGACGCGCACCAGGCCGTACAGTAGATCGTTGCCCTCCCAGGGCCACAGCCGGAGGTACCAGGAGTAAATCGCCCGCCGCGCTCCGCGCCTCTTCGGCTGGAACACGCTGGTGCGGTGTCCTGCGGGCAGGGTGAGCGCCCGCTCGAGCTCCGGGCCTTCGAAGTACTGCGCGCCGTGGCTCTTGATCACCCCGAGGGCGCGAGGGTGCGCCGAAAGCGCGGCCGAGTCGGACAGCACGCCGTCCACCACGAGCCACTCGTCCGGTCCGAGTGCGGCCAGGCATCGCTCGCCGAGCTCGCGCTCCTGCGCCAGGCGCGCCCGTTCCAGCTCCCGCCGCGCCGCCTGGATCGCCCGGCCGGGCTGCCCCACGTCCTCCTCGGCGAGCTCGAGCAGGTCGACGCCGGACGCCGCCAGCGCCCGGCGGAGCGGTTCCGCAAGCGATTCGAGCCGCGTGATGGCGACCTCGCGGGACGCCTCGGCGGCGGTGCGGAGCCGCCGGTCCGGGCCGCGGCGGCGCACGGCCGCGGCCACGTAGCCGCGCACGATCGGCGTCACGCCGCCGTACCCCACGACGCGCCACTGCTCGATGCCGTCCAGGAACGCGACCGTGCCGGGCGCGAGCGGGCGCGTGTCCGCGACGGCGTACGTCCGAAGCGCGACGTCCTCAACCCCGTCGGCGCCGGTAAACTCCTCGAGATCAGTGCGGCCGGCGCTCGCGTCGGGGACATAGGACGCGGGCACCGCGCCGGCCGCCAGGATCGCGTCGACCCAGGAACGGGGCACTGCTAGCGTGTCCGCAGCGCCCAGCCAAGGTACGTCACCGTAAGGTCATCGGTGAGCACCCGCCGGCCGGTCCCGTCTTCCGCTCGGGCGATCCCTTTCATCTCTTGCGCGACCATGCCGTTGCGCTGCAACCCATCCGTGAGCTCGTCCGGCGTGATGAAGCGCGCGAAGTCGTGGAACCCCTCCGGCATGGTATGGTGCACATACTCCTCGTCCCAGATCACCTGCAGGAACGCGGCGATGGTGCGGTTGTGCGTGAGGAACCCCAGCCCGCCGCCGGGCGCGAGCAGTTGCGCGATCCCCGCGAGCGTGCGGTCGCGGTCGTCCACGTGCTCGAGAACGTCCACAGCGAAGACCAGATCGAAGGGTTCAGGGAAGTTGCAAGACGCCAAGTTCTCAGCGGTTGCCAGGCGATAGTCGATAGAGAGTCCGGATCGCTTGGCGTGTTCACGCGCCACACCGAGGGATTTCTCCGATGGATCGACCCCCGTCACGACGGCGCCTTCCGCCGCCAGGGCTTCAGCGAGGATGCCGCCGCCGCACCCGATGTCGAGCGCCCGCTTGCCGCCAAACCCTCCGAAGACGCGGCGGAAGTACTCTACCCGCACCACGTTCAGCTCGTGCAGGCCGGCGAACGGCCCCACGCTGCTCCACCAGACATCGGGCGCGGCCTCGACCAGTCGCTCGACCTTGTCGGGCTCCGCCAGGCCGCCGACCCGCGGCAGTTGATCGCTCATGGTGAGACTCGTACCCCGATCACCAGCCCGTCGCGAATCGGCGCCACTGCCGAGACGACTCGGGGATCCGTTGCGGCGAGGCGGTTGAATGCCCGCACCCCCTCCGTCCCGGGAGAATGGTCCGCCTCGTCGACCACCGACCCGTGAAAGAACGCGTTGTCGCACAGCAGCAGGCCGCCGGCGCGCAGCAGCCGCACGCTCCAGTCGAAGTATTGCGCCAGCGGCTCCTTGTCGGCATCGACGAACACGGCGTCGAACCCCGGCGCCAGCGTGGGCACGACGGCGAGCGCGGCGCCCTCGATCAGCTCCACGCGGTCCCCGAGCCCGGCCTCCGCGTAGGAGCGCCGGGCGAGGGCGGCATGGCGGGGATCGCGCTCGATGGTCGTGAGGCGACCGTGGCGCGGCAGCGCCCGCGCGAGCCAGACGCCCGAGTATCCCGCCAGCGCGCCGATTTCGAGCACCCGAGTCGCTCCCACGGCGCGCAGCAGCACGTGCAGCAGTTTCCCTTCGTCAGGGGAGATGAGGATCGGCGGGAGCCCCAGCGCCACGTGCCGCTCCCTGATGGCGGTCAGAATCGCGTCTTCCGGGGCGAACAGCTCGGTGATGTATCGCTCGAGCCGCTCATCCACGATCAGGCGGTCGCCTCGACGTTCGGGAAGGGCGGGACGTCGAGGAACCAGAGTCCGACGAGGCGTGACTGCTTGTCGACCTCCACGAGCAGCCGGTCCGCGACGCGCACGACGGTCGCGGGACGGGTGCGTCCCACGCGGAGGTGGAACACCGATTCCTGCTGATTCTTCTCGACCGTGAGCGCCGTGTCCACCTCGACGGCCGCGACACCCGGCTGGGACTTCCGGCTGGGAAACGTGACGCTGCCCTCTTTGCTCGGCTCCGGGGTCGGCAGCATGTCCACGGTGCGGATGTCTTCGGGCCAGGTCACCACATCGACGCCGCGCAGGCACCCGCCCGCGACGTCGATCACGACGAAGGACCCGTCACGCCCTTCGAGATCCACGGTGCCGTTCAACCCGCTCGCCTTGCCGCCACCTTTGCAAGCGACGGAGAGGATGTCGGTCTCGGGGTCCCAGTGGTAGCTGACCTTGGGGAGCTTGCCGTCGAGCGGTTCGATACGCGCCTCGAAGCTCATGCGAGCGACACCTTCCAGGGACCCGGGAGGGCGGATAATATAGGCCGCACTTTCGGGAGGGGCCAGGACGATGGAACGGCGCGAATTGCTGGCGGCTGGCGCCGCCGTCATTGCGGATTGGCGATTGCGGATTGCGGATTCCCCTCCGCCCCCCAATCCGCAATCCGCAATCCGCAATCCGCGATCGGTCCAGGAGCCCACCCTGGCTCCGGAGGTCTTCACCCGTCGCATCGAGCGCGCGCAGGCCGAGCTCAAGAGCCGCAAGCTCGATTTCCTCATCGCCACGCCGAGCACCAACTACGAGTACTTCACCGGCTACAACCCCGGCCGCAGCGAGCGCCTGATCGCCGTCGTCATCCCGGCCACCGGCAAGACGGTCGTGGTGTGTCCCGCATTCGAGGTGGAGCGCATCAAGCAACACGGCGCCATCGCGGATGCGCGAGGCTGGGAGGAGCAGGCGAACCCGTACAAGCTGGTCAACAACGTGGTGCGGGAGCTGAAGCCGCGCGGCAATGGCGTGATCGCGCTCGAGGCCAGCACGAGTTACGACGTGTCGCTGGCGCTGGCGGACCAGCTGTCGGGCTGGAAGTTCGTGAACGGCGCGCCGGTGACCGAGCGCCTGCGGATCATCAAAGCCCCCGAGGAAGTCGCCCTGATCCGTCGCGCCATCACGATCACCGAGGCGGCGATCGCCGCGACGTTCGCGCAGCTCGCCGCCGGGCAGAGCGAGCGCGACGTGGCGCAACTCCTGTCTCGCGAGATGCAGCAGCGCGGCGCGCCGGGCGGCGGGCTGGTGCAGTTCGGACCGTCGAGCGCGCTGCCCCACGGCGGGCCGGCCGGCCCCACGCTCGAGCGGGAGACCGTCGTGCTGATCGATTGTGGCTGTCGCGTCACCGGGTACGAGTCCGACATCACCCGCACCATCTGGTTCGGGGACAGCCCGTCCGACGAGTTCAAGAAGGTCTTCAATCTGGTGCACGACGCCCAAACCGCCGCGATCGAGCTCGGGCGGCCGCTGTACACGCCGTGTCAGGAGATGGACCGCGCCGCCCGCAAGGTGATCGCGGATGGCGGGTATGGTCCCTCCTTCACGCACCGGCTGGGACACGGCCTGGGCATGGATGGCCACGAAGTGCCGTACCTGGTGGAGGGCAACGACACACGCCTCGAGCCGGGGATGGTGTTCACGATCGAGCCGGGGATCTACCAGCTCGGCCATTTCGGGGTGCGGATCGAGGACGATTGCCTCATGACCGACAAGGGCGTCGAGGTGCTGTCGCACCGCACGGCGAAGCTCTAGTCGGCGAGCTTCGTCGCGAACCCGATGATCCGATCCAGTGCCTTCGCGATGTCCTCCGTCGCCGCCGCGTAGCTCAAGCGCGCCCACCGATCGTCCCCGAACGCCGCGCCCGGGACGAGCGCGACGCCCGTCGACGTGATCAGCCGCGTGCAGAACTCCGTGCCACTGATGCCGCCGAACGAATCCACTCGGAAAAAGAAGTAGAACGCGCCCAGCGGGTCCACGAACTCGACGCCCGGGAGGTCCTGGCGGAACCGGCCGACGACGAGCTCGCGCCGCTTGCGGAACTCCGCCACCATGCGCGCCACGTCCTGCTCCACGCGCTCGTCCCCCAGCGCGGCCGCCGCGGCCCACTGCGCCGGGTGGTTCGCGCCGGTGGTCGTATGTGACTGCAGCGCGGCCATCGCCTTGGCCACCTTCGGCGGCGCGAGCGCGATGCCGATCCGCCACCCCGTCATCGCGTACGCTTTGCTGACCCCGTAGATGATCACCACCCGCTCGAGCAGGTCGTCCGGCAGGTCGAGGAAGGACGGCGCCGGGCCCGGCCCATAGTGGATCCGGCGGTAGATCTCGTCCGCGATCACCCACGCCTTGTGATCGCGCGCCCATTGGGCGATCGCCTTGAGCTCGGCGAGGGTGTACACCGAGCCCGTGGGGTTGCAGGGCGAGCAGAGGATCAGCCCCTGCGCGCCCGGCACCACGCGCTGCAGGTCTCGCACACTCAGCTTGAGCCCCCACTCCGGATCGCCCGGCACCAGCACCGGCCGCGCGCGCGTCAGGTGAACGATCTGCGGATACGACACCCAGGCGGGCGCCGGAATCGCGACGACGTCGCCGGGACCGAACACGCTAAAGCAGACGTTGAAGAGCGATTGCTTCGAGCCGTTCGAGATGACGATGTGGTCGGCGTTCACCGGACGGCCGCCCGAGAGCAGCGATAACTGCGTCGCCGCGGCCGCCCGGAGCTCGAGAATCCCCTCGTTCGCCGCGTAGTGGGTCTTGCCGTCGCGGATCGCGCGCACCCCGGCGTCCGCGGCGATCGGCGGCGTGGGGAAGTCGGGCTCCCCCGCCCCCAGGTCGATCACGTCCTCCCCCGCCGCCTTGCGCCGCTTGGCTTCCTGCGAGATCGCGATGGTGGCGGACGTCTCGAGGTGGTGCAGGTTCGGGGATAGGCCGAATAGCGAGCCTTGGGTCGTCATGGGCGACTGACTCCGCTGCGTTTTCACGATGACGTTGCCTTTCGGTTGCCCGGAAGGTACCATGTTCGCGCCCTTTGACAACCGAGGATCGTGTGACGCTGGACGAAGCGAAGGCCGCGCTGCAGCGCGGCCGCCACCTGGTGCTGGTCCTGCCACCGGACGTGGAGCAGGCGACCGTGGTGTGGGAGCTGGTGAGCGCACCGGCCGTGATCGTGTGCGGGGATCACGGGTCCGCGGCGGAGTGGGCGGCGGCGGCGCCCGCGGGCGTACGCGTCCACGCCGTCACCGGGCTGTCCCGAGCCACACGCATCCTCAAAGAGGGGGCCGTCCCACTGCTCGCCGGTGCCGTGCAGGACCTCGCGGCGCTGCTCACCCGCTCCGCCCTCAAGCTGGGCGCCCTCTCCACCGTCGTCGTCGCGTGGCCCGAGGCCCTCGTGTCGGGCGAGCACGCGGCCGCGCTCGACGCGCTGCTCGCGGAAGCGCACGAGGCGCGCCGCATCGTGCTGAGCTGGAATCCCGCGGCGCTCGGCGACTTCCTCGAGCGCCACGCCCGCCGGGCTCTGATCGTGGGCGCCACGCCCGTGGACGGCAGTGGTGGCTCGCTCGGTCCCGTGGGGCCGGCGCGCTACGCGGTCGTTCCGCAGTTCCGCCGGCACGCCGCCGGGCGCGCCGTCCTCGAGGCGCTCGATGCCCAGCGCCCGTTCATCTGGGACGGCGGACTGCTCGACGCGACGTCGGTCACGCCTCCCCCCGACGCCGTCCTGTGCACCCGGCTGCCTAGCCGCGAGCAGTTCACGGTCCTCGCCCGGCTCGGCGAACCGGTGCTGCTCGTCACGGCGGCGCAGCTACCGTACCTCCGCTCCGTCGCAGGGCCGCTCGTGGCCGTGCCGCTGCCTTCCCCGGCGGACCGGGCGCGCGACCGGATCGAGGCGCTCGGCGCAGAGATCGAGCGGCTCGTGGCCGACGGCGCCGTCGACGCCGAGCTCGCGCTGCTGAGCCCGCTGTTCGAGCGCTTCGACCCGGCGGAGGTAGCGGCGGCGCTGTTCGCCATCAGCCGTCAGCCAACTGCCGTCAGTCAGCCGGCTGTCTCGCCGACTGCCACTTGGACGAGGGTGTTCGTGAACGTGGGGAAGAAGGATCGCATCGCGGCGAAGGACCTGGTGGGGGCGCTGATCCGGGAGGTCGGGCTCGAGAAGAATCACATGGGCCGGATCGATGTGCGCGACACCTTCACCCTGGTCGAGGTCGCGCCCGCCGTCGCGGAAAAAGTCGTGCGCGGCCTCACCGGCGTCACGATCAGAGGACGCCGGGCGCAGGCGCGGCTCGATCGGCAGGTCTAAACGCCGACGGGCCGCCCAGCGGGGCGGCCCGTGATCAGCACAACCGCCTGCGGTTTACTTCTTGTTATTGACCGCCATCTTCAGCTGCTTGCCCGCCCGAAACGCCGGGGCGATTGAGGCCTTGATCTGGATCACGCTGCCGGTCTTGGGATTGCGGCCCATCCGAGCGGCGCGCTTGCGCGCTTCGAAATTCCCGAATCCCGTGATCTGCACCTTGGCGCCCTTCTTCAGCTCAGCGGCGATGATGCCCTTGTCGTCGAACAGGGCTTCGATCGTCCGGCTCGCGTCGGCCTTGGACATCTTCGTCCGCATGGCCAGCGCACCGGTCAGCTCGGCTTTGTTCACGGTATCTCCTTGTGAGGGTTTAGGGCCGGAGAGGCCTGGAATTCCGCCCCTTTTGACACGGGGCGCCGGAAAAGCCGCATAAAACCACCACAATATGGGGGTATCCCCGGAAAATCCGCAAGATAGCTGCGTTTCCTTGACCCGGGTCCCCCGAGCGACTACCCTTCCACGCCGTTTCCAGACGCCTTGTCCCCACGGCGGCCGTTCACCCCAGGGTTCAAGAATGCAACACGGCACCCGCCGCGGTCGCATCGAAGTGATCGCCGGCGTGATGTTCTCAGGCAAAAGCGAGGAGCTGATCCGGCGGGTACGGCGCGCGGTCATCGCCAAGAAGCGCGTCCAGGTGTTCAAGTCCCACTTGGACGCGCGGTACGCCGGGCTGTATTCGATCAGCACCCACGACGGCGGCATCGTGGAGGCCGAGCCAGTCGACTCCTCCGAAGAGATCATGACCCGCCGCCGGCCCGAGACGGAGGTGCTCGCGGTGGACGAGGTGCAGTTCCTGGACGACGGCATCGTGAGCGTGGCCAACACGCTCGCCGACCAGGGGGTGCGGATCGTGCTCGCCGGCATCGACATGGATTTCCGGGGCCTCCCCTTCGGCCCCATGCCGGCGCTGCTCGCCATCGCGGAGATCGTCGACAAGCTCCAGGCGATCTGCGTGGTGTGCGGGGAGCCGGCGAGCCGCAACCAGCGCCTCGTCAACGGCCGCCCCGCCCTGTGGGACAGTCCCACGATCATGGTCGGGGGACGGGAGTCGTACGAGGCGCGGTGCCGGCACTGTCACACAGTCCCGAGGGCGGATGAGGACCAGACGGCGCTTCTGTAATTGCGGATTGCGGATTGCGGATTGCGGATTGAACTGCCCGGCCGCACCCAATCCGCAATCCGCAATCGCAAATCCGCAATGTTAAACGTCGCTCTCACGGGCAACATCGCCGCCGGCAAGTCGACCGTCGTCGAGCTGTTCCGCGGCTGGGGCGCGACGATCATCGACGCCGACGAGCTGGCGCGACAGGCGCAGGCGCCGGGCGGCGAGGTGCTCGCCGCAATCGCGCAGCGCTTCGGGTCCGACGTGCTCGCACCAGACGGCTCGCTCGACCGCGCGGCGCTGCGGTCCAAGGTCATGGGCGACCAGGCCGCGCTCGACGCCCTCAACGCCATCGTCCACCCGGCGGTCCGCCGGCGCCGCGACGATCTGGCGCACGAAGCGCGCGAGCGGGGCGACGTGCTGGTGGTGAACGACATCCCGCTCTTGTTCGAAGTGCTCGATCCCGGGCAGTTCGATGTCGTCGTGCTGGTGGACGCCGGCGTCGCCCTGCGGCGCACGCGGTTGCGTGCGATGCGGGGACTGTCGAACGAAGAGGCCGACCGGATGATCGCCGCGCAGATGCCGGCGGAGCGCAAGCGCCCGCGCAGCGACTTCGTGCTCGACAACGACGGGTCGGTACCGCAGCTGGAGCGCGCCGCGCGCGACGTGTTCGAGGCGCTGCGCCGCCGGGCCGCCCGCGCGTCGCTCGGTCGACCCGCTCACTCGCTGCTGGTGGCGGCGGCCGACGGCGAGGGCACAGGTGCGGCCTCCCTGCCCTCGGCCCTGAACGCCATCGTGAGCCGCTACTCGGACGCCGGATTGGCGGTGCGTCGGGCTACGGGCGCGAGCGCGGTGGAGAAGGCGTTGGCGGCCACCGCCCCGCCACCCGACGCGATCGTCGCCACGGTCGGGGCGGCGGCGACGGTCGAGCGGGCGTGGGAGCGCGCCGGCCGGCCGGGGATCCTGGTCCTGCTGAGTGATGACCCCGACCCGGTGGCGGTGCGACTCGACTTGCGCCCCTGGGGCGCCGAGCGGCTCCGGCTGATCGAGCCCGGTGCCCACGGCGCGGCGCCGCGACCGGATCTGTTTCCGTCGGCCAACCCATTGGGTTGACAGGAGTTTGGTGCCCCGGTAACCTTCGCCGCGACGTTGGAGAGGCCTCGAGCGAGAGCGAACCCCGCATGTCGAAAACGCCGCCGGACCTGCGCTACACGGAAGAGCACGAGTACGTCAAGGAGACCGACGACAAGTCCGTCGTGCAGGTCGGGATCACCGATTACGCACAGGGCGAGTTGGGTGACGTCGTTTACGTCGACCTGCCCAAGGTCGGTGCGACGTTCGCGCGCATGGATGCATTCGGCACGATCGAAGCGGTGAAGGCGGTCTCGGAGCTCTTTTCCCCGCTCGCCGGCACGGTGACCGAGGTCAACACGGCGCTCGAGAGCGACCCTGCCCTCGTAAACCGCGACCCCTACGGCGAGGGCTGGATGATCAGACTCCGCATCAAGAGTCCGAAGGAGCTCGACGACCTGCTGGGGAGCGAGGAGTACACGAAGCATATTGGCGAATAGCCCCTCCATCATGCCCACGCCGCGCGCCTCTCTCCTCCCCGCCGACCGGTTCGTGGCGCGGCACATCGGGCCGAGCCCCGATGAGACCCGGGCGATGCTCCAGCTGGTCGGCGCCGCGTCGCTGGACGAGTTCATCGACACGGTCGTGCCCGCGGACATCCGGCTGGCCCGACCGCTGGCGCTCCCGCCCGGACGGACCGAGCGCGAAGTGCTGCAGGCGTTGCGCGGCCTCGCGGCGCAGAACCAGCTGTTCCACTCCTACATCGGGATGGGCTACTACCACACCTTCACGCCTCAGGTGATCCAGCGGAACATCGTGGAGAACCCCGGCTGGTACACGGCGTACACGCCGTATCAGCCGGAGATCGCTCAAGGACGTCTGGAGGCGCTGCTCAACTTCCAGACGATGGTCGCCGACCTCACCGCCCTCCCGATCACCAACGCCTCCCTGCTCGACGAGGCGACCGCCGCGGCCGAGGCCATGCATCTGACCGAAGCCGTGGCGCGGCCCCTCGCGGGCGTGACCCCGGTGTTCATGATCGCGGACGGGTGCCATCCTCAGACGATCGCCGTGGTCCGCACGCGGGCGGAGGCACGCGGCGTCCAAACGGTCGTCGCCGATCCCAGCGGCTTCGAGTTTCGGACCGGCGTGATCGGAGCGCTGCTGCAGTACCCGACGACCGCCGGCAAGATCGAGGACTACCGCGCGGTGTGCGAGCGGGCGCACGCCGTCGGAGCGCTCGTGACGGTGGCGACGGATCTGCTCGCGCTCACGCTGCTCCAGCCTCCCGGCGAGTGGGGTGCCGACATCGCGGTCGGGAACTCGCAGCGCTTCGGCGTGCCGATGGGGTACGGCGGCCCGCACGCGGCGTTCTTCGCCACGCGCGAGGAGCACAGGCGGTACGTCCCCGGGCGCATCATCGGTGTGTCGCGCGACGTCGGCGGACGGCCGGCGCTGCGCATGGCGCTGCAGACGCGCGAGCAGCACATCCGCCGCGAGAAGGCGACGAGCAACATCTGCACCGCGCAGGTGCTGCTCGCCGTCATGGCGAGCATGTACGCGGTGTACCACGGCCCCGAGGGACTGCGCCGCATCGCCGAGCGGGTCCACACGCTCACCGTGCTGCTCGCGAACGCGCTGGGGCGACTGGGTTACCGGGTGCTGCATTCGACCTTCTTCGACACCCTGTGCATCGAGGTCGAGTCCTGGGCCATGCCGCGGCTGATCGACGCGGCCCGCGCCCGCCGCATCAACCTGCGGACCATCTCGCCGACCCGCATCGGCGTGTCGCTCGACGAGGCCACCACGCTCGGCGACCTCGCGGACCTGGTCGCGGCGTTCTCGCTCAACGAGGTCCTGCCCTTCATGGTGGAGGATCTCGGGGCCAAGGCGGACACCGCTATCCCCGACGCGCTGCGGCGCAGCTCGCCCTACCTCACGCACCCCGTCTTCCACCGCTATCGCTCGGAAACGGAGATGCTGCGCTACATCAAGCGACTCGAGGCACGCGACCTGTCACTCACGACGTCGATGATCCCGTTGGGCTCGTGCACCATGAAGCTCAACGCCACCACCGAGATGGTGCCGCTCTCCTGGCGGGAGTTCAACCGGCTGCACCCCTTCGCGCCGCGCGAGCAAGCGACCGGCTATCGCACGTTGTTCCGGCAGCTCGAGGACATGCTCGCCGAGATCACCGGCTTCGCCCATGTCTCGCTGCAGCCCAACGCCGGATCACAAGGCGAGTTCACCGGGCTGCTCGTGATCCGCGCGTACCACCGCTCGCGGGGTGAAGCCCACCGCACTACCTGTCTCATCCCGACCTCCGCGCACGGCACCAACCCCGCGAGTGCCGTCATGGCAGGGCTGACCGTGGTGCCGGTCCAGACGGATGCGCGCGGCACGATCGATCTCGCGGACCTGCGCGCCAAGGCGGCCCAACACCGGAGCACGCTCGGCGCGCTCATGGTCACCTACCCGTCCACCACCGGCATTTTCGAAGAGTCGATCCGGCAGGTCTGCGAGATCGTGCACGCGCACGGCGGTCAGGTGTACATGGACGGCGCCAATATGAACGCCCAGGTCGGCCTCTGCCGCCCGGCCGACATCGGCGCCGACGTGTGCCACCTGAACCTCCACAAGACGTTCTGCATCCCGCACGGTGGCGGCGGGCCCGGAATGGGGCCGATCTGCGTCGCCCCCCACCTCGGGCCGTTCCTGCCCGATCACCCCGTCGTACCGCTGCGTCGGGAGCAGCCGTGCGGCACCGTGTCGGCCGCTCCCTGGGGGAGCGCCTGGATCCTCCCGATCTCCTGGGCCTACATCGCCCTCATGGGACGCGAGGGGCTCGTCGAGGCCACCAAGATGGCGATCCTCAACGCCAACTACATGGCCCGGCGGCTGGCGCCGCATTACGGAGTGCTCTACACGGGAGCCAACGGTCGCGTCGCCCACGAGTGCATCATCGACACGCGTCCCTTCAAGCAGTCGGCGGGGATCGAGGTCGAGGACATCGCGAAGCGCATCATCGATTATGGCTTTCACCCGCCGACGGTCTCGTTTCCCGTCGCCGGCACGCTGATGATCGAGCCGACCGAAAGCGAATCCAAGGAGGAGCTCGACCGCTTCTGCGACGCCCTCATCGCGATCCGCGAAGAGATCCGGGAGATCGAGCAGGGGACGCAGCCCCGCGGCAACAACGTCCTCACGAATGCGCCACACACGCTGGAGGACGTGATCGCCGACGCGTGGGATCGGCCCTACTCGCGCGAGCGCGCGGCCTTCCCCGCCGTCTGGACCCGCCAGCGCAAGGTGTGGCCGTCGGTGGGCCGCGTGGACGGCGCCTACGGGGACCGAAACCTGGTCTGCGTCTGCCCGCCGGTGGAAGCGTATGCGCTGGCGGCAGATTGAAACGACCGGCCTCTCCGGCGCCGAGAACATGGCGTTGGACCAGACGTTACTCGACGAGGCGGAGCGCACCGGTCAGGCGTTCTGGCGACTGTACCGCTTCGAGCCGAGCTGCATCTCGTTCGGACGCAACGAGCCCGCTCGGGAGCGCTACGACCCGGACGCCATCGCGCAGCTCGGGTGCGACGTGGTCCGCCGGCCGACCGGTGGCCGGGCGGTGTGGCACGAGCACGAGGTGACGTACGCCGTGGCGGCGCCGGTGCAGGCCTTCGGCTCCCTGCGCGACAGCTACCGCGCGATTCACGAACGGCTGGCAGCCGCGTTGCAGGCGTTGGGAGCGGACGCCAAGCTGGCACCCGACCGCCCTCCACCGCCCGCCGCGGCCCGCCATCAGTCCCATGCATGTTTCGCCGCGCCTGCCGGGGGCGAAGTGCTCGTCCAAGGCCGCAAGGTGATCGGCTCGGCACAGGTCCGCCAAGGGAAGGCTCTGCTGCAGCACGGCTCGATCCTGCTCGCCGGATCGCAGGACGTCATTCGAGCCGTCAGCCGTCAGCCGTCAGCCGCCAGCGGGGAAATGACGCTCACCGCCGCGCTCGGCCGGAGGATCACCTTCGAGGAAGTGGCCGAAGCGATCGCCGCGACGTGGGACGATACCCTGCCCTCGACCGCCCTCGATCGCCCTCGACCGCCCTTGACCGACCGACCGCCGTCGATCGCCCGCTTCACCGACCCCGCCTGGACCTGGCGCCGCTAGGCCGGCGATAGAATGTTAGGCGCGATGCCGACCGTCCGACCGCGACCGTCAGGGAGTCCTTTAGGGTCCGCGACCTCGTTCGTCCTGACCGCCCTCGCCGCAGCCGTGCTGGTCTCGATCACGGCGTGCGAGCGCCGCCGCGGCTGCGCCGGCGATTACTGCGGCACGCTGGTCTTCGCCGCGGCGGGCGAGCCCGACATCCTGCTCCCGGCGGTGACCCAGCAGCAGTACGCCCAGGACATCACGGGGCAGCTCTTCCTGAAGCTCGCGGACCTGGGCCTCTCGGGGAACACCGTGGGCGACGAAGACTTTCAGCCCCAGTTGGCGCAGCGGTGGGAGTGGGACGACCCCCTCACGCTCGTGTTCCACCTCGATCCGCGCGCGCACTGGCAGGACGGACGGTCCGTCACCGCCGCGGACGTCGCGTTCACGTTCGACATCTACACCGACCCGCTCGTGAACTCGCCGTACCGCTCGTCGCTACGCACCATCAGCGCCGTCACCACGCGGGACTCGGTCACCGCGGTGTTCCGGTTTCACGCGCGCTATCCCGAGATGTTCTACGATGCGGTCTATCACATGCTCATCGTGCCGGCGCATCTGCTGCGCCCGGTACCGCGCTCGCAGTGGCGCAGCGCCGCGTTGGGGCGCGCGCCGGTGGGCGACGGTCCGTACCGCTTCGTAGGATGGAAGGCGGGCGAGAGCGTCGAGCTCGCCGCGGATTCGACCTTCTTCTTGGGACGCCCCCACATCCGCCGTCTGATCTGGCGCTTCACCCCCGACCTCCAGGTCGCCATCACGCAGGCGATCGCGGGCGACGCTGACGCGGTGGAGGTGCTGGGCCCGCCCGACAACGTGAAACGCGCCCGGGCCGCGCCCAACCTCGCGCTGTACCCCTACCACGGCGCGGTATACGGCTTCCTCGCGTTCAACTTGTCCACCAACGGCGACACGGCGAAGCCGCACCCCCTGTTCGGGGACCGGCTGCTGCGGCGCGCGCTCGCGATGGCGGTGAACCGTGAAGCGTTGCGCCAGAGCGTGTGGGGCGACCTCGCGCAGGTCCCGCCCGGCCCGCTCGCCCGCATCTGGTCGATCTGGGACCCCGAGACGCGCGACCTGCCGTACGACACGACGCAGGCCGCTCGATTGCTCACGCGACTCGGCTGGCGTGATTCGAACGGCGACGGGATCCGGGACCGGGACGGTCAACCGCTGGCGTTCCGCCTCCTGGTGCCCACGACGAGCCACCTGCGGGGACAGTACGCCCGACTGCTGCAAGAGCAGTTCCGTCGCATCGGCGCGGACGTGCAGTTGGACGAAGTCGAGTTCAGCGTGTTCGACCAGCGGACGCAGGCGGGCCGGTTCGACGCGGCCGTGATCGCCCGGGGGACCGATCCCACGCCGTCGTCGTCCATCGCTCAGGTGTGGACGGCCGCCGGACGCTCCAACGCCGGCCGCTACGCCAACCCCGTGTTCGACCGGCTGGTGGACGAGGCGACCGCGGCGCCGCGGCACGACGCGGCGAAGCGTCTGTGGCGCCGCGCGGTCGAGACGCTGAACCAGGACGCCCCGGCGATCTTCCTGTACGCAACGGACAATGTGGCCGCGGTGAATCGCCGGGTGACGGACGTCGTCATCCGGCCGGACGCCTACTGGGCGCTGGTGCGCACCTGGCGCATCCCCGCCGACCAGCTGACCGATCGAGACCGCGCGGAGCGCTAAGTGACGGCGTGGCTCGTGCGGCGTCTCGCCGCCGCGATCGCCATCGTCTTTGCGGTCGTCACCATCACCTTCGTGCTCATCCACCTGGCGCCGGGGACGCCGTTCGCCGCGGACGACCAGCGCCAGGTCGATCCAGAGGTGATCGCTCGGCTGCGGCGG
This sequence comes from Gemmatimonadota bacterium, assembly GCA_003222135.1. Lineage (GTDB taxonomy): Bacteria > Gemmatimonadota > Gemmatimonadetes > Gemmatimonadales > GWC2-71-9 > 20CM-4-69-16. The sequence continues at coordinate 31,297 of QHUM01000059.1, read as the reverse complement.
CAGTTCGGCCTCGATCAGCCGCTGCCGGTGCAGTACGTGTTGTATCTCCGCAACCTGCTGCATGGCGAGCTGGGACAATCGTTCTCCCAGCATCGCCCCGTTGCCGCGGCGATCGCCGACGCCATTCCCCCGACCCTGACCCTGGCGGGGACCGCGCTCGTCATCGACTTCGCCCTCGGCCTCGCGCTCGGCCTGTACCAGGCCGTACGGGCGCGGCGCTTCGGGGACATCGCGCTCGGCAACGTCGCCCTGTTCTTCAATTCGATGCCGACCTTCTGGCTCGGGCTGATCCTGCTGCTCGTGTTCGGGCAGTGGCTGCACGTCTTTCCGGTCGGCGGCATGCGCGACCCGGTGCTGTGCCCGAGCGTCACGAGCGCGCGTTGCCTCGGCGATCTGCTGTGGCATCTCACCCTGCCGGCGCTGACGCTCGGGCTGGTCGGCGCCGCCGCGACGGCGCGCTACCAGCGGGCCGCGATGCTCGAGGTCGCGGGCCAGGACTACGTGCGCACCGCGCGCGCCAAAGGGCTGCGCGAGCGTCGCGTCCTGCTGGTGCACGCGCTCCGCAACGCCCTGCTCCCGATCATCACCCTGTTCGGCCTCGCCTTCCCGTTCCTGCTCACCGGCGCCGTGCTCGTGGAGCGGGTGTTCGCCTGGCCCGGCATGGGCCGCTTGTCGGTCACGGCGATCTTTCAGCGCGATTACCCGCTCGTCACCGGGGCGGCGCTCGTGGCCAGCGGGGTCGTGGTCCTGGGCAGCCTGGTGGCGGACGTGCTGTACGCCGTCGCGGATCCCCGCATCCGCGGGCGCGGCGCGGGGCCGTGACCGTCTGGACGTGGCTCGCGCTCGCGAGCGCGGTCGCCGTGGCGCTGGTCGCGGCGGCCGAGGTGCGGCGCCGCGCCGCGACGCGGGCCGCGGGGCGGCGCTTTCTCCGCCACCCCACGGCCACGGCCGGCGTGTTCATCCTCGCGTTCTTCGTCACGACTGCGCTCGCCGCGCCGCTGGTCGCGCCCTACGACCCGGCCGGGCAGCTCGACCCGGTGCACCTGCAGAACCAGCCTCCCTCAACCCGCTTCCCGCTCGGCACCGACGTCTACAGCCGGGACGTGTGGAGCCGCCTCGTGTACGGCGCGCGCCTGTCGCTCGGCATCGGCACGATCGCGATGCTCGTCGCGGTGACGGTCGGCGCGGGCGTGGGTGCGGCCGCCGGGTATTTCCGTCGCGGCATCGACGCGGTTCTCATGCGGAGCGTCGACGTGGGACTGGCGATGCCGCGTATGTTCGTGCTGCTCATGGCCGTGGCGCTGTGGGAGCGCCTGCCGCTCGCGGTGCTGGTGTTGCTCATCGGGCTCACGGGCTGGTTCGGCACGAGCCGGCTGGTACGCGCCGACGTCCTCAGCCTACGGGAGCGGGAGTTCGTCGCCGCGGCCCGGGCCGTGGGCGCGGGACCGACGCGCGTGATTTTCCGCCACGTTCTCCCCAATGCCGCGGCCCCGATCATCGTGTCCGCGGCGTTCGGCATCGGCAACGTGATCCTGCTCGAGGCGGGGCTCTCCTACCTCGGGCTCGGCGTGCCCTCGCCGCTCCCCAGCTGGGGAAGCATCATCTACGACGGCCAGCCGTACATCGCCACCGCGCCCTGGACGTCGGGGTTCCCCGGGCTCGCCATCGCGCTCGTCGTCCTGGCGCTCAACGCCGTGGGTGACGGGCTGCGCGATGCCCTCGACCCGCGCAAGGAGGCGACGTGACGGAGCCGCTGCTCCGCGTGCGCGACCTGAAGACGTACTTCGTGACCGAGCAGGGCAGCGGCACGGCCCGCGCGGTCGACGGCGTCTCGTTCGACGTGTACCCCGGGGAGACGCTCGGCGTCGTGGGCGAGTCCGGCTGCGGCAAGACCGTCACGTCGCTCTCCATCCTCCGCCTCATCCCCGAGCCCCCCGGCCACATCCGCCCCGGCAGCTTCATCGAGTTCGAGGGACGCAACCTCCTGACCCTGGCCCCCAAAGAGCTGCGCGCGGTCCGCGGCAACCGGATCGCGATGATTTTCCAGGAGCCGATGACGTCGCTCAACCCGGTCTTCACCGTAGGGCACCAAATCGCCGAAGCGGCGATCGTCCATCAGAGCCTGTCGCGTCGGGCCGCCCGGGCCCGCGCCATCGAGATGTTGACGCTCGTCGGCATCCCCGATCCGGGAGAGCGGGTGGACCACTACCCGCACCAGATGAGCGGGGGGATGCGGCAGCGCGTGATGATCGCCATGGCGCTCATTTGCCACCCCCAGCTCCTCATCGCCGACGAGCCGACGACCGCTCTCGACGTGACGATCCAGGCCCAGATCCTGGAGCTGCTCGACCGGCTCCAGCGAGAGCTCGGCATGGCGGTCATGCTGATCACCCACGATCTGGGGGTCGTGGCCGGCTCGGCCGACCGCGTCGTCGTCATGTACGCCGGACAGGTGGTGGAGCAGGCGTCGACCGGTGAGCTGTTCGCGCGTCCGCTGCACCCCTACACCGAAGGCCTGCTCGCGTCGGTGCCCCGGCTCGACACGCGCGTCAGCCAGGTCCGCGGGCGCCTGCACAGCATCCCCGGCCAAGTGCCGGCCGCGACCTCCTGGCCGGCGGGGTGCCGCTTCCATCCCCGGTGCCCGTACGCGTGGGACCGGTGTGCCGTCGAAGAGCCGCCGCTGCTCGACAGCGCCGGGGCAGAGGCAGGCACCCATACCGTCCGTTGCTGGCTGCTCACCGAGCCGGAGCGCCGCGAGCGTCATCCGTGACACCAGCTCCGCTCGTCCAGGTCGACGGCCTCGTGAAGCGCTTCCCCGGCGAGCGGGGGCTGTTCGGGTTGGGGCGCGCCCGTCGCACGGTGCGTGCCGTGGACGGGGTATCGTTTGCGATCGCGGCGGGGCAGACCCTCGGCCTCGTGGGCGAGTCGGGGTGCGGGAAGTCGACGGTGGGGCGCACGATCCTGCGGCTGATCGAGCCGGACGCGGGGCGGGTCACGTTGGGGGGGGCGGACGTCGTCGCCCTCGGCGGGCGCGAGCTGCGAGCCCTGCGGCGCCGCATGCAGATCGTGTTCCAGGATCCCTACGGCTCGCTCAACCCCCGTATGACCGTGCAGCAGACCCTCGCCGAGCCCCTCGCCATCCACCGGCTCGCGACCGGGCTCGAGGCCAAGCGGCGGGTCGCCGCACTGCTCGATGAGGTGGGACTCGACCCGGCGTTCGCCGCGGCCTACCCCCACGAGCTCTCCGGCGGGCAACGGCAGCGCGTCGGAATCGCCCGGGCGCTCTCGGTCGAGCCGCAGTTCCTCGTGCTGGACGAGCCGGTGAGTGCGCTCGACGTGTCAGTGCAGGCCCAGGTGCTGAACCTGCTCGCCGACCTGCAGCGCAAGCGCCGGCTGACTTACCTCTTCATTGCGCATGACCTGGCCGTGGTGAAGCACATCGCGGACGATGTTGCCGTGATGTACCTGGGCAAGATCGTCGAGCGCGCGCCCGCGACCGGTTTGTACGCGGGGCCGCGGCACCCCTATACGACGTCGTTGCTGTCGGCCGTTCCGGTCCCCGACCCCAAAGCGCAGCGACAGCGCATCGTGTTGCAGGGAGAGGTGCCGTCGCCCGCATCCCCGCCGGCGGGGTGCCCGTTCCACCCGCGCTGCCCACACCCCAGGAAGAATGAGCGCTGTCGCACCGAGCCGCCGGCACTGCGCGAAGTGGCGACTGGACAATTCGCCGCGTGCCACTTCGCGGAGCAGCCGATGTGATCAGCCACCGTGCGCGATCCTGGGCGCGGCGCGCAGCCCCTGCACCTCGCCCACGAGCGCCAGTACGTAACCCGCCGTGAACACCCAGCCGCCGTACGCCAGTGCCCCCGCGCGCAGCGTCTCGATGAAGTAGGCGATCAGCGGCACGCCCCCGGCGATCAGCAGCAGCAAGGGCAACCGCTCGGCCTTGGTCCCTCGTCCCTGTCCCCAGTACAGCAACCCGCCGGTGATGACGAGCGCCGCGAGCACCGGGCCCACCGCGGGCCAATCCGCGCGTCCCGCCGCGGCGGTCGCGAGGTAGGCCCCGACGAGCACGAAATACACCATCCGCAGCGCGCCGTGCAGTGCTTGCCCGAGTCGCTGATGGAACCGCGCGAGGGGCGGGACGAAGGTGTGCAACGCGTAGACGAAAGCGAGGAGCACCGGGAAGCCCTGGAACAGCACTTCGGCCGCGTTGTGCCACACGCTGGCAATGACGCGGACGTCCGGGCTGTACGGGAGGAAGAGGCCGACGGCGACGAGTGCGGCGCCGATCTTCTTGAGCATGGTCCCGCTCCTGGTCCTAGTTCACTGGGCTCGGGCCCGCGCGATCGCCGCTTGCAGCCGCGCCCGGTTCCGCTCGGTCACAGCTAGTACCGGTCCAGGTCGTGCGCCACCACGGCGCGCCCGCTGAACGATTTTCGCACGTTGGCAAGCAGCTCCTCGTCGGTCGCCCCGCGGCGGATGATGTGCGTCAGGATCAGCAACTTGGGCCGGATGCGCGCCGCGAGCTGGCCCAGCTCCACGTCCGATGTGTGGAAGTCCCCCATATATGTCGGCCAGGTCGCGCTCTCAGTCGGGTTGGGCGCCGTGCGCGGCTCCGGGTAGACCTCGTGGACCAGCACGTCGGCGCCCGCCGCCGCCCGCACCAGATTCTCGCTCGGCTTCGTGTCACCCGAGACCACCACGCTGCGGCCCGGCGCATCGACGCGGTATCCATACGCCTCGCGCCAGGTCCCGTGCTCCACCAGGAACGCCGTGACGCGCACGCCCCCCGAGTCGTAGGCCACACCCGGGCGGATCTCGTGCACGTCCACGCGATAGCCGCCGGGCGTCCGCTTCTCCAGGCCGTTGGTTCGCACCTCGATGTCCTCCGCCCACGCGGCCACGAGGTGGTCGGTCATCTGCCGCAAGCCGTGCGGCCCGTAGGCCGCGAGCGGCTGCTTTCGTCCCATCACCCAGGACGTGAAGATCAGGTCCGGAAGCCCGAGCGTGTGGTCCGAGTGGAGGTGGGTGATGAACAGCGCGGTGACGCCGTCGATCGGCAGGTGCGCCGCGGCGAGGCGGCGCTCGACCCCGGGGCCGGCGTCCACCAGGAACACGCGGGCCCCTACGACGACCGCCGTGGCCGGGCCCGACGCATCCGGCTCGGGGCGCGGGTTTCCCGTGCCAAGCAGCACGACCACGGTGCTATCGTGCCCGCCCGGGGTTGCCTGCTGCCCGCGGAGCGGCGCCGGCGCGCCGATGCAGGCGCTGAGCAGCAGGAGCGCGCGCCGGCTCACGTCTCCCGCTTCCGCTTTCCCGCCTCGGTCGTCAGTGGACGTCTCCCATCAGGTTGCGGACCGGCTTGATAAGGAGGGCCATGATCGCGGCCGCGACGAGACACACGGCAGCGACGGCGGCGAACAGGCGCGACAGCGGCATGGAGCTAAAGAACCCGGCCGTCCAGCCGGCGAGCAAGTTCCCCAGCCAATTCGAGAGGAAAAACACACCCATCATCAGGCTCACGATTCGCGCCGGTGCCAGCTTCGTCACCGCGCTCAGACCTACCGGACTGAGGCAGAGCTCTCCGATCTCCTCGATGATGTAGGCGGCCACCAGCCACAAGGGGCTGACCTTGACTCCGACCGCGCTCTGCGCGATCAACCCAGCCGGAACGAGCAACAGGAACGCGACGCCCGCACAGAGAAGCCCGAGGGCGAACTTCGCCGGGCTGGATGGCTCGCGGGGACCAAGGCGCACCCAGAGCCAGGCCAGCACTGGGGCCAGGGCGATCACCATGATCGGCTGCACGGACTGGAGCCAGGACGAGGGAATCAGATAGCCGTGGATGTTCAGGTCGGTGTAGCGATCGGCAAACAGGTTGAGCGTCGACCCCGCCTGCTCATACGCACCCCAGAAGAGCGCCGCGAACAGGAAGAACACGAAGACCGCGGCGATGCGGTTCCGTTCCTCGGTGGTGAAGCCGCGCAGCGATTCCCACACCTGCCGCAGCGCACCGGGACCGCCCGGCGGCCGGGGCGGAGCGGCGAGTCGCGCCAGTGCCGGAGTGAGTCGCTGCCTGCCGACCACATACTGGATCAGGCCGAGGGTCATCCCCACTCCGGCTGCAGCGAAGCCGATGTGCCAGTCGATCTTCTGCGCGAGCCATCCGGCTAATGTGATCCCGAGGAAGGCGCCGATGTTTATGCCCATGTAGAACAGGGAAAAGCCGGCATCGCGCCGGGCATCGCCCTGCTCGTACAGCGACCCGACCATGGCGCTGATGTTCGGCTTGAGCAGCCCCGTCCCTAGGACGATCAGCCCTAGGCCGGCGTAAAAAGTCGGCAGGGCCTTGAGGGCTAGGGTGAAATGCCCGAGCGCGATGATGACGCCCCCAACGAACACACTGCGGTATTGCCCGAGGAAGCGGTCCGCGATGAAACCGCCGAGAATCGGGGTGAGCCAGACGGAGCTCGTGTACCACTTGTATATGCTGGCACCGTGCCGGACGTCGAAGCCCAGCCCTCCGGATGCAGCAGCGGCGGTGGCGTACAGGATGAGAAACCCCCGCATCCCGTAGTAGCTGAACCGCTCCCACATCTCCGTGAAGAAGAGCGTGGACAGCCCACGGGGATGCCCGAACCAGCCCGTGTCGGCCATCAGTCGAACAGCTCATTTTGATTCACGGACTCGGGCGCCCGCGGCGCGCGCAGCAACTCCCCCAGCCGCTGCTCCCACGTCTCGACGTCGAAGTGGTGCTCCTGCTGCAGCGTGCGGCGCAGCACCGGGGAGAGCTCGTGTAACGCGGCGAGCAGCTCGGTGACCGCTTCGCGCAGCGCCGGTACCTGGAAGCCCGCGTCGCTCGCCCCCATGTCCTCGAGGATGCTCTGCTCGGTGCGCGACGCGATGATCGGCTCCGCGCGGCCCTCCACGAACACGTTGGTCCGGCGTTTGGGGCCACGCTCCTCCTCGATCGGCATCAGACCCAGGATCGTGTCCGAGCGCCAATACTTGCCGTACCCGAGAAAGACCATGCGGTCGCGCTTGATTTCCATGGTGCCTCCGGAACGTCGTCCGTCGCGTGTGGCGCGTTCCCCGTACCACTCGACCAGGGTTGCACGCATGCGGGACCACCAACGACGCAGCGCGCTCACGACTTGCGTCGCTTCAGGATGTCGTCCAGCGCCACCCGGTCGATCTTGCCGTCCATCCGCACCCGCACGTCGTAGTTCTCCCAGTACATGAAGTTCGCGAGCGCCTCGAGAAACGTGCGGTTCGCCACGCCCTGGGGCGCGGCGAGCCATTTCCCCGGTTGGTTGCGCGGCTCACGCAGCAGGATCGGCTCGAGTCGCCGCACGACGTCGGGGGTGATGGGGATCAAGTCTTCGGGGCGGCTCGTGAAGAAATAGAGCTGGTGCAGCTGGTACAGCCGCTCGAGCTCCCGGATCGGGTTGGTGTCGTCGTAGACGCGGATGTCGATGTAGCGGTCGTTCGAGCCCAGGTACCCCGCGTTCTTGCGCACCACCAGCAGCGCCGCGGATTCCATGCCGCGCTTGTCGCCGCCCCCCGACTGCCCGGCCACGAGCGCCGCCATGAGTCGGTCGGCCAGCGAACCGGTGGAGCGCTCGAAGGCGGCGGCCAGGTTCTTGACCGTCTGATCGGACACCATGATGTTCGCCTGCGCCGCGTACGTCCGCCCCACGATGACCTGGCCCTTGCCGCCGACCACCGGACCGCCGACTCTCCCTCCGGCCCAATCAAAGCACGAGTCCCCGGTCCAGCTCGCCGCGTTGCCGCGCGCGTCGACCATGCCGACCTGGCGCTGGGACGGCCGCGGGTCGCCGCGCATCACGATGCGCATCGCCTCGGGCGCGGTCGCGCCGCGCGCCAGCAGCTCGAGCCCCTGCTCCCCGTAGTCGGTATTGCCGAGCGACTGGGTCGCTATTGCGCCGATCCCCGCCTGCGCCCACGGCACGATGCCCCCGACGTTCGGGAACTTCGACTGCACCGCGACCCCCAGGTCCCCGGTCGCGGAGTCGTAGGCGACGATGCTGTAGGTGTGGGCGCGTTTGGCGAGGTCCGGCGGACGCTCGGGCGGGTGCTGCAGCGCGAGACTCGCGAGCAGGAGCAGCATCCCCTCAATCCTTCTTCATCTTCTTCTTGAGCTCGCGCAGCTGCCGGTCGGCGGCGGCCTCGCGCGCCGTGCGGTCGAGGTCGGACTGGAGCAGGTCGCCCTGCAGATCGGTGTCGGGACGCACCCCCCCGGCCTGCTGCAGGTCGCGCCAGGCGCGCTCGGCCGAGCGCTCGGCTTCGGTGAGCGGCCGGTCCCGCTCGGCGCGCCCGAGCTGCGCTTGCATGTCGACCAGCTCGCGCTCGTACAGCCCCAGCTCCTCCTGCAGGGCCGTCAGCTTGCGCTCCAGCACCGCGACGCGCGCGCGATGCTTCGCCGCGAATCGCTCGGCCACCGCCACGGTCTCGCGGTCCTGGATCTCGCCCGCCAGGCGGCCGCGCCGCTCGGCGTCGGCCAGCCGCTGGCGTTCGACGGCCAGCTCGCCTGCGGCGCGCGTCACCGCGGCGCGCGTCTCCTGCACCGACACCTTCGCGTCCACCACCGCCTCCCGCATCTGACGCGCCAGCTCGCGCAGGTTGCCGGGCGGCGTCGCCGCGTCGAGGGCGGCGCGCAGGGCGTTCCGCAGGCGCTCGAACACGAGGGCGCGCTAGCTCTTTCGGACGGTCTTGGCGAAGAACGCTGAGTACACTTGCTCCACCGCGCGTGACTTGCACTTGGGACAGGCGGGCCGCCTGCGATCGTGCTGTGCGATCCCCTGTTGCTGGCTGAAGCGCCGGCGGCACTTGGTGCAGCGGTATTCGTAGATCGGCATGGCGAACTCAACGTATTCCCCGCCGAAACGGGGGTCAAGTTGACGGAAACGCAACCTCAGTCAGATTCATGACGCTATGAGCACGCGCGCGCGCGCTGCCACGGCAATCGCCCTCGCGACAGCCCTCGCCTGCAATCAGGGACTCGAGCCGGCGCTCACCCCTACCAGCTGTCCGCGCGACTTCGTCGGCGTGTGCGGGACCGTGAGCTTCGTCGGTCAGGTCCCGGAGAGCACCGCCAAGGTGTTCGTCGTCGCGTTCGACACGTTCCCGCGGAGCCAGAACGACCTGTTCAAGTTCAAGCCGCAGCTCAACCCTGCGATCCTCCCGCTCGGCGGCCCACCGTTCTTCTATACGCTGCCACTCCCGCCCGGCCGGTACGAGTGGGTGCTCGCGGTGTGGCAGAAGCAAGGAGCCTTGAGCCCGACCAACGCGGACACGCTGCTCCGAGAAACGGGGTTCTACCGGGACGCGGGCGATACGACGCCGCACGGCTCGGGGATCGTGATCGTCAACGCCGGGACGAGCACGGACTCGATCGACTTCGTTGTGGACTTCAACAACATGCACCGCGTGTGCGACTACTTCCCACCGTGTCCCTGAAGTCGAGCCCGGTCCTGGTACTGCTTGTGGCGCTTTCGTCAGCGGCACTGCAGGCCCAGTCGGCGGTCGTCTACGGCACTGTCACGAGCGCCCAGGGTTCGCCACTGCCGAATGCCAACGTGGAGCTCGTCGGCACCCCACTGGGATCGGTTACCGACCGGGCCGGCAACTATCGCATGTCGGGCGCGCCGACAGGCCGAGTCGTCGTCAGCGCAAGGTTCATCGGCTATCTCCCGGCGTTCGATACGATGACCGTGGTCGCGGACGACTCTGTCCGGGTCGACTTCGTGTTGACACCCTCCGTCACGCAAGTGGATGACGTCGTCGTCACGCTGCCCCCCACTATCGTTACCGCCGCCAAACGGTCCCAGCTGCTCGATCAGGCCGTCACCAGCGTCGCGGTCGTCAGCGACACCGACCTCGCGCGCCGCGCCGTGAACACGGTGGACGAGGCGGTCGACAAGGCCCCGGGCGTGCAGTTCCTCAACGGGCAGGTGAACATCCGCGGCTCGACGGGCTACGTGCAGGGGCTGGGGAGTCGCGTGCTGCTGCTGGTGGACGGCGTGCCCGCTAATCAGGGCGATCGTGGAGGGATCAACTGGGACCTGGTGCCGCTCGAGGACGTGCAGCGCGTCGAGGTCGTGAAGGGTACCGGCTCCTCGCTGTACGGGTCGTCCGCGTTGGGCGGCGTGGTGAATGTGATCACGCGCGACCTCGCCGCGGGCTGGCACGCGCGCGTGCGGGCGAGCGGCGGGGCGTACGCCAACCCGCCGTACGCTGTCTGGCGGTTCCGCGACTACACCGGAGGGCACGAGGGCTTGGACGTGACCGGGTCGTACGGGACGGACCGGGTGCGCGGCGGTCTCACGGCCGGCGGATGGCATTCGGACGGCTACCGGGAGCAGGACCGGCAGAATCACTGGCAGGGGTCCGCGAAGGGCGTGTGGTTGCCACGCCCCGCTACGCGCGTCACCGCGTCCGGTTCCTGGGCCAGCGACCAGAGCGAGACGCCGCTCATCTGGTGCTCGAGCGGCGGCTGCGACGATCGGGGACAGGCCTATCAGCCGTTCATGATCGACACAACGGGCCGCGGGCGGTTCACCCGCTCCGACAAGGGATACGTCACGGCGCTGGTCGAGCGCACGGCCTCCGAGCGCCTCGCGTGGCAGGCGCGCGCCTCCTGGCTGCGCACCAGTTTCACCGACCTCCACCAGGGCGCCGACGACTTCGGCGTCGCCAACCGCCTCGGCGCCGAGCTGCGCGGCACCACGCGGCCCGCGGCGGGCCGCGTCGTCACGGTGGGTGCGGAGGTCGCCCGGTCCGACGTGCGCACCAACATTTTCACGGGCGACACGAGCACGACCAGCGGGGTGATCCGCACGCACACGCAGGGGGACTTCGCGGCCTACGGCGAGAGCGAGCAGCTGTTCGGCCGCGCGCGCATCACGGCGGGCGCGCGCGTCGACTACAGCGCGGTCGACGGCGGTGGCCTGTCCGCGGTCGTAAGCCCACGGTTGGGCGGCGTGCTCGCCACCTCGCGCGGCGCGTGGCGGGCGTCGGTGGGCCGAGGCTTCCGCGCGCCGTCCCTGGCGGAGCGGTTCGTCTCCACGACCGTCGCGCCGTTCCGCGTCATCCCCAACCCGAGCCTGCGCCCCGAAACCGCCTGGTCCGTCGAGCTCGGCAACGCGACCCGGGTCTCCGCCGCCCTTCACTCCGACGTGGCAGTCTTCTGGACCGAGGCATACGACTTGATCGAGCCGGGCGTGAACGGGAGCAGCATCCAGTTCCGTAACTTGACGCGCGCCCGACTCGCCGGTCTCGATGTCGCGCTGACCGCCCAACCGCCGGTCCCGCGGCTCACCATGGCGCTCGCCTACACTTTCCTGTACGCCCGCGCGCTGGCGCGCGACAGCGTACCGGGCGCGCCGCTCGCGTTTCGCCCGAAGCACCTCCTCACCCTGAGCGCCGACTACCGGTGGCGCGCCGTTTCGGTCGGCGGCGATTTCCGCTACGCCAGCCGTTTCGAGCGCGTCGAGCTCTACCCGGACGACGCCCGCCTGGCCGGGAAGGTGCTCGACCTGAGGGCGGCGGTCGAGCAGGGCCCGCTCTCGGTCCGCTGCCGGCTCGCGAACGCGCTCAACTACATCTATAGCCAGGTGCCGCGCACGCTCGCGCCGGTGCGGACGCTGTCGGTCACGCTGACCTGGACATATTAGATTGTGGCGATGCTCGACTCCCCCCTCCTCCCGCTGCTGATCGCGCTGTGCCGGGGAGCGCTGCAGGGCGCCCCGATCGACGGGACTTGGGAGCTGGCCCGCATCTTTCGCTCTGGACCGACCGCCGCCAGCCACACCGTCCCGATCGACTCCACGGTGTACCTGCGCTTGACCCTGAAGACCATGCCCGGCGAATGGATCACCGGGCGGCTGTATCGCCGCTATCACGGCAAGGAAGAGCGGTCCAAGATCGAAGCGGGTCCGCTGGGCCACACCGGGCGCTACATCATCGGCGCAGACCTGGACTTCCCCGCGTCCCAGAAAGCCCGCACCGCCGCCTGGCTCAGCGGCGACGCGCTGCGGCTCGGCACACCGTTCGTCCCGGACGCCGACAGCCTCGAGCTGCGGCGCGTGAGCACGGACGCCCCCTATCCCGCCACGGTCACCGAAGTCGTGACCGCTCGATGAGGCTCGTGCGCGCGCGACGGTCCCCCGTGACGCCGTCTCGCGTGGCGCCGTTTTTCTTGACATCGCTCGTGGTGGCGGCGTGCGGCGGCGACCGCTCCCGCTCCCCCACCTGCGGTCTGGCGCTGCTCGTGGGCCCCCGCATGATCCAGCAGCAGCTCACCATCCTACCGTTCGTGCTGACCGATGCACCGCGCGGCCTGTCCGCGTCGCTCCCCGCCCTCGTCGCCGGCACCTCCCATCAGGGTGAGGTCACCGTGGCCTACGCGGGGTCACGGCTCGTGCTGACCTATCAAGGCCCGAACTTCCCACCGTTCCCCACGGACTCGGCGGTGTACGGGCTGCTCGTGGTGGACGACTCGACGCAACGTGCTCAGGGGGTGCTGATCTACGAGTCCGTACGTCCCCCGCCCTCGTTCCCGCAGCTCGGCACGGTGCGGGGAGGGGGAACCGACAAGACCATCCCGCTCTACGGCGTCCGCGTGGACTGGCCGAGCGTGAGCAACTCCCGCTGCCCACTGCTCGGCCCACCCGCGCAGGCGCCGCGATGAGGGGCGTCGTCGCCGTCACCGCCCCGCTGCGCACGGACGCGGGCCGGGAGCGGGTCGCCCTCAATGCGGCCTACGTGCGCGCTCTTACTCACGCCGGCCTCGTGCCCCTCGTCGTGCCGCCGATCCTCGACCCCGAAAAGGCGTGTGCCGCCCTCGACCGGGTTGGCGGTCTCGTGCTCACCGGCGGCGAAGACGTGGCTCCCGCACGCTATGGCGCCCCGCCGCACCCGAAGTTGGGCGACACCGACGCCGCGCGCGACGCCGTCGAGCTGGCGCTGATCGAGGGCGCGCGTGCCCGCCGGCTCCCGATCCTGGCGATCTGCCGGGGGATCCAGATTCTGAACGTCGCGCTCGGCGGCACGCTGTACCAGGACCTGGCGAGCGAGCGCTCGAGCGACATCGATCATGCCGACCCGCAGGCACGCCATGGCTTGCGCGTGGAGGCGGGCTCCCTGCTGCACGACACCATCGCTACCCTCGAGACCAGCGTGAACAGCCGCCACCATCAGGCGATCCGCGACTTGGCGCCGCCGCTCTCCGCCACCGCCTGGGCCCCCGACGGCGTGATCGAGGGCGCCGAACCGTCCGCCGGCGGGCCGTGGACGCTCGCCGTGCAGTGGCACCCGGAGGACGACGTCGAGGGTGCCCTGTTTCGCGCGTTCGCGGAGGCGGTGCGATGAGCCTCGCCTTCCCTACCCGCGAGTGGGTCAGCGCGTACGGTACCGAGATCAACGCGAGCCAGAGCTACCGCGAGGCCTCCAAGGAGTGGACCCACGGCGCGGTCGCGCTGGTGGTGAACCGCCAGCCCGAGATCGGGATCGCCGAGCCGGTGGGCATCTGGCTCGACCTCGAGCGGGGCATGTGCCGCGCGGCGAAGGTCGTGTCGCAAACCGAAGCCGAGCAGGCGCCGTTCGTCATCACCGGAGATTACAGCCAGTGGAAGCGGGTGATCCGCAAGGAGCTCGGGCCGATCGCCGGGATCATGCAGCGCAAGCTGGCGCTCAAGGGGTCGTTGCCGATCGTGGTCCGGTTCGTGAAGTCGGCGGAAGAGCTCGTGCAGGCGGCGACGCGAATCCCGACGAAATTCTTGGACGAGTAGGGCCGTCTCAGAGATTTCGCAGTATCTTTTCCGGCGTGCTCACGTTGGGGAAGAACACCCGATCGCTCAGGTGGTTGAAGGCGACGCGCAGCGTCGGGAACCGCTGCGCGGCCGCCCGATAGATCCCGGCCACGCCGAAGCGCTCGGCCAGGCGGTGCTCGGAGGCGAGGTGGTACCCCTGGCGGCCGAGCTCGTCGTAGTAGGGAAGGTCGGGTCCCCCTTGACGATTGCGGCGCGCCGCGACGTAGTCGGGGAACAGCCCCGCGAGCCAGAGGCTGTAGTTTCCGAGATGCACACGCAGCAGGAAGCCGCGCTCCCCCGAGTCGTCCCCCTCGGTCAGCTCGCCGACCATGTCGACGAGATAGTGATACGTCTGGTCGTCGGCGCGCCCGATGCGGGTGTGGCGGCCGTGGTCGCCGAACTCGAGCAGCAACGCCGCGAGGTAGTCGGCGAGCTCGCAGTCATCGACGCCGGCGGCGAGCAGCGTGTGCCGCACCGCCACGTAGGCGAACAGCGCCGGCGACGGCACGACCAAGCTGCGCAGCACGAGCAGCGCCTCGAGCAGGCCGCGCTCGTCGAGCACCCGGTCCGGCCCCTGCTCGAGCAGCAGGCGCTCGTAGTGCTCGCGGCGCACCGCGTCGCCCCGCGCCAGGGCGAGTGCGACGAGTCGAAAATCCTGCGCGCGCAGGCGACCACGGACGTTCGCCAGGATCATGCCCAAACCTCCCTCTAACGCTGCTGCCCCGCGCCCGGCGGTCGAGTTGTTGGCGCGGCTCACGACCCTCTCCCAGGAGCTGGCCGGCGCGTTCCGGCCGGCCACGGTCATCGAGCTCGTCACCCGGACGTTGCAAGACCTGCTCAAGCCCGACCGGCTCACCGTCGTTCTACTAGACGGCGAAACGAACCAACTCGCCGTGACCCACGACACCAATGCCGTGCCCGCGCGCACGGACGACCCCCTGCTGCAACTGGCGCTGCGGCGCGGTCCGCTCGCCTTCGCACGCAACGTGAAGGAGGAGGCCCGCCGGCGCGGCGCCGACCTCACCGAGGAGCCGCCCAGGTCCTGGCTCGGCGCCCCGCTCGTCGCGGCCGGCCGTGCCGTGGGCGCGGTCTCGCTCGCGAGCGAGCGCGCCGGCGTCTTCGGCAAGCCGGAGCTGACGCTGGTCACCGCGGTGCTCGCTCAGGCCGCCATCGCCCTGGAGAACGCCCGGCTGGTCGAGCTCCTCTCTTCCGCGAAGCGTGAGTGGGAGAAGACGGTCGACGCCATCACCCAAGCCATCTGCATTATCGATGCCCGCGGGATGGTCCGGCGCGCCAACCGCGTCTTCGCCGAGCTCATCCAGGTGCCCGTGACGGCCATCCCGGGCCGCCCCTGGCTCGGTCTGCTGCCGCCTGCCTGGTCGGACCCCGTCGCCCGGGCCCTCGCCGAGCCGACCGCGACCCTGGTCGAGATCCGCGCCGGCGAGCGCACGCTGTCCTTCACGGCAATTCCCATGGCCGAACCGGGCTCCGCCGTACTCGTGTTCGAAGACCAGACGGAGCGACGGCGGCTGCAGGAGCAGCTGATACAGTCTGAGAAGATGTCGGCGATTGGTCAACTGATCGCGGGCGTCGCCCACGACCTGAACAACCCCCTCGCCTCCGTCGTGGGGTTCTCGGACTTCCTCGTCGAGCTGCGGGACATCCCGCCGCAGTTCGCCGAGCCGCTGCAGGTGATCCGTCAGGAGGCCGAGCGGGCGGCGACGATCGTCAAGAACCTGCTGTCGTTCGCCCGCAGCCAGGAGGGCGAGCGCAAGCGGCAGCCAATCGGTCCGGTCCTCGAGTCTACGCTACAGCTGCTGCGCAACCAGCTGATGGCGAACAAGGTCGAGGCCACGCTGGAGGTGGAGCCAGGACTGCCCGACGTCGAGGTGAACGGCAATCAGATCAAGCAGGTGTTCGTGAATCTCATCAACAACGCGAACCAGGCCATCGCCAGCGACGCCCCGAGCGGCCGGATCTGGATCGCCGCGAAGCAGCAGCGCGACGGCGTCGCCGTGAGCATCACGGACTCGGGGCCGGGGATGCCGGAGGCGATCGCCGCGCGCGTCTTCGAGCCGTTCTTCACCACCAAAGGCGAGGGGGAGGGGACCGGCCTGGGACTCTCCATCTGCCAGGGAATCGTGAAAGAGCACGGTGGGCGCATCACCCTCGACACCAAACCGGGCGGGGGCGCCACCTTCACGGTCGAGCTCCCCGGCGGCGCGCAGACCCCGCTCGTCGAGGCCGCCCCAGCCCCGGTCGCCGAGGGCAAGCGGCTGCGTATCCTGGTCGTGGACGACGAGCCGCACATCCTGTATTACATGCGCGCCACGCTCGAGAGCTGGGGGCATTCCGTCGAGGTGGCGAGCGACGGAGCATACGCGTTGGAGCGCGCCATCGCCGGTGATTTCGACGTCATCATCTGCGATCTCCGCATGCCGCACCTCTCGGGGCGCGACATGTACCTGAAGCTCGCCCGTCAGGACCCGCGCGCGGCCGAACGGATCATCTTCGCGACCGGCGATACGGTGCGGGGCGACACGCTGCAGTTCCTGGAAACGCTCGGCCGACCCTACCTCCACAAACCGTTTACGCTCTCCGAGCTGCGCGCCGCGCTCGGTCACGCCGCCAACCAACCCGCCTGAGATGCTGCGCGTCCTCCACGTCGACTCGGGACGCGAGTACCGGGGGGGACAGAATCAGGTTCGGCTGCTGGCGCGCGAGCTGGCGCGGGAGCCCGAGATGCAGCAGCACCTCGTGACGCGGCGTGGCAGCGAGCTGGCGCGGCGCGTGCAGGCGGCCGGGATTCCGGTGTACGAGGTCCCCTGGACCATCGGGCTCGATCCCCGGGCGTGGTGGCGGCTCCTTCTGCTGGCGCGCGAGTTTCGGGCAGACGTGATCCACGCGCACGACGGCCACGCGCTCGGGATCGCCCTGGCCGCGCGGCGCTGGCTCGACGACCAGCCTCGGATCGTGGCGACCCGGCGGGTCGTGTTCCCGGTGCGGCGCCGGAGCTCCCTGTTTCGTGCCGACTACATCGTGGCGATCTCCGCGGCTGTCGAGACCGCGCTCGTGGCCGCCGGCGTGTCGCCCGCCGAGATCGGCGTCGTCCCATCCGGCATCGATCCAGACGAGGTACGCGCCGCGGCTGCCCTTCCGTTCGGCGTCCGCACGCGCCTCGGCCTGCCCCGACACACCCCGCTCGCGGTGAACGTGGCGGCGCTCGAGCCGGCGAAGGATCAGGCGACCCTCGTCCGCGCGGCACACACAGCGCGGACGCTCCGGCCGGACCTGCACTGGGTGATCGCCGGAACGGGGGAGGAAAGACGCAAGCTCGAGGCGCAGATCGGTGCGCTCGACCTCGCCGATCGCGTCCACCTGGTCGGCCAGATCGAGCAAGCGGATGCGTTGATCGGAGAGAGCGACGTCCTGGTCATGTCCTCCAGAGAGGAGGGGCTGGGCAGCGTCGTGCTGCACGCGCTCGCCCTCGGCAAGCCCGTCATCGCGACGCGCGCCGGCGGCCTCCCTGAGATGGTGCCGGAGGAATGGCTGGTCCCGGTCGGCAACGCGGACGCGCTGGCGCGGCAGGTGCTCCGGGCGCTCGATCACCCTGCGTCTGTCCCCCTTCCCCGGCAGTTCACGGCCTCTGCCATGGCCCGCGGCGTCTTGGCCGTGTATCGGTCGCTCGTCTAGATTGCAGGGCCATGATCTACGTCTGCGTTCCCGCGCACAACGAAGCCCGCACGGTCGGACTGGTTTTGTGGAAGGTGCGGCAGGTCTTCACCGCCTTCCCGCGTGAGTACCAGCTGCTCGTCGCGGACGACACCTCGAGCGACGGGACCGACGCCGTCCTGGCCTCGTACGCCAAGGTGTTGCCCCTCACCATCGTCACGCACCGGGAGCGGCGCGGCTACGCCCGGAGCCTGGAGGAGCTGCTGCGCCTGGCGCTGCAGCGCAGCGACCGCGCCAAGCGCGACTGCGCCATCACGCTGCACGCTGACTTCGTGCACTCGCCGGAGAGCATGGAAGAAATGGTGAAGCGGATCGAGTCGGGAGCGGACTTGGTCGTGGCGGAGCAGCGCGAGGAGCGCGGCCACGTGCCACGGGCCCTGTGGCTCGCGCGCCGCTGGACCCCGCGGCTGCTGCCGGTACCGGGGGTCAAAGACACGGTGTCGGGCTTCTGCGCCCTGCGACTCAGCGTGCTGCGCCAAGCACTGGGAGGGGGGGCAGGAGGCGGGGGGGGACGCGACGCGGCCCCGCTGCTCGCGACCGATGGCTGGTGTGCGAGCGCGGAGCTGCTCGCCCGGCTCGCCTCCCACGCCCGCCGGGTGGACGCCATCCCGGCGACGGCGCGTTACGATTTGGTGCAACGCCCCTCCCGCGTGCAGCCGTGGCGACAGGTGCTGGCCGCGTGGCGGGCGCGCGCCGTCATCCGCGCCGCCGGGACCGCGCTCGTCGCCCTCGCGGTTTTCGCAAGCGCGCTCAGCCCCCAATCGGACAGCACCCGCTCGGACTCGGGCCCGCGCGACACCCTGCTCCCGCTCGGCGCCATCGCCACCGCGGTGCCGTTCCCCGTCGGCGAGCGCCTGGTCTATCAGGCGAAATTCGGCATCTTCAACGTCGGCACCGCCACGATGGAGGTCGCGGGAATCGACACCGTGCGAGGTGCCTCGGCCGTGCACCTGGTGTTTCGCATCAGCGGCGGCGCGCTGTGGTACCATATCGAGCAGACGCTCGAATCCTGGGTCGGGAGGTGCGACTTTCGGTCGCGCCGCTTCTGGAACCAGACGGAGGAGAAGGGCAAGTCGTGGGAGCGCAAGTTCGACATCTACCCGGACTCGGGATTTTACCGGGAGGCCGGCCGCGACACCACGCTCGCCACGGTCCCGGACCCACTCGACGACGCGGCGTTCCTCTACTGGATTCGTACCGTCCCGCTCGAGATCGGCAAACGGTACGAGTACCGTCGCTACTTCCGGCCCGAGCGCAACCCGGTGATCGTCGAGGTGCTGGGGCGGGAGCGCGTGGGCGTGGCCGGCCGGAAGTGGAACGCGATCGTCATCCGACCGCGGATCCCGAACGGCGGCGGCATCTTCGCGGAGCGGGCCGACGCGCGCCTGTGGCTCTCGGACGACGACCGTCGCGTCATGCTCGCCCTGCAATCGAACTTTTCGTTCGGCCAGGTCACGATGAAGCTCAAGGAGTACTCCGACCCTCCCGCGGGGCGCCCATGACCGAGTACCGTGAGGCGGACTTCTCCCGTCTCAAAACCGTGTCCATCGCACAGCGTCCCAACAAAGTCGACCCGTCCCTGCTGGGGCATCCGCCGGGGCGCGACCAGAGCTTCGCCGCCTTCTGGCGCTCGCTCCCCGACATCCTCGCCGCGAAAGACCTGCGCTACGTCGCCGACCAGATCGCCCGGGCCGCGGGGCACCGGGCGGTCGTCGTGCTCCTCGGGGGGCACGTCATCAAGGTCGGCCTGGGGCCGCTCTTGCGGGAGCTGCTGGGGCGCGGCGTGATCACGCACCTCGCGATGAACGGGAGCGCCGCGATTCACGACTTCGAACTCGCCGCCTTCGGCGGCACGAGCGAGGACGTCGCCAGCGGACTCGCCGACGGCTCGTTCGGGATGGCCGAGGAGACGGGACGCGAGATGAACGCCGCCGTGGCCGCGGGAGCGCGGGCAGGGCGCGGCATGGGCGAGGCGCTGGCGGAATACCTGCGGGACCGTGCGACGCTCGCCGCCCCCCAAGTCTCCGTGCTGCTCGCCGCCGCCGCCGCGGGGATCCCCGTGACCGTGCACGTCACGATCGGGGCGGACATCACGCACCAGCATCCCAGCGCCGACGGCGCCGCGCTGGGGGCCACGAGTCACCGAGACTTGAAGCGCCTCGCGGCCTCCCTGCCGGCGCTCGACGACGGCGGCGTGGTGCTCAACCTAGGCAGCGCGGTCGTGATGCCGGAAGTCTTTCTCAAGGCCCTGACGGTCGCGCGCAATCTGAACGGGGGGAAGCCGAAGGGGTTTACGGCGTGTGACTGCGATATGCAGCGTCACTACCGGCCGCGGGTGAACGTGGTCGAGCGACCCACGCTTGCCGGCGGCCGCGGGGTGCAACTCACCGGCCACCACGAGATCCTGATTCCGCTGTTATGCTGGGCGGTGCTCGAGCAGCTCAAGCGTCCGTCGGACGACCCTTGATCATCTCGCGGATCTTGTCCGCCGTGCTCGGGCTGACGAGCCGGAGCACGAAGTAGAGAATGAAGCCGATCGCGGCGAGCTTCAGGATCCACAAGGCGAGCCCGAACAGGCCGCCGAGCAGCCCGAAGAAGATGTTGAGTGCCACGAACGCCAGCGCGGCGAAGATGGCGAACCCGATGATGCTCCTGAACATGGCCGGTTTCCTCCGTGAGACCCGACGCTCGGGCCGTACGTCGGAATGTAGCAGCGGGTTTCAGGGAGACGCCAGCGCGTGAACGTCGTCGTCGACGTCGCCGTCGTCGGCGGCGGAGCCGTAGGCGCGGCGTGTGCTAGGGCCTGCGCGGCCCGCGGCCTGCACGTCGCCATTTTCGAGCCCGGACCCGACCCGGCCGCCGCCTCGCCCGCGTCGGCGGGGATGCTGGCCGCGCAGATCGAGCCGACCGACGACGCGCTCGTGGGACTCTCGGTGCGGGCGCGCGATCTGTACGAGCCCCTCGCGCCCGTGTTGCGCGAGACCACAGGCATCGACATCGGCTTCTGGCGTGCCGGCATCGCGGCGGTGGCGTTCGACGACGCCGCGGCCGACCGGCTCAAGGAGGACGTGGCCCGCCAGCGCCAAGCGGGACTGCGCTGCGACTGGCTCGAGGCAGACGACGTGCGCGAGCGCTGGCCGGGCGCGGCCCCGGACTGCCGCGGCGCCCTGTTCGCACCGGAAGACGGGGCGGTCGATCCGCAGGCGCTCACCCGGGCCTGCCTCGCCGACGCCCGCCGGCTCGGCGCGGCGCTGCACCCGGAACACGTCACGATGGTCGAGACCGGGAACGCTCGGGCGCGCGGCGTCGTGACAGGGGCTGGCAGGACGGCCGCGGAGCACGTGGTGCTGGCCGCCGGTGTGTGGACGCCGCAGATCGCTGGCGTGCCGCGGCCGCTGACCGTCGAGCCCGTGCGGGGGCAGATGGCCGCCACCGCCTGGCCCGCCGGTACTCCGGCGGCGATCCTCTATCACGACCAAGGCTACGTGCTCGCCCGCGGTGGTGACGCCTTGCTCGGCACCACGATGGAGCACGCCGGCTTCGACTGCCGCGTCACCAACGAGGGCCTCGCCCAAATCTTCCGGGGAGCCGTCCGCCTCCTGCCGGCGTTGCTCAACCACGCCGTGCAGCGCATGTGGGCGGGGCTCCGGCCCGTGACCGGCGACGGCCGTCCCATCGTCGGCCCCGACCCGGATGTGGAGCGACTGTGGTACGCCGCGGGGCATGGTCGCAACGGCATCCTGCTCGCCGCCCTGACCGGCGAGATCATCGCGGACCTCGTCACGAAGGGCGAAACGGACGTGGATATCAGCGCGTTGAGCGTTAACAGGCTCAAGCCGCAAGCCGCAAGTTGACTCTTACGGCTTGCGGCCTGTGACTGGCGGCTGATGTATCGCACCTGCGCCTTCTGCAACGGCAAGCTCGACGGCGACGGCGGGCCATCCGGATTGGGCGTCGGGCGGCGTCTGGCGTTCGACGAATGGAGGAGCCGCCTCTGGGTCATCTGTCCTAAGTGCTCCCGCTGGAACCTGGCGCCGCTGGAGGAGCGCCTCGAGCAGATCGAAGCGCTCGCCCGAGCGGCCCGCGAGGGACGCGTCGCCGCGGCGACCGAGCAGGTGGCCCTGATCCGGTGGCAGGGATACGACCTGGTCCGGGTCGGCAAGCCGCCCCGCCTCGAGTTCGCCACGTGGCGCTACGGGGAGCGACTCAAGGCGCGCCGGCGCGAGCAGCTCAAGTTCGTGGTTCCCCTCACCGTGGCTACGGTGGGACTCGCGGTCGCGGTGAATGTCGCAGCGGGCGGATCCGTCGGCGTGTTCGTGTGGAACATGCCGCGCATGGCACAATGGATGTACCGGGGCATCGTGGGTCGGCGCGCCGTCGGTCTGGTCGAGCCGCCGATCTGCGAGCGCTGCGGCACGGTGATGCGGCTCCAGGCCAGACACATGGCCCACGCGCGCGTCGTGCCCGACACCAAGGCCGATCTGGGCCTGGTCCTGAGTTGTCCGAGCTGCCACGCGGAAGGCGCGATGCTCATCGGCCCGGAGGCGCAGGCCGCGCTGCGCCAGGGGCTGACCTACTTAGCGCTGACCCGCCGCCGGCGAGAGCGGGCCGAGGACGCAGCGCGGTTGGTCGAGGGCGCCGGTGGGCCCGAGCGACTTATCCGCGACGTCGCCCGGCGCGAGCTCACGCTCCGCAGCATTGCGCCCGAGCGACGGCTCGCCCTGGAGATGGCGGTGGACGAGCAAGCGGAGGTGGCGGCGTTGGAGCGGCAGTGGCGGGAGGCGGAGGAAATCGCCGAGATCGCGGACGGCCTGCTCTCCACGACGGCGGAACTGGAGGCGGAGCTGCGTCGCCTGAAGGAGCGCGGCCCGGATGGCGGTCAACCGCCTAGTTGAAATTCGACCTTTTGTCGCCTTCCGGCCTTCACTATCTTCCGCAAGCCTCATGGCCACTGCGCTTACCCAGATCGCCGCCCGCAAACCCGCCTGGCTGAAGGTCCCCGCCCCGGGGGGCCCGAACTATCTCGCATTGAAACGCCTCATGCGGGAGCTCAAGCTGCACACCGTATGCGAGGAGGCGCATTGCCCCAACGTGGGCGAATGCTGGGACCACAAAGCCGCCACGTTCATGATCCTGGGCGACGTGTGCACACGAAACTGTGCGTACTGCGCGGTGGCGCACGGCGTCCCCGCCCCGCTCGATGCCGATGAGCCGGAGCGTCTGGCCGAAGCCGTGCGGCAGATGGCGCTCAAGCACGTGGTCATCACGAGCGTGGACCGGGACGACCTCCCGAACGGCGGTGCCGAGGTCTTCGCCGCGTGCATCGCAGCGATCCGCCGGCGCACCCCAGGCACGTCGGTCGAGGTGCTCATCCCCGACTTCAAGGGCAGTGAGCCGGCGCTCCGCCTCGTGGTGGACGCAAAGCCCGACATCTTGAACCACAACCTCGAAACGATCGACCGTCTCTATCGACTGGCGCGGCCGGGCGGCCGCTACGCGCGGGCGCTGGAGCTGCTGCGTCGCGCGAAGCAGCTCGACCCGGGCGCGTTGACGAAGTCAGGCATCATCTGCGGGCTGGGTGAGGAATGGGACGAGCTGCTCACCGCGATGCGTGACCTGCGTGCGCAGGGCGTCGACATCCTTACGCTCGGCCAGTATCTGCGGCCCTCCGACCAGCATCTGCCGATCGCGCGCTACTACACGCCGGGCGAGTTCGCCGAGCTGCGGCGACTCGGGATGGCGATGGGCTACCGCCACGTGGAAGCCGGGCCGCTCGTGCGCTCGAGCTATCACGCGTGGGAGCAGGTCGAGCGTGCGACCGCCGCGTCCAGCCCGAGCGTCCGCCCCACATGACCAGCGCGACCGCGCAGCCCAAGGCCGACCAAACCCAGGTCGAACTCGCCCGGCGCATGCTGCGCCAGATGCTGCTGATCCGCCGTTTCGAAGAGAAAGCCGCGGAGGCGTACGCCCTGGGCAAGATCGGCGGGTTCTGCCACCTCTACATCGGTCAGGAGGCGGTGGCGGCCGGCTCGCTGGCCGCGCTGCGCCTTGACGATTACGTCATCAGCTCCTACCGCGAGCACGGTCAAGCGCTGGTGCGGGGCGTCCCCGCCAAGGCCGCGATGGCCGAGCTGTACGGCAAAGCCACCGGTTGCTCGAAGGGCAAGGGCGGCTCGATGCACCTGTTCGACGCCGCGAAGCGGTTCATGGGCGGGCACGGGATCGTCGGCGGGCACGTTCCCCTCGCCACAGGGATCGGCTTCGCGATCAAGTATCAAGGCGGCGACCAGGTGTGCCTCTGTTACTTCGGGGAGGCGGCCGTCAACATCGGCGCCTTTCATGAAGCGCTCAACATGGCGTCGGTCTACCATCTCCCCGTCATCTTCTGTTGCGAGAACAACCGCTACGGCATGGGGACGGCGTTCGAGCGCGTGGCCGCGGTGACGGACGTGGTGGAGCACGCCTGCAGCTACGATATGGCGGCCGAGCTCGTGAACGGCATGGATGCGCTCGCGGTGTATGCCGCCACGCAGCGCGCCGTCGAGCGCGCGCGCCAGGGCGGTCACCCCACGCTGCTGGAGGTGCGGACGTATCGCTTCATGGGGCATTCGATGTCCGACCCGCTGCACGGCGTGTATCGCACCAAAGACGAGGTCGAGGAGCAGAAGAAACGGGATCCCATCACCCAGCTCGTGGCCAAGCTCAAGGACGACGCTGCGCTGGACCAGGCCGGGCTGGACGCGCTCGATGCGGAGGTACGGGCGGAAGTGGAGGACGCGGTGAAGTTCGCCGACGAGAGCCCCGATCCGGAGCCCGCGGAGCTGTTCACGCACGTCCTCAGCGACTGAGCGAATGCCCACCCTGACCTATCGCGACGCGCTGAATCAGGCGCTGCGGGAAGAGATGCAGCGCGACGGCAACGTCTTCCTGATGGGCGAGGAAGTCGGGGTCTACCAGGGTGCGTACAAGGTGAGCCGGGGGCTGCTGGAGGAGTTCGGCCCGATGCGCGTGGTGGACACCCCCATCGCGGAGCTCGGGTTCGCAGGAATCGGCGTGGGGGCGGCCATGGCGGGGCTCCGGCCGGTGATCGAGTTCATGACGTGGAACTTCGCGGTGCTCGCCCTCGATCAGATCGTGAACTCGGCGGCGAAGATCCTGTACGAGTCGGGCGGGCAGCTCCCGATCCCGATCGTGTTCCGGGGGCCGAACGGCGCCGCCCTCCAGCTCGGGGCGCAGCACTCCCAGGCGTGGGAGAGCTGGTTGAGTCACATCCCCGGCCTCAAGGTCGTGGCGCCGGCCACGCCCGCCGACGCCAAGGGCCTCCTCAAGGCGGCGATCCGCGACGACAACCCCGTGATCGTGCTCGAGGGGGAGATGCTGTACAACACCAAGGGGGAGGTGCCCGAGGGGGAGTACGTCGTGCCGATCGGCCAGGCCGACGTGAAGCGGACGGGGCAGGACGTGACGCTGATCTGCCACTCGAAAACCGTGTCCGTCGCCCTCAAGGCCGCCGAGCAACTCGCCGAGGAAGGGGTCTCGGCGGAAGTCGTCGACCTGCGCTCGCTGCGGCCGCTCGACGAGGCGACGATCACCGGGTCGGTCGCCAAGACCAACCGCGCCGTCGTCGTCGAGGAGGGGTGGCCGCATTGCGGCATCGGTGCGCAGGTGGTGGACGTGATCCAACGCGAAGCGTTCGACCACCTCGATGCCCCGGTGCTGCGGGTGACGCAGGCCGACGTGCCGATGCCCTACAACAAGCAGCTCGAGCGCCTCGCCAAGCCAAGCCCCGAGAAAGTCGTCGCCGCGGCGCGGCGCGTGCTTTACCTCGACTGACCATGGCCACCAAGGTCTTCATGGAAGCGCTCTCCCCGACCATGGAGGAAGGACGTCTGGTGAAGTGGCACAAGCGGGAAGGCGAGGTAGTGAAGGCGGGGGAGACGCTCGCCGAGGTCGAGACCGACAAGGCCATCATGGACCTGGTCGCCCGCGCCGACGGCGTGCTGCGGCAGGTCGCGGTGACAGAAGGACAGACGGTGCCGGTGGGGAACGTCGTGGCGGTCATCGCGGCGCCGGGGGAGAACGTGGATACCTCCCCTGCCGTCGCCCCTGTCGTGAGTGGGTCGGGAGGCGGGAGACGGGAGGCCCTAAAGGACTCCCCGACGGTCGCGGGAGGTGGGATCGCTCGGTCGGCTCCCACGCCGGTCGTCGCTGCACCGGCCGCCGAAGCGGGGCGCCTGCGGGCGTCTCCCCTCGCCAAGCGTATTGCTAAGGAAGCCGGGGTGGATCTGCAGCTGGTCACGGGTTCGGGCCCGGGCGGGCGCGTGGTCAAGCGAGACCTCGAGAGCGCGGCCGGCCGCGCGCCGGCACCGGCATCCGTGCCGACTGCGCTGGCCCCGTCTCCCGCGACCGGCAGGGAGTCCTTTAGGGTCTCCCGTCTCCCGTCTCCCGAGCGTGCCGAAGGCGCCTACCAAGACGTGCCACTCACGCAGATCCGCAAGACGATTGCGAAGCGGCTCGCGACGTCGCTCGGCCCCATTCCGCACTTCTTCCTCACGACCGAGGTCGACATGGAGCGGGCCGCGGAGGCGCGGGACGCGCTCAACCGCCAGCTCGGCGACCGGGGGAAAGTCTCGTTCAATGACGTCATCGTCAAAGCCACGGCCCTCGCCCTGACGAAGCACCGCGCCTGCAACGCCTGGTTTCAGGACGATCACATCCGTTACTGGAACGAGGTCCATATTGGGATGGCGGTCGCCGTGGAGGACGGGCTCATCACGCCGGTAATCCGCCACGCGGACCTGAAGGCGCTCCTCGAGATCGGTGGCGAAGCGCGCGATCTCGCCGAGAAGGCGCGGAACCGCCGGCTGCAGCCGAGCGAGTACACGGGGGCGACGTTCTCCGTCTCGAACCTCGGGATGTTCGAGATCGACCAGTTCACGGCGGTCATCAATCCACCGGAAGCGGGCATCATCGCGGTCGGCTCGATCGCGCCGAAGCCGGTCGTGTGGGATGGACAGGTGGTGCCGCGCCGGCGCATGCGGATCACGATGAGCTGCGACCACCGCGTGATCGACGGAGCAACGGGGGCGGCGTTCTTGAAAACCCTGAAGGAGATGCTCGAAAACCCGCTGGCGATGCTGTTGTGATTGCAGAGGGGGGAAATTGGCCAGTCAATTTGACGTGATCATCCTGGGTGGGGGGCCGGCCGGCTACGTCGCCGCGATCCGCTCGGCGCAGCTCGGCATGACCACGGCGGTGATCGAGCGGGACAAGCTCGGAGGGGTATGCGTGAACATCGGCTGCATCCCCACCAAGGCGCTGCTCCACTCGGCCTACATCGCGAAGCTGGTGCGGGAGGCGAAGGAGTTCGGGGTGGAGGCAGGCAGCGTCAAGACCGATTACGGCGTCGCGATGCAGCGCTCCCGCCGGGTGAGCGACCAGAACTCGAAGGGCGTCGAGTTCCTGATGAAGAAGAACAAAGTCACGGTCGTGAAGGGCAGCGGGGTGCTCCAGCCCGGCCGCAGAGTGAAAGTCGGGAGCGACACCTACGAAGCGAGAACGGCGGTCATCATCGCGACGGGATCGCGCGTGAAGGGCCTGCCGCAGATCGGGTTGGAGATCAACAAGACGACCGTCATCTCCTCGGACGAAGCGCTGTTTCTCGAGAAGGCGCCGGCCACTCTGGCGATCATCGGCGCCGGCGCCGTGGGTATGGAGTTCGCCGACATCTTCAGCGCCTTCGGCACCACGGTGACCTTGATCGAAGCGCTGCCGCGCATCCTGCCGCTCGAGGACGTCGAGGCGTCGGACGCCCTGGCGAAGAGCTACAAGAAGCGCGGCATCGAGGTGATCGCCGGCGCCAAAGTGAAGAAGGGGACGCCCGCCAAGGACAAGGTGACCCTCGAGGTCGAGACAGACGGCGCGACCCGAAAGATCGAGGCCGCGGCGGTGCTGATGGCGGCGGGTCGCGCGGTGAATGTGGAGGACATCGGCCTGGCGGAGTGCGGGGTCCAGGTGACTGAGCGGGGCTTCATCAAGGTCGATCCGGGCCTCCAGACCACCGCGCCCGGCTATTACGCCATCGGCGACGTGGCCGGGCCGCCGATGCTCGCCCACAAGGGAATGCGAGAGGGCGTGACGGTCACCGAGCTGATCGCGGGGAAGAAGCCGCACGCGATCAGGTACGACAACGTGCCCAGTGTGACGTACTGCCACCCCGAGGTGGCCAGCATCGGGCTCACCGAGGACCAGTGCAAAGAGCGGAAGCTCGAGTACGTGGCCGGCCGGTTCCCGTTCTCGGCGAACGGCCGGGCGCGTGGCACGGGCGAGACCGAGGGGTTCGTGAAGATCCTGCGCGACAAGAAGTACGGCGAGATCCTGGGCGCCCACATCGTGGGCGGGCACGCGTCCGAGATCATCCACGAGCTGGCGGTGGCGCGGGAGAATGAATACACCGTGGAAGAGGTCGAGCTGGCGATTCACGCGCACCCGACGATGTCCGAGGCGGTGGCGCAAGCGGCGCTCGACTCGCTGGGCCGAGTGGTGGACATGTGAAAGACCCGCTCGCGATCGGCCTGGGCGCGCTCGCGTGCGGCGCGGGGCTCGGCGGGGGGACCATCGTGGCCGCGCTCGTCATCGTGCGCACCCTGGAGCACCACGTCAGCGCGTCGCATTACCAGGAGAGCGCGGCCGACCCCGTCCTCGCGGGTACGCTCGCCGGCCTCGCGGTCGGCGCGACGTTCGGCTGGCGCCGCAGCCGCTGGCTTGACAACCTCTGGCAGCGCGGCGTGATCGCCGTCTTGTCGAGCGTCGGAGCGCTGCTGTTCGGCTTCATCGCCTGGCCGATCGACCATCTGCTCGGCGTGGCCGGTCTCGCGGTGTGGGGAATCGCGAGCTTCGTGCTCGGCGGCGCGGCGAGCGCCTGGGCCGTGCGCGGCAGCCGAGACGATGCGTTGAGGGACACGGAGTGACGGACCGCACCATCGACGTGATCGAGGCCGGCGTGGTGCCGTACGCCGAGGCGCTCGAGTGGCAACGGTCGCTCGCCGCGGCGCGGATCGACGGGCGGCTGGCGCGCGACGTGATCCTGCTGCTGGAGCACCCGCCGGTCGTGACGCTGGGCCGCAACGCGCGTGCGGGCCCCGTGCGCGGGCCGCGCGACCTGCCCGTCTTCGAGGTGGAGCGCGGCGGCGATGTCACGTTCCACGGTCCGGGGCAGCTCGTCGGCTATCCCATCCTGGACTTGGGCGGCTACCGCCGCGACCTGCATTGGTACTTGCGGACGCTCGAGCAAGCCCTGATCGACGCGCTCGCCGAGCTCGAGATCCCAGCCGAGCGGAACCCGGGCTACACCGGGGTCTGGACGCGAGGGGGAGGGCGCAAGATCGCCAGCATCGGCGTGCACGTGAAGCAATGGGTCACGTGGCACGGGTTCGCGCTGAACGTCACGACGGATCTCTCCCACTTCGACCGCATCGTGCCGTGCGGGATCCCGGGGGTCGTGATGACGTCAGTGGAGCGGGAGACGGGAGACGGGAGACGGGAGAAGGACCTCTGGAGCGACACGGTCGCGGCGGTGATTCGCGGGTTCGAGGCCGCCTTCGGCGTCACGACCCAAGAATCGTCTTGCTCGCGTTCCGAAACTTATTGATCTCGTGTTGTGTCAGGCCGCGACCGCCGTAGCGCTCCTCCGTCCACGGATCGCCCCGCATGTGATAGCCGTTCTGCTCCCAGAATCCCGGCAGGTCTTCCTCCAGTAGCTCGAACCCGCGCACCCACTTCGCGCTCTTCCAGAAATAGAGATGCGGCACGAGGAGCCGCGCGGGCCAGCCGTGCTCCGGCATCAGCCACTCGCCGCTCCACTTCAGGGCGATGAGGTTCTCCGGCCGATCGAGGTCCGCGAGCGGCAGGTTCGTCGTGAATCCCTGCTCGGCGAGTACCAGACAAAACTTCGCCGCCGGCTGCACCCCGGCCCGCGCCAGGAGCGCCTGGACCGGGACGCCGTCGAACGTATTCCCGAGGCGACTCCAGCGGGTGACGCAATGAATGTCACACACGACCGTCTTGCGCGGTAACGCCAGGAGCTCGTCGTAGCTGAGCGTGAACGGGTGCTCGACGAGCCCCGACACTCGGAACGTCCAGCTCGTGGTGTCCACGCGCGGGACGTCCCCGTAGTGCAACACCGGCCACTTGGTCGTTGCGACCTGCCCGGGGGGGATGCGATCATTCACGGTTCTTGCTAGACGCCTTTGGTTCCCAGCAACTCGTAGAATCTTCGAAACACGCGGATTCCGTCCCATAACTGCTTGAGATCCAGCTTCTCGTTCGGCGCGTGCAGCCGGTCATCGGGCAAGCCGATGCCGGTGAGGATGACGGGCGCCCCGCTCCTCCCCAGCGCCGGGACGACCGGGATCGAGCCCCCCGCCCGGGCGGGCACGGTCCCGCGCCCCACCACTTCGCGGAATGCCTGATCGAGCAGCTTGAAGGCCGGGTGAGTCACTTTCACGGTCGCAGGGTCGGCGCCGTGCAGAAACTCGATACTCGCCTGCACGTACTTCGGCGCGAGCCGCTTGACGGCGGCCGTGAGCTGACGCTCCACCACTTTGAGCTTCTGGTCGGGGACGAGCCGCAAGCTGACTTTCGCCTTCGCCTCGGCGGGGATCACCGTTTTCGCCCCATCGCCGGTGAACCCCCCTAGGATGCCGTGGATCTCGAAGGTCGGGAGCGCCCACAAGCGCTCGAGCACTGAGTATCCCTTGAGGCCCGTCAGGGCTCGAGCCTGCACCCGGTGCCTCAGAAACTCGGTCTCCTTGAACGGCAGGCTCCGCCACGTCGCGAGCTCCGCCTTGCTCGGTCGCCGCACGGCGGAGTAGAGGCCGGGCACGTGGATCTTCCCGTCGGGGGTCTTGAGCCTCGCGAGCAGTCGCACCAGCTCTTCGTGCGCATTCGGTGCGGCGCCGCCGAATTCGCCCGAGTGGAGGTCCGACTTGGCGGTCCGCACGGTGATCTCGGCGTAACACAAACCGCGCAGCGTGGTGTACACCGCCGGCCACTTGGGAGCGACGTAGGACATGTCGGCGATCAAGACGACGTCGGCGCGGGTGCGCTCGGGTTCGCGGCGCAACAGCTCGAACAGCACGCGGCTGCCGTGCTCCTCCTCGCCCTCGATCAAGAAGCGCAAGTTGACCGGCGGTCGACCCGTCGCCTCGAACGCCTTGAGGAGGCAAAACACCTGTCCCTTGTCGTCCGCCGAGCCGCGGGCGAACAGCTTGCCGTCGCGCACCGTCGGCTCGAACGGTGGCGTGGTCCACTCGGCGAGCGGATCGGGCGGCTGGACGTCGTAGTGACCGTACAGCAACAGCGTCGGCGCGCCGGGCACATCGGGTCCGACGCCCCACACGACCGGGTGCGTGCCGCTCGCGAGGAACTGCACTTCACGGCAGCCGAGTCGGCGCAGCTCGCCCGCGACCCATTCCGCCGCCGCGCGGCAGTCGGCGTTGTGCGCGGGCAGCGTCGAAACCGACGGGATGCGCAAGAAGTCCGTCAGCTCGCGGAGCAGTCGATCCGTTTCCATGGCGCGGAGAATCTAGACGGCTGGACGGCTAGCCGTCTAGGCGTCGGGGGCTATATTCGTCGGCGCCATGTGGACGACCGCGTCGTACGAGCTGTTTCCGGACGCGCCGAGCGAGCGGGTGATGGCCCGCGCTCGCTACCTGGCGCGGGAGGGACGG